>NZ_CP084752.1:0-600000 GCF_020535545.1 Roseateles sp. XES5
CGCCGTCAGACGCTTCGATAGCCGCGCCTGAGTAGTCAGCTCGCACGCCCTGTTGAGCTAGGACTGATGCTATAGCTACGCCACTCGGGTCCTCATTCTGCATCAAGCGAAACGGGTCCTGCCATCCTCGCGCTGTAGTGTACTTTCCGGGTACTTGAACGACGGGAGCAGTCCTGATCCATTGCTCAGCTGACAGTGTGTCACGGCCGAAGGTAAATGGCGCTATTCGACGTGATATGACCGTGGTCCGGGGTACGGGGAGCCCGACCAGGTGCCCAACGAGGAGCCCGTACGCTTTGTCGCCGATCAATCGGCTGAAGTCGTTCGGCCACCTTACATCGGCGGATCGGTCGAAATGGTCGATGTCCCCATATTCCCAGAAAATTGTATTCGTTTGCCGCCAGCCGCGTGCACGGGGGTGCAAACTGAACTCGATCCGAGCGCGCTCGCTTTCTTCCAGTCCAGGATCGAACCCATACACAATTTTGAAAAGCTGGGCCGCCCAGGCGGTCGGTAAGCTTGCAAAACCGGGCTGCTCTACACCTCGTGGCGTCGCATCAGGTCGGAATTCGACAAGGCCTCCCATCGCAACGCCCGACACACCACCATCAGAAACATCAATGGTTTCATTGGCGATGGTATAAGCCCCGTCCCCCGCGATGCGTCGGATTGCGCCCGCCGCTTCGTCAACAGTCTTCAGAGCATACAGGAACTCCCGACTCTGGGATTCGGTCTCGCTAAAGCTGCGAATATTGATGGTTCCATCGGCGCTGCGCTCGAACAAAGCTTCCAGCGCGGACGAAACCGAGGCAAACTTAAAATTCTCAGGCAAGCTCGCCAGCCGAGCATACTGCTGTGCAGGCTCAGAAGCCGAAGGGGCGAAACTGACAAACTGGGCTACATTGAAATGCTCGGCGAGGCGATCCAGTTTATAATCTTTACGGAAGTCAGGCACTTGGTTGGGCTCAGTAATCCTGCTTTTGTACTCACTCACATGATCGTCCTTTGCTCAGCACTCAGCGCCTTCAGGGCAGCATTCGGGCTTATCCTACACCCATAAGCAATTTGGAAAAACGAAGACAGACCCGAACAAGACTTCCCCCCAACAATATCACGCAATGAAAAGCAGCTTCCAAGCAGATCCACCCGTTGACTTACCCATAGGTGGAAGTAGCATTCAGAGACAACCTGGAGGGAATCATGTCGGGATCAGGCGGGGGCGGCGGCGGCGACGACAGCAGCAGTTGGAGGCCAGCATCCTCCGTTCCAACAGCGAAAGACACGGCTGACAGTGAAGGCCCAGCCGGAGACGGTGGACCCAATGCTTGCATGTTCACAGAGTTGGCGGTCCTTGCGTCTCCAAACGCCCAAGTCATCGGCAACATGGTCGTGGGATCGGTCCTCGCCGTTGTCCTACAGGAAAACCCGTTGAGGGTCGTGGCCGTTTACGAGGGAGCGATAGCTGGCTCGATCACCTCTGCGCGTCTAGCCGACATCATAGAATGCATCCGACGCGGGCAGGTTTATGCAGCCAGAGTAACCGCCATTAATGGAGGTATCGTGCGCGTAGAGATATATCCAGCATGAGCGAAATCGAAATCGTCGGCGGCATCTACCGGGAAAAAGTGGCGTTTCCGTACTGGGACCAGTTGTGGGGTTCAGCAGGCCGGGCCGCTATGGCTTTACTCGGGCACATTGATAAAATTGTACTGCATAGCGCCGTGACGGATAGGGAAATGATCACGGCGGCGGCATCGTTCGGGACCATGGGAATAGACTTGCGGCTGCAGCAACGGGCGCAGGCGATTGAATTTGATTATATCCACACCTTGGCCGTTCCGACGATCTCACTAGGACAGAGCCAATCTCCAATCCGCATTCCCGATATAGCGGGCCAAGTCATTGTCAAGTTCGGCATGATGGAAAGCGACCCGAAGGTGGATGGCAATTATGTCGTGTTTGATCCACAGGCACCTCACAATCCGCGATCATTTATGTCATCTGGCTCGTCCGCCAAACACCTCGCGGTGATCGCCAATCGGGGCGAAATTCTTGGTATGGCTAAGGCCGACAGTGTGAATGATGCTGTTCGAATGCTCTTTGAGAAAGAACGTGCAGAGATCATCGTTGTCAAAGACGGGATCGAAGGAGCGACGATTTACATTGCTGGTCAGTCTCATCATATTCCTGCTTTCAAAACGAAAAATGTCTTCAGCCTTGGGTCGGGGGACGTTTTCGTTGCGGCTTTCGCACTCGCCTGGGCGATCAATCAGTTTTCGCCTGTTGATGCTGCCCTATTCGCCAGCAAGTCAGTAGCAAACTACGTCGAGACGCAAGACCTTCCCATACTGCCCGCCGAAAAACTCATTGATCGTGAAACGGTGACCAAAGCTGGTGGGAAAATCTACCTCGCCGGACCTTTCCGGGAGACTGGCCAACGCCTATTTATCAACGATGCGCGCGCGCATTTGAAGGCGTTGGGAATGGAGGTGTTCAGTCCTATCCACGACATCGGCCCTGGCGTTGCAGAGGTGGTGGTGAAGCAGGACTTGAGCGCGGTGGACCAGTGCGACGCCGTCTTTGCAATTTTGAACGGCAGTAGTCCTGGTACTGTATTCGAGGTTGGTTACGCCCGCGCCCTGAAGAAACCGGTGTTCTGCGTCACTCAGAACATGCGAGATGTGGACGTAAAGCTCCCCAAAGGATCAGGAGCACATCTCCACGATGACTACGTCAGCGCCCTGTTCCAGATTGCGTGGCGATCATGAGACGGGCTCTTCTCCTTTCCGGTGGGATGGATTCGACCTGCCTCGCATATTGGCGAAAACCTGATCTGGCGATCACGATTGATTATGGACACAAGGCGGCAGAGGGAGAAATCAGGGCGGCGTCGGCCGTGTGCAGCACGTTGGGCATCGAACAACGCATTGTCCGAACCGATCTTTCAGCATTAGGAAGTGGCGACCTTGCGGGAACACCGGCGGACCCGAATGCACCCGCCAGCGAATGGTGGCCATACCGGAACCAGATGTTGGTCACATTAGCTGCCATGGAGTGCATAAGGTACAAGATCGATGTCCTTGAAATCGGAGCACTTCGGACTGACGGGTTCCATGTCGATGGACGCCGAGAGTTCGTCGAGGCCCTCAGTGCGCTCTTGTCGATGCAGGAAGGCGGCTTGAAGCTGGCCGCCCCGGCTGCCGATTATAGCGCGGACGAGTTGGTACGCATTTCGGGAATTCCGATGGAAATCCTGGCATGGTCCCATTCATGCCACGTCAGCGACTATTCCTGCGGACACTGCAGGGGCTGCCGGAAGCATTACGAGACGATGGAGGCTGTCGGGATTGAGCCATACTGATCCTCAGCCCACAGGAGGCGAACCACTCTCCAATGATCTGGAGTGGCTCGATCCACGAGATGTTCATCTGGTTTTACAGCCGAGTCCGCTCGACAAACTCTTTGCGAGTGTTGTCAGAACACGACGTTCAAGACGGGCCATTGCCGCAGCGAGTCTTGAGCAGGTCGCACGTACTGTTCGAGAGACGCTGAAGGCGGACTTCGTAGGCTACGGAGAGAAACAAGGCAGAAGACTGAAAGCCGTCCTGTCAGCCGGAGCCATCCATCCAGTTAAAGCCATTGTTCTGCGCCGCGATCACCGGCCCATCGTTTACGACGATGTTAGGGACCTGTTTGTCTCGGTCCAGGTCAGAGCCCCCTCTGCGTACACGGCTTTCTTCCAAACCTGCGAGGCCGTTCTGCCGGAAGCGGACGGCCACTGGGTGGCTCTCATCTCAGACTGTCGAAATGTGCGCCGCCTCTATGCGAACCACGAATCTCTAGTATGGCGAGATGCCGGGGCAGTGATACAGATGATGGCCCTTACGTCGGAAGCTCACGAAATGGCGTTCTGCCCGCTGGGAGTGGTGGGTGGCGAAATAATCGAAGCCCTTTTGCCGGAGACTCCGGACATCGTCCCGGTAGGCGTGGTCGCGCTTGGGAGGAGAGCGGAAGATTAGAAAGTCAGTTGTAGCTGCTGGGCCTGGACCGATCTGCTATTGCGCGCGGTAGGACCGATTCGACGCATGAAGTCCCATATTATGGCGTCCAAAACGCTCGCCCGAACCTTGAGCGCCGCCGCAAAACGCAAGAACAGCGTTTCGAGCGAGAAATATTCCCTAGCCGGATCAGATTTTGCCTCGAAAACATTCATCATAACGCAGGCTCGATGCAGATGGACATCGATGATCGCTACGTCATCCGAGTTAAGATGGTTCCGAACGATCCATGATGCAGTCTTCGGTCCTATACCGGGGAGTGCGAGGAGACGATCACGCAGTAGCCGAGGCGGCTCGTCCACCGGAAAGTCCTTCGCCATTTGAAGCGAGCGTGCCAGATAGGAGCTTTTCTGAGCAGCGAAACGATAACGCCGTGCGCTACCCTGCATATCAAAGGGCTGAGAGAGCTGAGCAAAGATTTCTGACTCGCTGCTGTCGCCGAGCAGTATATCTTCCTGCTTCAGCCGTTCAAAAGCCGCCATCCCGATCTCTGCCGGAATGCCGTAACCACCTAGAAGGCATACGGCGATCTCTTCCAACAAGTTCGAGCCCAGCCGATGGTGACTGTAGCGATTGCGGCGCATCTGAGCTTCGGACTGATATTTCCAGAAGGAGGGGGTGAAAAGGTCGTCTGGGCGGCCCCAGCTGACACCAGGCATGACTTCTTCGACCTCTGCAGGAACGCAAAGTTCTTCAATGTCACCGTCTATGTTGACCCATAACCGTTGCATGCTTCTCTCTTGGCGCGAGGTCGTAGAGCACTCACGCTTCGGCGCGTCCAGCGGAATCGCTGATCGCCATCTGCTTTTCCAAGTTATTCCGGTAATCTGGCGCCAGTCTCAAGCAAGCTGCTAGCGACGGCAGTCTACCGCACCGTTGGAGCGCTTGCAGCAGCATGATCGAAGGCACTACGGCTCAAGGCCTCTCACTATCACACCTCGCTCTGCCAAAACTTCATTCATTATAAGGGTCTTGCGGGCTCCGGCCAACAGCGCAACGCTCAGCCTCATTTCGAGATCGGAAGCACCTTTCTGACGGCACAAAGGGCTTAACCACGAAGCCAGGACATGCGTGGCGAGTTCCTTAACTATGATCGAAAGTGCTGGAAGTAAGCAACAAGACCAACCTTGGCCGGCACCCACATCCTACCAATCGATTGCGGAGAACCTGTGTTTGCACGCAGGGGATTCATCCCGCCCATTCTGGCGAACGGCTTCATCGCTGGATTTCAATCCCTTGCTACAGCTACGCCGTCACGCTGTCGTCAAAAACACGAAAGTACTGTTGCAGATCGCGTGTCTTCGATGCAGCCGCAACAACATTGCAGCATCGGCGGGCGCGGGCTACATGCAAATCTCCCTTCGGGGAATCGACCTGACCCACGCCCGCGATCCAAAGGAGCAGTCATGCCGATAGCGCCGCGCCGGGGGCCGATCGCCCTTGCCTACCGCGTCCTCGTCCTGCCGGGCGTCATTGCCTATCTCTTCGCCGTCAGCGTCGTGGTGCTTGCCGCCGACCGGTTCTGGCTGGTCGATCTTCTCACCTTCGCCTGGCCCTATGTGGTGGCGACCGGCCTGTTCCTGACGGTGGCCGCCGTCGTGACGCGGCGGCTGAAGGCGATCGTCATTGCCGGGCTCGGTCTTGCCGTCGCGATCATTCCGGCCGCCGACGTGCCGACCGCGCGCCCTGCCCCGGCCACGGGCGCCGGGCTGAAGGTGCTGACCGCCAATCTCTACGTCAACAATACGGAAAACCCTTCCGTCTTCATCGACCTGCTGCGCCGGGAAAAGCCCGATATCGTGGTGCTGGAGGAAACGACGGAGGCCTGGGACCGGGCGATTTCGTCGGCCGGGCTCTACCCCTATGAGAGCAGTGCGGAAAGCCGTGAGCGGGATGACCTCAAGGTCTTCTCCACCCTGCCGATCCGCGCCGAGACGGAGCTGAAGCGCGCCTTCACCGAAGAGCATGCCTACAAACAGCCGCTGCGGCTCGAACTCGATCTTGGCGGCAAGCCGCTCTTCCTCTACGCCTTCCACCCGGAAACGCCGCGCCGCCTGTGGCAATGGCGCGATCGCAACGCCTATCTTTCCGCCGTGGCCGATGCCGTGAAGGGCGATCTGGAAAAGGCGCCCGTCATCGTCGCGGGCGACTGGAACACGCCCACCTGGTCGCCGTTCTTCCGCAGCTTCCTGCGGCAGGCCGGCCTTGCCTCCACCGCCGGCGGCTGGCTCCAGCCGGTCACGCGCTTCTCGATGAAGCTCGACGCCCTTGCCTATATCGGCGCCTCGATCGATCACATCGCCGTGTCGCCGGACATTTTCCTCAAGGCGCGGCAGGTCGGCCCGGCCTTCGGCTCGAACCACCTGCCCGTTATCGCGGATCTCGCCTTGCCGGAGAGCTGACGCCCTCGTCCCGGCAGAAACGCACCCTATCTAAAGGGGACCATTGCAAGGGAGACGACCATGGCGAAAGACGTGAACAGCCCGAAGGCCTCGCTGGAGAAGGAACAGGCGGCGCAGACGGAGAAGAGCCACAAGGCCGAGCAGGACGACTATCTGGAGGAAGCGCTGGAAGAGACTTTTCCGGCCAGCGACCCCATCGCGCCCGGCGAAGTGAAGAAGGACCACGCCAAATAGGCGCCGTCTGGCGGCCGGCGGCGCGACACGCTATGACGGCACGATGAGCACGCCCTTTCTTTTCACCGGGCCGGACGATGCGCCCGTCACCCTGCTTCTTGCCCATGGCAGCGGCGCGCCGATGGATTCGGCCGCGATGAACGCCGCCGCCGCCGCGCTCACGGCCGAGGGCCTGCGCGTCGCGCGTTTCGAATTTTCCTACATGGCCGCGCGTCGCACGGAGGGCAGTCGCCGGCCACCGCCGAAGGCCGAGACGCTGAACCCGGAATTTCGCGCCGCCGTCGCAGCGCTCGGTGCGAAAGGCAGGCTCGTCATCGGCGGCAAGTCGATGGGCGGACGCGTCGCCAGCATGGTGGCGGAGGATCTTCACGCCGACGGCCGTATCGCCGGCCTGCTCTGCCTCGGTTATCCGTTCCACCCGCCGGAAAAGCCCGCGCAGCTGCGCACCGCCCATCTGATGACGCTGACGGTGCCGACGGTGATCTGCCAGGGCACGCGCGATCCCTTCGGCACGAAGGACGAGGTGCCGGCTTACGGCCTGCCGGAGCGCATCCGCCTTCTCTGGCTGGAGGACGGCGACCACGACCTGAAGCCGCGAAAGAGTGTTTCCGGCTTCTCCGCCGCCGATCACCTGGCCACCATGGCAAAGACGGTGCAGGCCTGGACGCAAACGCTCTGAGCCATTCCCGCCTGTTCCGCAGGGAACAGCACGCCGCCCCGCCCCATGCGACAGTTCGATCACTGGATACGAACCACCGGCCAGCCGGTGACAGGACGCGTCCGCGTCTACCGCATCATGGTGCCCCGGGTCTTGGGTCGATCCGGCGCGGTGCCTGCGGCAGGCGGCCTCACGGACGCGATGAAGCCCGGATGCGCCCCATGCATCCGGGCTTCATGCTTTTGAAAAAACGATTCAAGTGCCTGCCGGTTTGATTCCGGATTCCCGCGCAATCCGTTGAAATGCTTTTGCTATTGCGGCAACGCGATTGTCCCGCCGGCGGAAGGGAACGTTAACCGGCGCGTGCGAATATTAGCGCAAAACCAGATACATCCCGGGCAGACAATGGCACACAGCTTCTCCTATACGCATTACGACCTCGACATGCAGCGCGCCGGAACGGTGGTCGAGATCACGCTTTCGGCCGTCGCCAATGTGCGGCTGATGAGCCATGCCAATTTCGATCTCTTCAAGAATGCCCGCCAGCACAAGTTCCTCGGCGGCGTGGCCAAGCAGTCGCCTATCCGGCTGAAGGTGCCGGACAACGGCCATTGGCATGTGGTGGTCGATATGGAAGGCCATCCCGGCAAGGCGCAGTCCTCGATCAAGGTCGTGCCGGTGGCGCCGCAGAAGCCGACGCAGCGCTTCAGCGCGGCCTAGGACAAGTTCCGCTTACCGGAAACATTCCAGCCTCTTGCCGCGCGATCCGACGCCAAAGCTACCGCTTCGGCTGGAAATGTGGCTCTTGTCTCGTCGCATTGTCCGACGCCGAAGCTGCCGCTTCGGCTGGAAATGCTCTCCAGGCTCTTGTCGCATTATCCGACGCCGAAGCTGCCGCTTCGGCTGGAAATGCGAGCTCTTGTACCGTCGCATTGTCCCACGCCGAAGCTACCGCTTCGGCTGGAAATGCTTAGCCCCGCTCCCGCCGCAGCTTCGACCACCATTCCAGCCGCTTGCGTAGCTCGCGCTCGAAGCCGCGTTCCGGCGGGTCGTAGAAGGTGCGGCGGCCCATCTTCTCCGGGAAATAGTCCTGGCCGGAAAAGGCGTCCGGCTCGTCGTGGTCGTAGCGGTAACCCTCGCCGTAGCCTTCGCCCTTCATCAGCTTGGTCGGTGCATTGAGGATGTGCTTGGGCGGCGGCAGCGAGCCGTGCTCCTTGGCCGCGCGCATCGCCGCCTTGTAGGCGGTGTAGACGGCGTTGGATTTCGGCGCGGTCGCGAGATAGACGCAGGCCTGCGCCAGCGCCAGTTCCCCCTCCGGCGAGCCGAGAAAATCATAGGCGTCCTTGGCCGCATTGCAGACGGTGAGCGCCTGCGGATCGGCAAGGCCGATATCCTCCACCGCCATGCGCACCATGCGCCGGCACAGGAACAGCGGGTCCTCGCCGGCATCCAGCATGCGGGTGAGATAGTAAAGCGCGGCATCGGGATCGGAGCCGCGCACCGCCTTGTGCAGGGCGGAGATGAGATTGTAGTGGCCGTCCTGCGACTTGTCGTAGATCGGTGCGCGGCGCTGGACGATGCGCACGAGATCGTCAGGCCCGAAGGTCTCGCCGGCACGCGCGGCGCGCCACACTTCCTCCGCCAGCGTCAGTACCGCCCGCCCGTCGCCGTCGGCCATGCGCAGCAGCGTGGCGCGGGCATCGGCATCGAGCGGCAACGGTTTCTCCTCCGCCGCCTCGGCGCGTTGCAAAAGCTCCTCAAGGCTCTCCTCGTCATGCGGCTTGAAGGTCAGCACGCGGGCGCGGGAGAGAAGAGCGGCGTTGAGTTCGAAGGACGGGTTTTCCGTCGTCGCGCCGACGAGCACGATGGTGCCGTCTTCCATGACGGGCAGGAAACTGTCCTGCTGGGCGCGGTTGAAGCGGTGGATCTCGTCGACGAAGAGCAGCGTCTGCCGGCCGCCCATGCGGCGCTGGCGGGCGCTCTCGAAAACCTTCTTGAGATCGGCGACGCCGGAGAAGATCGCGGAGATCTGCTCGAAGGCCAGCCCCGTCTCGCCGGACAGCAGGCGCGCCACCGTGGTCTTGCCGGTGCCGGGCGGCCCCCAGAAGATCATCGAGCCGAGCGAGCCCGCCTCGATCATGCGCGAGAGCACGCCATCCGGTCCGGTCAGGTGCTCCTGGCCGGAAACTTCGCCCAGCGTGCGGGGGCGCAGGCGGTCGGCCAGGGGCCGTTTCGCCGCCATCTCCTCCGGTTCACGCGGGGCGAAGAGATCGCTCATCGGAAGAACTGGCGGATGCGCTGGCCGTCACGCTCGATCTCGACGCGCCAGATGGACGGGTCCTCGCCGACGAGCGTGGCAAGCGTTTCGGTGGTGGTGACCGCCGTGCCGTTGAGTTCGATGACGATGTCGCGCGGCTGGAGGCCGATGCGCGCGGCGGGCGAACCGCGATTGACCTCGGTCACCACGACGCCCGTCGTCGTCTGGTTCGTCGGCATGCGCAGCTCCTCGGCGACGCGCGGCGAAAGATTGGCGACGACCGCGCCGGAGAAGGGATTGCGCCCCTCGATCAGCCGTTCGTCGCGCGGCGTCGTCTCGGGCGCACGGTCGAGGGAGAGCGTCAGGTCCTGCGCCTTGCCCTCGGCGATGACGCTGATGCGCGCCGTGCCGCCGATGCCGACGGTGGTGAGGCGATAGCCGAGCGCATCGGGATGCTCGACCGGAATGCCGTTGACGGCGGTGACGACCTGCCCCGGCTTCATGCCGGCCTTTTCCGCCGGGCTGCCGGGCTGGACGCGCGAGATCAGCGCGCCGCGGGCGCGGTCGAGGCCGAGCGCCTCGGCGACTTCCGAGGTCACGGCGTCGAAGGTGGCGCCGACGAAGGGACGGTCGAAGCTGGCGTTGCCGTTTTCCGCGCTGGCGACGAAGGTCTTCACCAGATTGGCCGGGAATGGCAAAGCCGATGCCCAGGCTGCCGCCGCTGCGCGAGAAGATGGCGGTGTTGATGCCCACGAGACGCCCCGCGGCATCGACCAGGGCGCCGCCCGAGTTGCCGGGGTTGATGGCGGCATCGGTCTGGATGAAGTTCTCGAAGGTGTTGATGCCCAGCTGGTTGCGGCCCAGGGCGCTGACGATGCCCGAGGTCACGGTCTGGCCCACATTGAAGGGGTTGCCGATGGCCAGCACCGCATCGCCCACCTGCACGGCGTCGCTGTCGCCGAGGGGCAGCGCCGTGAAATCGGCATCCGACTTGATCTTCAGCACGGCAAGGTCGACGCGCTCGTCCTTCAGCACCACGGTGCTTTCATATTCGCGGCCATCCGCCAGCGCCACCTTGATGTCGCTCGCGCCGTCGATGACGTGGTTGTTCGTCACCACGATGCCCTTGGCGCCGACGATCACGCCCGAGCCGAGCGAGGACTGTTTCTCGCTGCGGTTCGGCATGCGCTGGCCGAAGAATTCCTCGAAGAAGGGATCGCCGTTGAAGATCGAGCGGCGCTCGACGACGCGCTCGGCATAGACATTGACGACGGCGTTCTCGACCTGCTTGACGAGCGGCGCGAAAGAGAGCTGCATTTCCGTGCGCGATTGCGGCACGGTGCGCTCCTCGGCCTTGGCGGGTGAAAGCGCCAGCGCCACGAGAACCGGGGCGGCAAGCAGGATGCGGGCATTCAGCATGGACGAGTCTCCTTCGTTTCCGCCTCACGTTCAGATAGGATTTCGCAGGAAAAAAGGCAAACCGCGCCGAACCTTCGCTTCGCGAAAGCTCACGCGGCGCGCACGAAAAAGTGGTTGCCGCATTTCTTTTGCGGCCGTTGAAACAACACAGGCCTTCGTTACGTAGGTATCAGGCACGCAACGAACAGATCGAGCCCCGCCATGTCCCTCTACCGTCCGCCCCGCATTCCCGCCTCCGAGATCACGCCGGAGCCCTGTTTCCTCAACCGCCGTTCGTTCCTTGCGGCCGCCGCCGGCGGCGCGCTCGTCGCCGCCGGAACGCCCGCCCTCGCCGAAGCGCTCAAGGCATCGAAAAGCGCCTATACGGTCGACGAGGCACTGACGCCGGAAAAGGACGTCACCGGCTACAACAATTTCTACGAGTTCGGCATGGGCAAGGGCGATCCGCTGGCCAATTCGGAAAAGTTCAAGCCGACGCCCTGGACGGTGAAGGTCGACGGCCTCGTCGGCAAGCCGAAGGAATTCGGGCTGGAAGAGCTGCTGGCCATGCCGCTCGAGGATCGGGTCTACCGCATGCGTTGCGTGGAGGCCTGGTCGATGGTCATTCCCTGGGTCGGTTTTCCGCTCGCCGCGCTGCTCGACAAGGTGGAGCCCTTGGGCGATGCCAAATACGTCGCCTTCGAGACGGTGGTGCGGCCGGAGGAAATGCCGGGCCAAGGCGGCTATTTCCAGTCACTGCCCTGGCCCTATGTCGAGGGCCTCAGGCTCGACGAGGCGCGCCATCCGCTGACGATCCTGTCGGTCGGCGTCTACGGCAAGACGCTGCCGAACCAGAACGGCGCACCCATCCGGCTCGTCGTTCCCTGGAAATACGGCTTCAAGGGCATCAAGTCGATCGTGAAGATCACGCTCACCGACAAGCAGCCGCCCTCGACCTGGAACCTCTCCGCGCCGAGCGAATACGGCTTCTATGCCAATGTGAACCCGGAGGTCGACCATCCGCGCTGGAGCCAGGCGAGCGAGAACCGCATCGGCGAAGGCGGCTTCTTCGGCGCCAACCGCCGGCCGACCCTGCCTTTCAACGGCTATGGCGAAGAGGTTGCCGGCCTCTATGCCGGCCTGGATCTTCGGGCGAACTACTGATGGCCGCCTTGCCCGCCCTGCCCCGCAAATACCATGCGGCGTCGATCTGGCTGCTCTATGCCGCCGGCCTCCTGCCGGCCGCCTATGGCTTCTGGCTCGGCGCGACGGGCCGGCTGCCCGGCAATCCGGTCAAGGAGTTCGAACATCTCCTGGGCCTGTGGGCGCTGCGTTTCCTCATCGCGACGCTTTCGATCACGCCGCTGCGCGATCTCCTCGGCATCAACTGGATCCGCTATCGCCGCGCGCTCGGGCTGCTGGCCTTCTGGTACGTGCTGATGCACTTCACGACCTATATGGTGCTCGACCAGTACCTGAATTTCCCGGCCATTCTCGCCGACATCGCCAAGCGACCCTTCATCACCATCGGCATGGCCGCCTTCCTGATGCTGATCCCGCTGGCGCTGACCTCCAACAACTGGTCGATCCGCAGGCTCGGGCCGCGCTGGGTGAAACTGCATCGGCTGGTCTATGTCATCGCCGCCGCCGGGGCCCTGCATTTCGCCATGTCGGTCAAGGTCGTCGGGCTGGAGCCATGGACCTATATCGTGCTCGTCGCCCTGCTTCTCGGCTATCGCCTCATCCGCCCGACGCTTCGCGGCGGCAAACGCAGGAAGCCCGAGGGCGCGGGCCTGCGCGGCGGCCAGGTGCGCTCCGCCCAGGCTGGGAGCTCCTGAATTTCAGCGCAATGACGCCGCTGGGCTTGCTGTCCGGGGCGGCCGATCAGCTCGCATATTCCAGGTGAATGAGGGGATAGGGCCTGCCCTGTCCGTCGATCGGCGAACGGCCTGTCCGCCTGAATCCCATTCGCTCATAGAAGCGAACGGCCTGTTCATTCTGTTCGTTGACATCGGTCGTCATTTTGGGATGAAGCGTGAGGCCATGCTGCACAAGGGCAGCACCAATTCCGGTTCCGCGGCAGGCGGGATCGACGAAGAGCGCCTCCATGTGCCCGTCATCGATCAGCATGAAGGCCAGCGGGTGGTCATTTTCATCAACGGCCAGCCAGAGCGGAGCCTGTGGAAGGAAACCGCACACCAGGTCATCGATGGCGAGGCGATCCTCGGGCGTCAGAAAGTGATGCGTAGCGTCGACCGCACCGCGCCAAATTTCGATGATGCGGGTGCCCTCGTCTGGGCGGGAAGGTCGGATCGGAATCATGGCCTCCGGATACAGCGCTTCGATCCCGTGCGTAAAGTGCGTGGCGCGTGATTGCGTCCCGGATGGCATTTTCGGGGGTGCGGTCCGGTGGGACGTGCGCCCTTACACCACGAAGAATTTCGGACCGGACTGCGCCGGCGCGTCGGCGGCGCTGCTGACCACGCGGTTGCGGCCGCTGCTCTTGGCAAGATAGAGCAGCCGGTCGGCGCGGCTGATCGCGTCGTGGATCGTATGATCGCCGGCCGCCGTGACGGCGACGCCGAAGCTGGCGGTGATGGCGCGGTCGATGCCGATGGGGCTGAGGTCACGTTCGGAGAGCGCGATGCGCACGGTGTTCGCCAGCGTATGGGCGTCCTGCAGGCGGCAGTTCGGCAGATAGGCGATGAACTCCTCGCCGCCGAACCGGGCGACGGCGAGCCCCGGCCAGGCGAGCGTGCCGAGCAAGGCCGCGACCTCGCGGATCGCCTGGTCCCCGGCGGCATGACCGAAGCGGTCGTTGACCTGTTTGAACCAGTCGATATCGGCGACGATGATCGCCGCCTCGCCCCGGGTCGGCTGGGCATTGGCGGCGACGAACTGCTCGAAGCCGCGACGATTGAGAAGGCCGGTGAGCGGGTCCTCCTCCGAGGCCTTCCGGTGCCGCTCGACGATGCGCAGCGCGACGGAGGCGAGCGCCGTCAGGGCCATGACCAGCGCGCCGATCGTCGAGGTGATCTGCATGATATAGGCATAGGCCGAGCCGATGAACTCATCCATCGCCAGCGTGCCGGCCATGATGAAGAAGACCACCGTGCGGATGGTCGTTTCCAGCATCACGAAGATCACGGCGCCGAACAGCGCCCGATCGATCCAGGCGCTCGAGCGGCGCCAGGACGAGAGGACCGCGATCAGCAGCAGGGTGCTGCAGGCGATATCGTTGATGAAGAGCTCGAAACGCAGGCTGCCGGCGACAAGGACCGCAACGCTGGTGCAGGCATAGGCGATGGCGACGACGCCTGCCCGCAGCGCCATGCGGCGCGGCGCATCGAAATGCGTGACGAGCGCGTGGCTGTAGAGGAAGAAGGCCGAGAGGAAGGCGGCATCCGCCACCATCGCCACCACCGTGACCGGCACGGCCGCTTCCATGAAGGGCGCGAGAAAACCGAGCGCGGCGCAGATGTAACCCGCGCCCCAGAAGAGCGCCGCACGGTTGCCGAAGCGCCCCACGACGAGAAAGGCCACCCCGAACAGGGTGAGAACCACCGGCAGCAGGAATGCGAAATTCTCGCTCATCACTCAAACTCGATTAAAACCCGCTGAAACCCTAAACGCCGGGGCTAAAGAGAATGCCTAGGGACGTGGTTTCCAAAATCTTGTCGCCGCGCATTTCCGGACGGAAAACCGGTGTCCACTTTCCCTGGAAATGCTTTCGTTTCACGCATTTCCGGACGGAAAACCGGTGTCCACTTTTCCTGGAAATGCTTTGGCTTCCGCACAACAAAAAAAGCCGGACGCTTGCGCGCCCGGCTTCATGGCGTTCAGGACGAACGCTTGTCGTATCAGGCTGCTTCGGCTGCGGCTTCAGCGGCAACGCGGGCCTTGTCGGCGGCGCCCTTGGCGTCGACGTCGCGGTCAACGAATTCGATGACGGCGAGCGGGGCGTTGTCGCCGTGACGGAAGCCGGCCTTCATGATGCGCAGGTAGCCACCGTTGCGGCTGGCGTAGCGCGTTGCGATCGCATCGAACAGCTTCGAAACGACGGCAACGTCACGGATCTGCGAGATCGCCTGACGACGAGCGTGCAGGTCGCCGCGCTTGCCGAGGGTGACGAGCTTCTCGACGATCGGACGGATTTCCTTCGCCTTCGGCAGGGTGGTGACGATCTGCTCATGCAGGATGAGCGAAGCAGCCATGTTGGCGAACATCGCCTTGCGGTGGCTGGCGGTACGGTTGAGTTTGCGACCCGAATTCTGGTGGCGCATCTCGGTTCTCCTTCACATGCAGGCAGGTGGCCTGCCGTTTGATGGTAGCGCTTGTGCGTCCCGTCCTACGGGACAAAGCACATGCGCAGTTCATAGATGCTAAGGCCAGCTGTACGCGCCCCGAAGGGCGCGCGCGGCCTTAGTATTGGTCTTCGTAGCGCTTGGCGAGATCTTCGATGTTCTCCGGCGGCCATGCGGGCACTTCCATGCCGAGGTGCAGGCCCATGGAAGCGAGAACTTCCTTGATCTCGTTGAGCGACTTGCGACCAAAATTCGGAGTGCGAAGCATTTCGGCTTCGGTCTTCTGAATGAGATCGCCGATATAGACGATGTTGTCGTTCTTCAGGCAGTTCGCCGAACGGACGGAAAGTTCCAGTTCGTCGACCTTCTTGAGGAGCGCCGGGTTGAACGCCAGTTCGGTGACCGATTCTTCCTCGGCTTCCTTCTGCGGCTCGTCGAAGTTGACGAAGACCGAGAGCTGGTCCTGAAGAATGCGGGCCGCGAACGCGATCGCGTCTTCGCCCGTGACGGAACCGTCGGTTTCGATGGTCATCGTCAGCTTGTCGTAGTCGAGAACCTGGCCTTCACGGGTGTTTTCCACCTTGTAGGACACTTTCTTGACCGGCGAGTAGAGGCTGTCGACCGGGATGAGGCCGATCGGTGCGTCTTCGGAGCGGTTGCGATCGGCCGGGACATAGCCCTTGCCGTTGTTGACCGTGAACTCCATGCGGATTTCCGCGCCCTCGTCGAGGGTGCAGATCACGTGGTCGGGGTTCAGGATCTCGATGTCGCCAACCGTCTGGATGTCACCAGCCGTCACGACGCCCGGGCCCTGCTTGCGCACGACCATGCGCTTGGAATCATCGCCGTCCATCTTGATGGCGATTTCCTTGATGTTGAGCACGATGTCCGTCACATCTTCCCGGACGCCCGGGATGGAGGAGAACTCGTGCAGGACGCCGTCGATCTGCACGGCGGTAACAGCCGCACCGCGCAGCGACGACAGGAGCACGCGACGCAGCGCGTTGCCGAGCGTCAGGCCGAAGCCACGCTCCAGCGGCTCGGCAACAAGGCTTGCCTTGGTGCGGCCAGAGGAGGTGAATTCCACCTTGTTCGGCTTGATCAGTTCCTGCCAGTTTTTCTGGATCATGTGTTTTGCCTTCCGTTCGCCGCCACCATCCAATCGTGGCGGCCGAGCCCTGAAGTACCGTGGACGCCGGACGGCCTCCACGGTTGTTTAGATGCGATGATCAGACGCGGCGCTTCTTGCGCGGACGGCAACCGTTGTGCGGGATCGGGGTCACGTCGCGGATGGACGTGATCATGAAGCCGGCAGCCTGGAGGGCGCGCAGAGCCGATTCACGGCCGGAACCCGGACCGCAGACTTCGACTTCCAGCGACTTCATGCCGTGTTCCTGGGCCTTCTTGGCGCAGTCTTCAGCAGCGATCTGGGCAGCGAACGGGGTCGACTTGCGCGAACCCTTGAAGCCCTTGGCGCCAGCCGACGACCAGGCAATGGCGTTGCCCTGTGCGTCGGTGATGGTGATCATCGTGTTGTTGAACGAAGAATTGACGTGAGCAACACCCGAGGTGATGTTCTTGCGTTCGCGACGGCGGACGCGTGCGGCTTCCTTGGCCATGGATAGTCCTTTCGTTGATCTCGACACCGCCGTAATACCAGCGGCTCCACCGGGCCTGGATGAGATCCCTGCCCTGAACAGTATTTGCAGACGGGCCCTGGGGCCGGGGTCTGCGGTGATATCGTCACTGCCGTAATGCCAGCAGCTCCACCGACCGGGATTTCGAAGAGCCGAACCCCGCTCGAAACTCAAAAGAGGCCGGCGCGAAGCGCCAGCCTCCCGTTCCCCGTTGCCGGGAAATTACTTCTTCTTGCCTGCGATGGCCTTCGCCGGACCCTTGCGGGTACGGGCATTCGTGCGGGTACGCTGGCCGCGCATCGGCAGACCACGGCGATGGCGGAAGCCGCGGTAGCAGCCCAGGTCCATCAGACGCTTGATGTTGATCGACATTTCGCGACGCAGGTCGCCTTCGACCTGGTAGTCGCGGTCGATGGTTTCGCGGATCTGCAGGATTTCTGCGTCCGTGAGCTGATGCACGCGACGATCAGCCGGGATACCGACCTTCTCGATGATTTCCTGTGCAAACTTCGGGCCGATCCCGTGGATATAGCGGAGCGCGATGACAACGCGCTTTGCGGTCGGGATGTTGACGCCAGCGATACGTGCCACGCCTGTTCTCCTTGCTTCCAGTTGCCATCCGGCAAGTGGTCTTCTTCATTCGATACGGCCACGAAGGCCGCTGCTCAATCTGATGTTCGGGACATGTCGAAACCGACCGAACCCGGACTTCGTTCTTGGAAATCCGCGCCGATCGCAATGGTATGTCGCGAGTTGGCGCTGTCTTAAGGGGAATCGGCCGAAAAAGTCAACTCCCCGGCCGGGCTTTTTAACCTGATATCAGGCGTTCTCGAGGATTCCCGCGATCTGCGCGGTCACCGTGTCGACATTGGCCATGCCGTCGACCGTCTGGAGCTTGCCCGTCGACGCATAATAGTTCGACAGCGGCGCGGTCTTCTCGCGGTATTCCGTCAGACGGCGCTTGAAGGCCTCCGGATTGTCGTCGGAGCGAACCGTACCGCCGGCGGCGATCGTCTCGGCAACGCGATTCTCCATGCGCTTGACCAGCGCGACCTCGTCGACCTTCAGCTCGATGACGGCGTCGAGCGCGATGCCCTTGCCGGCGAGGATCTGGTCGAGGGCTTCGGCCTGCGGAACCGTGCGCGGGTAACCGTCGAGGATGAAGCCTTTGGCGCAATCGGGCGAATCGATTCGGTCGGAAACGATTTCGTTGACGATCGCATCGGAAACGAGCTGGCCGGCGTCCATGACGGCCTTGGCGCGCTTGCCGACATCCGTGCCGGCGGCCACGGCCGCCCGCAGCATGTCACCCGTGGAAAGCTGCGGAATACCGTGCTTGTCCGTCAGGAGCTTGGCTTGAGTCCCCTTGCCAGCGCCCGGCGGTCCCAGAAAAATCAGTCTCATCGTCCCCTCTTTCCTCCACGCAGCTTCGACTTCTTGATCAGCCCCTCATACTGCTGAGCAATCAGGTGGCCCTGTATCTGTGCTACAGTATCCAAGGTCACGCTGACAACAATCAAAAGCGACGTACCACCAAGGTAGAACGGCACCCCGGTCTGGGCGATGAGGATCTCGGGAAGAATGCAGACGAACATCAGGTAGGCCGCGCCGATGACCGTGATACGGGTCAGCACGTAGTCGATATATTCGGCGGTGCGCTCGCCCGGACGGATGCCGGGGATGAAGCCGCCGTGCTTCTTCAGATTGTCGGCCGTGTCCTTCGGATTGAAGACGATGGCCGTGTAGAAGAAGGCGAAGAAGGCGATCATGGCCGCATAGAGCACCATGTAGAGCGGCTTGCCGTGACCGAGCGTGGCCAGGACCGTCGTTGCCCAGGCGGGCAGCTCCGCCGTGTTGGAGAAGCCGGCCAGCGTCGCGGGCAGCAGCAGCAGCGAGGACGCGAAGATCGCCGGGATGACGCCCGCGGTGTTGAGCTTCAGCGGCAGGTGCGAGGTGTCGCCCTGGAACATGCGGTTGCCGACCTGGCGCTTCGGATACTGGATCAGCAGGCGGCGCTGGGCGCGTTCCACGAAGACGATCAGCGCGATGACGCCGACGGCCATGACGACGACGGCGATGATGACGCCGATCGACAGGGCGCCGGTGCGGCCGAGTTCGAGCGTGCCGGCGAGCGCGCCCGGAAGGGCGGCGACGATGCCGGCGAAGATGATCAGCGAGATGCCGTTGCCGATGCCGCGCGAGGTGATCTGCTCACCCAGCCACATCAGGAACATCGTGCCGCCGAGCAGCGAGATGACGGTGGAAATGCGGAAGAACCAGCCCGGATCGTTGACCAGCCCTGCCCCGCTCTCCAGGCCCACCGCAATGCCGTAGGCCTGCAGCATGCCGAGCAGCACCGTGCCGTAGCGGGTGTACTGGTTGATGATCTTGCGGCCTTGTTCGCCTTCCTTCTTCAGCTGTTCCAGCGAAGGAACGACGGAGGTCATCAGCTGCACGATGATCGACGCGGAGATGTACGGCATGATGCCGAGCGCGAAGATCGCCATGCGCTCGACGGCGCCGCCGGAGAACATGTTGAAGAGGCCGAGAATGCCGCCCGACTGGCCACGGAAGGCCTGGGCGAAGGCATCGGGGTTGAGGCCCGGCAACGGGATATAGGTGCCGAGACGATAGACGAGCAGCGCGCCCAGCGTGAACCAGAGACGCTTCTTCAGATCTTCCGCCTTGGCGAAAGTCGAGAAGTTGAGATTAGAGGCAAGTTGTTCCGCTGCCGAAGCCATGCATTTCTCCGCTAGCCGATCCGGCGGCGGTGAAGCCCGGCCAGGTCCGGAATGGCTGATCCTTCTTGGCACAAGCGGCTGGCCCTCCCCGGACCGGCGACGCCGATGCTGAAATTGGTCGTGCCCTTCTGCCGTTGCGGCAAATCGGGCGGATGGAGCCTAAACCGGTTGAAACGCGGATTGTCAAGCAATCCCGGCCTCACCCTGGTTTTTTATCCGGATAACGACGGGGACAAGGGTCCCGGCTGCCGTTGTGAGGCTCACATATGGGAGCAAAATCGCCCGGTGTGAAGCACACCGGGCGATTATTTCGTCGAATTATTCAGCGGCTTCCGCTGCTGCGACCAGCAGCTTCACCGAGCCGCCAGCCTTTTCGATCTTTTCGATCGCCGGCTTGGAGGCGCCGGCAACTTCGAAGGCAACCTTGGCCTTGAGTTCGCCGTCGGCGAGGATGCGCACGCCGTCCTTCTCGCGGCGGATCACGCCAGCGGCCTTGAGAGCGGCTGCGTCAACGGTCGCCTTGGCGTCGAGCTTGCCGGCATCGATTGCCTTCTGGACGCGGTCCAGGGAAACGATGACGAAGTCGGACGCGAAGATGTTGTTGAAGCCGCGCTTCGGCAGGCGACGGTAGATGGGCATCTGACCGCCTTCGAAGCCGTTGATGGCAACGCCCGAACGAGCCTTCTGACCCTTGACGCCGCGACCACCGGTCTTGCCCTTGCCCGAACCGATACCGCGACCTACGCGCTTGCGGTTCTTCGAGGAGCCTTCGTTGTCCTTGATTTCATTGAGCTTCATGATCTATCCCCTCACTTCTCTTCGACGACGCGAACGAGGTGCTGGACGGCACGGATCATGCCGCGGACAGACGGGGTGTCTTCCAGCGTGCGAACCCGGTGCATCTTGTTGAGGCCCAGGCCGACCAGCGTCGCGCGCTGGCTGGCCGGACGGCGGATGGGGCTGCCGATCTGCTCGACAGTCACCGTCTTCTTGGCGGTTTCTTTCTTAGCCATGAATCAGTGCTCCTTATTCTTCAGCAGCAACGCCGGCCGACTGACGACGAGCCTGCAGCGTGGCGTACTTCATGCCGCGCTGAGCTGCGATGTCCTTCGGGTGCATCTGGCTCTTGAGAGCGTCGAACGTCGCACGGATCATGTTGTACGGATTCGAGGAACCGGTCGACTTGGCGACGACGTCATGAACGCCGAGCGTTTCGAAGACGGCGCGCATCGGGCCACCGGCGATGATACCGGTACCGGCCTTGGCCGAACGCAAGAGAACCTTGCCGGCGCCGTGGCGGCCGTGCACGTCGTGGTGCAGCGTGCGGCCGGAGCGCAGCGGTACGAAGATGAGGTCGCGCTTGGCGGCTTCGGTGGCCTTCCGGATTGCTTCCGGAACTTCACGAGCCTTGCCGTGGCCGAAGCCGACGCGGCCCTTCTGGTCGCCGACGACGACGAGAGCTGCGAAACCGAAACGACGGCCGCCCTTGACGACCTTCGCGACGCGGTTGATCGCGACGAGCTTGTCGACAAACTCGCTGTCGCGCTCTTCGCGGTTCTGGCGGTCATCGCGACCGCGCTTTTCCTGTGCCATTGTCCTTTTCCTTTTTCTTTTCCGGGTGCAATCGGCAGATTGACGAAAGTCGCCTCCATCAGGAAATGGAAGCGACCAGTACCCTACTGAGCTGGTCGGCGGGCGCGAAAAGCGCCCGACCGATTGATCAGAAGTTCAGACCACCTTCACGGGCAGCTTCGGCGAGAGCCTTGATGCGGCCGTGATAGATGAAGGCGCCACGGTCGAAAACGACTTCCTTGACGCCTGCCTTGACGGCGCGCTCAGCAATGAGCTTGCCGACGGCAGCGGCTGCTGCCGTGTCGGCGCCCGTCTTCAGCGACGAGCGCAGATCGGTGTCGAGCGTGGAGGCGGACGCAAGCGTCTTGCCGGCCACGTCATCGATGACCTGTACATAGATGTTCTTCGACGAGCGATGAACCGACAGGCGCGGACGGCCGTTGGCGACCGCCTTGATGGAACGGCGCACGCGGTTGGCGCGGCGCACGAGAGCTTCTTTCCTGCTAGCCATTTCGCGTGATCCTTACTTCTTCTTGCCTTCTTTGCGGACGATCCGCTCTTCCGCGTACTTGACGCCCTTGCCCTTGTAGGGTTCGGGGCCACGGTATTCGCGGATTTCGGCGGCGACCTGGCCGACCTGCTGCTTGTTGATGCCGGTGACGATGATTTCGGTCGGCTTCGGAACAGCGATCGTGATGCCTTCCGGCGTCTGGTAGACGACGTCATGGCTGAAGCCGAGTGCCAGCTGCAGGTTCTTGCCCTGGAGCGACGCGCGGTAACCGACGCCGTTGATTTCGAGCTTGCGCTCGTAACCGTCCTTCACGCCCTTGAAGATGTTCTCGACCATCGTGCGGGACATGCCCCACTTGGAACGAGCGTCCTTCGAGTCGTTGGCCGGCTGGACGACAACAGCGTTGTCTTCGAGCTTTACCGAAACTTCGTCATTGGCGACGAAGAACAGTTCGCCCTTCGGGCCCTTTGCGGTGACCTTCTGACCGTCAACGGTCGCGGTGACACCAGCGGGAACCGGAACGGGCTTCTTACCGATACGAGACATTGTTTTATCCTGTCTGTTCGTTATGGAGATCCCTGCCCTGTCTTAGAAGACAGAGCAAAGAATCTCGCCACCAACGTTCTGTTCGCGTGCCTGGTGATCGGCCATCACGCCCTTCGGGGTCGAAAGGATGGTGATGCCGAGGCCGTTCGCGACCTGCGGAATGGACTTAACCGAGACATAGACCCGGCGGCCCGGCTTGGAGACGCGGTCGATCTTGCGGATCACGGACGCGCCTTCGTAGTACTTGAGTTCGATGTTCAGCTCGGCCTTGCCGTTGCCGAATTCGACTTCCGAATATCCGCGGATGTAGCCTTCAGCCTGAAGGACGTCCAGAACGCGGGCGCGCAGCTTGGAAGCCGGCGTGGAAACGCTCGACTTGCGGCGTGCGGCGCCGTTGCGGATACGGGTGAGCATATCGCCCAAGGGATCAGTCATTGCCATGTGCCCGTCTCCTTACCAGCTCGACTTGACGATGCCCGGCACCTTGCCGAGATTGCCCAGCTCGCGAAGCGCGATACGCGACATCTTGAGCTTACGATAGAATGCACGCGGGCGGCCGGTGACTTCGCAACGGTTACGGATGCGGGTCTTCGAGCCATTGCGCGGCATAGCGGCAAGCTTCAGGGTAGCCTTGAAGCGGTCTTCGATCGGAAGAGCCTGGTTCTGGATGATCGCCTTGAGGGCGGCGCGCTTGGCAGCCTGGCTTGCGACCAGTTTGCGACGGCGGTTGTTCTTCTCGACTGCGCTGGTTTTAGCCATAACAGTGTTATCCTTCTATACGCTTGTCGTTACGGTCAGGCGCGGAACGGGAAGCTGAACTCCTTGAGGAGTGCCCGTGCTTCGTCGTCCGTCGGTGCCGTCGTGCAAACGATGATGTCCATGCCCCACATCTGATCAACCTTGTCGTAGTTGATCTCAGGGAACACAATGTGCTCCTTGATACCCATGGCGAAGTTGCCACGGCCATCGAAGGACTTCGGGTTCAGACCACGGAAGTCGCGTACGCGGGGCAGCGCGATGTTCACAAGGCGATCCAGAAATTCGTACATGCGGGCGCCGCGCAGGGTGACCTTGGCGCCGATCGGCATGCCTTCACGGACCTTGAAGCCCGCGATCGAGTTACGAGCGCGCGTGATGACCGGCTTCTGGCCGGCGATCGATGCGAGGTCGGCTGCGGCAACGGTCGGCTTCTTGGAGTCGCCCGTGGCTTCGCCCACGCCCATGTTGATAACGATCTTTTCGATCTTCGGGATCTGCATCTCGTTGGCGTAGGAGAACTGCTCCCTCAGCGCCGCGCGGATGCGCTCGACGTAGTCCTTCTTGAGCCGCGGCTCATACTTGGTGTCAGCCATCGATCGACACTCCCGAACGCTTTGCTACACGAACCTTCTTGTCGCCTTCGACCTTGAAACCGACGCGGGTCGGCTTGCCGTCCTTGGGGTCGGCGATCGCGATGTTCGACAGGTGGATCGAAGCTTCCTTGGTGATGATGCCGGCTTCCTGGGTCTGGGTCTGACGCTGGTGACGCTTCACCAGGTTGATACCCTTGACGACCGCACGGTCTTCCTTCGGCAGCACCTGAACAACCTCGCCGGTACGGCCCTTGTCCTTGCCGGTGAGTACGACGACCTTGTCGCCCTTACGAATCTTCTGCATAGCCATCGCTCCTTAGAGTACTTCCGGAGCCAGCGAGATGATCTTCATGTGGTTCTTCGCGCGCAGCTCGCGCGGAACCGGTCCGAAGATACGGGTGCCGATGGGCTCTTTCTTGTTGTCGATCAGGACGGCTGCGTTGTTGTCAAAACGAATGACGCTGCCATCGGGGCGGCGGATGTCCTTGGCGGTACGAACGACGACCGCCTTCATCACGTCACCCTTCTTCACGCGGCCGCGCGGAATCGCTTCCTTGATCGAGACGACGATAATGTCGCCGACCGAAGCGTACTTGCGCTTGGAGCCGCCCAGCACCTTGATGCACATGACACGACGTGCGCCGGAATTATCCGCGACGTCGAGGTTAGTCTGCATCTGAATCATGTCAGGTCGCCTTCTTGTTTTACCGGACCGGTTGGGTGTTAGCCCCCTGTTCCAGCTTATGGAAATTCATGTTTTCGCGCGGGATGGTGTGTTGCCAGGGTGGTTTCCCTTCGGCGAACCGACGGACCTTCCGTGCGCTCAAAGCAAAAGAACGCTCGTGATTCCGAGCGTCCTTGCGCTGCTTCATACAGAATTTCGCGCCAGAAGCAAGAGCCCGGCGCGAAATCGATGTTTTTAGGCGTGGACCGAGACGACGGTCCAGCGCTTGTCCTTCGAGATCGGCGCACATTCCTGGATGGAAACGACGTCGCCAACCTTGAACTGGTTGTTCTCGTCATGCGCCTTGTACTTCTTGGACCGGCGAACGGTCTTCTGAAGCAGCGGGTGAGCAAAGCGGCGCTCGACGCGAACGACAACGGTCTTGTCGTTCTTGTCGCTGACTACGGTGCCCTGCAGAATGCGTTTCGGCATATTTTTCTGGTCCTTAGGCCTTGGCTTCTGCCGCCTTCTGGCGGGCAATGGTCTTGACGCGCGCGATGTCCTTGCGGACTTCGTTGATGCGCGAGGTCTTCTCGAGCTGGCCAGTCGCCTTCTGGAAGCGCAGGTTGAACTGCTCCTTCTTCAGCTTGGCAAGCTCGTCGTTGAGCTGGTCGGCGCTGAGCGCCCGGACGTCTGCGGCTTTCATCGCTCTCGCTCCTTACTCTGCAATGCGCTGTACGAAGCGCGTCTTGACCGAGAGCTTGGCCGAGCCGAGGCGGAGCGCTTCACGCGCGATTTCCTCGGAAACACCGTCGATCTCGAACATCATACGGCCGGGCTTGACCTTGCATGCCCAGTATTCGACCGAACCCTTACCCTTACCCATGCGGACTTCCGTGGGCTTCGCGGTGACCGGAACGTCGGGGAACACGCGGATCCACACGCGACCGGCACGCTTCATGTAACGGGTGATCGCGCGGCGGGCCGCTTCGATCTCACGTGCGTTCACGCGGTTCGGTTCCTGAGCCTTCAAGCCGAACTCGCCGAAAGCGAGGTCGGAGCCGCCCTTGGCGACACCCTTGATGCGGCCCTTGAACTGCTTGCGGTACTTGGTACGCTTTGGCTGCAACATTTTTTTACTTCTCCGATATTGGCTGCCAAACGCGACTGTTACGCGTTTTCACGACGACGGTCGCCGCGATCGCCGCGTTCACGGCTTGCGGGACCCTGGCTGTCACTTTCGCTGGCGCGACGCTCAGAGGCCATCGGATCGTGCTCAAGGATTTCGCCCTTGAAGATCCAGACCTTGATGCCGCAGATGCCGAATGCGGTTTCGGCTTCAGCCGTACCGTAGTCGATGTCTGCACGCAGCGTGTGAAGCGGAACGCGACCTTCGCGGTACCATTCCGTACGGGCGATTTCTGCACCGCCGAGACGGCCGGCGCAGGTGATCTTGATGCCTTCGGCGCCAAGACGCATGGCCGACTGAACGGCGCGCTTCATCGCACGGCGGAAAGCCACGCGGCGCTCAAGCTGCTGGGCGATCGACTGAGCGACCAGCGTTGCGTCGACTTCCGGCTTGCGCACTTCAACGATGTTGAGGTGCGTTTCGGAGTTCGTCATCTCGGAAAGCTTCTTGCGGAGCTTCTCGATGTCTGCACCCTTCTTGCCGATGATCAGACCCGGGCGAGCCGAGTGGATCGTGACGCGGCACTTCTTGTGCGGACGCTCGATGACGACCTTGGCGATACCGGCCTGCTTCAGCTCGTCCTGTACGAACTTGCGGATCTTCAGGTCTTCGTGGAGCAGCTGGCCGTATTCGGCGTTGTCGGCGAACCAACGGCTGTCCCAGGTACGGTTGATGCCGAGGCGGAAACCGATTGGATTAATCTTCTGGCCCATTATGCGGCCTCCCCTTTGGCTTCGACTTCACGGACGACGATCGTCAGATGCGAGAAAGGCTTCTCGATCCGCGATGCACGGCCGCGGCCACGAGCGTGGAAACGCTTCATGACGATCGACTTGCCGACATAGGCCTCAGCGACGATCAGCGAATCGACGTCGAGGTCGTGGTTGTTTTCTGCGTTGGCGATTGCAGATTCAAGCGTCTTCTTGACGGTCTCGGCGCTACGCTTGCGCGAGAATTCAAGTTCGGCGAGAGCCCGGTCGACCTTCTTGCCGCGGATGAGCGCAGCAAGCAGGTTGAGCTTCTGGGGGCTGACGCGGATCGTGCGCGCGATTGCCTGCGCCTCGTTATCCTTCAGCCGGCGTTCGGCTTTAGCCTTACCCATCGTTACTTCCTCTTCGCCTTCTTGTCCGCACCGTGACCGTAGTAGGTCCGGGTGGGAGCGAATTCACCAAACTTGTGACCGACCATGTCTTCGTTGACGGCCACCGGGATGTGCTTCGAGCCGTTGTAGACACCGAAGGTCAGACCGACGAACTGCGGCAGGATCGTGGAGCGACGGCTCCAGATCTTGATCACTTCGCTGCGACCGCCTTCACGAACCTTCTCAGCCTTCTTGAGAAGATAGCCGTCAACAAACGGGCCTTTCCATACTGAACGAGCCATTTCTGACTACCTCTCTTACTTCTTCTTCAGGTGGCGCGAGCGCATGATGAACTTGTCGGTCGACTTGTTCGAGCGGGTACGCTTGCCCTTGGTGGGCTTGCCCCACGGGGAAACCGGATGGCGACCACCAGAGGTGCGGCCTTCACCACCACCGTGCGGGTGATCGACGGGGTTCATGACGACGCCGCGGTTGTGCGGGGTCTTGCCGCGCCAGCGGGTACGACCGGCCTTACCGTCGTTGATGTTGCCGTGGTCCGGGTTGGACACGGCGCCGACCGTTGCAAGGCAGGTCGCATGAACGAGGCGCTGTTCGCCAGAGTTCAGGCGAAGGATCGCCATGCCCTGGTCGCGGCCGACGAGCTGAACGAAGGTGCCTGCGGAACGGGCGATCTGGCCACCCTTGCCCGGCTTCATTTCGACGTTGTGAACGATCGAACCAACCGGGATGTACTGCAGCGGCATGGTGTTGCCGGGCTTGACGTCAACCGCCTTGGTGGAGGCGATGACCTTGTCGCCGGCTGCCAGGCGCTGCGGGGCCAGGATGTAGGCCTGCTCGCCGTCGGCATAGTTCACCAGAGCGATGAACGCCGTGCGGTTCGGGTCGTATTCCAGACGCTCGACCGTGCCCTCGACGTCGAACTTGCGACGCTTGAAGTCGACGAGACGGTAGGTACGCTTGTGACCGCCGCCGATGAAGCGGGCGGTGATGCGACCGAGGTTGTTACGACCGCCGCTCTTGGAGAGACCTTCGGTCAGAGCCTTTACGGGCTTGCCCTTGTAAAGGCCCGACCGGTCGACGATGACCAGCTGACGCTGGCTCGGAGTGGTCGGGTTGTAGCTTTTCAATGCCATTTTTCTGTTTCCTTTTATCCGACTGCCCGATTAGAGCCCGGTGGAGACGTCGATGGACTGACCGTCAGCGAGCGTGACGATAGCCTTCTTGACATCTCCCTGCCGGCCGGAGAAGCCGCGGAAACGCTTGATCTTGCCCTTGCGGACGAGCGTGTTCACAGCCGTGACCTTGACGCCGAAGAGAGCTTCCACAGCAGCCTTGATTTCAGGCTTGGAAGCGCGCTTGGCAACGTTGAAGACGATCTGGTTGTTTTCGGATACCAGCGTCGACTTTTCGGTGATCGAAGGAGATACGATCACATCGTAGTGGCGAAGATCCGTCATTTGAACCGCTCCTCGAGGGCTTCTACAGCAGCCTTGGAGAGCACGAGCTTGCCGCGGCGCAGGATGTCGTAAACATTGATACCCTGGATCGGCAGTACATCCACGTTCGGGATGTTGCGGGCTGCGAGCTTGAAGTTGCCGTCAAGTTCTGCGCCGCCGATGAAGAGGGCATTGGTGAGACCGAGCGAAGCGAATACGCCGGCCAGAGCCTTCGTCTTTGCTTCCTTGGCAACGAGGTCGTCGATGATGATGACGTCGTCAGCCTTGATCTTGGCCGAGAGGGCGTGACGCAGGCCGAGAGCGCGAACCTGCTTGGGCAGGTCGTGAGCGTGGCTGCGGGAAACCGGGCCGTGAGCCTTGGCACCGCCGCGGAACTGCGGAGCGCGAGCCGAATGGTGACGAGCGCGGCCCGTACCCTTCTGCTTGTACATCTTGGAGCCCGTGCGGGAGACTTCGCCGCGCGTCAGGGACTGGTGGGTGCCCTGCTGCTTCTTGGCGAGCTGCCAGCGGATGACGCGGGCAATGATGTCTTCGCGCGGCTCGAGGCCGAAGATCGCGTCGGAGAGGGAGACCTTGCCGGCGTCCTTCCCGTCGAGGGTCGTGACTTTGAGATCCATGATCAGGCTCCCTTACTTGGCTGCGGCGCGCACGGCGGCCGGACGCGGAGCGTCGGACGGGGTGCCGGACTTGACGGCGTCACGGACGACGATCCAGGCGCCCTTGGAGCCGGGGACTGCGCCCTTGACGAGGATGAGACCGCGTTCTTCGTCGGTGGAGACGACTTCGAGGTTCTGGGTGGTGACGCGCGTCTGGCCCATGTGACCAGCCATACGCTTGCCCTTCCAGACCTTGCCCGGGTCCTGGTTGTTACCCGTCGAACCGTGCGAACGGTGCGAAACGGAAACGCCGTGCGTTGCACGAAGACCGCCGAAGTTGTGGCGCTTCATGGCACCGGCGAAGCCCTTACCGATCGTGGTGCCGGTAACGTCGACGAGCTGGCCTGCGACGAAATGGCTGGCGGTCAGTTCCGCGCCGATTTCGATGAGGTTGTCTTCCGAAACGCGGAATTCAACGAGCTTGGCCTTCGGCTCGACGCTTGCAGCGGCGAACTGGCCGCGCAGCGCCTTTGCCGTGTTCTTCACCTTGGAAGAGCCGGCGCCGAGCTGAACAGCCGTGTAGCCGTTCTTCTCCTGCGTACGCTGGGCAACGACCTGGACGTTGTCCAGTCGCAGTACTGTTACAGGGATGTGCTCACCTGCGTCATTATAGACGCGAGTCATCCCTACTTTCTGTGCAATCACACCTGAACGCATGGTTCAATCCTCTTAGAAGTCCTGGCGGGATCGTGACGTCCCGTCATGCCTCTTGGTTTAAGGATTCCACTCGGGCTCGAAGGCCGTCGGGTTTCCCGTTTTTAGAAGACGTCGGCTTAATGCCACGTACCTTCCTTGTTATTTCGGCTTACGCCGGACTTAGAGCTTGATCTCTACGTCTACACCGGCCGCAAGGTCGAGCTTCATAAGAGCGTCGACCGTCTGCGGCGTCGGATCTACGATGTCGAGAAGGCGCTTGTGGGTGCGCATCTCGAACTGTTCACGGCTCTTCTTGTCAACGTGGGGCGAACGGTTGACCGTGAACTTTTCAATACGGGTCGGGAGAGGAACGGGGCCGCGGACGCTTGCGCCGGTACGCTTTGCCGTCGACACGATTTCACGCGTGGAGGCATCAAGGATCCGGTGGTCAAACGCCTTGAGGCGGATGCGGATGTTCTGGCCGTTCATACGACTTTTTCCTTAGTTCGTTATCCGCGCGATTCTCTTGGGAAAGCGCGTTTTTTGATTCTGGCGGTTCCCATAAAGGAACGCACACGAAAACACAATTGCCGAAAGGCCAGTCCGCTAAATTTTCAAAGACCGGAGGGGCAGGGTTGTGCCCTGCCCTTCCTATTTCAGCGGCTTGAAGCCTTAAGTCTTACTCGACGATGGAGGCAACGATGCCTGCGCCGACGGTACGGCCGCCTTCGCGGATAGCGAAGCGCAGCTTTTCTTCCATCGCGATCGGAACGATCAGCTCGACGTCAACCGTGACGTTGTCGCCCGGCATAACCATTTCCGTGCCTTCCGGAAGCGTTACGATGCCCGTAACGTCCGTCGTGCGGAAGTAGAACTGCGGACGGTAGTTCGTGAAGAACGGCGTATGACGGCCGCCTTCTTCCTTCGTCAGGATGTAGGCTTCTGCCTTGAACTTCTTGTGCGGCTTGATGGTACCGGGCTTGGCCAGAACCTGGCCACGCTCGACGTCTTCACGCTTGGTGCCGCGCAGCAGGATACCGACGTTGTCGCCAGCCTGACCCTGGTCCAGCAGCTTGCGGAACATTTCCACGCCGGTGACGGTGGTCTTCTGGACTTCGCGGATACCGACGATTTCGATTTCCTCGCCGACCTTGATGATGCCGCGCTCGACGCGACCGGTCACCACGGTGCCACGGCCCGAGATCGAGAACACGTCTTCCACCGGCAGCAGGAACGGCTGGTCGATCGGACGCTCCGGCGTCGGGATGTACGCGTCGACTTCTTCCATCAGCTTGCGGATGGCGTTCTCGCCGATTTCCTTGTTCGAGTCTTCGAGAGCGGCAAGAGCCGAACCCTTGACGATCGGAATGTCGTCGCCCGGGAAATCGTAGGACGACAGAAGTTCGCGAACTTCAAGCTCGACGAGCTCGAGCAGCTCGGCGTCGTCGACCATGTCGCACTTGTTCAGGAAGACGATGATGTACTTCACACCGACCTGACGAGCCAGCAGGATGTGCTCGCGGGTCTGGGGCATCGGGCCGTCAGCGGCCGAGCACACCAGGATCGCGCCGTCCATCTGGGCGGCACCGGTGATCATGTTCTTCACATAGTCAGCGTGGCCGGGGCAGTCCACGTGAGCGTAGTGGCGGTTGGCAGTCTCGTACTCGACGTGCGCGGTGTTGATCGTGATGCCGCGAGCCTTTTCTTCGGGCGCAGCGTCGATCTGGTCGTAGGCCTTGGCCTCGCCACCGAACTTCTTCGACAGCACGGTCGCGATCGCAGCCGTCAGCGTGGTCTTGCCGTGGTCAACGTGGCCAATCGTGCCGACGTTCACGTGCGGCTTGGTACGTTCGAACTTACCTTTTGCCATTTCCGGCTCTCCGTTCCTGATCCCTCGAAGGGAAATTCATTCAAATTTTGAAAGGGGTTACCCCGGTCACTTCTGACCGGAGTACTTTGCCTGGATTTCCTGTGCGACGTTCGACGGAACCGGCGCGTAATGGTCGAAGACCATCGAGTACTGGGCGCGGCCCTGCGACATGGAGCGCAGGTTGTCGACGTACTTGAACATGTTCGCCAGCGGCACGTTGGCGGAGATCACGACGGCGACGCCGCGCGATTCCTGGCCCTGGATCTGACCACGACGGGAGTTCAGGTCGCCGATGACGTCGCCGACATAGTCTTCCGGCGTTACGACTTCGACCTTCATCATCGGCTCGAGCAGCTGTGCGCCAGCTTCACGCGATGCTTCACGGAAGCAGGCACGCGATGCGATTTCGAAGGCGAGAACCGAGGAGTCGACGTCGTGGAAGGCGCCGTCGATGAGCGTCGCCTTGACGCCGAGCATCGGGAAGCCTGCGAGCGGACCCGAGGACAGAACGCTTTCGATACCCTTCTGAACGCCCGGGATGTATTCCTTCGGAACAGCACCACCGACGATCTTGGATTCGAACTTGAAGTCTTCGCCTTCATCGTTCGGTTCGAAGACGAGCTTGACGCGCGCGAACTGGCCGGTACCACCGGTCTGCTTCTTGTGCGTGTAGTCCTTCTCGGTCTTGCGCGTGATGGTCTCGCGGTAGGCCACTTGCGGCTTGCCGACGTTGGCTTCCACGCCGAACTCGCGCTTCATGCGGTCGACGATGATTTCCAGGTGCAGCTCGCCCATGCCGGAGATGATGGTCTGGCCGGACTCTTCGTCGGTGCGCACGCGGAAGGACGGATCCTCAGCGGCCAGACGGCCCAGGGCCACGCCCATCTTTTCCTGGTCGGCCTTGGTCTTGGGTTCGATCGCGATCTGGATAACCGGTTCCGGGAATTCCATGCGCTCGAGGATGACCGGCTTCAGCGGATCGCAGAGCGTGTCGCCCGTCGTCGTGTCCTTGAGGCCGGCGAGAGCAACGATGTCGCCTGCGAAGGCTTCTTCGATGTCTTCACGCGAGTTGGAGTGCATCTGCAGCATGCGGCCGACGCGCTCGCGCTTTTCCTTGACCGTGTTCATGACCGACGTGCCCTTTTCGAGCTTGCCGGAATAGATGCGGGCGAAGGTGAGCGAACCGACGAAGGGGTCGTTCATGATCTTGAACGCGAGCATGGAGAGCGGCTCGTTGTCGTCAGCGTGACGCTCGATTTCGCCTTCCGTCTTCACGTCGATGCCCTTGATCGCCGGGATGTCTGCCGGGGACGGCAGGTAGTCGACGACGGCGTCGAGGAGCGGCTGAACGCCCTTGTTCTTGAACGCGGTACCGCAGAACATCGGGTGGAACTTCACGTCGATGGTGCCGCGGCGAACGAGTTCGCGGATCTTGTCGTTGTCCGGGTAGTTGCCTTCGAGATAGGCTTCCATCGCGGCTTCGTCGATTTCGACGACGGTCTCGATGAGCTTCTCGCGGTACTCTTCGGCCTTTTCCTTCATGTCTTCCGGAATCTCGACGACGTCCCACTGGGCGCCGAGCGATTCGTCGCGCCAGACGAGAGCGTTCATCTCGATCAGGTCGATGACGCCCTTGAAGTCGCTTTCAGCGCCGATCGGCAGCTGCATGACGACGGCGGTCGCACCGAGACGCGACTTGATCATGGAAACCGAGCGGAAGAAGTTCGCGCCGGTGCGGTCCATCTTGTTCACGAAGGCCAGGCGCGGCACCTTGTACTTGTTGGCCTGGCGCCAGACGGTTTCCGTCTGCGGCTGCACGCCGCCCACGGCGTCGAGAAGACCAACCGCGCCGTCCAGCACGCGCATGGAACGCTCCACCTCGATGGTGAAGTCCACGTGGCCGGGGGTGTCGATGATGTTGAAGCGGTGCTCCGGATAGGACAGGTCCATGCCCTTCCAGAAGCAGGTCGTCGCGGCGGACGTGATGGTGATGCCGCGCTCCTGCTCCTGCTCCATCCAGTCCATCGTGGCGGCGCCGTCATGCACCTCACCGATCTTGTGGTTCACCCCGGTGTAGAACAGGATGCGCTCGGTGGTCGTGGTCTTGCCGGCGTCGATGTGCGCGGAGATGCCGATATTGCGGTAGTCTTCGATTTTGTATTCGCGAGCCATGGAGGACTCCTTTCGAGACGTTAGTTTCGGTTACCAGCGGTAGTGCGAGAATGCACGGTTGGCGTCAGCCATCTTGTGCGTGTCTTCGCGCTTCTTGACGGCGCTGCCGCGATTGTTCGCTGCGTCCATGAGTTCGCCGGAAAGGCGCTCGACCATGGTCGTTTCGTTACGCTTGCGGGCAGCGGCAATCAGCCAGCGGATGGCCAGAGCCTGACGACGCTCCGGACGAACGTCGACCGGAACCTGGTACGTCGCACCACCAACGCGGCGCGAGCGCACTTCGACGTGCGGCGCAACGTTGTCGAGAGCCGAATGGAACACGCCGAGCGGATCCTGCTTGGCCTTGCCCTGCACGACATCGAAGGCACCGTAAACGATCGTTTCGGCGACGGACTTCTTGCCGTCCAGCATGATGGCGTTCATGAACTTGGTGACCACGAGATCGCCGAACTTCGGGTCCGGATTGATCTCGCGCTTTTCTGCTCTATGGCGACGGGACATACTTTTCGTCTTTCTTCAAAAGGTTCTGACCAGCGAAATGGCGCCGGTTACTGTATTACTTCGGACGCTTGGCGCCGTACTTGGAACGCGACTGCTTGCGATCCTTCACGCCCTGCAGGTCCAGCGAACCGCGGACGATGTGGTAACGCACACCGGGCAAGTCCTTGACACGGCCGCCGCGCACGAGCACGACGCTGTGTTCTTGCAGGTTGTGGCCTTCACCGCCGATGTACGAGATCACCTCGAAACCGTTGGTCAGACGCACCTTGGCAACCTTACGCAGAGCCGAGTTCGGCTTCTTCGGGGTCGTGGTGTAAACGCGGGTGCAGACGCCGCGCTTCTGGGGGTTTTCCTGCAGGGCAGGAACCTTGTTGCGCTTCACCTGCGCCTGGCGCGGCTTGCGGATAAGCTGGTTTACGGTAGGCATAGAACCATCCCTTATTCGTGTCTCGTTACCCTTGCGGGCGGCTTTGGAGCGGTAAACCGACCCCGGATACTCGGTTGCCGCATTTATGCGACGCCAAGCGTTCCGCTTGCCCTGCAAAATGCTCGTGGCCACACGCGTGTTCATGCGCAATAAAAGGCCAATCCGCCTTGGCGGATGACCTCGTTAGGCAGAGGACGCGCTATAACCGCGTCATGCGTGCAGCATTCATGTTCTCAACGTGCGTCGAGCCCTGTTTGAGGCGAACTTCAGAACGAGTCATTCCGAACCAGCCAGCCTCACATAGGCTCTGATGGCGTGCGGAATACTGACTTAAGGGCAAAAGGTCAAGGGGCGAGGCGAAAGAATCCCGGGGCCGAATGGCTGTCCTGCCTGAAAAGCAGGGCTTTCGGCGGCCTTGCCGCCCCTCTTCGGGGGCATTTGCGACCGCACATCCTTCACCTGACAATATTAAGAAAGCCTGAAGACGGAATCAACCGGAAGAGTCGATTCCGCGCGAATGCATCCACCGATTCCCGAGACTCACCTTTTGCGCCCTGCCCCCGATTTTGCATTTGGGTCCGGCCGCCCTACCCTTTATAGAACTCAGAACACTGACCTGAAAGGAGCCCCCGCCATGGCGTCCAGCGCCGACAACGACAACAATACGCTCGACGAGCCGATGGTCTTCATCATCATCGGCAAGGCCTATGAGCGCGAGGGGGACGAGGGCATCGACATCCACGTCATGCTGCGGGCGCCGGACGACGACAGCGCCGTGCGCGAGGCGCTGAACGCGCTTTCCGAGGAAGGCTTCCTGGAAGCCGACCTCGACCAGATCGGCACGCTGACGGGCGAGCCCGAGGACGAGCCGCACGCTTCCGCCTACAAGGGCGCGCTCGACGGGGAAGTCGCGATCATCCGTTTCGCCTGAGCGCCCTCGCCGGCCCGAAACGAGAGAGCCCGAAACGACAGAGCCCGAAACGAGAAAGCCTGAAACAGGCAGCCCGAAACAAGAAAGCCGCCCGGATCGCCGGGCGGCTTTTTTCTTGCGCGGGTACAAGACGCGGCGAACCGCCCTCCCCGTCATCGGCACAAACGAAAACGCCGGGCTAGTGGCCCGGCGCTCTCCATTCTCGTAACCCAGCCTTACTCGGCTGCGGCGCCCTCGCCGCCGGCGAGGTCCGCCAGCATCGGGGTGGCGACGCCAGCGCCCGTCGACTTGCGGCGCTCGTCGAGGATCATCTCGTCGCGAGCCGTCGCGATGCGGCGGATCTGGGTCATGGTGCCACCGGTACCGGCCGGGATGAGGCGGCCGACGATGACGTTTTCCTTCAGGCCCTGCAGGCCGTCGGTCTTGCCGGCGATCGCAGCTTCCGTGAGGACCTTGGTGGTCTCCTGGAACGAAGCGGCCGAGATGAACGACGGGGTCTGCAGCGACGCCTTGGTGATGCCGAGGAGGACCGGATCGCCGTAAGCCGGCTTCTTGCCTTCCTCGATCAGGGCGTCGTTGACGTCTTCCAGCTCGATACGGTCGACGTTGTCGCCGACGATGTAGGTCGAGTCGCCGGCATCCGTGATCTCGACCTTCTGCAGCATCTGGCGAACGATCACCTCGATGTGCTTGTCGTTGATCTTCACGCCCTGCAGACGGTAGACGTCCTGCACCTCGTCGACGATGTAGCGAGCCAGCTCTTCCATGCCCTTGATCGCCAGGATGTCGTGCGGCGCGGGGTTGCCGTCGAGGATGTAGTCACCCTTTTCGATGTAGTCGCCGTCCTGAAGGTGGAAGGGCTTGCCCTTCGGGATCAGGTACTCGACCGGTTCGACACCGTCTTCCGCCGGCTCGATCATCACGCGACGCTTGTTCTTGTAGTCGCGGCCGAAGCGGACGGTACCATCGATCTCAGCGATGATGGCGTGGTCCTTCGGACGACGGGCTTCGAACAGTTCGGCAACGCGCGGCAGACCACCGGTGATGTCCTTGGTCTTGGCGCTTTCCAGCGGCGAACGGGCAAGAACGTCACCCTGGGAGACCTTCTGACCAGGTTCGACCGAAAGGATCGCGTCGACCGAGAGCATGAAGCGGGCTTCACCACCGCGGGACAGCTTGGCGACGGCGCCATTCTTGTCCTTGATGACGATGGCCGGCTTCAGGTCCGTACCGCGCGGCGTCGAGCGCCAGTCGATGACCGAACGCTTGGTGATGCCGGTGGATTCGTCGGTGATTTCGAGAACCGAGATACCGTCGACCACGTCCTCGAAGTGAACCGTACCTTCCACTTCCGTCATCATCGGACGGGTGTAGGGGTCCCACTCGGCGAAACGCTGGCCGCGCTTCACCTTGTCGCCGTCATCAACGAAGATCTTCGAACCGTAGGCAACGCGCTGCGAGGAACGTTCCACGCCGCGCTCGTCGAGGATGGTGATCGCCATGTTGCGGCCCATCGCGACGAGTGCGCCATCGGAATTGCGCAGCATGTTGCGGTTCTTGATCTGCACCGTGCCTTCATACGAGGCTTCCAGGAACGACTGGTCGACCACGGTCGCCGTGCCGCCAAGGTGGAAGGTACGCATGGTGAGCTGGGTGCCCGGCTCGCCGATCGACTGTGCCGCGATGACGCCGACGGCTTCGCCCATGTTGACGGGCGTGCCGCGTGCAAGGTCGCGACCGTAGCAGACGCCGCAGACGCCGGTCTGGATTTCGCAGGTCAGCGCCGAGCGGATGCGGATCGACTGGATGCCGGCCTTCTCGATCGAGACGACGTCGGCCTCGAGGATCATCTTGCCGGCATCGACGATGCGCTCGCCGGTGATCGGATGATCGATATCGTCCAGAGCCGTACGGCCGAGAACGCGGGTGCCGATCGAAGCCACGACCTGGCCGGCGTCAACGATCGCCGTCATCGTGAGGCCCTTGTCGGTGCCGCAGTCGACATGCGTGACGATGCAATCCTGCGCGACGTCGACGAGACGGCGGGTCAGGTAACCGGAGTTCGCGGTCTTCAAGGCGGTGTCTGCCAGACCCTTACGGGCGCCGTGCGTCGAGTTGAAGTACTCGTTCACGGTCAGGCCTTCCTTGAAGTTCGAGATGATCGGCGTTTCGATGATCTCGCCCGACGGCTTGGCCATGAGGCCGCGCATGCCGCCCAGCTGACGCATCTGGTTCGGAGAACCGCGGGCGCCGGAGTGCGACATCATGTAGATCGAGTTCATCGGCTTCTGGCGGCCGGTCTCGGGGTCGAATTCGACGGCCTTGATGCGCGCCATCATCTCTTCCGCGACCTTTTCGGTGGCCTTGCCCCAGGCGTCGACGACCTTGTTGTACTTCTCGCCCTGGGTGATCAGGCCGTCGTTGTACTGCTGCTCGTATTCCTTGACGAGGTTTTCGGTGTCACCGACGATCTTCGCCTTGGTGTCCGGAATGACCATGTCGTCCTTGCCGAACGAAATGCCGGCGCGGCAGGCGTGGCCGAAGCCGAGCTGCATGATGCGGTCGCAGAAGATGACCGTGTCCTTCTGGCCGCAGTGACGGTAGACCGTGTCGATCATCTTGGAGATGTTCTTCTTGGTCATTTCCTGGTTGCAGATGTCGAACGGGATGTTGCCGTTCTTCGGCAGCAGCTCGCCGATGATCATGCGGCCGGGCGTCGTTTCAAAGATCTTGGTGTAGGGCTTGCCTTCACCGTCGACCGACTTGTAGCGGCCGCGGATCTTCGCGTGCAGCGTGACGACCTTGTTTTCGAGCGCATGGTGCAGTTCGCCCATGTCGGAGAAGGCCATGCCTTCGCCCGGCTCGTTCTGGTTCAGGATCGACAAATAGTAGAGGCCGAGAACCATATCCTGCGAGGGAACGATGATCGGTGCGCCGTTCGCCGGGTGCAGAATGTTGTTCGTCGACATCATGAGCACGCGCGCTTCAAGCTGGGCTTCCAGCGAGAGCGGCACGTGAACGGCCATCTGGTCACCGTCGAAGTCGGCGTTGAAGGCCGCGCAGACCAGCGGATGCAGCTGGATGGCCTTGCCTTCGATCAGCACGGGCTCGAAGGCCTGGATGCCCAGACGGTGCAGCGTGGGCGCGCGGTTCAGCAGAACCGGGTGCTCCTTGATGACCTCTTCCAGGATGTCCCAGACCACGGGCGTGCCGCTCTCGACTTCCTTCTTCGCCGCCTTGATGGTGGTGGCGATACCCATCGCCTCCAGGCGCGAGAAGATGAAGGGCTTGAACAGCTCCAGCGCCATCAGCTTGGGCAGACCGCACTGGTGCAGCTTCAGGGTCGGGCCCACCACGATCACGGAACGACCGGAGTAGTCGACGCGCTTGCCCAGCAGATTCTGACGGAAGCGACCGCTCTTGCCCTTGATCATGTCGGCCAGCGACTTGAGGGCACGCTTGTTGGCGCCGGTCATGGCCTTGCCGCGACGACCGTTGTCCAGCAGCGAGTCCACAGCCTCCTGCAGCATGCGCTTTTCGTTGCGCACGATGATCTCGGGAGCCTTGAGCTCCAGCAGACGAGCCAGACGGTTGTTGCGGTTGATGACGCGACGATAGAGGTCGTTCAGGTCGGAGGTCGCGAAACGACCACCGTCCAGCGGCACCAGAGGACGCAGGTCCGGCGGCAGCACCGGAACGACCTTCATGATCATCCATTCCGGACGGTTGCCGGATTCCATGAAGTTCTCGACGATCTTCAGGCGCTTCATCAGCTTCTTCTGCTTCAGTTCCGACGTGGTGTCGGCCAGATCCGAACGCAGATCGCCAGCGATCCTTTCGAGGTTCATCGAGGCGAGCATCTCGTAGATGGCCTCGGCGCCAATCATCGCCGTGAACTGGTCTTCACCATATTCATCGACGGCGATCATGTACTCTTCTTCGGAAAGAAGCTGGTTTTCCTTGAGCGCGGTCAGGCCCGGCTCGGTCACGATGTAGTTCTCGAAGTACAGCACGCGCTCGATGTCGCGCAGCGTCATGTCGAGCACCAGGCCCAGACGCGAAGGCAGCGACTTCAGGAACCAGATGTGGGCGCAGGGCGCGGCCAGGTCGATGTGACCCATGCGGTCGCGACGCACCTTGGTCTGCGTGACTTCAACGCCGCACTTCTCGCAGATGACACCGCGGTGCTTCAGGCGCTTGTACTTGCCGCACAGGCATTCGTAGTCCTTGATCGGGCCGAAGATCTTGGCGCAGAACAGACCATCACGCTCCGGCTTGAAGGTGCGGTAGTTGATGGTCTCGGGCTTCTTCACCTCGCCGAAGGACCACGAACGGATCTTCTCGGGCGATGCGAGCCCGATCTTGATCGCGTCGAAGTGCTCGTCCGGCGTGAACTGCTTGAACAGGTCCAGCAAACCTTTCATGTGTTTCTCCTGTTCCGTCTCTTAGTTGCGCTCGAGTTCCATGTCGATACCGAGCGACCGGATTTCCTTCACCAGCACGTTGAACGATTCCGGCATGCCGGCTTCGATCGAGTGCTCGCCCTTGACGATGTTCTCGTACACCTTGGTACGGCCGTTCACGTCATCGGACTTCACGGTCAGCATTTCCTGCAGGATGTAGGAGGCGCCGTAGGCTTCCAGGGCCCAGACTTCCATCTCACCGAAACGCTGGCCACCGAACTGCGCCTTACCACCCAGCGGCTGCTGCGTGACGAGCGAGTACGGGCCGGTCGAGCGAGCGTGCATCTTGTCGTCCACCAGGTGATGCAGCTTCAGCACGTGCATATAGCCGACGGTGGTGGGACGCTCGAACTGCTCGCCGGTGCGGCCGTCGTACAGAACCGACTGACCGGAAGAGTCGAGACCTGCGCGCTCCAGCATGCTGGCGACGTCGGGCTCGTGAGCGCCGTCGAAGACCGGGGTTGCGATGGAGACGCCCTTGCGGGACTGCTCGGCAAGCTTGACCAGGGCGTCGTCGTCGAAGTGAGCGACTTCGTCCTTGGCTTCGCTTTCGTAGACTTCCGTCAGCTCGCGCTTCAGGTCCGCGATGTCCATGGTCTTGCGATACTCGTCGAGCAGCTCGCCGATCTTCTTGCCCATGCCGGCGCAAGCCCATGCGAGGTGCGTTTCGAGGATCTGACCCACGTTCATGCGCGAAGGCACGCCCAGCGGGTTCAGCACGATGTCGGCAGGCGTGCCGTCGGCCATATAAGGCATGTCTTCGATCGGGGTGATCTTGGACACGACGCCCTTGTTGCCGTGACGGCCGGCCATCTTGTCGCCAGGCTGCAGGCGGCGCTTGACGGCCAGGTAGACCTTGACCATCTTCAGCACGCCGGCGGGCAGCTCGTCGCCGCGCTGGACCTTCTCGACCTTGTCCATGAAGCGCTGTTCAAGGCGCGACTTGGATTCGTCGTACTGGCCGCGGAGGGCTTCGATCTCGCCCTGAACCTTCTCGTCCTCGACGGCGAACATCCACCACTGCGAGCGGGGATATTCGGAGACGACGGCGTTGGAAAGCTCGGTGCCCTTCTTGAAGGACTTCGGGCCGGCAACGGCGACGTGGCCACGCAGCATGTCGATCAGACGGCCGTAGACGTTACGGTCGAGGATCGCCTGCTCGTCGTCACGGTCCTTGGCCAGACGCTCGATCTCTTCACGCTCGATCGCCATCGCGCGTTCGTCCTTCTCCACGCCGTGGCGGTTGAAGACGCGAACTTCGACGACCGTGCCGAAGGTGCCGGGCGGCATGCGCATGGAGGTGTCGCGAACGTCGGACGCCTTCTCGCCGAAGATGGCGCGCAGCAGCTTCTCTTCCGGAGTCAGGGTGGTTTCGCCCTTCGGGGTCACCTTGCCGACCAGCACGTCGCCCGGGCCGACTTCGGCGCCGATGTAGACGATGCCCGACTCGTCCAGGCGAGCCAGTTGCTGCTCGCTCAGGTTCGGGATGTCGCGGGTGATTTCCTCGGAGCCCAGCTTGGTGTCGCGGGCCATCACCACCAGTTCCTCGATGTGGATCGAGGTGTAGCGGTCTTCGGCCACGACGCGTTCGCTGATCAGGATCGAGTCTTCGAAGTTGTAGCCGTTCCAGGGCATGAACGCGACCAGCATGTTCTGGCCCAGGGCCAGTTCACCGATGTCGGTCGAGGCGCCATCGGCGATGATGTCCTCGGCCGCCACCTTGTCGCCACGGCGCACGATGGGGCGCTGGTGGATATTGGTGTTCTGGTTGGAACGCTGATACTTGATCAGGTTGTAGATGTCCACGCCGACTTCGCCGGCCACGGTCTCGTCGTCGTTCACGCGGATCACGATACGGTTCGTGTCCACATAGTCGACCACACCACCGCGGCGCGCCGCCACGACGGTACCCGAGTCCTTGGCAGCCACGCGCTCCACGCCCGTGCCCACGAAGGCCTTCTCGGGACGCAGGGTCGGCACGGCCTGGCGCTGCATGTTGGCGCCCATCAGTGCACGGTTCGCGTCATCGTGCTCCAGGAAGGGCACCAGCGAGGCCGCCACCGACACGATCTGCGTCGGCGCCACGTCCATGTACTGGATACGCTCCGGCGAGGTCAGCACCGATTCGCCGTTCTCACGGGCAGACACCAGCTCGTCGACCAGCTGGCCTTGCTCGTTCAGCGAGGCATTGGCCTGGGCGATGACGTACTTGCCTTCCTCGATGGCGGACAGGTAGTCGATCTGGTCGGTCACCTTGCCGTCCACCACGCGGCGGTACGGGGTCTCCAGGAAGCCGTACTCGTTGAGCTGAGCGAACAGCGCCAGCGAGTTGATCAGACCGATGTTCGGGCCTTCCGGCGTTTCGATCGGGCAGACGCGGCCGTAATGGGTCGGGTGCACGTCGCGGACTTCGAAGCCGGCGCGCTCGCGGGTCAGACCGCCCGGGCCCAGGGCCGAGACGCGACGCTTGTGCGTGATCTCGGACAGCGGGTTGGTCTGGTCCATGAACTGCGACAGCTGCGAGGCACCGAAGAACTCCTTCAGGGCCGCGGAGATCGGCTTGGAGTTGATCAGGTCGTGCGGCATCAGGGCTTCGGTCTCGGCCTGGCCCAGACGCTCCTTGACGGCCTTCTCGATACGGGCCAGGCCCGAACGGTACTGGTTCTCGGCCAGTTCGCCGACGCAACGCACGCGACGGTTGCCCAGGTGGTCGATGTCATCGACTTCGCCGCGGCCATTGCGCAGCTCGACCAGGATCTTGACGACGTCGAGGATGTCCTCCTTGCGCAACGTGCGGACCGTGTCGGCAACGTCGAGGTCGAGGCGCATGTTCATCTTCACGCGGCCGACGGCGGAGAGGTCGTAACGCTCCGCATCGAAGAACAGCGTGTTGAACATGGCTTCGGCCGACTCCATCGTCGGCGGTTCACCCGGACGCATGACGCGGTAGATGTCGAACAGAGCGTCCTGGCGGTTCTCGTTCTTGTCTGCAGACAGCGTGTTGCGGATGTAGGCGCCGACATTGATGTGGTCGATGTCGAGAACCGGGATTTCGTCGAAACCGGCCGACAGGATGACCGGAAGGGTCTTCTCGTCGATTTCGTCGCCGGCTTCCAGATAGATCTCGCCCGTGCCGTAGTTGACGACGTCTTCGGCGAGGTAGTTGCCGTAGAGGTCCTCGTCGGTCGCCTTGAGGGCCTTGAGGCCCTTTTCGGAGAGCTGGCGGAGCAGACGCGGGGTCAGCTTCTTGCCGATCTCCACGACGACTTCACCCGTGTCGGCGTCGATCATATCCGCGACGGCCTTCTGGCCTTTCAGCGCGTCGGGATTGAACGGTACGCGCCAGCCGGCGCCGTCGCGCTGATAGAGCGACTTCGTGTAGAAGGTCGAGAGGATCTCTTCGCCGTCCATGCCGAGGGCCATGAGCAGCGAGGTCGCCGGGATCTTGCGGCGGCGGTCGATGCGCGCATGCACGATGTCCTTGGCGTCGAACTCGATGTCGAGCCAGGAACCGCGATACGGGATGACGCGGGCCGCGAAGAGCAGCTTGCCGGAAGAATGGCTCTTGCCCTTGTCGTGGTCGAAGAACACGCCCGGCGAACGGTGCATCTGGGAAACGATGACGCGCTCGGTGCCGTTGACGATGAAGGTACCGTTGTCCGTCATGAGCGGCATGTCGCCCATGTAGACGTTCTGTTCCTTGATGTCCTTGATCGACTTGGCGCCCGTATCCTCGTCAATATCGAACACGATGAGGCGCAGCGTCACCTTGAGCGGCGCTGCGTAGGTGAGGTCGCGCTGGCGGCATTCCTCGACGTCGAACTTCGGCTGTTCGAATTCGTAGGAAACGAATTCGAGCATGGAAGCGCCGGAGAAGTCCGTGATCGGGAAAACCGACTTGAAAACGGCCTGAAGGCCCTCGTCCGGACGACCGCCGGCGGGCTCTTCAACCATCAGGAATTGATCGTAAGAAGCCTTCTGAACCTCGATGAGGTTCGGCATTTCTGCGACTTCGGGAATTTTACCAAAAAACTTGCGTACGCGCCTACGACCGTTAAACGAAAGGGTCTGAGCCATCGTCGCTCCTTCAAATTTGCATCCGGGCCTGCAACAGACGGGGTTCGCTGGCCAGTCGATCCCGTCGACCAATGGGTTGGTTCAAACTCGTCTTGCTGCCGGTCGACGGGCCGGATTGCCCAATCTTGCGGTGAAGACCATCCTCTTGAAGAACCCATTACCCAAAAGCCGTTTTTGCGGCTTTTGGGTAATCAGTTCAGCGGAAAGGAGCGATGGGAGAGGGTCGAAACCCTCTCCCACCGTATTCCGATATTACTTGACGTCGACCTTAGCGCCGGCTTCTTCAAGCTTCTTCTTGAGGTCAGCGGCTTCAGCCTTGGAAACGCCTTCCTTGACAGCCTTCGGAGCGCCTTCGACGAGGTCCTTGGCTTCCTTGAGGCCGAGGCCGGTGATGGCGCGGACTTCCTTGATGACGTTGATCTTGTTGGCGCCGGCGTCGGCGAGGATCACGTCGAATTCAGTCTTTTCTTCTTCGACAGCAGCCGGAGCAGCGCCGCCGCCAGCAGCAGCAACAGCTACGGGAGCTGCAGCCGAAACGCCCCACTTCTCTTCGAGAAGCTTGGAAAGCTCAGCAGCTTCCAGGACGGTCAGGGCCGAGAGGTCTTCAACGATCTTTGCGAGATCAGCCATTTTCGTATTTCCTTTTGTTCGGTTCGAACTGGTGTGTTTGATTTACAGCGAAAAACCGCCTTACGCGGCTTCGTCCTTCTTGGCGTAGGCTGCGAACACGCGGGCAAGCTGGCTTGCCGGTGCTGCAACGACCGTGGCGACGCGCGTTGCCGGGGCTGCAATGAGGCCCAGGAGCTTTGCACGCAGCTCGTCGAGCGAAGGCAGGGTCGCAAGCGACTTGACTGCTTCTGCGTCGAGCGTGGTCGCACCCATGGCGCCACCGAGAACAACGAGCTTGTCGTTGGTCTTGGCGAAATCCATGGCTACCTTAGGAGCGATCATCGGATCATTTGCGTATGCAATGAGCGTCTGACCCTGGAAGAGATCAGACATCCCTTCCGACTCCGTACCCTGAAGGGCAATTTTGGCCAGGCGGTTCTTCGCGACTTTGACGGTACCGCCAGCTGCACGCATCTTCGTACGAAGATCGTTCATCTGTGCAACGGTGATGCCGGCATAGCGTGCCACGACTACCGAACCGGAAGCCTTGAAGACTTCGTTCAGTTCAGTGACGAATTCGCGTTTTTCCGCTCTTTCCACTGCCTATCTCCAGTAGACAGGGCCATGACTTGTCACGGACCCTGCCGGGTTTGCCTTTGCCGCTAGAGATCATCTCAAAAAGCTGATCCCGAGCGACGCTCGAGGATCCTGTCCCCCCGCGCTCGGCCAGAGGCCGCGACACAGGCAAGGTAGGTTCGAACCGAATTCCGCGTCATCCGACGCTGAGTGAAATTCAGGTCTCACCCGTCTCATGCAGGCAAAGTGATTAAGGTCTAACCACCTGCAATCTCGGACAGGAGTTCCGGACTTCTCCGGAAATTCCCGGCCAGACCGGCCGGGAATTCTTTTGCGGTGCGGCCGAAGCCGGACCGAAATTTTTAGGCGACGGTCGCCGGGTCGATCTTCACGCCCGGGCCCATCGTGGACGAGATGGCAACGCGCTTGACGTAGTTGCCCTTGGCGCCCGTCGGCTTCGCCTTGATGACGGCGTCGGCGAATGCCTTGATGTTCTCTTCCAGAGCCTTGGCGTCGAAGGAAGCCTTGCCGATGCCGGCGTGGATGATACCAGCCTTCTCGACGCGGAACTCGACAGCACCGCCCTTGGATGCCTTGACGGCGCCTGCAACGTCCATGGTGACGGTGCCGACCTTCGGGTTCGGCATCATGCCGCGCGGGCCGAGAACCTTACCGAGACGGCCGACGAGCGGCATCATGTCCGGGGTCGCGATGCAACGATCGAAGTCGATCTTGCCGCCCTGGACGATTTCGACGAGCTCTTCGGCGCCAACGATGTCGGCGCCGGCAGCCTTGGCTTCTTCAGCCTTGGCGCCCTGGGCGAACACGGCCACGCGAACGTCACGGCCGGTGCCGTTCGGCAGGTTGACGACGCCGCGGACCATCTGGTCTGCGTGACGCGGGTCAACGCCGAGGTTCATGGCGATCTCGACGGTTTCGTCGAACTTGGCGACGGCACGCTCCTTGACGAGAGCGATTGCATCCGTCAGGGCGACGAGCTTGGTCGGGTCGATGCCTTCACGGATCTTCTGGATGCGCTTTGCGATCTTGGCCATGGAATTAACCTACCACTTCCAGGCCCATGGCGCGGGCGGAGCCCTCGACCATTGCCATTGCGCCTTCGATATCGGCGGCGTTGAGATCCTTCATCTTGGCTTCGGCGATCGACTTGATCTGAGCCTTGGTGAGCTTGCCGACCGTCGCGCCCTTGCCCGGGGTCTTCGAGCCGGACGTGATCTTGGCTTCCTTCTTGAGGAAGTAGGTCACCGGCGGCTGCTTCATCACGAAGGTGAAGGACTTGTCCTGGTAGTAGGTGATGACGACCGGAATCGGCATACCCTTTTCCATTTCCTGCGTAGCCGCGTTGAAGGCCTTGCAGAATTCCATGATGTTCAGGCCGCGCTGACCCAGCGCGGGACCGACCGGCGGCGAAGGATTTGCCGATCCTGCCTTGACCTGAAGCTTGAGCTGGCCTGCAACTTTCTTAGCCATTTCTCTCTGCCTTTCAGAATGCGGCCGGTTGCCCGGCCCATGATGCCGATCCTTCGACCGGCGGCTGCGGTTGCGTGGTGCGGTTTCGGCGCCCGGCTAGAGGCCGCCTTCCCTTCCACGCGAGCGGCGGAAACTTCCGCCACCAACCCTCGAGGAGGATTGGATTTCAGATGGACAGCGCCCGGGGGCGGCTGCCGAAATCAGATTTTCTCGACCTGGGCGTATTCCAGCTCGACCGGGGTGGCGCGACCGAAGATCGACACTTCCACCTTGAGGCGCGAACGCTCCTCGTCGACGTCCTGAACGATGCCGTTGAACGAGGCGAACGGACCGTCGGAAACGCGAACCTGCTCGCCGATCTCGAAGGAGACCGAGGGCTTCGGACGATCGACGCCGTCCTGAACCTGCGACAGGATGCGCTCAGCCTCGGAGTCCGGGATCGGAACCGGCTTGTTGTCGGAACCGAGGAAGCCCGTGACCTTGGGCGTATTCTTGATGAGGTGATACGCCTCGTCCGTCAGGTTCGCCCGCACCAGCACGTAGCCGGGGAAGAACTTGCGCTCCGAATCGACCTTGCGGCCGCGACGCACCTCGACGACCTTTTCGGTCGGCACGAGAATCTTTTCAAAGAGATGGTCGAGACCCTTCTGACGGGCCTTGTTCTCGATGTCCTCGGCGACCTTCTTCTCGAAATTCGAATAGGCGTGGACGATGTACCAACGGGAAGCCATGTTCATCTCCAAGCGGTCAGGCGGCAGCGCCGAGGACGAGGCCAACCAGCCAACCCATCAGCTGGTCCGCAGCGAAGAAGAACACCGCAGCCAGGAAGACCATGACGAACACCATGACGGTCGAGATCATCGTCTCGCGCCGCGAAGGCCAAGTCACTTTTGCCGTTTCGGAGCGTACCTGCTGCAGAAACGCAATCGGATTCGTTTTCGATGCCATTGAATGTCCACGCCATTACGGCGCGTAAAGCTGAATTATCAGCCCCACGCACCGCGTGTCTGTTTTGCCCTACATAAAGCCCGATTCCCTTTTTCACAAGAGGCAACCGGACTTTTAACGAATTATGACGGCTCTCGCCGTCCCGCCATCCCATACCGTTGTTGTCTGCCACGGGTGTCCGGAATTCTAGTAATATCCAGTAAGACGCCCAATTATCTAAGAAAGCCCCCCGAAATTCAGGGCCTTGGCGCGACGCGGTGCAAATTTCGGGCGGGTGGGTTTTGACAGCATGCCGCCGGCAAACAGCGGACGGCAGCGGGAAATCGAGAGAAACCGCGGCGGGGCGTTCAAGGGCCTTTAGAAAACGCCCAACCAGCTTTAAGACGGCTTCAAATATTTGAAAAATAACGGCTAGCGTAGCTTTAAAGAAAGGGTGCCGCCCACCGTGATTTGCCTTGGCATCGGGCGAAAGTACAATTGAGCAAATTTCCTCGGGCAATTTTCTCGGATTGCCGCCGCTAGAGGCGGCAAAAACGCTTTTAAGTCAAAGCCATACCGCTGGCGTATTACCTGCCGACTTGGTTGTGAGCAAATTTCCTGCCGGCGCGGATGGCGCTTGCCTTTCGTTCCTCCCCCTTTTAGATTATCGATGCAACTTAGAGGGGGTATGGGCATGAGAATTCGATTGCTGGCGGCAGCGCCGGTGTTGGCCTTGCTGGCAGGCTGTCAGACGCATTACTCGAAAATGACGTGGGTTCCGATCGTGGCGTCGCCGCCGCTGCCGACGGAAATGGCGCTAGCGCGCTGCCAGCTCATGTCATCATCCGCCGACCAGGGATACTTCGCCATGGGGAGCGCAGAATTCGTCGCGGGTGCCGGCATCGGTAACGCCATCGCCAACGATATGCGCCGGAACGACTTCGTCATTCAGTGTATGACAATGCACGGCTGGCGTGGCGTCCCGATGAAACCACGCTGAGCGGTCGGCACAACGGCGGCCGCCGGTGAAAAACTGCGGCGCTGAAAGAATCAGAGCACGCCTCGGCTTTGGGCGCGGACGGAAATTTTCCGTTGCCCGCACGCGTTGCGGGCAACTATAACCAGAGCGGGCTTGAACACCCTGACTTCACATAGGCGCGCCGCCATAGCGGCGGCCGAACACATGCGCAGCCTGGCGGCTGGCGCATTCGCCGTGGCCTTTCGGCCGGGGGCGATGTGCCATGTCCAAGCTCCGGCTAAAAGCGCATCGGCGTGTCTGTGAAGCGCGTGTTCAACTCCCGGCTCCGGCGCCGACCGCCGGTATCGAGGCGGCCAGCGTTTACCATCATTGCATCCACAGCAGAGATTGTTTGAACGATAGCCACTCAACCAGTAGCTTTGCGGCTGTATTGGTCTGGCTTTTTGGGGTTGTGCGTTGATTTAAGGCGTATGGGGGCGGCTATCCCGGGGCCGAGCATTGGGACTATCTCTTCCGGGCTCCAGCAACATCTTCGACAGCAGCACCTGGTACGCGTTTCCGGGCGCCGTCGATTCTCCGTTCTTTTTTCGCTGTTCGTCGTTTAGCTCGACGATCATGAGCCCACGGCTTTGCTCGACCCGGGTTCCGCTTTGGAGATCCGTTCCTTGAAGCGGTCCCGCAGGACGGGCAGCAGCGCCGAGACCACCGCCTGGTCGCGGACATCCGCCACCATTCCCAGCAGCTCGTTGTAGAGTTCACCCGCCCCGGCTGTCACCGCGCGGGGCGGCGGCGTCCGTTTGCACTCTATGTAGACCGCCTGGACCGCGTCGTGCAGGCGCTGCAGCAGGACGATATCGACGCCCGCGCGAGGAGGCTGAGCCTTCGACGGATCGTCGAGCGACACGCCTTCGCCGCTAACTAGCCAAGAAATGTTGACCCCAAACTCTTTGTGGTAGCGGGCCAGAACGTCTGGTGGAGGCGCCGCCACGCCGCGCTCGTACGAGCCCAGCGTATCCGGCACGAGGTCAAGCCTCTCGGCGAAGCCATTCCGATTGTCCTTAAAGCCTAGTGTTTCGCGCACTTCTATCAGCCGTGCGGCCAATGGCGTGCGGGGTTTCAATGGTCGCGCCATCTCGTTTAACGGAAATTCATCGTTTACATAACGAAGATATTCCGTTATTCCTTTCTGTGTTCGCAGAAACAGTTACCCCAAAAAAGGAGGCCGGCCAGGGCCTCCCCTCTGGAAGGATCATTTTATGCACCGTGCCGATCAGACCGGCAAGCTGGAGCGCGCCAAGGCGCGTCGACTGAGAGAGGTGGGCCGCATCCGCGACTTGCTGGCGCGCAAGGAGCTGACGCTTGCGCAGATCGATGAAGACTATGGCCTACCGCGCGGCACCGCTGGAAATGCGGTTCACGAGCCGCACCTTGCCGGCGAGCGGGCCATTGCCGCAGCGCTTGGGCGGCGGCCGGAGCACCTGTGGTTTTCCCGCTATCACGCGGACGGAACGCGCCTTAGCCCGCAACCAGCCGAGAACTACCGCCATGCGCGGCGCCAGCCGCAGGCCGAAGCTGTTGGAGCGGCGGCATGAGCAACTCCTTCCGTGATGCCGAAAGCGCCCTTGAATACCGGCGCGTTCGGGCTCGCCGTCATTGGCTCAAGAGAAAGCAAGCCCTGCTGAATGAAGAGCGCCGCCTCACCGACGAGGAACTCGCGCTCCTGTACGCTCTGGCTTCCGAGCGCGAGCCCTTTGCTATGAGCGGGCGAAATATTCAGGGCTCATCCCGAAGGGGTTATCCTCCGAGAACGGAAAGAGTTGCGGGTGACCATCCGCCATATCTTCCGCGGCCTCAGCAAACCGTATCAGCATCTTGCCCATTTCCTCGCTTGGCCAGCGTGATGCGCCGGCTTGGTACAGGCATTCGTGCAGGAATAGAGCGCATCTGGCCTTGTGGTAGGTCGCCAGCAGGAACGCGTGGCGCTCCCGGTCATCTGAAAGAACCGACACATACGGCCCCCTCTCCGCTCTCGGCGCTCGAAGAAAGACCTCCGTTTGGGGGGCAAGCGCATCAGCCATCTCCTGGAGGCGATCGCTCCCAAGCTCCAGGCACGTCGCAAGAATGTTCTTCATGCCCTCTTTGTGGAGCAGCTCGCCGATGAACTCGCACTCCGCCTGCGCCCAATCCAGATGCGCCGCCAGATCCATTTTCGATTCCTTCCGTTCGCTTTTGTTGACCTCACCCTCCCGCATTTTCGGAGCTTCGCCAATGTCGAAACGACAGCGCGAAATCGACATGCCCAATCCGCTTTTTATCCCCGCCCGCTCGCCGATCTGCGGGGCGGTCCAGTCCGTGTTGATTTTCAGTACTGCGTTCCTCGGCCTCGCCGCCTCGCTGATCTGCTTGCTCAACCAGGTCTCAGGAGGCCTTCAATGATAGCTCTTGCCAATCCCGTCACCGTGCCGTTCTTCGCGAGGGTGCCACAGCGCGCCAACGCGGTTCTTCAACGCGCCATCCAGCGCGTCTGGCGGAATGACCTTGGCCCTCAGGCCAACGAATTCAGCTACAACCTTTTCTGCGCGGAGCTGCAGGAAGTCGATGTCGCCGGGCCGTCCTTCGACGAGTTCGCGGCATGGGTTCGCGACCTGCCGCCGCCGCCGGCCGACGTGACGCGGGAACTGCCGGTGGGACTGACACCCGCCGATGCCGACCGCGCCCGCGCCGCCTATGACATCGTCCTGCGCTCCGTTCAGCTCCAGCAATCCATGATCGCCGCGGGCTACAGCCCCGAAAGCACGGAGATGGAGAACCAGATCGTCGCCGAGGCCTTGAAGGATTGGTTGACGCTGATGGCGATCGACGAGGGCAAGGATATGAGCCTGCCCACAACGCCCGCCGAACTTGCCCTCGGGTTCCTCCGGCCGAGCGACAGCGAGCAGAGCGCCAAGCTCCTCGATGTCTTCACGACGTTCCTGCAGCGCGAGCTTTCGCTCGCGATCGTCGCGTGCCGCGTCAAGGAAGGCGGTGCAGCATGAGCCCGGTCATTCCGTTCTTCAGCGACTTGCACCCCAAGGCGATCCCCGCCGTGCAGCAGCTCTTCGATGAAACTCGGGCCGAAGGCTACAGCCTGCCGATCGTCTACTCCAGCTTCGTTTCCCGGCTTTCGGCCGCTGGCGTTTCCGCCCCTGCCCGCAAACTCGTCAAGCAATGGCTGGCTGGCGTACAGCTTGGCTCGTTCATGCGCCCCGAAACGCCCAACGTGCCGGGCGCGACCGCTGCCGCCACGCCAGCGCCGGACGTGGACTATTTCGGGTGCCCGCCGGTAGCTGCCGTTCCGGCCCTTGGCGAAGCCTGGGATGCGATCCGGGGCGCGATCGGTGGCGATATCGACATCGAGGCCGACGAGGAAGAACGCGCCTACGACGACTTCTTCGCCGCCGCCCGCGCCCTCGAACTGCCGGAGCCATCCTGGCGGGCTTTCGTCTCGTGGGCCAAGCGGATCCGCGCGGGTGAAATCACCCGGCCGGCTGTCCTCATCGCCGAAGAACCTCCGACCATCCAGGCCTTGAAAGAAGCGGCGCCTGCGGAACTCTCGGCTGACCCCGCCCCGAAGCGGCGCGGCCGTCGTGTGAAGGCTGACGTCCTGATCGTCGATCCCGCGAACAGCGAGGCCGTGCGCCCTGACATCATGGTGGAGGCCGATCCGGAGACCGGCAAGATTCTGCAGGCCGAGGTCGTCATGCATGCCACCGGTGACGGCGGCTCCGACGCAACCGCAGCGGAGCGCGAGGACGCCCGGCCCGTGCCGGCATTCGCCGCCCTGAAATCCGCCGCCAGCCGCCTGCTGGACGAGGTGCTCGCGCAGCTTAGCGCGAACATCGAGCAGGCCGCGCGGGAGGCGACGGCCCGGATGTTGCGGGAAGTCGCCGACGACATGGAAAGCAGCGGCGCATGCTGAACCAGTACGACCAGAAGCAGGTCTACGACGCCACGGTGCATGCCTGCCTTTGCGCGGTGCGGGAGGGTTTCCCGCACCTTGCAATCCGCGACATCGTCGACCCGCCGCACGAGTGGTTCGACGCTGCCTTGGCGAGGCAGATCACGATGCACCTGGTCATCCGCGAATTCGGCTGGCCGAAACGGCGGGTGGTGGAAATGGAAGATCGCTCACGCGAGGCGATCAACCGCGCGCTGCGCACCGTGGACGCCCGCATCGCGCATGACCGCTTTGCCCTGCACTACCAGACCATAGCCGAACGCGCACGGGTGCTTCTGTTCCTGCGCCTCTCCGACGATGAACAGCCCTATGAAGAGGTCGCCTGATGGCATCCTTTAAGTCCCTCCCCGTTTCCTCCATCTTCGTCGGCGAGCGCGCCCGCCCCGTCGACGAAGACGTTGCCGCTGCGATCGCCGCCTCCATGGCCGATCGCGGGCTGATCAATCCGATCACCGTGCGCGCCACGCCGGCCGCCAATGCCGGGGCCACCCCCTGGACGCTGATCGCGGGTGGGCACCGGCTCTTCGCCGCGAAGCTGAACAATTGGGACGAGATTGACGCCATCGTGGTCTCTGCCGACGCGGCCGAGGCTCAGTTGATCGAGATCTCGGAAAACCTCTACCGGAACGACCTGACGGCGCTCGACCGTAGCGTCTTCGTCGCCAAGTTCCGTGAGCTGTACGAGGAAAAATTCGGCAAGATCGACCCAAAAGGCGGGCGGCCGAAAAAACAGTCCAACGATTGGACTGTTGTTTTTACACCGGGGCGTGAGCTTTCGGAGCGCGTGCAGGACCGGTTCGGCTTTGGCCGGAGCACATATTTTAATGTGACCAAGATCGGCCAGGGCCTTCATCCGGCGCTTCGCCAGGCGCTGCGCGGTACCGACGCGGAGAACGACCAGAAGCTCCTCCTCAAGCTGGCCAGCATGCCCGAGGCGAAGCAAGCCGGCATCGCCGCCGGCCTCAAAATCGAGCCCGACGTGCGCAAGGTGCTGGACGCCGACAAGCCGGCCGCGCCACCCATCGACCTGCAGGCGGCCCTTCTGAAGAAGCTGACCGCCGCCTGGGACGAGGCCGACGAACAGACCCGATCCGAGTTCCTGGTGCACGCCGGCCTCGACCCGCTCGATATCTCCGGGACCGCCCTTGGCGACATGATGGCCGAGGCCCGGCGCGAGGCGGTGGCGGCATGACCAAGCGCGACCCCTCTCAGCTCGACTTCTGGAAAGAGCAACTCTTCCCCGTCCGCGCGGCGGCCGACCGGATCGACATCGACCGATTCCGCGCCCGCCTGAAACGCGACATGGCCCGCGCCATCCGGGAATGCCCGTTCGACCGGCCGACGATCGCCGCCCGCATGGCCGATTACCTCGCCGTCGCCGGCGTCTCCAAGGCCACCCTCGACGCCTACACGGCCGAGAGTGCCGTTGCTCACGATATCAGCCTGGTGCGCATGAAGGCTTTCGTGCGCGCGACCGGCGCAGTGTGGCTTTGGGACAGCATCGTCTCCGACGACGGGCTGTTGCTGCTCGAAGGCGACGAGGCGCGCCTTGCCGAAATCGCCCGCATCCAGCAGGAGCGCCGTGCCCTTACGGCCGAATTAAAAGTGCTTCAGGCCACCCCTGTGAACATCCGGAGGGGGCGCACATGATCGGCGAGTGGTTCACTATCGCGGAGCTTGCATCCTTGAAGCTGCCCGGCCTTCCAGATGACCAATCAGGCATCCACAAGAAGATGTTACGCGAGGGATGGCGAAACGATCCTTCGCGAGCGCGGCAATTCCCGGGAGAGACGAAGCCGGTCTGGAAGTATCGCGCCATAGTACTGCCGCGCCCGGCTCAATTGAAGCTCGCCATGATCGCGGGCGAAGAGGCCGCCCGTGCGGAGAGCCGTGAGAAGCGCAAGCGTCTGTATTGGCACGCATTCGACGCGATGACGGACGATCACCGCCAGATTTGCTACGCCCGCCTCAATGTCATCATGGACGCGGAAAAGGCCCTAGCTGGCCGCATCGCCACCTGCGACCGCGCCTCGATCGAGGAGACATTGCGCCGCGTTCTCGATCGGCATGGCGTCTCCATGTCGACCTATTACGAATGGCGCGCCCGGTTGAAAGACGTCGACCAGGAAGACTGGCTTCCGGCGCTGGCCCCGAAGTACACCGAAGACGGCGTCATTCATGAGAACCGCGCCGAGTGCCACCCGCTGGCGTGGGCGGCGCTCAAGTCGGATTTCCTTCGCCCTGAAGGCTCCGGCTTCTCCGCGTGCTATCGTCGCGTCGAGGCCGCGGCCAAGCTTCACGGCTGGTCGCCGATCCCGTCCGAGCGGGCGCTACGCCGCCGCCTCGATGCCGAGGTCGAGAAGGCCGTGCAGGTTTATGCCCGGAAGGGCAAGAAGAAGGCCGAGCAGCTTTACCCGCCGCAGGTGCGCACCAAAGACCATCTCCACGCGCTGGAGATCGTCAACACCGACGGTCACCAGCTCGACCTCTTCGTTTGGGCGCCCTGGAACGCCAAGAACCCGGTTCGCGTCATCCTGCTCGGTATCCAGGACATCTATTCCGGCAAGATCCTCTCCTGGCGGCTCGCCTCGGCCGAGACCTGGGACGTGGTGCGCGCCTGCATCGGCGACATGATCGAAGACTTCGGGATCCCCGAGCATTTCTACATGGACAATGGCCGCGCCTTCGCCAGCAACGCGATCTCCGGCGGCGCCGCGCAGCGCAATCGCTTCAGGAAGAAAGCGAAGTCGGTGAATCGGTTTGGCATCGACGAAGACGAAGTGTCGGGCATCCTTATGAATTTCGGGATCGAGCCGCATTTCACGCGGCCGTACGCCGGCCAGTCCAAACCGATCGAGCGCGCCTGGAAGGATCTCGCCGAGGAGATCTCGAAGCACCCCTCCATGTCGGGTTGCTACACCGGCCGCAACACGAACGAGAAGCCGGAAAACTACCGCAGGCGCGCGGTGCAGCTCGACGTCCTGCAGCAGCATGTCGCCGACCGCATCGCCGAGCACAATGCGCGTCCCGGCCGCAAGGCAGAAACCGCAAAGGGCCGGAGCTTCGACGAGACGTTTGAAGCCAGCATGAGCCACCCCACGACGATCGTGCGTCGGGCGACCGAAGCACAGCGCGATTTCTGGCTGCTAGCCGAGAAGGTGCTGCATGCCCGCAAGGATCGCGGCGCGATCCACTACGAGAAGAACGTCTACTGGTCCGACGCGCTCATCGAATGGGCGGGCCGGAAGGTCAAGATCCGCTTCGATCCGGATGCGCTTCATGAACCGATCAAGGTCTATGCGCCTGACGGCCGCCTGATCTGCACCGCCCCCTGCACGGAGAAGGGCAAGTTCCGCGACGTCGAGGCGGCGAACCTACACAATCGCAACCGAAAGGCCTGGCTGAAGAGCAAGAAAACCCTCCTGGACATGGAGCGGAAGTTCTCGGCCGACGAGCTGGCCGACCTCTACAGCGTCGAAGACAAGCCCGCGCCGAAGCAGAAGATCCGGCCGGCAGTCACCCGCCTTGTCACCGGCAACCTCGCCATCGAGGCCGACGACGACGTGATGTCGGACGAGGAATTCGAGGCCGGTATCAGCGCGACCCTTTCCAAGATTTCGGGCGACAGCTCGATCATCCCATTCCGTCCGGCATCAGTCGCCGGGCGGAAGCATAGAGCCGAAAAGTAGTGAGTACGGTTCCTGACAAAAAAGCGGCCGGGGGAAACCCGGCCGCACGCAAAGCCCCTAAGGGCATCTCACAAGGAACCAATGTAATGAACATGAACATGGGCGCAAGCCCGACCACACGCTGGCCTGAACTGGAGCCATCGCCGAAGTTCCTGGCCAAACACCCCGCGGACGAAGTGGGCGTCTGGCGCAGCCTACGCTCCCGCGTCGTCGACATCGCGGCACGAAACGCCTGGACGAAGTCCGAAACGAGCAAGCGCATCGGCATGGCCGACAGCTCGTTCTCGCTTTGGATGTCCGGCACGCTCGATGGCATTCTGGAGAACGCCAACTCCACGATCGCGCGCTGGCTGGACGCGGTCGATGACGCGGCGGATCTCGCCTCGTCCCTCCCCCGGTCGCCCGAGTTCTTCACGACGCAGGCGGCGGCGGACATTCACAAGACGCTTCTCCTGGCGCAGACGATTTCCGGCTTCGTGACCGTCACGCTCGATGCGGGCCGCGGCAAGACGGTAGCCTGCGAGGCGTATCGCAGGATCAAGCCGCACGTCCATATGGTCACCCTTCACGAGAAGGCGACGACGGTCACCGGCGCCATGAACATGCTGGCGCGCCAGTTCGGCGTGCGCGTGTTCAATCAGGGGGAAGTCGTCGAGGCGATCGGCGAGCGTCTGAAGCGTAGCGGCAATTCCCTCCTCATCATCGACGAGGCGCAGCATGCCGATGGCCGCGCGGTAAACCAGTTCCGCCACTTCTCCGACAAATACGACACCGGGGTCGCCCTGGTTGGCAATGCCGGGATCCGCCGGCGCATCAACCAGGACGGCGCGAACGCCAACAGCCGTGACCAGATCGCCAGCCGGATCGACAAGAATCTGAAACGTGACCCGGGCCGCGAGGCGGACGTGCGCGCCTTCATTGAACAGTGGGGCATCGTGGATACCGCATGCGCCCGGTTCCTCTTCGGAATCGGCATGAAGGGCGGCGCGCTCCGCCAGATCGACCGGACAATCAAGATCGCCTGCTTTGCCGCCGGCTGCACCGCGCCCGAGTTGGAGAAAAAGCACCTGGAGGCCGCCTGGCGCAACCGCGACGTTGAGGATCTCTAAGATGCGGCCGGCTCAATCACTCAGCATGAGCGCGGGCCTGCAGATGCTCTCCGACAACTTCGCCCCGCACTGCCGCATCGCGGACGATGAGACGATTGTCATCGACGGCAAAGGCGTCCGCTCCCTTCTCAACATCATCCGCACCCTTCGTCACCTCGCCATCCTGCAGGAGCGCGAGATCGGCGCCCTCCGGCAGTTGGAGGCCGCGCGCGAGCTTCGCCAGGTCGTGACCGGCGAACTCAAGGCGGCCGCGGAAACACTGCCGGGCGGCAATGTCATCCGGCCGGATTTCGGGGGGAAGTCGTGATCACTTGCCGCATGATCTCCGAGGCTGTCTGCAAAGCCTACGACATCCCGCTCCTTCAGCTCTATTCCCGGCGCCGGGACGCCGGGACCGTGCTCCCGCGCCACATGGCGTGGGCGCTCGCCAGCCGCATGACCACCCACTCCTATTCCGCTATCGGACGGCTCATGGGCGGGCGTGACCACGCGTCCGTCTCGCATGGGGTCCAGCGAATTCTCGGCGCGCTCAACGACGATGAGCAGATCGCCGGAAACTACCAGGCGCTGGTCGATGCCATAGCCGTCATCGATGCCGCCGGCGAAAGGTCCGATCGCGCCGGCCTGCGCTTCAACGACATCGACCCGCTCGAAGTCGCGGAACGGATTTTGTCCGCGCCGTTCCGGGACACCCTGCCAAGCCTGGAGGAAGTCCGGGCGCTCTGCTTCGGCGTCACGCATTACGCCGCCGAGCTGGAGCGCCTGACCGATGAAAACCCGACGCCAAACAACACTTAAAGGAACCTCCGAACATGAAAGCTGCAGCAAAGAAGAAATCAAGATCGCAGGCCCTCGCGCGGGTGCCGCAGACACGCGAGGACGCCGTCTTCGCGATCGGCCGCATCGGTACCCTCCGGCGCGAGATCCAGCGCCTGCGCGCCGACGCGGACGAAACGATCCGCACCGCCGGCGAGAAATACGAGAAGGGCACCGCCGATCTCGCGGCAGAGCTGGCCGAGCATGAACAGGGCGTGCAGGCCTATTGCGAGGCCCGGCGCCTGGAACTCACCCAGGACGGCAAGGTCAAGTATCACGAATTCGGAACCGGCCGCGTCAACTGGAAGCTCCGGCCTCCGAAGGTCACCATCCGCGCCGTCGAGGCAGTCATTGAGGCCTGCAAGAAGGTCGGCTTTGCGCAGTTCGTGCGCACGAAGGAAGAGATCAACAAGGACGCCATGCTCGCAGATGCGGACAAGGCACGCCTCATTGCCGGCGTCACGATCTCCTCTGCAGGCGAAGAGTTCTTGATCGAGCCGGCCGAGCTGGAAAGCTCGCTCGGGAAGGCGTGAGGGCGAACCCATGGAGAAGGTTTTCGTCACCTGCCTCGTCCTCTTCCCCGGCACCCTTTGCGTCGTCGCCTCTGTGATCCTCGCGTTCAAGGGCGTGACCGGCTGGGGTTGGTTCCTCATTCTCGGCACCATCATGGTTATGGCGGTGTCGTATGGGGGAGACGGACCATGAGCGCCGCCGCTACCGAACTCCTCGTCGTCTATTGGGAGTGGACCGAAGAAACCAAACATGCCGGTCACCGCTTTTGGGCAGCACACGCTACCGAGAACGACGGGCGGCTCCGCGACTGGCCGCAGACGGGGCTTCGCCCGCTCGGGGCCTCGAAGGTCACCGTCACGGTAGGCGAAGGGCTGGACCTGCTGGCATCCGCTGCGGCCGCCAGTGCGCCGAACGGAGGGCGCGACGATGTCTGACAATCCGCACCCCACGTGGATCATCACCCAAGAGCCCGGCATGGTGCCGATGCGGAAGGGGCCATTCTTCAACACGATGATGGTCGACGACTTTTTGCGAGAGGCCTATCGGCACCATCCCCTTATTGTCTGCACCGTCATCACACTCGAAAACGGCGACAACACCTGGTGGCCGGAGAGTGGTTACGAATGGCTCGACATCAACGGGGATCGCAGACGCAGGCACCCCCGGAAAGACAGGGCCGAAGTCCTCTCCAGCACGAAAGCCGTTCCCGTTGACGCCACGGCGGCAATGATCGCTGCGGCAATAGCCGTTGACTGGAGCGGCGAAGACGAAACTGCCGTCGCACACAACGTTTGGCACGCCATGGTCGCAGCAGCCCCAACGGCTTCAAAGGCGGTCTCCATAGCAGCGAACGGGGGCGAGTGATGCGCTACTTCGAGCAGCTCCGCATCGGCTGGATCATCGAGAGCATCGAGATTTTCGGCTTCATCAACCGCAGCCACGTCAGCAAGAAATTTGGCGTCACCCAGCAGGTGGCGTCCAGCGACTTCGGCAAGGTCCAGAAACTGCACCCGCACCTGATGCGCTACGACACCAGCGCCAAGTGCTATTTCCTGAAGGACGGCACCAATGGCTAAGCTCACACATCAGCAGAAGCTCGATGCGCTCGCCTACCGCTTTTACCAGGGCGCCGCATGGGAGCCGAAGGCCGGCGATTTCTACACCACCAGCCGCGCCGACCTCGAACTCTATCAAGTGGTCTCGGTTGAAGGCGGCGTTGTCCGCACGCGCTTTACAGAGGGCTCCGACGCCATCGCGGAATGGCCCGAAGGCGAATTCCTGACCGGCGGCTTCGGCCCGAAGCGCGTCTTCGTGCCGGAATGGGTAATCTGCGCAAATCAGCCAGTAGAGCAACAGTTGTCGGGTGACATCCTTGCCGAACTGGTGCGAGCCCGCACCAAGTTTCCTGGGAAGAACGCGACATTCGCCGCCCTCGTCGAGGAAGTGGGCGAACTAGCAACCGCAACATTTGAAGAGGGTCGCGAGCGCGTTCGGAAGGAAGCAGTTCAGGTTGCCGTTATGGCAATGCGCATGGTGCTGGATGGCGATCACACCTTTGACGACTGGCGGGCGACCAAGGGCCTTGACGCTCTTGTCGCCCCAGAAGCCAACGGAGGCCCCGACCATGGCTAAACGCGGTCAACTCACCGACGCCATCCGTCACAAAATGGAGACCTTCCTTGGTCGCCCAACCTCACTCGGGGAACTGCACTTCATCCCGTACCTGCAATACGTGATGGTCAATGACCAGGTTATAGATCCGAAAAAGATCAACCGCGAGGAGCGCGATATCCTCAGCCTCCTCCGCAAGGCGGGCCACATCGAGGGCGGGGCGTCCGGCCTTGCGGTCACGCGCGAGTACTTCGCGTTCATGTGTGACGTCCTGTTCGACGCATATGTGGCTTTCGAGGAAGCGGACGCCACAGCAGCGGGTGGCACCGATGGCTAACGTCGTCTGCTATCGCTCCGGTGAAGTGTTTGTCGCCCGCCGCGTGCCAAAAGGTACGATCAAGGTCGTCGCCGGCCACGGCAAGCGCCTGAAGCGCGTGCTCCTGGTCGAGGCGCGTCACGCCTATGACGGGAGCACTCTCCTCGTGCCAGGCGTGCCGGAAGCGCAGACCGACCTTCAGGCGATGTTTGCGGTCAAGGCATTCGAGCAGCGCCTGTTGAAGGCCCTCGCGGCCGGCCCCCATCGTAGAGCGCGGGGGGGTAGACTGATATGACGCTCCTGCCTCCATCCTTCACGATGGGTTTTGCCGTCGTCACGCCGCGCGGCGCGATCCTCGGCCATAGCTACCGCGAGACATCGGCCGAGGCGATCGCGGCCGTGGCGAATGGCGCCTGGGATCGCCTGTCCGCAGACGGCTACACCGTCCAGCTCGTCTACGCGCGGATCTTCATCCCCCACTACTTCCCCACCAAGCCCGAAACCCAACAGCCCGAATCCCAATCGGAGGAGACCCCATGACCCTCGTCGGCCGTATCCATGCCGCTGCCAAGCTCGCCGGCCTCGATGACGACACCCGCCGCGCCAAGCTGGCCAACATCGTCGGCAAGGCCTCCACCAAGGAAATGACCGAGGCCGAGCAGCGGCGCGTGCTGCAGGTGTTCGAGAACGAAGGTTACGCCTCGAGGAAACCTGCCCGCGTCGACGGCCGGACGAAAAAGCTTCCCTTCGACGGCAAGTATGTCCCGAAAATGCGGGCGCTCTGGATCGCCCTCTACAATCTCGGCGTCATCGATGACCGCCGCGACAGCGCCATTGAGGCCTTCGCGCTCGGGCGCCAGGTGCCCGGCCTGACCGACGTGCGTTTCATCCATCGCCATGTCGACGGGCAATCGGTCGTCGAGGGCATGAAATCCATGCTCACCCGCGCCGGCGTCGACTTCGCCGACCGCAAGCCCTGCCCGGACTACGCCCTGAAGCACGGCTACAAGGTCGCCCTGGCGCAATGGGCGATGCTCTGCCCGGCGGCCGCGGGCGACTTTTGGCTCGTCGTCACCGATCTCGTTGGCCGCGAGGGGACCTATCGAGACATGACCGATCAGGAATGGATCGTCGTCATGAACGAATTCGGCGGCCGAATCCGCCGGCGGAAGGCGGGCCGGAAGTGAGCGATCGCAGCAAGCCCGATATCGGCGCCCTTACGGCGATCCTCGACGCGGCGGAAGCCAAGGTCGAGGACGCCATGCATGCGCTCGACGCCGCCGTTGCTGGCCTTGCCGTGCTGGTCGGCCCGCTGGCGGCGGCGCACGCCTGTGCGCTTGCAGCCCTCGACCTGTCCAAGCAGGCCGAAAAGGAAGGCCGGCTTTGACGAACAACGCGCTTCCCGATCGAGCCTGGATGACGCCGCTCCTCAACCGGATCGCCGACGTGGCCGGCGAACGGGCGGCGCTGATCCTCGGCCGCGAACGGGCGTGCGAGAAAGTGTACATCCCTGATACCGTGACGCCCGATCACTGGCTGGCGGGTCTGGTGGGCCTGGAAGCCGCCGTCGCGATCGCCGCCAGCTTCGGCGGACAGAAACTTGAGATTCCGCCGGCGATCGGCGGCGACAAGCGGCGCCGAGCGGCGACCATTGCCGAAATGATCGACAAAGGGTATTCAACAAACCAGATCGCGCGCACGCTCGGCGTTGCGCACACGACGGTCAAGCGGCATCGGCGCTATCAGCCCCGCGACGATGACCAAGGGAGCCTTTTCTAAGGTTCGGGCGGCCGTTTGGCCCCCTTACGGCTTTAAGCCAAATTCCAGAAATTCAGCCCTGATGCGGGGTCGTCGTGACCCCTGACGGGGGCCTTCATGACTTTTGACGAGTGGGTGATCGGCCGGCTGCGCCTGCACGGCGCGTACGGCGGCGCGATGGACGGTGTTCCTGGCCGGGAGATGTACCGCGGCCTTCAGCGCTTCCAGGAGGCCGAGGGCCTCGCCGTGGCGGGGCTTGCCGACGAAGTCACCGTCAACGCGCTGCGCCGCGAACCACGCGCAGCCAACAGCGTCCTGACCAAGTATGGCGTCGCGCCGGTCGTGCCGGCCGAGCCGGTCTGGATGCGCGAAGCTCGCCGCCTCATCGGCGTTCGCGAACAGGTCGGCAAGGGCAGAAACTCCGTCATCATGTCATGGGCTCGGCGCCTCGGCGGATGGGTTGCCAGCTTCTACGCCGACGACAATATCGCCTGGTGCGGCCTGTTCATCGCGCACATCATCAGCTTCACCCTGCCGCGGGAGCCGTTGCCGGCCAACCCCCTCGGCGCACTTAACTACAACAAGTTCGGCCGTCAGCTCGAAGTCCCTGCGCTCGGCGCAGTCATGACATTCACCCGCCCCGGCGGCGGCCATGTCGGCCTCTATGTCGGCGAGGACGCCAGCCACTACCACATCCTCGGTGGGAACCAGAGCAACAGCGTGCGGATCTCGCGCATCGAAAAGAAGCGCCTGTCCGATATCCGCTGGCCGACGTCTGGCGAGCCGCCGAAGGGTGGCCGCGTCACGCTCACGGCCGCCGGCGTTGCCGCCACCACGAACGAGCGTTGATCATGCAGCCCTCAAAGCCCTCTTATTCCACCTCCAAGCGCCAGTTGTGGTTCTCGTCCGTGATGGCGTGGGCGGTCATTCTCGTTTGCGCCCTCGGCGCCATCATGGGCAAGCCCGAGGCGGTTTCATTCGGAACAATCGCCGTGCCGTCAATGGTTGCCCTGATCGCGGCGCTGCTTGGCATTCACAGGATCTCCGGGTCCATGGATTTTCGCACGGCAAACCAGCCGCGTGATCAGCAGGAGACCGAGCCGTGATGTCTCTTCTGTCACACCGCATCCTCGGCCCCGTCCTCATCGGCGGGGCGCTCCTCGTTTTCATGCTGCTCCTGATTTGGGCGATCCTGGCCAAATTCGATTCGGCATTGGAGCGCGCAGCGCGCCAGGCGGCCGAAGCGCGGGACGCTCATTGGACCGCCCAGGTCGAGCGCGCGAACGCCGATGCGAACCGCCGTGTCGCCGACCAGGCCAAGGCCGCGCTCGCCATCGAGGCCGACGCGAATGCCCGCGTCCGGACGATCACCGACCAGCTCACCACCATGGAGATCGCGAATGCGGCTTTGCCGTCTGGCGACGATTGCGGCCTTGGCCGCGACCGCGTCCGCCTGCTCCCAAACTGACCCGGCGCCGATCGTGCGCACCGAGATCCGGGCCGCTGTTCTGCCCGTCGCGGCCCGGCGCTCGTGTGACCAGCCGCGGCAGCTTCCGGACCGCGATCTGACCTCCCGCGAGGTCGCCACCAACTGGGGCGCGGACCGTGCCGCCCTCGCAACCTGTGAAACGAGACGGGCGGCTGCGGTCGCGGCCGTCGATGCAACAACCGAAGGAAAACCCGAATGGACGTCTCCCCGCTGAAGGATTGGCTCGGCCTGATCGCATTGTTGATCTCGGTCGGCTCGTCCGTTGTCCTCTTCCTCAAGTCCGACGCGAAGAAGGCGGGCGAGACGCTGATCTCGCACGGCAGCCGCATCCAGAAGCTTGAGGATGACATGAGGCACATGCCCGACAAGGAGACGGTTCACAAACTCCAGATCGATCTGACCGAAATGAAGGGCCAGATGGCGACCATGGTCAAATCCTCAGAAGCGACGGAACGCGCCACCCGTCGTGTCGAGGACTTCCTGCTCAAGAAGGCCTGAGGAACCGGAAATGCTTACAGACGACTATGCCAAGTGGGTGGAAGAAAACATCCGCCTGATCATCCTGAAGGATCTCGCCGACCCGAAATCCGGCGGCACGACGAACACCTTCCTGATCCAGAAGAGCCTCGAGCGCTTTTCGTACCGGAAGAGCCGGGACTATATCCGCAACCAGCTTCTCTGGCTGGAGAGCGAGGCCGGCGCCGTTCGCACGCGCACCGAAGGCACCGAGACATCGGCTGAGATCACCCGGCGCGGCCGCGACCATGTCGAGCGCCGCACGGCGCTTGCCGGCGTCCAGGCGCCCGGCGACGCGGAGTAGTCAGTCATGGCGCCGCACACCCGTCCACGACCGACCGCCATCGACGAACTGCCCGAGGAGTGCGAGGCAATTGTTTCCTGGGCCGCCCAGGCGCTGGCGAAGGGCGGGCGCGCGCAGACGAAACTCTACAAAGAGTTTGCTGACAAGCTGACGGAGCTGAAGGCTGAACTCGGCATCGAGTTTGTCATCCCGCACTATTCGTCCTTCACCAGGCACAACACCCGCCTGAAAGCGCTGATGGACCGCCAGCGCCGGGCGCAGATGATCGCCGACGCCGTCGTGACCAGCACGGACGGGGAGGACGAAGACCGCCTTACCCGGGCCGCGGCCCGCATGCTGCGCACCCTCATCGTGGAGATGATGGAAGGCGCCAGCGATGGCGGTTTCAAGCCGAAAGAGGCAGCATCCGCCGCCCAGGCACTGCGCCACCTTGCCGCCGCCGAGGGCGTCTCCACCGCTCGCCGGCAGAAACTGCAGGCGGAGATCGAGGCGCAGACGAAGCAGGCTGTAATCACCGTCGCGAAGGCCGAGGGCCTTTCGGAAGACACCGCGCAGGACATCCTTTCCAAGATCCTCGGGGTCGATAAGGCATGACCGTCGCCATCACGCCCGAGCAGTGGGCGGAGGCTCGCCGCCACGCCACGCAAGCGATTCCCGAGATCATCGAGAAGTTCGGGCTTCCGAAGGCGTTGCTCGGCTATCAGAGCCGTACCATTGCGCTCCTAGAAACGGCCGCCTGCCGGGTGCTCTTCATCGAGAAATCCCGCCGCATCGGGGAGACCTGGGCGCTTGCCGCCTATGCCGCGCTGCGCGCTGCGCGCTCGAAGAAGGCCGGCGGCAAGGACGCGCTCTACATCTCCTATTCCCAGGAGATGACGCGCGAATTCATCGACGCCTGCGCAATGTGGGCGAAGGCCTATTCTCTCGCTGCTTCGGAAGTCGATGAGTATCTTTTCGAGGACAAGAGCCCGGAGGGCGACCAATCCATCCAGGCTTTCCGGATCAAGTTCGCATCGGGCTTCGAGGTCGTGGGCCTCTCGTCGGCGCCGCGCTCGCTACGCGGTAAGGACGGCTTGCTCATCATCGACGAAGCGGCCTTCGTCGATAACCTGAAGGAGCTGCTGAAGGCCGGCCTCGCTTTCCTCACCTGGGGCGGTCAGGTTGTCGTTTGCTCGACCCACAACGGCGCCGACAACGAATTCAACGTCAAGATACAGGACATCCTAGGCGGGCGCCTCAAGTACAAGCACCTGCGCATCGACCTGGACGATGCGCTGAAGGATGGCCTGTATCAGCGCATCTGCCTGGTCAACGGCCTTGAGTGGTCGCCAGAGGCCGAAGCTAAGTTCCGCCAGGAGCTGATCGACTTCTACGACGAGGCGTCGGACGAAGAACTCTATTGCGTGCCGAGCCAGGGCTCGGGCGCCTGGTTGACGACGCCTCTCATCGAAGCGCGCATGACGTCGACGGCGCCGGTGCTTACCCTCGACCTGCCTGAAAACTTCATGCTTCTACCGAAGCTGCAGCAGGCCTCGCTCATGGCGCCGTTCATGGGGGAGTTGCGCGCGGCGCTGCGCGGCCTCGATCCGACGAAGCTCCACGCCTTCGGTTTCGACTTCGCCCGCGTCAGCGATTTGACGGTCGGCACGCTGCTGTCGATCGACACCGACCTGAAACGGGAAACTGCCCTCACGATCGAACTGCGGCGCGTACCTGGCGAAGAGCAGAAGCTGATCGTCAAGACGATCCTGCAGGCCGCGCCCCGGTTGGTCGGCGCCGCATTTGACGCGACGGGTATGGGCTGGACCGTCGCCGAGGATATGGGCCGCATCTTCGGCTTCCGGGAGACGGAAGAAGATCCCGGCCAGATTTGGTCGATCAAGTTCAGCGTTGATTGGTTCCGCATCAACATGCCGCCGCTGAAGGTGGCGTTTGAGGAGCCGAGCATCGCGATCCACAAGAACGCGGAACACCTGCTTGACCTTCGCCTGGTCAAGGTGGTCGCCGGCGTTCCGCGCGTGCCCGACGTGCGCACCGGCGAGAAGGGCAAGAAGCGCCACGGCGACTTCGCCATTGCCTTGGCGCTTGCGTATTTCGCCAGCCGCTTCCTCCGCAAGGAGTACGGCTACAAGGCCGCCCCCCGCGCTCCCACAAAGTACGACACCCCAGACATCGACCGCGACGACGGCGCTCCGGTCCGACTCGCTTCCATGCGCCGATCGAAAGGTATTTTCTGATGGTCCAGCTCGTCGACCAATACGGCCGGCCGATCAGCACGGCCACCCTGAAGAAAGAACAAGCCGCCCCGACCCTGACGGGCGTGCGCCGGCCGAACACGGAGCATCAGGCATCGGGCCTGACACCCGGCAAGCTCGGCCGGCTGCTCAAGTCTAGTATCAACGGCGATCCCGAGGCCTATCTGGCGCTCGCCGAGGACATGGAGGAGCGAGATCTCCACTATGCCGGCGTCCTTGGGTCTCGCAAGCTGCAGGTCGCCGGCCTCGATATCACCGTTGAAGCGGCGAGCGACTCCGCCGCCGATGTCGAGAACGCGGAAATGATCCGTAAATTCGTCAAGCGCGACGCTATCCAGACCGAACTGGTCGACATCCTGGACGCCATTGGCAAAGGTTTCTCGGCCACGGAGATCATCTGGGACATGTCGGCGAGCCAATGGGAGCCGGTTGCCCTGAAATGGCGCGACCCGCGCTGGTTCCGCTTCCTTGATGACGATGGCGAAACGCCGCTGCTGCGCGATCCGCAGGGCGATCAGCCGCTCGCGCCGTACAAGTGGGTGTTCCACCAGGCGAAGGTGAAGTCCGGCCTGCCGATCCGCGGCGGCATTGCGCGCGCAGTCTGCTGGACCTTCCTGTTCAAGAGCTTCACGGCAAAGGATTGGGCGATCTTCTGCGAAGCGTACGGCCAGCCGCTGCGCCTCGGCAAATGGGGCGAAGGCGCATCGAACGAGGATAAGGAAATCCTCCTGCGGGCGGTCGCGAATATCGGCGTCGACTATTCCGCAATCGTCCCGGCATCGATGTCGGTCGAGTTCATCAAAGCCGACGTGTCGGGCTCGCACGAACTGTATGAAAAGCGCTGCGACTGGCTGGACCGGCAGGTGTCGAAACTCGTCCTCGGCCAGACCGGTACCACCGACATGACGGCGGGCGGCTATGCCCAGGCGAAGGTGCATGACGGCGTGAAGGCCGATATCGAGCGGTCCGACGCCCGTCAACTCGCCGCCACGCTGAACCGGGACCTGGTCCGCCCCTACATCGATCTCAACAAGGGTCCACAGAAGGCATATCCGACGATCGAGATCGGCAGGCCCGAACAGATCGACGTTGAAAAGTGGATGAAGAACGTGGAGACCTTCGTCGCGCTCGGCGGCAAGATCGCCATGTCCACTGTGCGCGACAAGATCGGTGCGCCCGAGCCCGGCAAGGACGAGGAGCTGCTGGTGCCCCGTAGCCGCCCCGCCGCGGCCTCCGAGGTCCCGTCGCCGGCCGACAACCCGGCCATCGTCGGCAAGCCCTCCGCCCAGCGCGCAGCGCCGGCGGCGAAACCCGCCGACGCCATCGACCGCGCAGTTGCCGAAATCCTCGACGATGACGGCTGGTCCGAAATGGTGGAGCCAGTCGTCGCCGGGCTTGAGGATGCCATTGCCGGCGCGACCACCATGGAAGAGGTCCGCTCCATCATCGCGGACCGGTACCGCAGCATGGATGTCAGCGCCATGACCGACATGCTCGCCAGGGCGGCGTTTTCGGCGCGTCTCGCCGGCATCGGCGACGACGATCTCGGCGGGGCCTGACCTTGGCGATCGCCCTCAAGCCCCTTGCCCCCGTCGATGCCATCGCCGCCTTCGAGCTGCGCAAGGGCAATCTCGCCGAAACCTTCTCCTGGCAGGACTTCTGGCAGGAGGAGCACGCAACGTCCTTCACGGTCGCGAAGTCGGCCGGCTTCGACATCCTGAAGGACATTTCGGACGCCTTTGAACGGGCTTTGAAGGAAGGCCGGACCCCGGCCGAGTTCGCCCGTTCGCTCCGGCCGGTCCTCGAAGCGAAAGGCTGGTGGGGGAAAAAGCTGGTCGAAGACTCACTCACCGGCGAGATCCGGCCGGCGCAGCTCGGCAGCGCGCGGCGGCTGCAGACGATCTTCGACGCCAACATGCGGACATCCTATGCGGCAGGCCATTGGGCGGGTTTCGAGCGAAACAGGAAAGCTCGGCCGTTCCTGCGGTATGTCTGCCTCCTGGACGATCGCACCCGGCCGGCGCATCGCGCCAGGCACAACCTCGTCCTGCCGATCGACCACCCCTATTGGGAGATGTGGGCGCCGCCTTGCGGCTGGAACTGCCGCTGCACCCTGCAGAGCCTATCGCAACGCGATATCGACCGCCTGCTGGCTGAGGGCGAGAAGCTGCAGTTCGAGCCGCCGCAGGACACCTATCGGAACTTCGTCAACAGCCGGACCGGCGAGATCGTCCGCGTCCCTGACGGCATCGATCCGGGCTGGGCGTACAATCCCGGCCGCGCCGGTTACGAGGCGCGCGTCAACCAGGTCGTGGCGGAGAAGATCTCCGACGCCTCGCCGGAACTGGTGACGGCCGCGGTCGAGGAGCGCGTATCCAGCAGCGCCTTCGAGCGCTTCGTTCGCCGGCCGCAGGGCGCCATGCCCGTCATGCCGATATCGCCCGAGCTTGCGGACGCACTCGGCGTTGACGCCCGCGTGGCGCTCCTGTCGGCCGAGACGATGGTCAAGCAGTTGGCCCGACACCCGGAAATGACGATCGAGGATTACCGGCTCCTGCCGGCGATGCCCGCAAAGGCGACACTCGCCGTCACGGATGGCCCGCTCTCCGTGGTCCTGATCCGTCTCACCGGCGGGCGATGGCTGCACGCCGTCGTCAAATCGACGAAGAGCCGGAAGGCGGCGTTCCTGACCAGCTACCGTTTCACGAGCGAGGACCGCGTGCTGAAGCTGCTCGCTCGGGACGGCGTGCGGATCGTGCTTGATCGAAGGGAGGATTGATGTGCGCGGTAGGGCCTCGCAGGAACCCTACATGACGGTCCCACCCGGGGGTGGTCCTACGGCCGCGAGAATATCACCGTGTCGCGCGCACGCCGCAATGATAGCACTGTCTGGCAGCCTCTTCAAATGCGGCCCGTAGGGCGCGCTGATGGCGTCACCCGAGTGATGGAGCAAAGTGCGGCAAAGATCGCACCGGTGGGCTTTAAGGCGCCCTTAAAATCGATGGATTGAAGTCGAGGCGCAGATCAGTTAGGCCTACGTAGATCGCCTCGCCGCCCGAGGCACTCGGGGGGCTTTTTGGCCGTCCTGACCGTGATGCGTTGACGCCCTTAGATGGCGGCATGAAAAACGCTCTCGCTCACCTCTCCAACGCATACCTTTCCGCGCACGTCACCGAGCTTTCGGCCGACGCCGCCGATGGCGTCTGGATCCAGTTGATCCCGGCCGGCACGTTCAGCGGCCGCGATGGCCGTGGCCCGTATCATGCCGGCGACGAGCAGAGCTTGAAGCGTATTGCCGAGCTGACCCGCAGCTACCACGGCGCCACCGAGATCGTCGTCGACTACGAACACCAGACGAAGAACGCCCTTCAGAACGGCAAGCCCGCGCCCGCCGCGGGATGGATCAAGGAAGTCTCCGCGCGCGCCGATGGCCTCTACGGCCGTGTTGAATGGACCACCGCGGCCGCCCAGGCAATTCGGGCGAAGGAATATCGCTACCTCTCGCCGGTCTACTTCCACGGCAAGGACGGCAGGATCTTCGCCCTTCAGAACGCGGCGCTCACCAACGCGCCCAATCTCGTGATGTCGGAAGTCTCCGCTCACTCGATCTTCCAGCAAGCCCAAGAGGAACCCATGAAAAGAGTGCTCGCCGCCCTCGGCCTGGCCGAAGGCGCAAGCGAGGATGATGCGCTGATCGCCATCAACTCGTACCTCACCAGCTCGACGGCGCTTGCCGTCGCGGCTGGTCTCACCGCGGACGCAAAGTCGGAAGCCATCCTGACCGCCGTCCAGTCCGCGTTTGCCGATCGCAAGAAGATTGCGATCGCTGTCGGCAAGCCGGAAACGGCCAGCGCCGACGACATCGCTTCGGCGATCAGCTCCGCGCAGACGGCCGGGGCCGTCGATCCGACGAAGTGGGTGCCGGTCGCGCAGGTTGCCGCCATGCAGGCTCAGCTGAACGCGCTCACCGATCAGATCGGGTCCGACAAGGCCACCGAGGCCGTCGAAAAGGCCATTAAGGAAGGCAAGCTCGTTCCCGCCCTGAAGGAATGGGGCGTCTCCATGCACCGGGCGGACCCCGCCAAGTTCGATGAATTCATCGGCAAGGCGCCCGTCCTCACCGCTGCCCAGCGCTCGGCCTCGGCGAAGGATCCCGGCAAGGGCGACGAGCAGCTCGACGATACCGACATCGCCGTCATGCGGCAAATGGGGCTGTCCCAGGAGCAGATGCTCAAGGCCAAGAAAGGTGGTGACGTATGACGGCCCTTTCCGGTGACCGCAACACGCCCGAACGTTCGGGCGACACGCGAGAGGTGCCGGCCGCCGCCGGTGCTGTTCTCTTCGCCGGCGCCATGGGCGCCATTAACGCAGCTGGCAATGCCGTGCCGGTGACGGCGGCTCTTGCCCTGAAAGGCGCCGGTCGCGTCGAGCGCCGCGTCGACAATACGAGCGGCTCTGCAGGCGCCCTGCGCGCGAGGATCCGCGCCGGCATCTTCCGCTACGCCAACTCGGCCGCGGCCGATGCGTTCACGCAGGCCGATATCGGCGCCGACGCCTACGGTGTCGATGACCAGACGGTCGCAAAAACCAACGGCACCAACACCCGCTCTGTCGTCGGCAAGGTCTTCGACGTCGACAGCGACGGTGTCTGGGTCAAGTTCTCCTGAAGGTGAAGCATGGACATTAATACGACAACCCTCCGCTCCGCCTTCGTCGGCTTCAATGCCGCTTTCCAGGCGGGGATCGCGGAAGCTACCTCGATGTATCCGCGCATCGCCACCACCGTGCCCTCGTCGACGCGTTCGCAGGAATATGGCTGGCTCGGCAAGTTCCCCGGCTTCCGCGAATGGGTCGGTGACCGCGTCGTCAACGGTCTCGCCAAGCATGGCTACACCCTGACCAACAAGTCCTACGAAAACACGATCGGCGTCGACCGTGACGACTTTGAAGACGACAACCTCGGCATCTATGCGCCCATGTTCCAGGACTTCGGCCAGACGGCCGTAACGTTCCCCGACACGCTGATCTGGGCGCTGCTGAAGAACGGCTTCACTGAGAAGTGCTATGACGGCCAGTACTTCTTCGACACCGATCATCCGGTGCTCAATGAGAAGGGCGACACCGTATCCGTCGCAAATACGGATGGCGGCGCCGGCACGCCCTGGTTCCTCATCGATGACAGTCGGTCCCTGAAGCCGCTGATCTTCCAGGAGCGCAAGAAGTTCACGAACCTCGTCCGCATGGACAAGGAAGATGACGAAGGCGTCTTCACGAAGAAGGAATTCCGCTACGGCCTCGATGGCCGCTGCGCGGTTGGCTTCGGCTTCTGGCAGACCTCCTGGGGCTCGAAACAGACCCTGAACGCCGCCAACTACGAGATCGCCCGCGTGGCCCTGTCGAGCATGAAGGGCGATTACGGCCGTCCGCTCGCCGTTAAGCCCAAGCTCCTCATCGTGCCGCCGACGCTGGAAGGCGCCGCTCTGGAGATCGTCGGCAACCCGCTGACGTCCAACGGCGGCACCAACAAGTGGTTCAAGACGGCCGAAGTCCTGGTCGTTCCCTGGCTGGCCTGACGCCTCCCCGACTACCGCCCGGTGCGAACCGGGCGGGCTTTTCGAGGCGGATCGGCCGCGATCCCCCTCGCAAATCCCGAAAGGAAAACGCTCATGAGCAGGAACTCGAAGAAACCTTTCAAAGCTCCGACCAGCACCGCGGCGACCATCGCCCCGAATGCATCGGAGACCAACGCTGCCGGCGTCTCCACGGACGCCGCAGCGACCCCGCCGGGTTTGAGCGATCCCGGCGGGACCAATTCCCCAGCGAGCAGCGGCGTTGCTGCCGGTGAGGCTTCGGCCAATCCGGTGAAACCGCATGACCAAGATGGGACGTCGACACCTGGCATGGTGCCGGACGCGACGAACAGCCAGTCAGCCCCGGCGGCGGAAGCAATGGCCTCCGGGGACCCCGTGAAACAACCCGAACCCTCCCAGGGCGATGCGGCGAGCGGGGCCGGCAATCCGGCCGGTCCCGCTGGCGCCGCCAGCGATTTCACAGGCGCTCTCACGCCCTTTGAGCCGGGCGGTCTTATCGGGCACGAGACGGCATGGCACGACTTCGGCATCGGCATTGATCTTGCGCGCGGCCCGGACGTCGGCGCGATCTCGTGGCGCGAAGGCTTTACTGCCATGTCGGATACGCACCCGCATACCTACCGCTTCTTCGCTCGTCTCCTCGAGGAGGAGCCGGAGATCGTGCCGACCGCGCTCATCGTGACATCGAAGACCAACGGCTTCCGCCGCGGCGGCGTCGTGCATTCGCCGTCCGGCACCACCTTCGCGCCGGGCGACTATACGCCCGAGCAGCTGGAGGCATGGCTCGGCGAACCGGAACTCACCGTCGAGATCGTCTGATGACCTATGCCACCCAGCAGGACATGGTCGACCGCTTTGGTGAGTTGGAACTCGTCCAGCTCACCGACCGCGTCAATGTCCCGGTCTCCACGATCGACGCCGTCGTTGTGGCGCGCGCCCTGGGCGACGCCTCGGCGAAGATCGACACGTACCTGACGAAGGCGGTCAAGCTGCCGCTGCCGACCGTGCCGGACGTCCTGGTGAAGACCGCGGCCGATATCGCCCGGTACTATCTGCACGGCAAAGCGGCCGACAAGGACAGCCCGGTCACGGCCGCGTACAACGACGCCCTGGCCTGGCTGCGCGACGTCTCGCGCGGGCTCGTGGAACTGTCCGTAGGTGGCGAGACGCCGGCGCCGGCCGGTGGCGGTTCCGTCAAGGCCGTCGCGCCGAACCGCGTCTTCACGCGCGATACGCTGAGGCACCTCTGATGCCCGGCGTCGCGATCCTCCTCGATGACGAATTGTCGCCGGTCCTCAGCGCGATCGGCGTGACCGTCACGCATCCCGGCGCCCTGATGGCCGAGTTCGCCGCGGCCATGCTCACATCGACGCAGCAACGTTTCCACCGCGAGACCGGACCGGACGGCGTGAAGTGGAAGCCCCTTGCTCGCCGCACCTCCATGAAGCGTGTGCGCGGCCGACGTCGGGGCACCGCGAACATCCTGCGCGTCACGACCCAGCTTTATTCCAGCCTGGTCGCCGCATCCGACGATCATTCGGCCGAGGTCGGCAGCAATCTGGTTCACGCCCGGCCGCATCAGCTCGGTAGCGAGATCACACAGTTCGCGCGCAGCCAGCGGGCGTCCTTCAAGCGAATCCGCGGCCAGCACCGTTTCGTCCGCCCTGGCACCAAGGGCGCAGCGGAGCGCAACATCACCATCGGTCAGCACACCATCACCGTGCCGGCGCGGGCGTATCTCGGCTTCAGTGAGCGCGACCAGGCGAACCTCATGGAGATCGGCCAGGACTGGCTGGCACGGGAGGCCAAGCCGTGATCGCCGCTATCCTCGCAGAACTCCAGAAGCCTGGAACGCCCTTTCGTATCGCCGGCGGCGCCGGCGAGCTGGCGGACGTGAAGGATCAGCCGCCCGCGCTTCCCGCGGTCTACGCGTACCTCGCCCGCGAACGTTCGGAGCCGAGCGACCGGACGGTCCACATCCTGCAGCGCACGGCCTGCGACATCGGCGTCGTGATCGTGACGTCCAATCTTTCGGCGACGAACAACGCGGCGGCGGCCAGCGATATCGACGTCCTGAAAACCTACGTGCGCGCGACACTGCTGGGCTTTGTGCCGGCGTCCGGCGCGGATCCGATCGAACATGTCGAAGGCGAGCTGCAGCAGGCTCTGTCCGGAACGGTTTGGTTCGAGGACATCTTCGCCACCGCTTACTACCAGGAGAGCCAAACATGATCGCCAAAGGCGGATCGTACATCAAGAAAGACGGCAAGCTCGAACTCGTCGAGCGCACCGAAGAGCCGAAGGCGGCTGTTGCCGCCTCGGGCGGGGCTTCCTCGCCCTCGCCGGCGGGGGCGGCTGGAGCCGCCGCCTCCGCCGATCCCAAAGGCAAGAAGGGAGCCTGACCATGCCGCGTTTCTTCCGCAATCGCGCGATCCTCGCAAAAATCGAAACCGTCTACGGGACGGACGCCGCCCCCACGGGCGCGGCGAATGCCATGCAGATGACCAACGTCGTCTTCGACCCTTCGGTTGGCCAGGAAGAGAGCCGGGATCTCGTGCTCCCGTATATGGGCCACCAGGGCGTCATGCTGACGGGCACCCACGCAACCCTCGCCGGTGAAGTGGAGATCGCGGGGTCCGGTACCGCGGGAACCGCGCCTGCCTATGGCCCGCTCCTGCGCGCTTGCGGCATGGCCGAGGTGGTCGATGCTGGCATCGACGTGCAGTACAGCCCGGTCTCGGCCCTGCATGAGGCCGTCTCCATCTACTTCAATGCGGATGGCGTCCGGCACGTCCTGCTGGGCGCCCGCGGGACGTTCACGCTTCAGCTGACGCCCCTCCGCATTCCCCGCTTTGCCTTCACGTTCACCGGTCTGCTCGGCACGATCAGCGACGCAGCTCTGCCCACGGTCGATGTCAGCGATTTCATCAAGCCGGTGACGGTCAACAAGGCAAATACGACCTTCGCTCTGCACGGTCTTGCCGGCGCGTGCGAGGGCGTGACAATCGACCTCGCCAACCAGATCGAACCGCGCTTCCTGATCGGCCAGGAGAGCATCCAGCAGGTCGACCGGCAGATGACCGGCTCCGCCGTCATGGAAGCCGTCCTGCTGGCGACCAAGAACTGGTTCGCGATCTCCGAAGCTGGGACGCTGGGCACGCTCGTCGCCCAGCACGGCATCACCGCCGGCAACATCATCGGCCTCGACGCGGGCGCGGTGCAGGTCGGACGGACGAAGTACGGCGAGACCCAGAAGATCATCAACAACACCCTGCCGCTGATGCTGACGAACCCCGGCACGGGCGAGTTCAAGATCACGGTCAAGTAACAGCCGGCCGAGCCGTTGGCTCTGTCCCTTTGAAGTGCCTTTAAAGCGAGGAAACAGATGTTCAAGCTGGTCAAAACCCTCACCACCTGGTGGCCGGTCAAGGTGTACGAACCCGACCCGGAGAACCCCGGCACATTCGTCTCGTTCGAATTCCAGGCCGAGTTCGAGATCCTCGACCGCGAACAGGTCGCCAAGAACGATGCCGCGCGCGCGGCGGTCTTTGCCAAATTCGAGGGGGCGACCGGCGACGATCGTCTGCGCGATCTCCAGCGCGAGCTGGACGATCTCCAAACAGCAGAATTTCTCCGCGTGATGCGCAACTGGCGCGGCGTCATCGACGACGAGAACCAGCCTTTGATCTTCAGCGAGCAAGCCCTCATTGCGGCTCTCAATCGCAACCATGTCCGCGAAGGGATCTCGGTTGCCTATTCCGAGGCGATCGACACCGGGAAGGCCCGCCAGGGAAACTGACCGAGGCGGCCGCTGCCTGGGCTAATGCCCGCACCGGCCGCACGGACCGATCGAGGCCGGCGCCGATCGACGCCGACATGCAGGAACAGTTCCAGGAGCTCGGCGTCAGTCTCGCCGTCTCTCCGGACGATGAGGGGACGATTGCCGTCATGGCATGCAACTGGCCGTCGCTCGAAGCCTTTTTGGCCTGCGCCACGCAATGGCGGACGGAGACTGTCGTCATGGGCGGCGCAGGTGCCATCTCATCGCAGATCGTCTTCGTCGGGCTCGACTATAAATCGTGCCTCGATCTTCTGAAGTTCCGAGCTGCCCCGCCACATGTCTTTGACGACATGCAGGTCATGGAAGAAGCGGCACTGCCCATCTTGAACGAGGTGGCATAATGGCAGCGCCGCTGAAAATATCCGCCCGCGTCGAGATCGATCCGTCTGCGGCCAAGCAAGGTGCCGCCGCATCGGTTGCCGCTGTCGACACCATCGGATCGGCCGCCGAGCGGAACACCACGAAGCTGCAGGCGCTCATAAATGCCTCGACGGGCCTTGGCAGTGGTGTTGCGAACCAGAACGTTCGGGAATGGACTGGCGCCCTGACGATGCAGGGGAAGTCGCTCGATGAGCTACGTTCCAAGTACAATCCGTTGTTCGCGACCATAAGCCGGTACAAGGCCGTCGTCACCGAGATCCGGGCCCTGCATGCTCAGGGGGTGCTCTCCACTACAGAAATGGCCGCGGCAATCCAGCGTGAGCGCCAGGCCACGCTCATGTCGATCGACGCGATCAAGGGGCGGACAGCCGCTGTCATGGCTGACGCTGCTGCGACGAACGCGCATGCGGCGCGAATCGACCAGCTTCGCACGCGCTTCGATCCTCTCCACGCGGCCGGCGAGCGATACCGCAAGGTGTTGATGGACATCTCAGAGGCGCAGCGCCTGGGCGCGCTAACCGCTTCCCAGGCCATTGAGGTTCGCAATCGGGAGACGGCTTCCTACAACGCGCAAGTCAGCGCCCTGTCTCGTCTCGCCAGCCTGCAAAAGACGGCGGCGGAAACCATCGTCGGCCGAAACAGCATCATGCCGGATCGCGCCCGCGACGTTGCTGCCTATGGGGACGCCCTCGATCAACTCCGCGCCAAGTACAATCCGCTCTACGGCGTTATCGCCCAGTACAAGGCGGCGCAGGCCGAGATCCGGCAGGCCCATGCCGTTGGCGCGATTTCGGCCGATGAGATGACGGCCGCCCTGCAGCGTCAGCGTCAGGCCACACTGGCTTCGATCGACACGATCAAAGGTCGAAACCAGCTCATGGATAGCGCCCCAGGCGGGCTGGGTGTGAACAGCCATATCGCGACCAACGCCATGTTCCAGATGCAGGACATCGGCATGACGGCCGCGATGGGAATGGATCCCCGCATGGTCGGCCTGCAGCAGGGCACACAACTTGCCGGGGCCTATGCTGGCCTGTCCGCGAAGGAAGCTGCAACGGCGACGCGCTCGGCCCTTGCCGGCCTCTTCTCTACCACGTCCATCCTCGCCATCGGTCTCACGACCGTCGCGGCTGCTGCCATTCAGTTCGGCATAGATCTCGGCACAGCCGAAGACGAGACGAAGACGCTCGATGACGCGTTGAAGGCGCACAAGGAAAACATTGATCTTCTGACCGCCTCCTACGGACAGTTCGGCGAAGCAGTGAAGCTTTCGGCCGATCTTGGCGGCAGCGGGTTCTCCCAGGCCGCCATGCGCGACAATGCCGCCATGATGCGGGCTGTCTCCCGCTCGCTCGGCAACGAGATGATGGGGAATCTCACCGGTACAGGCGACGGCATGTTCGATGGCCTGCTCGGCCGGCGCTCATCAAGCCTTGCCGATTTCCGTCAGATGCCCGGATCCAATGCTCCGTTCCAGAGCGCGATCGACGGTTTGATCTCCAGCGCCAGACGCGGCACCCCGGATCTCGACGCTTTCCGTGCGAGTGTCGACCGCATCTATCAGGCGCTTCTGCCCACCTCGGGTGATCCGACCGGTCTGCTCGCAACCGCCGAAAACATCAAAATGCTTGGCGAGAATGCAACGGCGGTCCCGTCGAAGTTCTCGCCCTTCGCCGGTGCGATCAATCGGCTGAAGATCGAGCTTGCTGAAGGCGTGCCGAACCTGTCTGCCTTCACCGCTGAGGTTGAGCGGATCGGTCAGACGAACGGCCTTCAGAAAATCGCCGACGAGGCGATCCTGTTCGGCCGAGACCTTCTGCAATTGTCGCGTGCCATGGCCGAATACGAGGCGCAACGGCGGCGGCTATTCGAGGATGTCGGCCCGAACAAGATGCTTCTGTCACGTGGTGCGACTAACCGCGACGACATGGGTAATCTCGCCCTCTACCGTTCCCGCGTCGCCAAGCAGATGGAGGACGCACAGAGATCATTCGACGCGGAGCGTCTTCGCCTCAACGCTCGATCGCCGTCCGAGCGCGCCGCCGCTGCACGCCTCTCCGCCTCCCTTGAGCGCCGTGACGAAGACCAGCCGCAGCGTAATCAGCGGATCGAACTGGCCGGCAAGACCGCGCTGATCCAGGCGGAAAAAGAACTGGCCGATGCTCGCCGCGACCGCGGCCGCGCCCTGGACGAGACGCTCGGCCAGCAGCAGCTCGAACTGTCTTTGATCGGCAAGACGATCGGCGAGCAGGAACGGCTGCGTATGGAATATCGGTTGACGGCCGAGCTGAAGGCCGAAGCGGCGCGCACCGGAACCGGGGTCGACCAAGCCGAACTCGCCCGCGTCAAGGCTCTGTCGGCCGAGTACGGCCGGCTCGCCGAGCAGATGACGGCGCGCCGGGCGCTTGATGACCAGGCGCAGGAGATCTCGGCGCTGCGCGTTCGCCTTCAGCTCACCGGCCAGGCCGAAGAGATCCGCGCCCGCGCCATCCTTCACCTCGAGACCGAGCGCCGCTTGCGAGAGATGGGCCTTTCGCTCGGAAGCCGCGAAGCCGAGCAGTATCGCCGGAACGCCGCAGCGATCGCAGATGCGACCGTGCAGCTGCGCAAACAGGAAGCCGCCTGGGACAAGGTCCGCGATACGGCCGAGAACACGATCGACACGACCATCGACCGCGCCCTTGATGGCGATTTCGGCGGCATGCTGGAAGACATTGCCAAGGATTGGTCCAAGACCATCCTCACGCTCGGCGTCGGCAACCCGCTGAAGAATGCCGCCCTCGGCTCGAACCACGAGACGCTGAACGATATCGGCGGCCTCGGCGGCATGTTCTCACGCCTCTTCGGCGGCGGCATGTCGACATCGTCGATGGCCGTGACTGCCGCCTCGGTCAGCATCAACGGCGGATTGCCCGGCGTCGGAAGCCTGCTGGGCGCAGCCAACGACAATGCACGTCCTGGCACGACGCTCGGTGACGTCCTCGGGTTTAAGTCGACCGCCGGCGCAGGCGGCGCGCTCGGCTTCATCGGCAACTATAAGTCCGGCGTCGATGCTCGCCTCACCGATATTCTCGACACTGCTGCGAAGCAGTTTCCGGGCTTCAAGGTCGACGCCATGTCCGGTTTCCGGCCGGGCGATCCACGCTTCCACGGCAAGGGCCTGGCCACGGACATACAGTTGACGGACCTCCTGTCCGGCAAACGGCTCGGCAACTATCAGGACGCATCGAGCTTTGCGACCTACGAGCGTTTTGCGCAGACGGCGCGTGCAGTGCAGATGGCGAAATACCCTGAGCTGGCGGATAAGTTCCGCTGGGGCGGATACTTCGGCGGCGCCAAGGGCAAGTACGGTGCACTCGACACTATGCACTTCGACCTCGCCGGCGCAGGCATGGCCGGCGGATCTTGGGCGAACGGCCTCACCTCGGCGCAGAAGTCCCTTTGGCCGGGCATCGAAAGCCGGGGCAATGCCGCGGCGGCCGCGCTCGCAAAGGTGACCGAGAAATCCGCCTTCGCCGCGCAGGGCCTCGGCTCGCTTGGCACCGGCATGGACAAATTCGGCTCGGCACTGTCGAACATGAACACGGGCGGGAGCGGCCAGGGTGGCGGCATCGGCGGGTGGCTTTCCAGCCTCTTCCGCCCGTCTGCAGCTTCACTCAACGCCGCCATCGGCTTCACCGGCGCGAACACGACCCTTGGCACTTTCCTCACGAGAGGCTGGCGCGGCGGCGGCCCGACCGGCGGCAGCGATCCAGACCGGGTGGCTGGCCTCGTCCACGAGCAGGAATACGTATTCGATGCCGACGCGACCGCCCGCATCGGCGTCAACAATCTCGAAGCGCTGCGGCGCGGCGTCATGCGCGGCTACCGCTCCGGCGGATATGCGAGCGTCACCCAAGCCTATCCTACGGCGATTTCGCGCGACGCCGGCGGCGTGATGGCCGGCGGCAGCAATGTCTCGATCAACATCCAGAACTATTCCGGCGCCGAGATCCAACAGCAGGAAACGACCGACAGCCGCGGCAACAGACAGGTGACAATGGTCATCGGCCAGCAGGCGGCCGCGGCGATCAAGCAGCGCGGCAACCCGGCGCGGCAGGCGATCCAGAACGACTTCAACGTCCGGCCGCGAGGCATCTCACGATGACCTATCCCACGTGGCCCCTGACCTTGCCGCGGCCCGAGCGCAACAGCTGGTCGGCAGCTCCACAGGACGGCCGGCTGCAGCGCCGCTCGGACGCAGGGCCGCCCGGCTTTCGTGGCCGGTTCTCCGCGCATGCCCGGACAGTGAGCATGTCGGTTCTTCTCGATCGAGATCAGCGCGCCGTCTTTGAGAGGTTCTTCGCGGAAGACACTGGCGCAGGAGCGAACCTCTTCTGGATGCCCGACCCGACGACGGACGGGTGGGCCTTGCTGACCAGCGACGGCCTGCCGCTTCTGATCGCCGGTGGTCCGGATGACGGCAAGCCGATCCTCCTGGCACGCATGTGGCTCGTCACATTTGGCCGCAATCTGCCGACCGAGGCGGTCGTCGGCATCGGGTTTCGCATGACGTTTTCGGTCGAGGTGATGCCATGAGCCGTGTCGTCAGCCTCAATGCCCGGATGGTGCAGGACGCGCATTCGTCGGACGAGATCTATGTCGCCCTCATGGAGATCACCCATCCGGAACTTGCGAGCCCGATTCGGCTTTCGACCGACAACGCCGATCTGATCTCCGAGGAGCCTTATATCCGCGGCACGCGATCGACCTGGCGCAGCAGCCATTCGACAGATCCGTTCCTTTGGATCGTTGCCTCGACGGTCCTGCCGTCTGACCTCGACGATGCGCCGGCGGCCGCGACCATCATCCTCGAAAACCTCGACCGCCGGATGGCCGAGATCGTGCGCTCGTTCACGACGCCGGCGACGTTTCACATGGCGGTTGTTCTCGCGTCGTCGGCCGACCTGGTCGAGGCCGAATACACCGACCTCCTTCTCACCAGCGCGGAGATCACCGCCGGCGAGATCTCGCTTTCGATCAGCCGTGAGGAGATCGAGAGCGAGATCGTGCCGAACGGCAAGATGACCGCGCGCACATTTCCGGGGCTGCACCGATGAACAGACATTGGACGGACGGCTTCATCGGTCTGCCTTATCTCGACCTCGGCCGCGATCGCCTGGGCTGCGACTGCTGGGGGTTGGCCTGCATCATCTATCGCGAGGAGCTGGGCATCAGCCTGCCCGAATATCTCGGCTACGCCTCCACCGAAGAGCGCGGCGAGATCTCCGCTCTTGTCGCCGGTGCAACTGCTTCGCCCTTGTGGGTCCCGGTCGCCGGCCAGGCCATGGCCTTCGACATCGCTCTCTTCCGGCGCGGCCGCATGACCAGCCATGTCGGCATCGCCGTCAGCCACGGCCTGATGATCCACATGGCCGAGGCCGAGGCAGCGCGCATCGAGCACTACAACGCCGGCCATTGGTCGCCGCGCCTGGTCGGGCACTACCGCCACTTCGAACTGGTTTCAAAGGTGCTTTGATGACGGTTCAAAAGGGCATCGTACCCATTCTCGCCGCGCCGATGGTCGACCCTTCCTTGGGGCGGATCGAGATGACCTTGCCGGTCGGGTCGACGATTGCCGAGATCGTCGACGCCGCCGTCCCGGGCCTCACTCTTCGCGACAAGACCCATGTCCGCGTCATGTTGGTCGATGATCGGGGCTGTCTCCATATCGGCCTTGAGGCCTGGTCAAAGGTCCGGCCGAAAGACGGTGTGCGCGTCGTCATCCGCGTCTTGCCGGGCAAGGACGCGCTGAAATCGATCCTGCAGATCGTCGTGTCGATTGCGGCCATTGCGCTCGGCCAGTTCTGGGCTCCAGCCGTCGCCGGCGCCCTCGGTATCTCGACCTCCACAGCCGCAGCGCTGATAGGTCTTGGGGTTACCGTCATCGGCAATCTTCTGATCAACGCCCTGATCCCGCCCGCAAAGCCGCTTGAAGCCGAGAACAGGTATCAGATTGGCGGCATGCGCAATCGCCTCGATCCGGATGGCGCCGTTCCCCTGCCGCTCGGCGAGGTTCGATTTGCCCCACCCTTTGGCTGCTGGACCTACACCGAGATTTCTGGCGACTGGCAATACTTGCGCGGCGTGGTGTGCCCTGGCTATGGCCCGCTCAATATTTCCGACCTTCGGATAGGCGATACCGATATCGGCGAGTATGACGAGGTCGATGTCGAGATCCGTGACGGGCACAGCGATGACCTGCCGCTGACGCTGGTGACACAGCAGATCGTCGAGGAGACGATCGGCGCCGAACTGCTGAAGCCGCTGCCCCGCGATGATCTCGGTGAGGTCATCGATGGCCCGGCAACAGAGGAGCCGGTTGTCAGGACCACCGGCGCGGACGCGTCCGGCGCCAGTGTCATCCTCGCCTGGCCGGCTGGCTGCGTGTCGTATGACAGCAAAGGCCGCGCTCGATCGCACAAGGTCTCGGTTCGGATCGAGCAGCGGCGCGTCGATGCGGAGACATGGACCGCTGTTACCACCCTGACGGTCACCGCCCGCAAACTCGAAGCCTTCTATCGCCAGCACACCTGGTCGTTTCCCACGCGTGGCCGCTGGCAGGTCCGCTGCACGATGTTGACGGACGAGACCACCTCGTCGCAAATCCAGCAGCGCACAACCTGGGCGGCGCTGCAGACACTCCGGCCGGAATATCCCTGGGATTTTCCGCATCCCCTCGCCATGATCGCCTTCCGGGTCAAGGCGACACACCAGCTCAACGGCCAGCTCGACAATCTGAACGCGGTCACATCGCGGCCGATCCTCGACTACGAGCACGCCACCGGCAACTGGGTCGAGCGAGAAACCCACAACCCGGCCTCTCTGTATAGATACGTCCTGCAGTCGCCGGCGAACCCGAAACCATCGAGCGACGCCGCTCTCGATCTGCCTGCGCTCGCGGACTGGCATGATTTCTGCCGCCTCCACGATCTCAAATACGATCGCGTCATCGAGGACAAGACCATGCAGCTGCGCGATCTCCTGGCCGAGATCGCTGCGGCCGGCCGCGCCAGCCCGCGCCACAACGGCCTCAAATGGTCCGTTACCGTCGACCGCCCCGACAAGCCGATCGTCGACCATTTCAATCCGCGCAACACCTACGACTTCCGCGTCACGCGCTCCTACGTCTCGCCGCCTGACGGTTTCCGCGTGAGCTTCTTGGACGCCACCAACGATTTCAAGCCGGCAGAACGCATCGTGCCGTGGCCCGGCAAGGAGGAAAGCGAACTCCTGCTCCTGGAGGCGCTGGAGCTGCCGGGCAAGACCGACCCGGCCGAGGTCTACCGCGAAGCCCGCCGCCGGATGTACGAGGCGATCTATCGGCCGGATATTTACACCGTCAGCAAAGACGGCCCCGTGCAGGTCGCCGTCCGTGGCGACCGGGTGCGGCTTTCCTCGGACGTGATCAGCAGCGTGCAGCTCGCCGCCCGCGTCAAGGACGTCGCCGGCCGGCTGATCGAGCTGGACGATGCTGTGACCATGGAACCCGGCAAATCCTATGCGATCCGCTTCCGGACAGGGCTGACGGAGGAAGACACGTTCGGCGTCTCCATCGTTCGCACACTTGTCACAGTGCCCGGCACCCATCATGTCGTCACGGCCCAGGGCGATGGTGCGCTGCCCCTTGCCTCACGGCCGATCGATGGCCGAATGGTGGATGGCGACCTCGTTCATTTCGGGGAAGCCGAAACGCTCGACTACGATCTGATCGTAACCGGCGTCGAGGCGGGCGAAGACATGTCCAGCCACTATCGCCTCGTCGATGCCGCGCCTGTCATCGATGATCTTGTCGATACGCTCATCATTCCGGAGTGGTCGGGCCGTGCGGGCGCCGATATCCCGGAGGTGGCCGGCACGCCCCCAGTTCCGCGCATCACCTCCGTGAAGTCCGGCGTCGATGGTACCGGTTCCTCTGGCCGTATCGACTACCTGGTCGAACCGGGCTCCGGGTCGGTCACCGCAGCTACCTTCGGCATTGAACACCGTCTCGTCGGCGCCGGCGTCTGGACGTCGATCTCGATCCCAGCCGCCAATGGCGGCGGTCAGATTGCCGGATACGCCAATGGCAATGCAGTCGAACTGCGGGCGCGGGCTCTGGCCGTAGACAACACACCCTCCGCCTACACGCCCGTCATCACCCTGACGATCGGTTCGGGCGATGCGCCGATACCGGCAGCCCTCAACGCCGCGGCCGTCACGGTGGGGGCCCTGCTGGGCGGCGCCGTGGTGCAGTTCGCGACAGGCGACGATGCGGCCGCAACGCAGGTGCAGGTTTACCGCTCAGCCGTCAGCACCCTCGTGCGCGCGACCGACGCTGTAGGGGCGCCCGTCGCGGTGCAGCCTTCGCGGTCTTACTCGGTCCCGGTCGGGGATACGACCCGCCAGAACCTCATCACCAACGGTGCCTTTGACAATAGCAGCACCTGGTTGCTGGGCGGAAACTGGTCGATCGGATCGGGCAAGGCTTCTCATACCGCAGGGATTGGCTCGATGATCATGCAGCCCGTAACCGTCCAGGCGGGCAAATACTATCGGACCTCCTTCACGCTATCCGGCTATGGCGCCGGCATCGCACTGGCTCGCTTCACCGGCGGGAGCGACCGCAGCGGGGCAAACCGCGCCAGCAACGGCGTTTTCAGAGACCGCATTCAGGTGGTCTCAGGCAACAACAATTTCGGGATCGCCACGGACGGCGCGTTCGCCGGCAGCATCGACGATGTCGTGGCCTACCTCGAAACCTCGACGTGCCTTGCTCAGGGCACCCACTACTTCTGGCTCGAACCCCAAAACGACGACGGCGTGCCTGGTCCTGTGACCGGGCCGTTCGCCGTCACGATCATATGAGGTCTCATGTCTCTTCCCGGTGTCAAAACTCCCAATCTCACTTCGACGCCCGTTTCGGACGGCATTCTTGTCAACCGTGCCGGGACCACGTTCGTGCAACCGACCGAGCAGCTTGCCACCCAGCTCGCCGGGGACGGTCCCATCGCGGCCGCCTTGACGTCGGTATCTGACGGATATCCGCTTCAGTTGGAGACGTGGGCGACCCTGGCGGCAATCCCGCCCAAAAAGGTCGGTCAGATGGCCGCGGTGCCCACGTCGGATGCCGGCACCCACGCCGATCCGGTGACCGGTCTAACGGTGGCAAACTCCGGCACGTTCCGGGGCAGCCTGGCGCCGCTCGGCTGGAAACGGGTCGGCGCCTACCAGGACCTTTCCAGCAAGGCCGATCAAGCCGCGCTCGATGAGGTGGTGGACCAGGTCGACGGCGTCGAGACCGTCGCGGGCGGGTTCGGGCGGTTCAAGAAACACCCAGGCCTTACACCGGCCGATGTCGGTGCGCCGGCGACGGATGATCCGGCATACCTCTGGGCTGTAACGGATGCGTTCAACAAGACGGTCATTGGCGCCCGCAAGACGGGCGGCCTCTACAATTCGGCAGAAGCAAAACCGTGGCCTGACGTCCTGCACATTAAGTCGATTTCGCAATCGCTGCCACGCGGCGCCGAATCGCTTCCGGTCATTTCGTCCGGCGACAATCCCTGGGGCGGAAAGTCGTTCTCCGGCGATATCTACGGGCTGAATACATGGCTCAACAGCGCCAATTCGCAATCGCCAGCCTCTCGCGCGGATGAAAAACTCGTCGTCGGCCCGATGACCGCCTTTCTGGATGCATTCGAGCAAGGCGAGACGCCCGCCAATGCCTTCGCGGCGGGCATCAAGGCTCGCGTTTCCAGCATATTCGCGTCTAGTCCTCAGGACCGGACGCTCCCATTCGTTTTCTGGTCGAACGCCTGCGAGGGGAACCGCTATCTTTCGGAAATCAACGCCGAAGATTCGTCGACCAATCCGGCCAATGCCGGCGCGCGCGGGCCGGGCGGCTACTGGAAAACCGGCGAAGACGATGAATGGCGTGTCTATGGTTGGGCATTGGCGAACGGCTTGAGCTACGGCGTCGTCACCGATTTCCAGCAGGGCGAGATGGAGGCCGGGTATCACAAGCTTAACGCCTGGGAACCCGCGCGAGGCTACGACAGTCTGCATGACGGCTACAGAGGCAAGCTGATCCAGACAGCCGACGACGCCGATGCACTCTCGATCGCGGTCTACCAACGACCGATCCGCATGCCCTTCCTTATCACGCAGACCGCCGACAGCATCATCGGTGACGCTCAGCTTCAGGCATCTGAGATGGGCACGGAGATGTACATGGTTGGCCCGGTCGGCGAACTACCGTCGGCCCGCAACAGTGTCGTCGGCAGCGGCTACGGCTCCTCCCTCCACCTGTCGGCCGACGCACAGAGAATTGCCGGTGAGCAGCGGGCCAAGGTTCTCCACCGTATCGTCGTCGAAGGCGAGCGTTGGACACCGCTGAAGAGGCGCACTGTTCGCAAGATCGACAGCACGACAATCGATCTCGCCCTGGAGGTGCCGCGCGGCCCCATCGTCGTCGAAACGGATTTCATCGCCAAGGCCCTCGGCTGGGGCTTCGAGATCTGGAGCGATACGCCCGACAACCGCATCGCCGGTACGGCGACCCGGATTATTCCCTCGTCGATCGAAGTTCGACCGGGTGACGTTCTGCGGCTCGGCCTGCCTTCCTCGATCGCGGCGGGCTCCTGGTATCTTCGTTACGGCGGGGTGATGGAATGCGATCTGGGTGCGGCATTGATCGTCGCCAGCACGCGCGCGGGTCCTTCCTCCGGCGGGCAGGCAACGACGGAACTTGTACTAGACGGCGATCGCGATGCCTTGCTCGCACCTCTCTATAAAGAAGGGGCCTTCAACCTCATCCAGGGCGCCGTCCAGATGACCGTGCGCAAGGTCTCCAAGGAAGGAGGGGTCTCGATCTTGCAGGGTGAGAACCGCGAGATTTCTGGCGGCTCGATCGGCGCCGGCGGCATTACGGCCTCTCGTTTCAATGTCTACGGCAACATCCGCGATAGCGATCGGGCACTCTCGGTCAATAGCTGGTCAAGCCAGACCTATCACAAGCGTTCCGGCCGCTACGAGCTTTGGAACCGCCTTTGCTACTTCGACAATCTGAGGATCCTTTGATGGCGACAATCCAATCCTTGCATTCGAGCGTGCAGCTGGCTGGGCTCGAACACAACTTCGTCCGGCACCGCGTCGGCGGCTTCCCCGCTGGTTTCGAGGTGGCGACGCATCCATTCAACGATGCAAATCCCTCCGTTTCCATCGCCGACGCCGATCCGGCAAAGCCGTCCAGTGCGCCGCATCTGGGGTCTGGTGGGGCAATCGCCACGCTCCCCTACGGTGGCGTCCAGCTGCTGGGGCGCGCGTCAGTGCCGGCACCTGCCGGCCGCACCGTGGATCTGACCGCCGGATGGACCGTGTGGGCGGCCTTGACGATCAAGCCGGGCACGGGCGTTTGGACCGTATTTCAGGACTACGGGTTTTCAACAAATCAGCGCGGCTTCTGGGTCTTCGCCCAGCAAGAGGCCGGCGGCGCCTCGGGGGATCAAATCCCCCTCATCGTTCGCATGACAAACGACGGCGCCAACGATTTCTCCGCTGCCTTCAATCTGCAGGCGCCAGCGAATTCGAAGTGGGCCTTCGGTAAGCCGATGCTCATCGCGGTCACCCATGATGGCTTCGACAACATCGGTGTCGATATCTTCGCGTCGAACGGTCTCGTCAGCAGCGCGGTCAAGGAAATGGATGTCGCGAAGGGAACCGGCCCGATCGGCTTCAAATCACCTGATACCCGGTGGCAAGTCGGCGGCATTGATGTCCCATCGCCCGGCATCGAGGTCGAAGCTTGGGGTGTTCTCGCCCGCAAATGGACGCGTTCGGACGGCCTCCTCGCCTACAAGGCCGCCCGCGAACTGGCATTCTCGCGCACTCGGCGTTGGACATAAGCGCGGCCCCGATCAGTTTCAGTTGACGGTTGCATCCATTCTCGCTCTTCTCCGCCCATTACTGGGGCAGGGAAAATCAGATGAGCGAAGACAGCGGCAACAAGAACTGGTCGTCCGGTTTTCAGAGGTTGAGGGCAGAATCGGTGGTCCTTGCCCTCATCCTCCTGGCAGTCACCCAAACCGACGTGAACCTCCAGAAAATTCCTCTCGTCGGTGTCGAAATCGGTCACCCGGTCTCCACGGGTGTAATCCTCGCGTTTCTCTATGCCTTCTATTTGTATTTTCAAGCGAGTTGGTGGTTTCGGTATCGTATAGAGATATCGGACCTGTTGGGGCTTAGGGCTCCGATCGATAGGATGATAGGTGGCCTCACCGCTTTGATGAACAAGGTCGAGTTTCTGAGGCCGCCTGCCACCGCGGCGCTCGAAAACACGGTAAAGGAGGCCATTGCTACCGCAGAGAGAGGGGTTCTGGAGCTTTCGGCCGCCGCCGCCTCCATAAGAGAGAGCGCCAACGATGTGATCAGCACCCTCGCAAACCATGCACATATGCAACAGGAGGCGATGGATAACCCATTGGTGGGGCGGCCATCTAAGAACTCATTGCCAGGTCAGGATCCTATTGGCCGCATTATCAGCGCCTTCGATGCGAGTGCGAACGCCGGGGAACTTAACCGGCATGAACATAAACGCGTCATAGGCGAGATACTGGATCAAGTAAGGGTTGAGGTTCGCCAACTCTTAGATGATCTGGATAACAAGGGGCCGGCGATTGAACGACATGCCGCACAGTACCTGACGCAGACACGCGATCTCCGGCGTAGGCTCTATCGAAGTGATCTCGTAATTTCGGTCGACAGGCAGATACTCGGTTTCTGGCTTCCGTTCGTGTTCTGCCTCGCAGTTGTAGGCTTCACTCTTCCTCAAGGGATACGAGACATGCGCGATTCAGCATCGACCTTCCTGGCGTGTGAAACCTGCAGCCTCTTTTATCGGGAGCCGGCGCCCGCGGACTGACCCGCGGCGCATCTATGGCGTCAACAGCAGGCCGGAGGATGTAACATATGCATCGAGACGACTACGGCGCGCCCCGCTTTTGCGTTTGCATCGTGGTGAACGGCGCAAGCGATCGCGTCGAAGGCACCAAGGATGAATGTATGCCGATGATGATGGAGATGCTGAAGTTGACAGAGAAGGAGGCAGCGTCGCTGATCTTTGACTCGTACTTCGTGGGTCGTCTTCACTCTGAAGGTCAGTATGAACTCGACATTGAACGACTAGACCAGTGATCTGTCCAAGGTCTCGCCGCAAATGGGTCTTGAGGGAGGTTTTGACAGGCGTTCTGGAATTTTCAAAGTTCCGGATTTGCGTGTCAAAATTCCGAAAAATCGCGGCGAGCTACAACCGTCGCTGCAAGTGGTCCGCGCTGGCCGGCGAAGATGGCAGGGGCAGAGGGGCTCGAACCCCCGACCTGCGGTTTTGGAGACCGCCGCTCTACCAACTGAGCTATACCCCTAATCGCCTGCCGCATCCGAACCAAAGCGTCCGTCACCGGCAAGGCATGGCGTCTTTACGGCGCGCGGGCGGACTTGGCAAGGGTGAAAAGTGCATTTCTTACAACAAATCAGCGCCGGATCGCCGCAAGCCGCCCTGCCCTGCCTCACGGGTCCCGTGCCTTCGATACCCTTCCATCACAGGCGCGTGCACCGGCCTTGTGATCCGGCCCGAAAGCGTGGCCGTTCCGGCTGGAAACCTCCCCGTCTCGCCCCTCGCCCGGCCTGCCGCTTGCGATCGCCATGCGGGCGCGGCGCACCCTTTTGCCTGTCGCGGGCGCCCGGCTTCCCTCTTCCGGGATCGGGAGCTCCAGGTGATTCCCGCCCCGGAAAACGCAAAAGCCCCGCGGTTTCCCGCGGGGCCTTGTCTTCAGGTCGTGGACCCGAAATTACTCGATGATGGTCGCGACGACGCCGGAACCGACGGTACGGCCACCTTCACGGATGGCGAAGCGCAGGCCTTGCTCCATGGCGATGGGGGCGATCAGCTTCACGGTGATGCTGACGTTGTCGCCCGGCATGACCATTTCCTTGTCCTTCGGCAGCTCGACGGCACCGGTCACGTCCGTGGTACGGAAGTAGAACTGGGGACGGTAGTTGTTGAAGAACGGGGTGTGGCGGCCGCCCTCTTCCTTGCTCAGAACATAGATCTCAGCGGTGAAGTGGGTGTGCGGCTTGATGGTACCGGGCTTGGCCAGAACCTGGCCACGCTCGACGTCTTCACGCTTGGTGCCGCGCAGCAGGATACCGACGTTGTCGCCAGCCTGACCCTGGTCCAGCAGCTTGCGGAACATTTCCACGCCAGTGACGGTGGTCTTCTGAACTTCGCGGATACCGACGATTTCGATTTCCTCGCCGACCTTGATGATGCCGCGCTCGACGCGACCGGTCACCACGGTGCCACGGCCCGAGATCGAGAACACGTCTTCCACCGGCAGCAGGAAGGCGCCGTCAACGGCACGGTCCGGCTGGGGGATGTAGCTGTCCAGAGCGTCAGCCAGGCGCATGATGGCCTGCTCACCCAGGTCGCCCGTGTCGCCTTCCAGCGCCAGCTTGGCCGAACCCTTGATGATGGGGGTGTCGTCGCCCGGGAAGTCGTACTTGCTCAGCAGCTCGCGCACTTCCATTTCCACCAGCTCGAGCAGCTCGGCGTCGTCGACCATGTCGCACTTGTTCAGGAAGACGATGATGTACTTCACACCGACCTGACGAGCCAGCAGGATGTGCTCGCGGGTCTGGGGCATCGGGCCGTCAGCGGCCGAGCACACCAGGATCGCGCCGTCCATCTGGGCGGCACCGGTGATCATGTTCTTCACATAGTCAGCGTGGCCGGGGCAGTCCACGTGAGCGTAGTGGCGGTTGGCAGTCTCGTACTCGACGTGTGCCGTCGAGATGGTGATGCCGCGCGCCTTTTCTTCCGGGGCAGCGTCGATCTGGTCGTACGCCTTGAACTCGCCGAAGTACTTCGTGATCGCTGCCGTCAGCGACGTCTTGCCATGGTCAACGTGGCCGATCGTGCCGATGTTTACGTGAGGCTTGTTGCGCTCAAACTTACCTTTTGCCATGTTATCTTTCCTACTGAACGAAAGTTGGGCTAACCGGCCCTTCCGGTTTGGCAGGCGTTTAAGGCTTTCGCAACGAATGCGCAAGCCTTAAATGCACAACGAAATCCGCCGGAAACGAGCTGAGGCAAGCCAGATTGACCATAGATCGGCACGCGGAATCGTATTTTCAAGGCAACGCTTTAGCACCGGGCGCTGATTCTTTCGATGAGACGATGACGGGCTGCGGAGCGGCGGCCTGAAGCGCGGCAGGATCCGCCGGGCCCGGCCGGTTTTCCCGGCGTTCCGCCCCTGAAATCCCGGCCCTTCGCCGCATGCACCTCGGAAGACCAGAGGCCCGGTGGCCAGGCCGGAGGTCACGCCTGGACTTTACAGGCCGCCCCCTCCACCATGGCCCCATGGCGCACTATCACGTTGGCACTTGCCCCTGCTGCCGGAACGGACGGCTGTTTCTCTTCCGCGAGGCCGATACCGGCGATGTCTACGGACATTGTGAAGAATGCGAGCAAGGCTTTCGAAGCCCGCAGGAAATCGAAGCGAACGGCGGATTCCTGACGCTCCTCAATCCATCCGACGCCGACTGGGCGACAGACGCGGAGATCGGTCGCAGCGTCTGGGCGAACTACACGCTGTTCCCGGCATAGAGACGCCGGGACGAGGCCCTGCCCGGCGATGTCCCGAGGGGGCGGGACTATGGCGGATGCAGGATCGCGTCTGCCGTCTTTCCTTTTGCCGGCGCGCGGGCCATGCTCTCGTGCCGTGCGCTTTCGAGGACTGGCAGGAGGCCCCGGAATTGCGCCGTCAAAATTGTAACAGGGCAGCGCCGCAGTGATCTGGAATCTGTTCAAACCACGCAAATCCCGATCGGCGCCGCAGCAAGCACACCCCGCCCCTGCGGCCTCGGCGCCGCCAGCCGATCAGCCCGAGGATCCGCACCGGTTCACGCCCGACCTTTTGGCCGCCGCGAAAGCCGGTGACGCCGACGCGCAATACCGCCTGGGAATGGCTTTTTACGAAGGCATCGGCATCGAACGCCATTCGATCCGGGCCTTCAACTGGTGGCTGAGCGCGGCGACGCACGAACACGGCCGGGCGCAAGCCATGGTGGCCTTTGCCTTCGAGGTCGGGGCCGGCGTCAAGCCGAACCTGCTGGAAGCCGCCTACTGGGCCATGCTCAGCGAGCACAACGGCAACGAAACGGGCGCAGCCCTGCTGCCGATCATCCTGCGCAGACTGAGCCAGGATCAACACCGCGCGGTCCTCGACATGTACCGCAAGGGGCGGACGCATGAAGAGCTGATCGCGCTTTATCCCGCCGACCCTCGCCCCGGAAGAATCATATAGCGTCAGGGCTTCGGATGATCGGGGGTGATGTTTCAGGAACCATGGAAAAGCGCGGGTGCGAGCGCCTGAAGGTCTTTGATCGGACCGGCGCATGTTCGAGAAGCCGAACCAGCTCATCGACGGATGCGATCCCTGGTGGTTTCAAACCGTTCAGCGACTTTGATTGCCGGCCGACCAGCTCTTCCTGCGCCAAGGCATCCAACAACAGCGGCCGCCTTGTTGCGATCTGGCACTGTATCCGGCGCTGATTGCCGCTTGCGTTGCATTGAGGCCGATCCGATACTCAGAGACGAACCGATTCCGCTTTTCACCCATTGCGGGCATTTTATAACCTGGTAGCCCGCTTTGAAAAACGGCGGACGCCGACAACGGATGATCATGCCCTCATACAAGTCACCAGACGAAAAAATCCTCGACGTCTGGCAGCCAGCGGTCCTCGTCGGATGCGTTGTCATCTTCGGGGGCATGGTGATGGGTTTGAAAGCTTGGCGGGTGAACAATTTTGCCCATTCAGTCGCAACGGTGACCGAGGTTTGGGATGTGCAAGTGCGTATCGACAGGCACAACTTTGTCACCGATCTGGTTTTCGAACCAAGGTACAAGACGATCACCATGGGAGAGATTCAATTCACGCGAACCCACAAGGGGAAGAGCTACGACTGCACCTGGTGGGTGGAGCTCGGCTCGCCTTCCGACAAGTTCAAGGTCGGCGATAGGCTGGACGTCGTTCCTGCGACGGGGACATGTCAAAGGGTCGATATCGTCGGTCGAATACCGTGACCTCTCTCTTCGCCTTTGCTTTCGCCAGTGCTCGGACCACGCTCTCATGCCATGCAATGGGATCGCTGGAGTCGCGCGGGATCTGACGACTCACATCACACCAAAGACGTCCCGACGCGACGGCCTCGAGGCAAGCAGGAATCGCCGAGGCCCATGCGGGAAAGCACACGTGACGAGATGTAAGACGGCAATCTATAGGGGAGCGACTTGTGGAGCGGGTAGCGGGAATCGAACCCGCGTATTCAGCTTGGAAGGCTGCTGCTCTACCATTGAGCTATACCCGCGGGGTCATGATCCGTGTGACAGAATGGTGGAGGGAGTTGGATTTGAACCAACGTAGGCTGAGCCAACGGATTTACAGTCCGTCCCCTTTAACCACTCGGGCATCCCTCCATATTCTGTCGGGATCAAGCGACCAGTGTCGACCGGCGGGCAGTGCCTTGTCGGCGGCGCCTTCGATCTGGCGCGGTATATGACGGGACCAATTCGTCCTGTCAACACGACGTCACGGAAAAAATTGCGAAAAATGTCATCGCCCTTGCCGGCCTGTGGATGGCCGACTTTGCCGTCCCGCGCCCCCGCCCGGATTTTTCGCCCGGATTTTTCGTTCCGGTCTTTCACCCAGATTTTCGCCGGCCGATGCAGCAAAACCGCTGCACAGTTTCGCGCGACGTGCTTTATAGGCTGCATGAGCAAAGACGATACCGGCGGCAAGTCCGCAAAAGACACCCATTACGCCAAACTTCGCCGCGCGCATCGCGACCAGCGGCGCGAACGCGGCGAGATTCCCACCCCGAAGGACGACCGCCGCCGCAAGCAGGCGGAGGGCTGGAAGGCGCCGGCGGTGGCGCCCGACCAGGTCTATCTCTATGGCCTGCACACCGTGCGCGCCGCGCTCGACAATCCCGAGCGCAAGATCATCAAGCTTTCCGTCAGCCAGAACGCCGCCCAGCGGCTGGAGCTGCCCGATCTTGCGAGCCTGCCCTACCCGGTCGAGACCGTGCTTCCCTCCGATCTCGACAAGGTGCTCGGCCCCGAGGCGATCCATCAGGGCGTGATGCTGGAGACGCGCCCGCTGCCGGCGCGCCGGCTGGAAGCACTGAAGGACAGCCCGCTGCTGCTGGTTCTCGACCAGGTGACGGATCCGCACAATGTCGGTGCCATCATGCGCTCGGCCGTCGCCTTCAATGCGGGCGCCGTCATCACCACGCAGCGCCACTCGCCGACCGAATCGGGCGTGCTGGCCAAGACGGCCTCCGGCGCGCTGGAACTCATTCCCTATATCCAGATCACCAACCTCGCCGACGCGCTGGACGAGCTGCACAAGCTCGGCTTCCTGACCGTCGGCCTCGATTCGGAAGGGCCGGCACCGCTGGAAGGCACGCTCTCCGGCGAGCGCATCGCCCTCGTCATGGGCTCGGAAGGCAAGGGCCTGCGCCAGAAGACGCGCGCCACCTGCAAGGCCCTCGCCCGTCTCGACATGCCCGGCGCGATCAAGTCGCTGAACGTCTCGAACGCCGCCGCCATCGCTCTCTACGCCACGCATAGACATCTCTTCGGCTGAAGGCCGGGGACACCTTTTCGGCTGAAGGCCGGGGCCCTCGGCTGAGGCAAGGCACAAACGCAAAGGCCCGCCGGTTTTCACCGGCGGGCCTTTTGCTTTGGAGGCGAGTAGACTCAGCTTGCGCGCTTCAGGCCGCCGCGCGATCGGAAATCGTGCGTTCGGCTTCGGAAATCGCCTGGATCTTCGAATCGGCGCTGAGGTTCAGGCCTTCGGCGCGCACCACTTCCACATCCGTGACGCCGAGGAAGCCGAGCACGGCGCGCAGGTAGCTTTCCTGGTGGTCCATCGCCGCTGCCGGGCCGGCGCTATAGTGGCCGCCGCGGGTGGAGACGATGATGACCTTCTTGCCCTTGGCGAGGCCTTCCGGGCCTTCGGCCGTATAGCGGAACGTCTTGCCGGCAACCGCGATGCGGTCGATCCAGGCCTTGAGCTGGCTCGGCAGGGAGAAATTGTACATGGGCACGCCAAGGATGACCGTGTCGGCGGCAAGGAACTCGTCGAGCACGACCTGATTTTCGGCGACGTCGGCCGCGATCTCGCTGTCGACGTCTTCCGGCTTGGCATTGGCAGCCATCAGGTGGGCGCCCGAAAGATGCGGCAGCGGGTTTGCGACGAGGTCGCGATAGGTCACCGTGGCCTTGGCCTGCTCCGCCTTGAGCTGGGCGGCAACCGCGGCCGTCAGGCGGCGGGAAACGGAATGGTCGCCAAGGATACCGGAGTCGATGTGAAGGATGTTCATGGGTCAGCACCTTTGTTTGAATTGGGTGCAAGAGATATGATCCGAAAACAATCGCGCGATTAGACGGCAAAAATCCAATTGACCGTTTCAAATGAGAAACAATAAATCAGGCGACCACCGGAGATGAGACCATGCAGGACCTGAACGATCTCGCCCTCTATGCCGCCGTTGTGCGCCACAAGGGGTTCACCGCCGCCGCCAATGCGCTCTCCGTGCCGAAGTCGAAGATCAGCAAGCGCATCGCCGCGCTGGAGGAGCAACTCGGCGTACGGCTCATCGAGCGGTCCACCCGCAAGCTGTCCATCACCGATATCGGCCAGTCCTTCTACGAACGCTGCGAGGCGGTGCTTTCGGGCGTCGAGGCGGCGGAGGCCGTGGTCGCCGTCGCCAAGGCGGAACCGGCGGGCACCGTGCGCCTTGCAATGCCGCCGGGATTCGCGCCCATGGTCGCCGATATCCTGCCCGGTTTCCTGAAGCGCTATCCGCTGGTGCGCCTTTCGATCGTCACCACCGGCCGTCCCGTCGATCTCATCGAGGAGCGAATCGACGTCGCGCTGCGCGTGCGCGACAGCTACGACACGGACCAGTCGCTGATCGTGCGCCGTTTCGGCGGCACGCGGCGCTATCTGGCGGCAAGCCCGCGCTTCCTGGAACGCTATGGCCCCATCGAACTCGACGGCCTTGCCCGCGTGCCGACGCTCTCCATGAACGAGAACAATCCCCGCGCCATCTGGACGCTCTTCAATGCCGACGGCGCCATGCACGACGTCGCCCATTCGCCGGTCCTCACCTGCTCGGATTTCGGCGTGCTGGAACGGGCCACCATCGAGGGCGTCGGCCTTGCACTGCTGCCCGACATGATCGTCGAGCGCGGCTTCCGCAGCGGCGTGCTGACACCGGTGCTGCCGGAATGGTCGAGCGCGGAATCGGCCGTGCACGCCGTCTTCACCTCCCGCCACGGCATGCTGCCCGCCGTGCGCGCGCTGATCGACCACCTCGCCGAAAACCTGCCGCGCTCCATGCAGCGCTGCCAGGAAATCGTGCCCCGCGCCGCCACCGACAGCAACTGGTCGATCTGAAACGGCCTTTTCGCTTTACAGCGGCGGAGAATATGCTAACTCCCTCGCAGAGAGTGCCCTTATAGCTCAGTTGGTAGAGCACCTGATTTGTAATCAGGGGGTCGCGAGTTCGAGTCTTGCTGGGGGCACCACTTCTCTCTTTTTTCCGGCACGATCCAAAATCGCCCGATAATCCTCCGACCTTTCACCCGTCCAAAAATCCCGGTGACATCAGGCAAGGCACGCCCTGCCCTACTCGACTTGCGATTGATTGCGTGCTCTTCTGTTCGCGAAAAAAGGGAGGGCGCCAGGATGCAAACCAATGGAAACCCCGAGCCGGCGACGACCCGGCGCTCTGCAACACGACGCCTCATTTCTCTTATCCTGGGCGTGCTGATGGCCGCTGGTGGGGCCTTCGCTTTTCTCTGGATGTTTTTCCATGTGGTCGAGCCGGTGAAGGCCCTGTTCTGGATTGCGCCCGTCGTCGTCTCCGTCATCGGCGTCGCCATTATCTGGGACGATATTCGCAACCCGTGACCATCGCCTCGGTCGAGGCCTGCCGCGCCGGACCGTCACGCCGCGTCCATCGCATTGCGGAATAGGCCTATCGGCCTGCGTGAACCGCTCGCCAAAGAAAGCGGGCGCCGCAAGGGCGCCCGCTTTGCCGTTGATCCGTGCCGAAGTCTTTACTTAAGATTCAGGGTGTCTGACAATAGTCGCCCGTCCGCTGGCCACTCTTCACCGGCCTCGGCATAGCGCCGTCTGCAACTGACTGGTGAGCCAATCCACCGCCACTCTCACCCAGGCCCCTGCTATGTAACAAGAGTCGAGAGGCGAGCCACTGAGCGAAGAAGCTGGCGCGCATTCTCTCAGGCACTAATTAGCTTGAATGAAGCCTAACCTTCATTTGCGAGGCCACGAAACTTCTGCGTCACCTCTTCAATCATTTCTTCGCAAGCATTTAGGTATTTTTGACAAAAATAAATATTATAATATACGAACTTTGCGGTATCCTCAACTCCATAAACAGGGGTATCTTCTGTAAATTTCTCAATAGAATCTTCAATCGCTTCCGAACCAAGACGAAGCTGACCCAACAGACCGTCAATATCATCTATTTCTGGCGGCCCGAATTCATTCTCAAATACGACAAATTCTATCGCTTTCATTTTAGAAACTAATTCATCATACCCGACTTTAAGGTCAAATATGGTGTAGTGATTTTTTTTATTCTCAATTTCACTGGATATTTTTTCCGAATGATCTTTAGCCCTCTTTACGAGAGGATTCAACCGACGGGCAACCGCATACGATTTTTGCTGCAAAGATAGGAGGTTTTCGCGATGGTGCAGTCGAGCGTCGTTTATTTGCCTTGAAAGGAAAATAATCGTTGGCACCGCAGCGGCAACAGCCGCCCATCCGCTAAGCGCAGACATCCATTCGCGCAGACACTGTTCACTCTTAGGGCCGCAAAATGCTTCACGGCCCCAAGTTACGCGCAAAGCGCCTATGGTGATGACTACTAGTAATACCAGCCAGCCCCATTTATCCCATTCTTGCCGCATACCGATCTCCGCAACGCCCGGCTGTAAAGCTAAATAAGCTTCAGACCATATGCAAGCTCGCGGAGGACACCGCTTAATGTTGGGTTGCCAAACTCAACTCCGACATATCAGTCCCACTGCGCCGGAGACGGGTGACCTGACCTAGCCGACACAGGTCTAAATTACTGGACGGATAGGTCACCGACTTGCGTGACCCACCATCCTAGGCACTCCCTCTTCTCCTCGGTTGCTTGTCTCACGCCTCACCCGCCCCAAAGAAAACGGGCGCCGCAAGGGCGCCCGCTTTGCCTTTGATCCGTGCCAGACCCTTACTTGGGGTCTTCGGCACCCTGATAGTAGTCACCGTCCGCCGGGCGTTCTTCGCCGGTCACCGGCATGGCGCCGTCATCGGACTTGTTGATGCTCTGCGTGGAGAACAGGTCGAGGCTTTCGCGCTGGGCGGGCGGAAGGACGAAGGTGTCGTCGTCCATGATCGAATCGCGCGTCGGACCCGAATAGTAGTCGCCATCGCTGCCGGCGAAGGCCGGAGCGCCGCCGAGAACGCCGGCTGCAAGAAGGGTCGCTGCAAGGGTTGCTTTGCTCAGGGTACGCATAGTTCGTTCCTTTCCTTCGTTGTGATCGCAAAGCTAACGTCACTGCCGACGATGTAGTTTCACTGCAGTGCACTGTTTTCACGGGATCGTGATCGCAACGCGGGAGAGATCGCGGCATCGCCTGTTCTTGACGCTCCGGCAAAAATAGAACATAACAAGAACATATTGGAGAACACGCCATGCAGAACGATGCTTTGGAACGCGGAAATGCCATCCTCGAAGCCTGCCGCTCCCTGCGCGAGCGGCAGTTACAGAACCGTCTCGAACTGCAGCGCAAGGCGGCGGCCGTGGCCAAGCCGCTCTATGTGCTGAAGAGCAAGAAGCAACTGGAGCTTCGGCTGCAATGATCCCGGTCCAGGCACAAAGGTTCGCCGACAGCGAGGAAGCGGTCCAGATCCTCGCCCTTCACGGCGGCAATGCGCTGGAAGCCCTGCGCACCATGATCGCCGAACGCGACGCGGTGGAGGAGCGGCTGGCCATCGCGACGATGGTCATCGCGCAGGACCGCGCCAGCCAGCCCTACCGCCGGCGGTCCTAGCGCCCTTCGGCGGCCATCAGGCTGGCGGCGGCGTGACCGTTCCCTGGTGGAACAGCATCTGCCAGCGATGCCCGTCGTGTTTCCAGAGGGAACTGCGCAGGACGTGGCGTTCGGAGCCGTCATCGGCGGTGCGCCGCGTGCGATAGGTCAGGAGAACGGCATCGGTGGAGACCGGCACCAGCGCATAGTCGCCGGCCCAGAAGGAGGTGTCTTCCGCCTCGTCCTCTTCCTCGGCCAGAAGTTCGATGGTTTCCGCGCGGCGATAGACGGTGCCGGAACTGCCGAACTCGGTGAAACCTTCCGCGAGCAAGGCCTCCACGGCCGCGCGGGAGCGGCGGACCTCGGGGCGGTGAAGCGCCTCTTCCAGGCTACGGATTTCGGCGATGAGGGTGGCGGCGTCCGTCATGGCATCTCGCGGCGTTGCGCTGAACCCTTTCCGTGTAGAAGCCTTGCCCCTGCCCCGCAAGACGTGATGCCCTGCAAGGTCTGACGCCGCGCGGCGGTGCATTGCCGTCGGCGGCCGGCTGGCCTATAGGCATCCTCAGTAGACCGGTGCCGTGCGGCATCATCATTTCCGCCCCAGCGCATAGGCCGGCAAGACCGGCGCGATGCGGGGCGACCTTGCGGAGGAACGGACGTGACGGCTGACAAGCAGGCGGGAAGCGAAGCGGTGACCAAGGTCACGGTCGAGAAGGGCCGCAACGGCCAGTATTTCTTCGCGCTGACCTTTCGCGGCGTGACCTATCCGGTGAAGGGCCCCTTCGCCAATCCGATGCTGGCGGCCGCCGCCGGACAGGCCACGGTCAAGGCGCTCGAAGCACAGGCGAACGGCCGCAAGGCCTGATCCTGACGGCCAGCCGCGTTAACCCGACCTGATGCCCGCCCCGGTGGCCTGATCACGGTGAACCAGTTTGGCGGCCCGTCCTCGCGGCAAAGGCCCCATCCCTTTCCAGCACTGTCATATTTTTCAGATGCACCTGCCCTAAAGGCATGCGACAAAGGCCGGCCCGCTCGGGGCAAGGCTGCAACAAGGATCTGGATCAGGGCATGACGCGGACTTTCACCTCCCTCTCCTTCGTCGCCTCGCAGGCGCCCGAAGCGCAGGAAGCGCGTGACGAGCTGATCGCCCGCTACGGCAATGCCGATCCGGAAGAGGCCGATGTGATCGTCGCGCTTGGCGGCGACGGCTTCATGCTGCAGACGCTGCACACGACGATGAATTCCGGCAAGCCGGTCTATGGCATGAACCGCGGCTCCGTCGGCTTCCTGATGAACCGCTACAACATCGTGGACCTGCCGGAGCGCATCGACGGCGCGGTCGAGAATGCCTTCCGCCCGCTGGAGATGGTGACGAACGACACCAGCGGTCAGGAGCGCCGGGCGCTCGCCATCAACGAGGTCTATGTGTTCCGCCAGTCCTACCAGGCGGCCAAGCTGCGCGTCAGCATCGACGGGCGCGTGCGGCTGGAGCAGCTGATCTGCGACGGCCTGCTGCTGGCGACGCCCGCGGGCTCCACGGCCTACAACCTTTCGGCCCACGGCCCCATCCTGCCGCTCGAGGCGCCGCTTCTGGCGCTGACGCCGGTCAGCGCCTTCCGGCCCCGCCGCTGGCGCGGCGCGCTGTTGCCCAACAAGGCGACAGTGGAGATCGAGGTGCTGGAGGCGGAAAAACGCCCCGTCAACGCGGTCGCCGACAATACCGAGGTCAAATCGGTAACCTCGGTGCGCATCGCCGAATCGAGCGGCCTTTCGGCGCGCATCCTGTCCGATCCCGACCATTCCTGGTCCGACCGGATTCTCGCCGAACAGTTCGACTATTGATGGCGCAACGCCCTCAGGACAGGAATTCGCCATGACACGGTCCATGCTTGCCAGCGCCCTCGCCCTGCTGCTTCTCGCCAGCGCACCCGCCCTTGCCGAGGATGCCCCGCCTGTTCCCGAAGCGATCACCTTCGTGGTGAGCACCGGCTTCTGGGAAGAGCCCGTCGAGGACGATACGACGGATGCCGCGGCCGCCAAAACCGAAACGGCCGAGGCCGCGACACCGGCCGCCCTTCGCCGCGGCTATTACAAGCTGATCGCCGTGCGCCAGGCGGACGGCACGGCGCAAATCCATCTCCAGCAGATCGAGGCCACGGCGAACGGCCCGAAGATCGCCTCCTCCACCGTGCTGGAGGAGTTTTCGGCGATGAAGCCCTATGTGACGGATATCCGGCCGGAGAACTCTTCCGGCATTACCAGCCAGCCCGGCCTGTTCGCGACGGTCTACCTGAAGACCGATCCGAAGGCGCAGGAGCCCGAGAGCTGGACGGTGCTGATCGACGATCTCGGCGAGATCAAGGTCGAGCGGGCCACCAACTGAAAACGGGCGCCGAAGCGCCCGTTCCGATTTCGCGTTTTCCAGAGCATGTCAGGTTCATATTGAACCAGATATGCTCTAAATTCTTTTGTTTTCGTTTGTCTTTTCGGGAAAACCGGTTCCCATTTTTCCCTGACAAACTCTAAAACCTCAGTTGAGGTCGTCGACGACCGCATCCGCCCCGCCATTGACGCGGTGCGCGAGCGCGGCCTCCATGAACTCGTTGAGTTCGCCATCGAGCACGTCCGACGGCGCCGTGCTTTCGACGCCCGTGCGCAGGTCCTTGACCAGCTGGTAGGGCTGCAGCACATAGCTGCGGATCTGGTGGCCCCAGCCCACATCGGTCTTGGTGTCCTCCAGCTTCTGCTGCTCTTCCATGCGCTTGCGCATCTCATGGTCGTACAGGCGCGAGCGCAGGCGCTTCCAGGCCACGTCGCGGTTGCTGTGCTGGCTGCGTCCGTCCTGGCACTGCACCACGATGCCGGTCGGGATGTGGGTCAGGCGCACCGCCGAGTCGGTCTTGTTGATGTGCTGACCGCCGGCGCCGCTGGCGCGGTAGGTGTCGGTGCGCACATCGGCCGGGTTGATCTCGATCTCGATCGAGTCATCCACCTCGGGGTAGACGAAGAGCGAGGCAAAGCTGGTGTGGCGGCCGCCCGAGCTGTCGAAGGGGCTCTTGCGCACCAGGCGGTGCACGCCGGTCTCGGTGCGCAGCAGGCCGAAGGCATTGTGGCCCTTGACGAGCAGCGTCGCGGACTTGATGCCGGCCTCTTCGCCGTCATGGACTTCCAGCAGCTCCACCTTGTAGCCCGAGCGCTCGGCCCAGCGGGTGTACATGCGCAGCAGCATGTTCGCCCAGTCCTGGCTTTCCGTGCCGCCGGCGCCGGAATGCACTTCGAGATAAGTGTCGTTGCCGTCGGCTTCGCCCGAAAGCATCGCCTCGACCTGCTTGCGCGCGGCCTCGACCCTGACGGCCTTCAGCGCGTCCTCGGCTTCCTTGACGATGGCGTCGTCGCCCTCTTCCTCACCCAGTTCGATGAGTTCGATATTGTCCTTGAGCTGCTGCTCGATGACCTTCACGCCATTGATGCCTTCATCCAGCTGCTGGCGCTCGCGCATCAGCTTCTGGGCTTCCTGGGCATCGTTCCAGAGGTTGGGATCCTCTGCCTTGTTGTTCAACCAGTCCAGTCGTCTTACCGCCTGATCCCAGTCAAAGATGCCTCCTCAGCAGGCTTATGGCCTGCTTGATTTCGTCGACAATATTCTCGATTTCCGCGCGCATGTCCGTTTCTTCGATGCTTCAGGTTTCGGTGGCCGTGAAATAGAGAGGGCGGGCGCGGATGTAAAGCCCCGCGCCCGCCCCCGGAAGGAATGTCCCTAGATCAGAACAGGCCGCCGCTGCCGCCCGAGACCGCCTGGTTCGCCTGCGGCGAGCTCTTCAGAATCTCTTCCGGCGTTGCGAATTCCTCGCCGCCGATGACCGAGAAGACGTCGGCCGGGCCGGTGCCGGGCTTGAAGGCTTCCATGATCGTATCCGGATCGCCCTCGTTGGCCTGCATGCCGGTCTTGCGGTTGACGGCGATGAACTGCATGCCCTCGGGCACGAGGAACTTCGTCGGGCGCGTGCCGTCGAGGGCCGCCTGCATGAACTCGTTGAAGATCGGCGCCGAGAGCGAGCCGCCGGTCGCGCCGCGGCCGAGCGGCGCCGGATTGTCGAAGCCGATATAGAGGCCGGCGACGAGATCGGGCGTATAGCCGACGAACCAGGCGTCCTTCTCGTCGTTGGTCGTGCCGGTCTTGCCGGCCGTCGGGCGGTCCAGCTTGATCTTGCCGGCGGCGGTGCCGCGCGTGACGACGCCTTCCATCATCGAGGTGATCTGGTAGGCCGTCATCGGGTCGAGCACCTGCTCGCGGTTATCGACCAGCTCCGGCTCCTCCTGGTTTTCCCAGTCGTTGGCGTTGCAGTTCTCGCAGGTGCGTTCTTCGTGACGGAAGATCGTCTTGCCGTAGCGGTCCTGGATGCGGTCGATCAGCGAGGGCTTGATCTGCTTGCCGCCATTGGCGAGCACGGCATAGGCCGAGACCATGCGCAGCACGGTGGTTTCGCCCGAGCCGAGCGACATGGCGAGCACCGGCAGCATCTTGTCGTAGATGCCGAAGCGTTCGGCATATTCGGCGACGAGGTTCATGCCCATGTCGTTGGCGAGGCGAACGGTCATCAGGTTGCGCGAGCGCTCGATGCCGAGGCGCAGCGTCGACGGGCCGGCCGCGCCGCCGCCGTAGTTCTGCGGGCGCCAGACCTGGCCGCCGGCGACGATCTCGATCGGCGCGTCCATGATGACGGAGGCCGGCGTATAGCCGTTGTCGAGCGCGGCGGCGTAGACGAAGGGCTTGAAGGACGAGCCCGGCTGGCGCATCGCCTGGGTGGCGCGGTTGAATTCCGACTGGCCGTAGGAGAAGCCGCCGACCATGGCGAGCACGCGGCCGGTATGCGGGTCCATGGCGACGAGGCCGCCCTGCACCTTCGGCGGCTGGCGCAGGCGATAGGTGCCGCCCTCGACCGGTTCGACATAGACGACGTCGCCGACATTGAAGACGCCGGCCGGCGACTTCGCCGTCTTGCGGTCGCCCTTGGCCGAGCGATAGGCCCAGCTCATGGCCTTGGCCTCGATGCGGCCGGTCACGCGTTCCTCGACGACCTTGCCGGAGGCTTCCTTGCTCGGCTGCAGGCCGATATCCGCGCCGCCGTCATCGACGGCGAGCACGACGGCGAGCTTCCATTCCGGCACGTCGGAGAAGGCGTCGATCTTGGCCAGTTCCACGCCCCAGTCGCCGCCGATCTCGATGGTCTTGACCGGGCCGTGGAAGCCGCGGCGCTCGTCATAGCTCAGGAGACCGTGCTGCAACGCCTTGCGGGCGGCGACCTGGACGCGCGGGTCGAGCGAGGTGCGCACCGAAAGGCCGCCCTCGTAAAGCGCATTGTCGCCGTAGCGCTCGATGATCTGGCGGCGGACCTCCTCGGAGAAATAGTCCGAGGCGAAGAGATAGGTGCCGCGATGGCGCGGCGTCACGCCGAGCGGCTGGGTCTTGGCTTCCGCGCCGTCGCTCTGGGTGACGTAGCCGTTCTCGACCATGCGGTCGATCACCCAGTTGCGGCGCTCGAGCGCGGCTTCCGTGCGGCGGAAGGGATGGTAGTTCGACGGGCCCTTCGGCAGGGCGGCGAGATAGGCGGTCTCGGCGATCGTCAGTTCCGTGACGGACTTGTCGAAATAGGTCAGCGCCGCGCCGGCGATGCCGTAGGAATTGAGGCCGAAGAAGATCTCGTTGAGATAGAGTTCGAGAATGCGGTCCTTGGAATAGGCCTGCTCGATGCGGAAGGAGAGGATCGCTTCCTTGACCTTGCGGTCGATGGTCTGGTCGGAGGAGAGCAGGAAGTTCTTGGCGACCTGCTGCGTGATGGTCGACGCGCCGACCGGGCGGCGGCCGGAACCGAAGTTCTGCAGGTTGACCGCGATGGCGCGGAAGAGGCCCGTCACGTCGACGCCGGGATGCTGGTAGAAGTTCTTGTCTTCCGCCGAGAGGAACGCGGCCTTCACGCGGTCGGGAATGGCCTGGATGGGCAGGTAGAGGCGGCGCTCGCGGGCATATTCGGCCATCAGCGCGCCGTCGCCGGCATGCACGCGCGTCGTCACCGGCGGCGCGTAGCTGTTCAGCACTTCATAATCGGGAAGATCCTTGGTGACACTTCCGAGATAGAGCGCGACCGCCCCCGCCACGGCGAGGAAGAAAACGGCGCCAATCCCGAAGAAATATCCAATCAGTCTGATCATGAGCCAGTTACCGATGCCTTATGCTTATAAAAATTCATCGGGCAGACCTGCTGCCCGGCCTCTGCCGCCCCGGCTCAATCCCGCCGTTGCGCCTTCCCTGTCGAAGACGAGTCGTCCCCATTTTCTCGATCCCGTCTAGCGATCGGAATGTGAGGAAAATAGGGCTTACTGCATGCCGTGCGGCTTCGCCACCGCACAATGGCGGCGGCTGTCACTTTTCCGGCACAGGCGACACTAACACGTTTGCGAGCGGCGCGCCCGCGCCATCGCGAGACAGGCTTAACCGCCGTTGGCGACGACGGTCGTGCGATACTCGCCCACCGCCTTGGCGACGAGGCCCGCGACCTTCTTCTGCCAGGCGGGATCGATCAGCAGCTGCTCGTCGTCCTTGTTCGACATGAAGCCGAGTTCGAGCAGGATGGACGGCACGTCCGGCGCGGTCAGCACGCGGAAGCCGGCATGGCGATGCGGATTGTTGATCAGCAGCACCTCGTTCTTGAAGGTGCTGACGACGCTCTGGGCGAGGTTGATGGAAAAGGCCTGCGTCTCGCGGCGCGTCAGGTCGAGCAGGATGTCCGCGACTTCCGCCGGCTCGTCGACGAAGGAGATGCCGGCGATCTGATCGGAGAGGTTTTCGCGCTCGGCAAGGCTTGCGGCGAGACTGTCGGAGGCCTTGTCGGAGATCGTGTAGACCGTCGCGCCGCGAATGTCCTTCTGCTTCAACGTGTCGGCGTGGATGGAGATCAGGAGGTTCGCGCCCTCGCCGCGGGCAAGCTGCACGCGCTGGGAGAGCGAGAGGAACTCGTCCTTGTCGCGGGTGAGGATGGCGCGCGTGTCGGGCAGCTTGTTCAGCTCCTCGGCGAGCGCCGTGGCGAAGGCGAGCGTGACATTCTTCTCTTCCGTCTTGGTGACGCCGCCGCGCGCGCCGTTGTCGATGCCGCCATGGCCGGCGTCGACGGCGATGACGAACGGGCCGTCCGCCCGGCTGCCGGGCAGCATGACGGGCGTGTCGCCGCCGGCCGCAGGGGCGCTCGCCTCCTGCCAGCTCTGCTTTTCCATCTGTCCCTGGAAGACCTGGTCGGTGACGATGGCCGTGTCGATGACGAGGCGATAGCTTGCCGCCCCCTCTTCTTCCTGCACCTCGGCGAGCACGACGCCGACTGGACGCGAGGCGGTCAGCACGATGCGCGAGCGGCCGGCGGCCATGCTGCCGTAGCGGATGTCGGAAAAGATGCCGCGCGCTTCCAGCTCTTCCGCCTTGATGCCGAAAGCGGTCTCCGGCAGGTCGATGAGCACGCGGTAGGGATTGGCGACGTAGTGGACCTTGAACTCCGGCTTGCGGTCGAAATCGATGACGAGGCGCGTGCGGGCGTCGTCACCGGCGATGCGGGCGCCGAAGGCCAGCAACGGCGCGGCCGAGGCCGAGACGGCGGCGGCCGGCGTCACGACGGCAAGGCAGAGGGTCGCGGCGAGCGCGCCTGCGGCAAGGCGGGAAAGGGTCTTGGTCAGGAGGCGTAACATCACCACTGGCAGTCCGTTCAAACGCGTGAAAACCGCGCGATGCGGCGCTGGACGAGGTCCATAGATGCCCCCATATGGTTAACCAAAGCTTGCCACGGGGCCCCGCCGGCGGGTTCGCGCAGAGATCATGGCAAATCCATCAAGATTATGACGCTTTTGGCTTTTCCCTTGCCATTGTGACATATCCGCCATAAAAGCAAAATCAGGGAAAAAGAATAGACGGGATAGAATCGCTTAGAGCAGGCAGCCACCCCTTACGGGACCTTTGGCGCCGAACCGGGCCTTCATCCGCCGTCGCACCGCTTTTTCCCGGCCGATTAGATCGCGTAAACCGGCGGTGGCCGGAACAGTCAAGGTGGATTTCCACCAGTCGCCCTTACCCAAGGGCAATTTCATCGGACCCTATGGGTCCACTTTCATCGGACCTTACCGGGTCTATGGCACTGGCATTCTCGTTGGACGTTGATGTTGTCACAGCGGCACTTTTCAGAGGGTAACAGGCACCGGGACGTTCGCGTACCCGCCTCCCTCCGGTCGCTCACCCCTCACCGGGGCCTGACGGGAACTTACTTATCCGGCGCATCCCTCTCCTCCCCCGGCTCATCCCTTTCAGGGAAAAGCTCGCCGCCAGGATTGCGGCTGCGCCGAGGAGCTCAATCTACATGGCAGAGAAAATGCTTATCGATGCGTCTCACGCTGAAGAGACGCGGGTTGTTGTCGTACGCGGGAACCGCATAGAAGAATTCGACTTCGAATCCCAATACAAGAAGCAGATCCGCGGCAATATCTACCTTGCCAAGGTCACGCGCGTCGAACCGTCGCTCCAGGCGGCCTTCGTCGATTACGGCGGCAACCGCCACGGCTTCCTGGCCTTCGCCGAAATCCACCCGGATTACTACCAGATCCCCCTCGCCGACCGTCAGGCTCTCCTGAAGGCCGAAGCCGAGGAGCATCGCCGCGACGACGATATCGAGCCCATCGAGACGGGCACGAGCGCGTCCGACGACAGCGACGCCCCGGCTGACGCCGTCGTCGCCGTCGAGGAGACCACGGTCGAAACCGTGGCCGAAGCCGAAGTCGTCGAAGCCTCCGCCGATCTTGCCGCCGAAGAGGCGCCAGCCGAAAAGCCGAAGAAGCCGCGCCGCACCCGCAAGGCCAAGGCGAAGACCGAGGACGCCCCGGCCGCCGAAGAGGCCGCCGCGCCGTCCGAAGGCAGCGACGACGAAACGCCCGGCGGCGCGATGGCCATGGCCGTCGACACGGACGAAGTCTCCGAGCCCGCCGAACGCTCGCGCGGCCGTCGCCGCCGCGATGACGACGACGATGACGACGATCACAACGGCGAAGAGAAGGAAATCATCGAATCCGTCGGCGCCGAAGACGCCATGGAAGAGGTGCCGGACCGCGTTCAGCGCAAGCCGCGCAAGCAGTACCGCATCCAGGAAGTCATCAAGCGCCGCCAGATCCTGCTCGTGCAGGTCGCCAAGGAAGAGCGCGGCAACAAGGGCGCGGCGCTCACCACCTATCTGTCGCTCGCCGGCCGCTACTCCGTCCTGATGCCGAACACGGCGCGCGGCGGCGGCATTTCCCGCAAGATCACCAACCTGCAGGACCGCAAGCGCCTGAAGGAAATCGCCCGCGACCTCGAGGTTCCGCAGGGCATGGGCGTGATCCTGCGCACCGCCGGCGCCAACCGCACCCGCGTCGAGGTCAAGCGCGACTTCGAATATCTGATGCGCCTGTGGGAGAACGTCCGCACGCTGACGCTCGCCTCGACCGCGCCCTGCCTCGTCTATGAGGAAGGCTCGCTCATCAAGCGCTCGATCCGCGACCTCTACAACAAGGACATCAGCGAGATCGTCGTTGCCGGCGAGGAAGGCTACAAGGAGGCGAAAGCCTTCATGAAGATGCTGATGCCGAGCCACGCGAAGGTCGTCCAGCCTTACCGCGACGTGCATCCGATCTTCTCGCGCTCGGGCATCGAAGCCCAGCTCGACCGCATGCTGCAGCCGCAGGTGACGCTGAAGTCCGGGGGCTACATCATCATCAACCAGACCGAAGCGCTCGTCTCCATCGACGTCAACTCCGGCCGCTCGACGCGCGAGCACTCCATCGAGGAGACCGCGCTCCAGACGAACCTGGAAGCCGCCGAGGAAGTGGCGCGCCAGCTTCGCCTGCGCGATCTTGCCGGCCTCGTCGTCATCGACTTCATCGACATGGAGGAGAAGCGCAACAACCGGTCCGTCGAGAAGCGTCTGAAGGACCATCTCAAGAACGACCGCGCGCGCATCCAGGTCGGCCGCATCTCGCATTTCGGCCTGCTGGAAATGTCGCGCCAGCGCATCCGCGCCTCGGTTCTCGAATCGACCATGCAGACCTGCCCGCACTGCAACGGCACGGGCCATATCCGCTCGCAGTCGTCGGTCGCGCTGCATGTCCTGCGCGGCATCGAGGAACATCTCCTCAAGAACACCACGCACAACATCACCGTCCGCACGACGCCCGACATCGCGCTCTACCTGCTCAACCACAAGCGCGGCACGATCATCGACTATGAGGCCCGCTTCGGCGTCGCCATCATCATCGAGGCCGATGCCCATGTCGGCGCGCAGCACTTCGCGATCGACCGTGGCGAGCCCGTCGAGAACCCGGTCAAGATCGAGCAGATCCTGCACTTCGAGCCGGAGCCCGAAGACGACGACATCGTGATCGAGGACGAGATCGACGAAGAAGAGGAAGAGGCAGCCCGCCCGGCCGCAGCCGCGCAGGGCGCCCAGGCCGCTTCCGACGAGAACGGCCGCAACAAGCGCAAGCGTCGTCGCCGCCGTCGTGGCCGCGGCCGCGAGAACGGTGACGGCACTGACACGGCGTCCTTCGGCGGCGAACAGGCCGGCGACGAAGACGCGCTCGACGACGATGACGCCGAAGGCGATGGCGAAGAGGGTGCGGATGGCGTGCAGGCGGATGCCGGCGAGAGCGCCGACCAGCGCCGCAAGCGCCGCCGCCGCGGCAAGCGCGGCGGTCGCCGCAACCGTCCCGAGGACGGCTCGGTCGAAGCCGGCGCCGAGGGCGCCGACGATGCCGAAGGCGATGACGACGACGCTGAAAGCGTAGACACTGTCGAGGTTGCGGTTACCGAAGTGGCCGTCGCCGCCGAGGAAGCTCCCGTCGAAGCCGTTGCCGAGGAGGCTGTCGCCGAGGAAGCGCCGGCCAAGCCGAAGCGTGCCCGCCGCAGCCGCGCCAAGGTCGCCACGGAAACCGCGACCGACGAAGCCGCCCGCAGCGAGATCGAGGCACAGCCCGCCCCGGTTGCCGCCGCCGAGGAAGCCGCCCCGGTCGAGCCGGATGTGGCGGAAGCCTCCGCCGATCTCGAGGAGCCGGCCAAGCCGGTGCGCGGCAATCGCGACATCTCCAAGATCGCGTCCGAGCCGGTGGTGAAGTCCTCCACGGCCAAGGAAGCCGCGCCCGAGGATGAGTCGGACAAGCCCAAGAAGGGCGGCTGGTGGCAGCGCCGCGGCTTCTTCTAAGCCCGTGCTTCTCTTCTGAAATCGAAAAGGCCCGGAGCGATCCGGGCCTTTTTCGTTGCTGCGCAGTTCCGGCGAAGACCGGCTCCCGAAGCTGCTCTATCCGCTGTTCTCTCACGCATGATCCGACGCCAAAGCGATATCGCTTCGGCTGGAAATGCTCTTTCCTCCTGTCGCATTGTCCGACGCCGAAGCCTGCCGCTTCGGCTGGAAATGCTTCTGCTCAAATCGGGTGGCTGGCCCCTTGCCCTTCTGCGACACACCGCTCGTCAGAAACCCGCAAGGAGAAAATCCCATGACCCGCCTCACCGACAAGGTTGCCATCATCACCGGCGCAAGCTCGGGCATCGGCCGCGCCGCCGCGCTGCTCTTCGCCCGTCAGGGCGCGAAACTCGTGCTTTCGGCGCGCGGGGCCGAACGGCTCGAAGCCGTCGCGCAAGAGATCCGGCAGGAGGGTGGCGCCGCCATCGCGATTGCCGGCGACGTCAGCGACGAAGCCCATCACAAGGCGCTGGTCGAGACCGCGCAAACGCAGTTCGGCGGCCTCGACGTCGCCTTCAACAATGCTGGCACGACGGGGCCGGTCGGCCCGCTGCCGGAACTTTCGGCCGCCGAATGGCAGGCGGTGCTGGGCATCAATCTGACGAGCGGCTTTCTTGCCGCCAAATACCAGCTTCCGGCGCTGGAGGCGCGCGGCGGCGGCAGCCTCGTCTTCACCTCGACCTTCGTCGGCTATACCGCCGGCTTTCCGGGCCTCGCCGCCTATGCGGCCTCGAAATCCGGGCTCGTCGGCCTCGTGCAGGTGCTCGCCTCGGAATACGGTCCGAAGGGCATTCGCGTGAATGCGCTGCTGCCCGGCGCGACGGATACACCGATGGGACGGCACGTCGCCAACACGCCCGAGGCGCTGCAGTTCGTCGCCGGCCTCAATGCCTTCAAGCGCATCGCCGCGCCGGAGGAAATCGCCGAAGCCGCGCTCTTCCTCTGCTCGGACGCCGCCAGCTTCACCACCGGCACGGCCATGCTCGTCGATGGGGGCGTGTCGATCAACCGGGTCTGAGCCGGGTCTGAGAAAGTGATTCAAGCGCCTGAAACATCGATTCCGTTTCCGCCCGCAAGGGCCTGAAACGGAATCCCTTTTCCCTCAGGCGAGCCAGGCCGCGAGGCGGTCCACCGCCTCGCTCATCTCCTCGAAGGAGCCGGCATAGGAAAAGCGCATGGTGTGGTGGCCGTCCTTCGGGTCGAAGTCGATGCCGGGCGTCGCCGCCACGTCGGTCTCGGCCAGCATGCGGCGGGCAAAGGCCATGCTGTCATTGGTGACCTGGCTGACATCGACATAGGCGTAGAAGGCGCCGTCCATCGGCGAGGCGATGGGCAGGCCGAGTTCCGGCAGGCGCCGGACGAGGAAATCGCGGTTGGCGCGGTAGGCGTCGCGATAGACGTTCAGTTCCGCCTCCGCGCCGAGCGCCGCCTCGGCGGCGATCTGCGAGAGTTCCGGCGCGGAGATGTAGAGGCTCTGGGCGATGCGCTCGACCGGGCGCACCAGCGCCTCCGGCAGCACCATCCAGCCGATGCGCCAGCCGGTCATGCAATAGTATTTCGAGAAGGAGTTGATGATGACGGCCTCTTCGCCGAATTCCAGCGCCGTCGCCTCTTCGCCGACGAAGGTGAGGCCGTGATAGATCTCGTCCGAGATGAAGGCGATGGCATTGTCGCGGCAATAGGCCGAGAGCGCCGCGAGATTGGCCCGGCCCGTCACGGTGCCGGTCGGATTGGCGGGGCTGGCGAGGAGCACGCCGTCGATGCGGCCATGGGCGGCTGCGGCCGCCGCCAGCGCCTCGGGCGTCAGCGTGAAGCCGTTTTCCGCGCTCACCTCGATTTCCACCGTCTCGATACCGAGGGCGGCGAGGATGTTGCGATAGGCCGGATAGCCGGGGCGCGCGATGGCGACGCGGTCGCCGGCATCGAACAGGGCGAGAAAGGCGAGATTGAAGCCGGCGGAGGAGCCGGTCGTGATGGCGATGCGGCCGGGATCGACCGAGACGCCATGCCGGGTGCGGTAGAAATCGGAAATCGCCTGGCGGAGCGAAGGAAGGCCGAGCGCGTCCGTATAGCCGATGCGGCCGATCTCCAGCGCCCGGCGGGCGGCAGCGCGGGCGGCCGCCGGCGCGGGGTGCACGGGCTGGCCGACGGCCATGGAAATCACCGGCCGGCCGGCGGCCCGGCGCTTCGTCGCCTCGGCGAGCACATCCATGGCATGAAAGGGTTCGACGGCGCCGCGGCGGGAGAGTTTCATGGGAGGCCTTCCGGTTTCAGACGTGCCGTCTTCCTGCCGCAGAACGCCGGCATTCACAATCCCGCGAGGGCCGAAAATCCGCCGCTTTTGCCCTATCGTTTGCACGCGACCGACCATAAGGTCGTTGAAAGCGCTCAAGGGCGCATTGACGCGCGGGCGCTGGCGATGGCACTTCAGCAGCGCATCACGGACGAGGACAGGACAGACATGACATTCAAGACGAAGCTCGCGGCCACCGTCGCTCTCACCATCGCGGTCGCAGCGCCCCTTCCCGCCCTTGCTCTCGACGATGCGCAGAAGAAGGAGATGGGGGAATTCATCAAGGAATACCTCATCGAGAACCCGGAAATCCTTCTCGACGTGCAGGAGGCCCTGCAGAAGAAGCAGGAAGCCCAGCAGCAGGCCAAGGCCCAGTCCGCCATCACCGACAACGAGAAGGCGATCTTCTCCTCGCCCTACGACATCGCGCTCGGCAATCCGAAGGGCGACGTCACCATCGTCGAGTTCTTCGATTACAATTGCGGCTACTGCAAGCGCGCCCTCTCCGACATGGATGCGATCCTGAAGGAGGACAAGAACGTCCGCTTCGTCCTCAAGGAACTGCCGATCCTCGGCCCCGATTCGCTCGCCGCCCACAAGGTGAGCGCCGCCTTCCGCGATCTCGCGCCGGAAAAATACGGCGAATTCCACCGGGCCCTGCTCGGCGGTGAAGGCCGCGCGACGGACGAGAGCGCCGTGGCGCTTGCCGCCAGCATGGGCGTCGCCGAGGCCGATATCCGCAAGGCCATGGAAGAAAAGCCGCATGACGACGCCGTGCGCCAGGCCTATTCGCTGGCCAACGACCTCGGCATCACCGGCACGCCGTCCTACGTGCTCGGCCAGGACATGGTCTATGGCGCGGTGGGCGTGGACGAGCTTCGCGAGAAAATCGCCAATGTGCGCGCCTGCGGCAAGGCAAGCTGCTCGTAGGCGCCATCTTCTCGCCACGCTGGCCGTGTTGAGCCTTTGGCTTGTGGACACGACCCTTTCGACCGGAAAACCCCATGTCCTTGGGGCTTTCCCTGCGGAAACCGCCGGTCTATAGGTAGTCCTCTATCCAGCATGCGGAATTGCGAATGGCTTCGACCCTTTTCGTGCTCAACGGCCCCAACCTGAACGCACTCGGCAAACGCGAGCCCGGTATCTATGGCGGCCAGACGCTCGCCGATATCGAAGCGCTGTGCAAAGCCGAGGGCGAGAAGCTGGGTTTTGCCGTCGATTTCCGCCAATCCAACCATGAAGGCGACCTGGTCGACTGGATCCATGAGGCCGGCGACACCGCTGCCGGCATCGCCATCAACGCCGGTGCCTATACCCACACTTCGATCGCGCTGCACGACGCCATCCGCGCCGTGAAGATCCCGGTGGTCGAACTGCACCTTTCCAACGTGCATGCCCGCGAGGAATTCCGCCACAAGTCGATGATCGCGCCCGCCGTAAAGGGCGTCATCTGCGGCTTTGGCGCGCATAGCTATGTCCTTGCGCTCCATGCGCTCTCGTCCATCACGACATAAGAAAAGAACCAGAGGCTCATTTCCATGGCTGACAAGAAACACGGCATCGATCAGGCTCTGATCCGCGATCTCGCCAACATCCTCAACGAGACGGACCTGACCGAGATCGAAGTGGAGCAGGACGACCTGCGCATCCGCGTCTCGCGCGCCGGCACGCCGCAATATGTCCAGGCGCCCATCGCCGCCCCGGTCCAGGCCTTCGCCGCCCCGGCCGTCGCCGCCACCGCGGGCGCCGCGCCCGTCGCCGACGCACGCAACAACAAGAACGCCGTCACCGCCCCGATGGTCGGCACGGCGTATCTGTCGCCCGCCCCCGGCGCGCGCGCCTTCATCGAGGTCGGTGCGACGGTCAAGGAAGGCCAGACCATCCTCATCATCGAAGCCATGAAGACGATGAACCAGATCCCCGCCCCGCGCTCGGGCAAGGTGACGGAAATCCTCGTCTCGGATGCAAGCCCGGTCGAATATGGCGAACCGCTGATCGTCATCGAATAAGGCGGGTCCCATGATCTCCAAAGTCCTCATTGCCAACCGCGGCGAAATCGCCCTTCGCGTCCTCCGGGCGTGCAAGGAGCTCGGCATCGCCACGGTCGCCGTGCATTCGACGGCGGACGCCGACGCCATGCATGTGCGCCTCGCCGACGAGAGCGTGTGCATCGGCCCGCCGCCGTCGCGCGAAAGCTACCTGAACATCCACCAGATCGTCGCGGCCTGCGAGATCACCGGCGCCGACGCCGTGCATCCGGGCTACGGCTTCCTGTCGGAAAACGCCAAGTTCGCGGAAATCCTCGACGCGCACGGCATCACCTTCATCGGCCCGACGGCGGAACATATCCGCATCATGGGCGACAAGATCACCGCCAAGCAGACGGCGCAGGATCTCGGCATCCCGGTCGTTCCGGGCTCCGACGGCGAAGTGAAGCCGGAGAACGCGCTGGAAATCGCGCGCCAGATCGGCTTCCCCGTGCTCATCAAGGCCACCGCCGGCGGCGGCGGCCGCGGCATGAAGGTCGCCAAGAGCGAGGCCGATCTCGAGGAAGCCGTCGCGACGGCCCGTTCCGAGGCGCTCGCCGCCTTCGGCAACGACGCCGTCTACATGGAAAAGTACCTCGGCAAGCCGCGCCATATCGAAATCCAGGTCGTCGGCGACGGCATGGGCAATGCGGTGCATCTGGGTGAACGCGACTGCTCGCTGCAGCGCCGCCACCAGAAGGTCTGGGAAGAAGCCAACTCCCCGGCCCTCAATGTCGAACAGCGCATGAAGATCGGCCAGGTCTGCGCCGACGCCATGAAGAAGCTGAAATACCGCGGCGCGGGCACCTTCGAATTCCTCTACGAGAACGGCGAGTTCTATTTCATCGAGATGAACACCCGCGTGCAGGTGGAGCATCCGGTGACGGAGATGGTTACCGGCATCGACATCGTGCAGATGCAGATCCGCATCGCCGCCGGCGAGAAGCTGCCCTTCACCCAGCGCCAGATCGAGATGCGCGGCCACGCCATCGAGTGCCGCATCAACGCCGAGGACCCGCGCACCTTCGTTCCCTCCCCGGGCACGATCACGCATTTCCATGCACCGGGCGGCCTTGGCGTCCGCGTCGATTCGGGCGCCTATCAGGGCTACAAGATCCCGCCCTACTACGACAGCCTGATCGGCAAGCTCATCGTGCACGGCCGCACCCGCGTCGAATGCATGATGCGCCTGCGCCGCGTTCTCGACGAGTTCGTCATCGACGGCATCAAGACGACGCTGCCGCTGTTCCAGGACCTCATCGGCAACCAGGACATCGCCAACGGCGATTACGACATCCATTGGCTGGAGAATTATCTGGCCAACAAGACCGACGCCTGAGGGGGCGTCGGTTCGATGGCAGGGCGGCGCAGCCGGCACCCGGAAATCACCCCGGAACTCTTGCTGCGCGCCTATTCCATCGGGCTTTTCCCGATGGCCGATTCGGCCGATGACCCGGAGCTGTTCTGGGTCGAGCCCGATATCCGGGGCGTCCTCCCGCTGGACGCCTTCCACGTCTCGCGCAGCCTCGCCAAGACGATCCGCCAGAAGCCCTTCGACATCCGTTTCGATACCGCCTTCGACGCCGTGGTCGCCGCCTGCGCCGAGGCCGCGCCGGACCGGCCGTCGACCTGGATCAACGCCAAGATCAAATCGCTCTACAGCACGCTGCACCGCATGGGCCATGCCCATTCCGTCGAGGCCTGGGCGGACGGCCAGCTTGTCGGCGGCCTCTACGGCGTCTCGCTCGGCGCGGCCTTCTTCGGCGAAAGCATGTTCTCGCGGCGCACCGACGCCTCGAAGATCTGCCTCGTGCATCTGGTGGAGCGCCTGAAGACGAACGGCTTCCGCCTGCTCGACACGCAGTTCACCACCGAGCACCTCAAGACCTTCGGCGCCATCGACGTGCCGAAGATCGACTACGAGGACATGCTGGCCAACGCGCTGGCCTCGCCCAATCTGCAGTTCTAGCGCTTCCCGAACGCATCCCAGGATTGCTTTTGCGTGTCCTTCCTATAGTCTTGCCGGACTATGGGGGATACGGATTTGAAACGCACCTACGCCGCCGCCGCGCTCTTTGTCCTCGCGCTGACAGGAAGCGCGCTTGCCGAGCCCTACCAGAGCATGTTTCCCGCCCGTAACTTCACGGACGAAGCCAAGCGCCATCTGGAGAAGCTGGATTTCAAGCAGGGCGCGATCCCGCTTCCGGGCGCCAATGCGACCCTGAACGTTCCCGGCAATTTCTATTATCTCGACCCCGAGGATACCAGGACCGTTCTCGTCGACATCTGGGGCAATCCCGCCGGATCCGGCGAGGGCACGCTCGGCATGATCTTCCCGGTGAAGTACACGCCGCTCGACGGCGACAGCTGGGGATCGGTCGTCGAATACAATGCCGACGGCTATGTCTCCGATGTCGATGCGGCCAGCACCGACTATGACGAATTGCTGAAAACCTTGAAGCAGGCCGTCGCCGAGAACAATGTCGAGCGCGAGAAGCAGGGTTTTCCGCGCGTCACGCTGGTCGGCTGGGCGTCCGCGCCCCGCTACGATCAGTCCGCGCATGCCCTGCACTGGGCCCGCGACCTGATCTTCAGCGACGCGCAGGGGGCGCATACGCTGAACTATTCGGTGCGCGTGCTCGGCCGGGAAGGCGTCATGCAGTACAATTTCATCGCCAGCCTGCCGCAGCTCGAAGAGATCAAGGCCTCGATTCCCGACGTCATCGGGATCGTCCAGTTCGACAAGGGCAAGTCCTATGACGACTATCAGCAGGGCGACAAGCTCGCCGCCTATGGCATGGCCGGCATCATCGCGGCGGGCGCGGGTGCCAAGGTCGCAGCAAAGGCGGGCCTCATCGCCATCGCCCTCGCCTTTCTCAAGAAAGGCGGCTTCCTGATCGCGCTGCTGTTCGCGGGCGCCGGACGCTTCCTCAAGGGTCTCTTCAGCCGAAAGTCGCCGGGCGCCTGAGGCGCCCGTTCTTTTCACTGGGTCTTCCGCCTAAGGCGCCCTTTCTTTTACTGCGTCTTCGCTTCGGAATCTTCCGGCGGCGGCACGTCCGACTTCGCCTTGCACTCGGTCAGCCACACGTCATAGACGGGGTGCTCCACGGCGTTGAGGCCGGGGCTGTCGGCGAACATCCAGCCGGTGAAGATGCGGCGGATCTTGCGGTCGAGCGTGATTTCGTCGACCTCGACGAAGGAGGTCACTTTCTGCGCCTCGGTGTCGTCGCGGCTGTAGCAGACCTTGGGCGTCACCTGGAGCGCGCCGAACTGCACGGTCTCGCCGATATAGACATCGAAATTGGTGATGCGGCCGGTGATCTTGTCGATGCCGGAGAAGGTGGCGACGGGGTTTTCGATGCGCGCGGCCTCAGCGCCCACAGGCGCCAGGACAAGGCCTGCGACGGCCGCTGCGAAAGCAGCCGAAACGAAGCGCCGTGCGGCGTTTGCCCGTGAAAACCCTGATGTCATGAAAGCCGTCTCCTGATCCGTCCCGGCATTCGCCGGTGGCATCCAGCTACCGGCGAAATGTGGCCAAATCGGTATCAGTTACCCGGGGTCCAGGCGTCGTAGTCGCCCGTCACGCGCGGACGCTCGCCGGTGGCGGCAAGCGAGCCCGGCGGGCGGTAGGCCTGGGCCGTGCCGGTCGGGTTCGGGCGGTGCGGCTGCTGCCATTCGCGCGCCTTGTAGTCCTCGTCCGCCGGGGAAACGTCCGTGCGGTGATGCATCCAGCCGTGCCAGCCCGGCGGGATGGCGGAGGCTTCGGCATAACCGTTGTAGATCACCCAGCGACGGGTGCGGCCTTCGGAATCCTTGCCGCCCTGATAGTAGACGTTGCCGAGCTCATCCTGGCCGACCCGGGTGCCGAAGCGCCAGGTATGGAAACGGGTGCCGATCGTCTGACCGTTCCACCAGGTGAAAATCTGCTTGAGAAGGTTCATGGGCTGGCGTCCTTGGCAGGGCCGTGCCGGAAGCGCGGCCCGAGACTGATGGTTTGCCCGCGTATCGCGGGTGACATTTCTTCCGCTTATGGCGCTAAGACGCCGGAATGTCCAGCGATTCCCACGCCTTCGCCCACGGCTTTTCGCGGGGCTCAGCCGCCGAGCGGCTTCTCGTAGACATCGAGCGGCACGCCGGAGACGTTATCGGCCGAATGCTGCGCCTCGCCCACCTTGGCAAAGCCGTGCGCGGCATAGAAGGCGACCGCCGCCGCGTTGCGCGGATCGACCTCCAGCAGCATCGTCCTGGCATCCGGGAAGCAGGTTTCGAGCTCGGCGAACATGTCGCGGCCGATGCCCTGCCGCTGGAAGCGCGGCAGCACGTAGAGCTGGTGCAGGAAGGCGGCCTTCGGGCGGTCCTTCGCCATGGCGACATAGCCCATGCCGGCAAGGTCGCGGCCGTTGTCGGCGACGACGAACTCGCTGTCCTTGCGCTCCAGCCGGGCCTTCAGCGCCGGCAGGGAATGCCAGCGCGCGGTGATCTCGCTGACCTTGTCCGCGCCGTAGAGCGCGTCATAGGTCGCGTGCCACGTCTCGGCCAGCAGCGCGCTGACCTTGGCCAGATCGCGCTCCGAAGCCGTGCGGACGAAGAACACCGGCTTACTCCTCGATGCCGAGCTTGGCCTTGACCAGCGCCTGAACGGCCTGCGGGTTGGCCTTGCCGCCCGTCGCCTTCATGACCTGGCCGACGAACCAGCCGGCAAGCGTCGGCTTGGCGAGAACCTTGGCCACCTGGTCGGGGTTGGCGGCGATGATCTCGTCGACGGCCTTCTCGATGGCGCCGGTGTCGGTGACCTGCTTCATGCCGCGCGCCTCGACGATCTCGGCCGGGTTGCCGCCCTCGTTCCAGACGATCTCGAAGAGATCCTTGGCGATCTTGCCGGAGATGGTGCCGTCCTTGATGAGATCGATGACGCCGCCGAGCTGGGCGGGCGAAACCGGAGTCTCTTCAATGGCTTTGCCGTCCTTGTTCAAGGCGCCGAGCAGGTCGTTGATGACCCAGTTCGCGGCGATCTTGCCGTCACGGCCGGCGGCCACGGCCTCGTAATAGTCGGCGATCGCCTTTTCCGAAACGAGCACCGAGGCGTCGTAGACCGACAGGCCGAGGTCCTTGACGAAGCGGATCTTCTTGTCGTCGGGCAGTTCCGGCAGGTCGGCGAGCAGCGCGCCGACGAATTCGTTGTCGAATTCCAGCGGCAGCAGGTCCGGGTCGGGGAAATAGCGGTAGTCGTGCGCGTCTTCCTTCGAGCGCATGGAGCGCGTCTCGCCCTTGCCGGGATCGAAGAGACGGGTTTCCTGGTCGATGCTGCCGCCATCCTCCAGAATGCCGATCTGGCGGCGGGCTTCATATTCGATCGCCTGGCCGATGAAGCGGATGGAGTTGACGTTCTTGATCTCGCAGCGCGTGCCGAAGGCCTCGCCCGGGCGGCGCACGGAGACGTTGACGTCGGCGCGCATGGAGCCCTCGTCCATGTTGCCGTCGCAGGTGCCGAGATAACGCACGATGGAGCGCAGCTTCGTCATATAGGCCTTGGCCTCGTCCGACGAGCGCATGTCCGGCTTGGAGACGATCTCCATCAGCGCGACGCCCGACCGGTTGAGGTCGACATAGGACATGGTCGGATGCTGGTCGTGCATCGACTTGCCGGCGTCCTGCTCGAGGTGCAGGCGCTCGATGCCGATCTCGATATCCTCGAAGTTGCCCTGGCGGTCCGGGCCGAGCGAGATGGTGATCTTGCCCTCGCCGACGATCGGGTCCTTGAACTGCGAGATCTGGTAGCCCTGCGGCAGGTCCGGATAGAAGTAGTTCTTGCGGTCGAAGATCGAGCGGTGGTTGATCTGCGCCTTCAGGCCGAGGCCCGTGCGCACCGCCTGCCTGACACATTCGACGTTGATGACCGGCAGCATGCCCGGCATGGCGGCATCGACCAGCGAGACATTGGCGTTCGGCGCCTTGCCGAATTCCGTCGAGGCGCCGGAGAAGAGCTTGGAATTGGACAGGACCTGCGCGTGCACCTCCATGCCGATGATGACTTCCCAATCGCCGGTGGCGCCGGGGATCAAGCGTTTCGGATCGGGGGTGCGGACGTCGACGAGGGTCATTGTAGGCTCTTGTTGTGGTGTCTTCGGTGCTGTCTCGGTAGAACATATGGGCAGGCGGCGCAAGGTTTTCAGCGGGCGCGGATCGTCGCCGTTAGGCGGCCGGCAAGGTTGATCCGGTAAAAGCGCGCCATGGACACCGCAACGGCGCTTTTCATCATTTTCCTCATCTTCAACGTCGTGACGTTCTGCCTCTACTGGTGGGACAAGGAGGCCGCGCGCGACGGCCACTGGCGCGTCTCCGAAGCACGGCTGCTCCAGTTCGCCTTTCTCGGCGGAAGCCTCGGCGCCTTCGCCGCGCAACGCCTGCTGCGCCACAAGACGCGCAAGGAACCATTCCGTACGCAGCTTCTGGCGATCCTCGTGCTGCATGCGCTGCTGGTCCCGGTGGCGCTGATCTTCGGCCCGGACCTTCTGCGGATGCTGCACACAGGCTGATCGCCCTCTTCCCGACGGCCCTTCCCGCCGCGCGGGTTGACATCGATCCTCATTCGTAACTATTATTGTTACATGAAAAGAAACAGCCGCCTTTCCGCCGTGCTTCACGCGCTCATGCACATGGCCGAACGCGAGGAACCGATGACCTCGGACGATCTCGCGCTCTGCCTCGACACCAATGCCGTCGTCGTGCGGCGCACCATGGCGGGGCTGCGCGAGGCCGGCATCGTGCAGTCCGGCCGCGGCCATGGCGGCGGCTGGCACTTTGCCCGGCCCCTTGCCGAGATCTCGCTGCTCGACATCTACAACGCCCTCGGCGAGCCGATCGTCTTCCAGATCGGCCCGGCGACGGAAATGCCGGGCTGCGTGGTCGAACAATCCGTCAACCGGGTGATCGGCGACGCCCTGAAGGACGCCGAGGCGATCCTGATGGCGCGCTTTTCCGGCACGACACTGGCGGACCTTGCGGCCGATTTCCGCGCGGCGGCCAGGCACTGCCAAGCCACTACCGGCACCGACCGCGGCTAGATCGCACCCACACCCGATACCCCGCATCGAACGGACGGCTCCGGCCGGCCGCACGATGCCGCTCGCTCCACAGAAAGGATGAACCATGACCGAAGATGCCATCATCGTCGGCGGGGGCTTTGCCGGCCTTTCCGCCGCCCTGCAGCTTGCCCGCGCCCGCCGCCGCGTCACCGTCGTCGACACCGGCGAACCGCGCAACCGCTTCGCCGCCCATGCGCACGGCTTCCTCGCGCAGGACGGCCGGCCGGGGCGCGACATCCTCGCCGATGCCCGCCGCCAGCTTGCCGCCTACGAGACCGTCACCTTCCGCGATGCGCCCGCCGAACGGCTGGACGGCGAGCGGGACGCCTTCACCGTCGTCACGGGCGACGGCGGACGGATCGCGGGGCGGCGCGTGCTGCTCGCCACCGGCTTCGAGGACCAGCTTCCCGCCATTCCCGGCCTTGCCGAGCGCTGGGGCAAGACGGTGCTGCATTGCCCCTATTGCCATGGCTACGAGGTGGGCGGCGGGTCGGTCGGCGTCCTCGCCCGCACGGCGGAGGCCGCGCGCTTTGCCGCCGTCGTCGCCGACTGGGGCCATGTCACGCTTTTTACCAATGCGGTGCCGGAGCCGGACGACGAGGCGCTTGCCGTTCTCGCCGCGCGCGACGTGAAGCTGCGGCCGGGCCGCGTCACCGCCATCTCGGACGGGCCGGACGGCATGCTCGCCGTCGAGACCGGCCCCGGCATTCCGACGCTGGTCAAGGCGCTCTTCGTCATGCCGGAGGCGAAGGTGCGCAGCGCGATTCCGGCCGACCGCGGCCTGAAGACGAAGGAGACGCCCATCGGCCGGATCCTTCACACCGACGACAGCGGGCAGACCTCCCTGCCCGGCCTCTATGCGGCCGGCGACATCGCGCTGGGCGCGGCCAATATCGCGCTCGCCTCGGCCAATGGCGTGAAGACCGGCGTCTTCCTGCACCATTCGCTGATCTGGCCCGCACATTGACCTTTGCGGATGCCGCGGTTATTCCGGGGCATCCGTATTGGAGTTTTGATGTTCAACTCGTCTGAGTCCTGCTGAAGACCCTGCCCGCCAATACTGCGCGCAGGGTCTGAAAAAACGCCGAGCCCTGCCACCCCTCGGGTGGCGGAACGTTTTTTCGCGTTCATCCGAACGCCGGACGGATTCTCAAGACAATGGACATTTCGCGCGCCGAACAGCGCATTCTTCACCTGCTCGCCCAGGGCGGCAGGATCGACATCGAAAAAGACGACAACCGCAAGATCACGACGGTCGCCTGCGTCACGCGGGACGGCTGGCGGGCAAGCGGCCTCGACATCGACCTCTTCCGCAAGCTGAAGCGCCGGCGGTGCATCGCCTCCTCCGGCGGCAGGCCCTATCGCATCACGCAGCGGGGGCTCGAACTGGTGCGGGCGCAGCTGGACAACCAGTGAAAGCGACCGGGGACCGATAAAAAACGGGAGGCGCGGCGCAGGCCCGCCTCCCCATCCCCCTCGTCAAAAACCGCCCGGCCCATAGGCGACCGGCTCGTCCTCGACGAGCTGCCGGCGCAGGCCGACCGATTCGATATTGCGGTCGAGGCGCTGCGAATAGTCGACGGACAGCCAGTTCACCGCATAACCCTGCTTCTGGAAGAAGCCGACCGCCGCGACATTGCGCGCATGGGTCTGGAGCCGCGCCGCCTCGAAGCCGGCCGCCACGACCTCCGCCTCCATGGCCGCCAGCAGGGCGGAGCCGAGGCCCTTCTTCTGCTGCGACGGCTCGACCCAGAGATCGCTGATCTCGTCGTCCAGCCCCTCGCGCGCCGCCCAGCCGGCAAGCTGGGCGTCGAACTCGGCGACGGTCACCCGCAGCCAGCGGCTGGTCAGGAACTGCTGGAAGGCATTGCGGGCATGGTCGCGCCGCACCTGCAGATCGGCAACGCCCACGACAGCCTGTTCCCAGGCCCTGACGCCGATCTCGACGAGGACAGGAACATCCGCTTCCCGGGCATTGCGAACCGTGATCATGGGATTCTCTCCACCCCCATGAAAGCACCGCGCGGGGCGCTTGGCGAGGGAGACGAAAGGCTATCCACGGCGATGATGGGGCGGAAGGACGCAACGCGGCGGGGAAAGCGCGTGGGAACGGCTCGGCAGAAAGGCGGCGCGCGCCCAAAACGAAACCGCCCGGTCTTTCGACCGGGCGATCCCTTACTTGTCGCGCAGCTGCACGAGGTCGTTCATCAGGCCTGCCGTCCCGTTGTGGATGGTCAGGCGCTCGACCTTGCCGGCGATGGCCTCGAGCGCTTCCAGCTCCTTCAGCCGCAGCATGACCGGGTTTTCGGCCATCACCTTGGCCGTGTTGAGCAGCGAACGGGTTGCGTTCGTCTCCTCGCGGCGGCGGATGACATTGGCCTCGGCCTGCTTTTCGGCGGCCACGACCTGGTTGAGGATATCGCGCATCTCGCCCGGCAGGATCACGTCCTTGAGCTCGATGGCCGAAACCTCGACCCCGATGGCGGCCATGTCCGTGCGCACCTTCTCGGCGGCCTCGGCATTGACCGTCACCTTGCGTTCAAGGATCTGGTCGAGCGTCAGCGTGCCGAGCGTCTGGCGGAAGGCGAACTGCAGCGCCCGGTAGAGGGCGTCGGCGAAGTCCTTGACCTCGGAGACGGCCTTCAGCGGATCGACGACGCGGTACTCGGCCGAAATGTTCACCCGGATCGTGACCTTGTCACGGGTGAGCAGTTCCTGGCCGGTCACGTCGAGCGACTGACGCTTCAGGTCGACCACGCGCACCTGGACCGTCTTGCCGAGGTTCCAGAAGGCGTGCGTGCCCGGCTCAAGCATGCGCTGGTGCGTGCCGTCGACGAAGAGCAGGCCGACCTGGCCGTCATGGACGACGAAGGCCGTGACCAGTTCCCCGCGGCGGGCGCGCGTCAGCCGGCGCATCAGCTCCGGATCGACGTCGAGCCGTTCGGAAAGGTCGACGCGCGTCTCGGTCCACGGACCGGCGGCGGTCCACACCACCAGCTTCTGGTCCGGCGACAGCACCGTGTAGATCTCGCCGTCCCGCTCGACGACCGCGATTTCGCGGGCATTCGTGCGCAGGACCGTCAGTTCACGGCGCGCGACCTGCGGGAGCGTGTCGAACAGCGGCTTCTCGTAGGCCGAGGCGAAGACCGGCCGGTTCATGTCGTGGCGTTCCAGTTCCAGCATGCCGCGGCGGTTCGGCAGGGCATGTTCCCCCGCGCCGAAAATGCCGATAACCTCTCCCTTGTAGAGAGCGAGCAGCCGTTCGTTGGCCTTCACGAGGACGCGCTTGCGCCCCAAAATCATATCGAGAAACATCGTCATTGTTCTTGCTCCTTCGGTCATACGCTACGTCATGAACCGATTGTCCTTTCGTCGTCAGTTCCCTTGGAAACCCGTCTCGCCCGGGGAACGTTCAGGCGGGGTCTTGGTCGAAACGAGATCCGGGAACCGGCTGACGGCCATCGGCGGCGGGTTTGCGGGAGCGGATCGCGCGGCCGGCGGGCGGGCTCGGGAGCGCGGCTCCGTCGCTGGCCTGAAGGCGGCTTGATCGTCACCGGCAACCGGACCGACAATGTCCGGCGTCGGGCTTTCCGAAACCGACCTCGCGGTCCGCTCCGGTCTACCGTCCGCAGTCCGGTCCCCGGACCGGATAAGAGACAGCGTGAAGGCTGTTTGGAGAAGGATTCGAACCTTCCACAGTCAGATTACAGGTCTGATGCTCTACCACTGAGCTATCCAATGGAGCAGACAACGGGAATCGAACCCGCGACCTCCGGAGGAATGTCCGGTGCTCTACCGCTGAGCTAGGTCCGCAATACCAGTCTTCTCGGCGCGGCATCCGTACACGACGACGGCAGGGCCGCCTCGCGCGGGAGGAGCGGAAAAACTCCATCCGTTGACATCCGCACCGGCTGAACGACCGGGAGGGCGCGTTTATTCTCGTCGGGGAGCGGGATCAAGCGGAAAAAGGCGCGCGCAGCATTCCGTAACGGCAGGTGTTGCCGTTACGACACGATCGGGCGGGGTGCGGAAGAAGAGGCGAAAGCGCCTCTTACCACCACCTGGACGGCGTGAAGCGGCCGGCGGCCTGCTCGATGACATGGGCCGTCTTGAAGAGGCTTTCCTCCTCGAAGGGCTTGCCGATGAGCTGCAGGCCGAGCGGCAGGCCCTTGTGGTCGAGGCCGGCGGGAACCGACAGGCCCGGCAGGCCGGCCATGTTCACCGTCACCGTGAAGATGTCCTGCAGGTACATCTTGACCGGATCGGACGCCAGGTCCTCGTCGGCGATGCCGAAGGCGGAGGACGGCGTGGCGGGCGTCAGGATGGCGTCGACGCCTGCGTTGAAGGCCAGCTCGAAGTCGCGCTTGATGAGCGTGCGCAGCTTCTGCGCCTGCAGGTAGTAGGCGTCGTAGTAGCCATGGCTCAGCACATAGGTGCCGATCATGATGCGGCGCTTGACCTCGGCGCCAAAGCCCTGGGCGCGGGTCTTCTTGTACATGTCGACGATGTCCTTGCCGTCGACGCGCAGGCCGTAGCGCACGCCGTCGTAGCGGGCAAGGTTCGAGGAGGCCTCGGCCGGGGCGACGATGTAATAGGCCGCAAGGGCATATTTCGTGTGCGGCAGGGAGATATCGACGATCTCGGCGCCGGCGTCCTTGAGCCAGGCGATGCCCTGCTGCCAGAGCGCCTCGATCTCTTCCGGCATGCCGTCGACGCGGTATTCGCGCGGAATGCCGATGCGCATGCCCTTCAGCGACTGGCCGAGCGCGGCTTCGTAGTCCGGCACCGGACGGTCGACGGAGGTCGTGTCCTTGGCGTCGACGCTGGCCATGGATTTCAAAAGGATCGCCGCGTCGCGCACGTCGCGGGCGATCGGGCCGGCCTGGTCGAGCGAGGAGGCGAAGGCGACGATGCCCCAGCGCGAGCAGCGGCCATAGGTCGGCTTGATGCCGACGGTGCCGGTGAAGGCGGCGGGCTGGCGGATCGAGCCGCCGGTGTCGGTCGCGGTCGCGCCGGCGCACAGGAAGGCGGCGACGGCGGCGGCCGAACCGCCCGAGGAGCCGCCCGGCACGAGGTCGGCGTTGGAGTTCGTCGCGCGCCAGGGGTTCTTGACGACGCCGTAATAGGAGGACTCGTTCGACGAGCCCATGGCGAATTCGTCCATGTTCAGCTTGCCGAGCATGACCGCGCCGTCGTTCCAGAGGTTCTGGGTGACGGTCGATTCATATTCCGGCTTGAAGCCGTCGAGGATGTGGCTGCAGGCCTGCGTGTGCACGCCCTGCGTGGCGAAGAGGTCCTTGATGCCGAGCGGAATGCCTTCCAGCGCGCCGGCCTTGCCTTCGGCGATGCGGCCGTCGGAGGCCTTCGCCATGGCGCGCGCCTTTTCCGGCGTGACGGCCACATAGGCATTGATCGCCGGATTGGCCGCTTCGATCGCAGCCAGATACGCGTCCGTCAGCTCGACGGCCTTGATCTCCTTGGCGGAGAGCTTCTCGCGGGCTTCGGCAATGGTGAGGCGGGTCAAATCGGTCATGGTGCGGTCACTTCGGGTCAGGCAGCGCGAAGCTGCTTTTGATAAAAGACGGAATAAGGCGAATCCGGATAGTCGAGCACGGGGCCGCAGCGGGCAAAGCCCGCCTTCTCGTAGAGCGCCCAGGCGGCCGGGTGCTGGTCGCCGGTTTCGAGCACGAGCGTTTCGAGCCCTTCGCGTTCGGCGACGGCCTCGATCTCGCCGAGGATGCGGCGGCCGATGCCCTGGCCCTGCCAGTCCGGCCGGGTGAACATGCGCTTCACCTCGCCCAGCTCGGCGGAATGGCGCTTCAGCGCGCCACAGCCGATGACGGCGTTGCCGTCGCGGGCGATCCAGACCGTCACAGCCGGCTCGGCCATCTGCTCGACGGTCAGGTGATAGCAGGCCTCCGGCGGCGAGAGTTCGAGCAGGACCGTGTTCAGCTCCGCGATCAGCGTGCGAACATCATCCTGCAAGGGGCTCTCGATGGCGAGGGTGACGGGCAAGGATTACTCCACCACCTTCGGAACCTGGAAGAAGTTGCGGTCGGAGGCCGGCGCATTGGCGACGATGGCGTCGGCCTTGTTGCCGTCGTTGACGACGTCGTCGCGCTTGCGCATCTCCATCGGCGTGACCGACGTCATCGGCTCGACGCCTTCGACATCGACCTCGGAAAGCTGCTCGACGAAGCCGAGGATCCCGTTCAGCTCGCCGGTCATGCGGTTTGCCTCTTCCTCGCTGACAGCGATGCGGGCAAGGCGCGCGACGCGCTTCACGGTGGCTAGATCTACGGACATGGATGGTCTCCGCTGGGAAATTTCCTACCCGCTATACTGACCAAGCCCAAGGGGCGCAACGGGGGAATGGTTGCTTCCACGCCCCCTCGCCGCTTTTCCGGCCGCTCAGCGCGAGACCGAACCGCCGGCCTTCGGTACCTCGATCTTCGCGGACGCGCCGTCCATGGCCTGCACGAAGAGATCGGCCGTCTGGTCGATGATGCCGAAGGAGCCGTAGTGGCAGGGAATGACGGTCTCGAAATTGAAGAAGCGCTGGCAGGCGAGCGCCGCCACGGCACCGCCCATGGTGAAACGGTCGCCGATCGGCACCAGGCCGATTTCCGGCTGGTGCAGCTCGTTGATCAGCGCCATGTCGGAAAAGATGTCGGTATCGCCCATGTGATAGAGCGTCGGCTCGTCCTCGAAATGCAGAACAAGGCCATTGGCATTGCCGAGCGAATGGGAAACGCCGTCCTCGGTGATCTGCGCGGAGGAATGCAGCGCATTGACGAAGGTGGTGGAGAAGCCGTCGAAATGCACGGTGCCGCCGGTATTGCCCATGTCGACCTTTTCCACGCCCTTGGCGCCGAGCCAGGCGGCAAGATCGGCATTGGCCAGAACCGTCGCGCCGGTTTCGCGGGCGATGGCGACCGTATCGCCGACATGGTCGCCGTGGCCGTGGGTCAGGAGCACGTGGGTCAGACCGGCGACGGCCTCGCGGCGGGTCGATTCGTCGAAGGCGGGATTGCCGGTGAAGAACGGGTCGATGAGGATTCTGGCCTTCGCCGTTTCGATCCGGAAGGCGGAGTGGCCGAGCCAGGTGATTTTCATGCGTGGTCTCCCGTTTGATTGCCTGCCCGCACTATAGAAGCGGCGAAGGCCGTTTCCATCCGCGGCGCGAACGTTATAAGCGTGGCATACACCATATTGAAGGAAGCCCGCCATGAGCGATGACGACTACATCTATGACGAAGCCACCGGCGAATGGCGCCCGGCCTCGGAAATCGCGGCGGAAAAGGCCGCGGCGAACGTCGTGCGCGATGCCGCCGGCAATGTTCTGGCCGACGGCGATTCGGTCGTGCTGATCAAGGACCTGAAGGTGAAGGGCGCCGGGCAGACGCTGAAGCAGGGCACGGTCATCCGGACGATCCGCCTCACCGACAATCCCGAGGAAATCGACTGCCGGCACGACGCCATCAAGGGCCTGGTGCTGCGCACCGAATTCGTCCGCAAGCGCTGAGAGGTTATCGCGATGGCGACGCTGACCCTCGAAGAGCTGGCCGAGATCCTTGCCCCCGGCCAGCCCATTGCCGGGCTCGACCTCGGCACCAAGACCATCGGTCTCTCCGCCTCCGACCTCGGCCGGCGGCTCGCCACGCCGCGGCCGGTGCTCAAGCGCGTGAAGTTCACGCAGGACGCCGAGACGCTGCTGGCCTTTGCGGAAAAGGAAAAGGTCGTCGCCTTCGTCATCGGCCTGCCGATGAACATGGACGGCAGCGCCGGGCCGCGCGTCCAGGCGACGCGCGCCTTCGTGCGCTCCATGGCCGACAAGACCGCCATTCCCTTCGTCTTCTGGGACGAGCGGCTTTCGACGGTGGCGGCGGAACGCACGCTGATCGAGATGGACGTTTCGCGCAAGAAGCGGGCCGAGCGGATCGATTCGGCCGCCGCCTCCTTCATCCTTCAGGGCGCGCTGGACAGGCTCTCGTCGCTGGCAAGGACCGCCAGGGACGACTGACGGCGCGCCTGCCACCAGGCGATGATCTTCTTGCGGCGACGGAAGGCGATCAGCGCGAAGACGATGAGGCTGTCGACGACGATGGCGCGCGCGACGAGCGGCGGAATGCTTTCCGGCGCGATGCCGAGGATGTTGCCGTAGATCTGGAACACCAGGTCATGCGCATCGCGCGTCAGCATGAAGACGCCGAAATTCATGTCGTAGTAGGAAAGCCCGTACCAGCTGCCGAGCAGCGCGATGGGGCCGGCCCACAGGATCAGGAACCACTTCATGCCGCCCTCCTCTTCGGAACGAGGAGATCGCCGGCGGCGAAGATCATTTCGCTCACCGCCACCCCCGCGACCAGCACGAGGAGCGGCACGACGATATCCACCGCCGCGAAGGAAAACAGGGTCGTCATGACCGATATCCGGGCCGTCCTGGCCATAACACGCACTCGCTCCCATGGTTAACACCAGGTAAACGCCACCTTTGCCCGTTAACCCTCGCCGCGCAACGCAAACCCTCCGTTAAGGTTAATTTCCACATGGCCGCGGCGGACACCCTGCCCCTTGCCACAGGCGCCGCGGCATGGAATGAGCGGACATCGCTCCCTGCCGGTGTTCCATGCTCGCCATCTTCGAAAGCATTCTTCCCGTCTTCCTGCTCGTCGTGCTGGGGACGCTGCTCAAGCGCTGGCGGCTGATCGACCGCGACATGTGGAACGGGCTCGAGCAGCTCGGCTTCTTCGTGCTGTTTCCCTCGCTGCTCTTCTCGACGCTGGCGAAAGCGGAATTTGCCGGCATGGCGGCCGGCGACATCGCCCTCGGCTCCATCGGCTCGGTGAGCCTGATCGCCCTGATGCTGGGGCTCGCCTGGCCGCTCTTTCGCGCCGCCGGCGTCTCGGCGCCGTCCTTCACCTCGGTCTTCCAGACCTCGACGCGCTGGAACGCCTTCATCGCGCTCGCCATCGCCGAAAAGCTCTACGGTCCGCAGAGCCTTGCCCTCGTCGCGCTGGTGGCGACGCTGATCATCATCCCGATCAATCTCTACAATATCGGCGTTCTCGTCTGGTTCGGCGGCGGCACGCGCAGCCTCAAGACCTTCGCGCAGAAGATCCTCACCAATCCGATGATCATCGGCTCGGTGCTCGGCGTTGCCGTCAATCTCCTGAAAATCCCGATCTACGATCCGCTGATGCAGGCGGTGGACCTCGTCGCGGACACCTCGCTCAGCCTCGGCCTGATCATGGTCGGCGCGGGGCTGAAGCTTGCCGATGCGCTGAAACCGCGCCCGCTGGCGCTGCTTCCCGTGGTGCTGAAACTTCTCTTCATGCCACTGGTCATGACGGGGGCGGCCTATGCGCTCGGCCTTCGCGGCGAGCAGCTTCTGACCATCGCCATGGGCGCGAGCGTGCCGACGGCGATGAACGGCTATGTGCTGGCCAAGCAGATGGGCGGCGATGCGCCGCTCTACGCCGCCGTCGCGACGCTGCAGACCATCGCCTCCTTCTTCACCATTCCGATGGTGCTGGCGGCGACCGCCTATCTCGCCGGCGGATAGAGCAGGTCGACGATATAGGCCGAATCGAAGCGCGAATCGAGCATGCCATAGGTCGAGCGCCAGCCCGAGGCGAGGCGCGTTTCGAGGAAGGCATCGGCAACGCGGCCGGCACCGGCGCGGTAAAGCTCGGCGGCGGCGGCGGCAAGCGCCAGTTGCTCGACCAGCATGCGGGCCGCGCCCTCGTCGCGCTCGCACAGCGACAGGCAGGCGCGCAGCACGTCCACCGTCTTCTTGCCGGACGGGCCGAGATCGCGGGCAAGCCCGGCGAAGAGCGTTTCGAACCGGTCCCTGCCCCCGCCGACGACGCGCATCAGGTCGAGCGCCATGACATTGCCGGAGCCTTCCCAGATCGCGTTGACCGGCGCCTCGCGGTAATGCCGCGCGATGGGCCGCTCCTCGACATAGCCGCTGCCGCCGATGCACTCCATCGCCTCATAGATGAGGGCGGGCGCGATCTTGCAGCACCAGTATTTGGTGACGGGCGTCATGATGCGGGCATAGACGGCGTCTTCCGCGCTGTCGCGCGCCTTGTCGAAGGCTTCGGCGAGGCGGAGCGCAAGCGCGGTGGCGCCGGCGACATCGAGCGCCATGTCGGCGAGAACGCGCGTCATGATCGGTTGGGCGACGAGCGGCTTGCCGAAAACGCTGCGGCCGCGCGCATGGTGCACGGCCTCGGCGAGCGAGGCGCGCATGATGCCGGCCGAAGCCAGCGCGCAGTCGAGCCGCGTCAGCGTCACCATGTCGAGAATGGTGCGCACGCCGGCATCGGGCGCGCCGAGCAGGAAGCCGAAGGTGTCGGAGAACTCGACTTCCGAGGAGGCGTTGGAGCGGTTGCCGATCTTGTCCTTGAGGCGCTGGAAGCGCAGGCCGTTGCCGGAGCCGTCCTCCAGCAGGCGCGGCACGAGGAAGCAGCCCATGCCCTCGCGGGTCTGCGCCAGCATGACGAAACCGTCGCTCATCGGCGCGGACATGAACCACTTGTGGCCGGAGAGGCGATAGATGCCCTCGCCCACCCGCTCGGCGGTGGAGGTGTTGGCCCGCACGTCCGTGCCGCCCTGCTTTTCCGTCATGCCCATGCCGAGCGTGATGGCGCTCTTCTGCATGGCGGGCTTGTTGGCGGAATCGTATTTGCGCGACAGGATCTTGCGGCCCCATTCGCGCTGCACCTGCGGCGAGGCGGAGAGCGCGGCGACCGAGGCGCTGGTCATCGTCAGCGGGCACAGATGGCCGCATTCGAGCTGGGCCGTCAGGTAGAAGCGCACGGCGCGCGCCTTGTGCGCCCGGCCCTGTTCGTCGGCGACGTTTTCCCACAGCGAGGAATGCAGGCCGCTCGCCATGGAGCGGCGCATCAGCGCGTGCCAGGCCGGATGGAAATCGACGACATCGATGCGCTCGCCGCGCGGCCCGTGGGTGCGCAGCTTCGGCCCGCCCTCGTTCGCCATGCGGGCAAGCTCCTGCGCTTCCGGCGAGGTCACATAGCGGCCGATCGCGTCGAACTCGTCGCGCAGCGCCTTGGGCATCGCATCGGTGGCGTCGACCAGCAGCGGATCGGAACGATAGGCGTTGATGCCCGACCAGAGCGGCGGCTGGTTGAGATCGGCAAGTTTCTGTTCGGTGTCGCGAGTCATGAGCGGGTTCTAGCTCAAGTCGCGACGCGACGAAACGGGGCGGCGGCGCCTCTCGCACGGTTGACGACACAAAAGCGTGGGAAGGCGCGAAAGCCGGCGCTCTTCGCCTTGCCGGGGCGGGATCGACATTCTATAGACCCCGCGTATCCACGACAGTTGAGGCGGAGCCCCCATGGACTTCTTTCCGCATCGCCACCTTCTCGGTATCAAGGGTTTGACCGAGCAGGAAATCACCCACCTGCTCGACCGTGCCGACGAGGCGGTGAAAATTTCCCGCCAGCGCGAGAAGAAGACGTCGACCCTTCGGGGCCTGACGCAGATCAATCTCTTCTTCGAAGCCTCCACCCGCACGCAGTCCTCCTTCGAACTTGCCGGAAAACGCCTCGGCGCCGACGTGATGAACATGTCGGTCGGCAATTCCTCGGTGAAGAAGGGCGAAACGCTGATCGACACGGCGATGACGCTGAACGCCATGCACCCGGACGTGCTGGTGGTGCGTCATTCCTCCGCCGGGGCCGCCGCGCTTCTGGCGCAGAAGGTTTCCTGCTCGGTGGTCAATGCCGGCGACGGCCAGCACGAACATCCGACGCAGGCCCTGCTCGACGCGCTGACCATCCGCCGCGCCAAGGGCAAGCTCTCGCGCATCATCGTCGCCATCTGCGGCGACGTGCTGCATTCGCGCGTCGCGCGCTCCAACATCCTGCTGCTCAACGCCATGGGCGCGCGGGTGCGCGTCGTCGCTCCGGCGACGCTGCTGCCGTCGGGCATCGCCGACATGGGCGCGGAGGTCTATCATTCCATGGAAGAAGGCCTGAAGGACGCCGACGTTGTGATGATGCTGCGCCTGCAGCGCGAGCGCATGTCCGGCGCCTTCGTGCCGTCGGTGCGCGAATATTTCCATTATTACGGCCTCGACGCGCAGAAGCTGAAGGCGGCCAAGGAAGACGCGCTCGTCATGCATCCCGGCCCGATGAACCGCGGCGTGGAGATCGCCTCGGAGATCGCCGACGGCCCGCAGAGCGTCATCGAGCAGCAGGTCGAGATGGGCGTCGCCGTCCGCATGGCCGTGATGGAAACGCTTCTCCTCTCGCAGAACCAGGGTGCCCGCGCATGACCCGCACCACCGTCCTGAAAAACCTCCGCATCCTCGACCCCTCGCGCAATCTCGACGAAAACGGTTCCATCGTCATCGAGAACGGCAGGATCGCCGCCATCGGCCGCGGCGCGCAGAACCAGGGCGCGCCCGAGGGCGCGGAGATCGTCGACGGGCGCGGCATGATCGCCGCCCCCGGCCTCGTCGATGCCCGCGTCTTCACGGGCGAACCGGGCGGCGAACACCGCGAGACCATCGCATCGGCCGCCCGCGCGGCCGCCGCCGGCGGCGTCACCACCTTCATCATGATGCCGGATACCGATCCCGTCATCGACGATATCGCGCTGGTCGAATTCGTGCTGAAGACGGCGCGCGACAAGGCCATCGTCAACGTGCATCCCGCCGCGGCGCTGACCAAGCACCTTGCCGGCGAGGAGATGACCGAGTTCGGCCTGCTGCAGGAGGCCGGCGCGGTCGCCTTCACCAATGGCCGCAACCCCATGCACAATGCGCAGGTGCTGCGCCGCGCCATGACCTATGCCCGCGAATTCGGCAGCGTCATCGCGCTCGAAACCCGCGACAGGCATCTGGGCGCCGGCGGCGTCATGAACGAGGGGCTGCTGGCAAGCTGGCTCGGCCTTTCCGGCACGCCGCGCGAAGCCGAACTCATCCCGCTCGAACGGGACCTGCGCATCGCCGGGCTGACCCGCGCGAAATACCATGCCGCGCAGATCTCGGTGCCGGAATCGGCCGAAGCCGTGCGGATCGCCCGCGAGCGCGGCGCGAACGTCACCTGCGCCGCCTCGATCAACCACCTGACGCTGAACGAGAACGACATCGGCGAATACCGCACCTTCTTCAAGCTCTCGCCGCCGCTGCGCGGCGAGGATGACCGCAAGGCCATGGTCGATGCGCTCGCCAAGGGCGAGATCGACATCATCGTCTCCTCGCACGATCCGCAGGACGTCGACACCAAGCGCCTGCCCTTCGCGGATGCGGCGGACGGCGCCATCGGCCTCGAAACCATGCTGGCGGCCGCGCTGAGGCTGCATCACAGCGGCGAGGTTTCCCTGATGCGCCTCATCGATGCGCTCTCCACGCGCCCGGCGAAGATCTTCGGCCTTGACGCCGGAACGCTCGCCTCCGGCGCGCGCGCCGACATCGTGCTGATCGATGTCGACGAACCCTGGCTCGCCACCAAGGACTGCTTCGTCTCGCGCTCCAAGAACACGCCCTTTGAAGATGCCCGCTTTACGGGCCGCGCCGTTAGCACCTATGTTGCCGGCGAAAAGGTGCATTCGCTGGGTTGAATTCCATGCCGGGCCGAAGGGACGCGGCCCCGCGGAATTCGCCGGTCCCGGGCCTGCCCGGGGACGCAAGGCTGCGAAGACGAATACAGGAACGGGGGAACTGACGTGTCCGATATCTTCACCTGGCAGCTCGGCGGCCTGCCGACGCTGGCCGCCCTCGCCTTCGGCTATCTTCTCGGCTCCATCCCCTTCGGCCTGATCCTCACCCGCATGGCGGGGCTCGGCGACGTGCGCGCCATCGGCTCGGGCAATATCGGCGCGACGAATGTGCTGCGCACCGGCAACAAGAAGCTCGCCGCGGCGACGCTGCTGCTCGACGCGCTGAAGGGCACGGCCTCGGCCGCCATCGCCGCGCACTGGGGTCTCGACGCCGGCATCGCCGCCGGTTTCGCCGCCTTCCTGGGGCATCTCTGGCCGGTGTTCTTCGGCTTCAAGGGCGGCAAGGGCGTGGCCACCGCGGCCGGCGTGCTGCTGGCCTCGTGCCCGTCATGGTCGCGGTCTTCGCCGCGGTCTGGATCGGCCTTGCCTATCTCACGCGCTACTCGTCCCTCTCGGCCCTCATTGCAACCGCCGTATCTCCGGTTGTATTGTGGTTCACCGGTCACGAGAAGGTGGCGCTGCTCTTCGCCGTCCTGACCCTGATCACCTGGTGGAAGCACCGCGCCAACATCGCCCGCCTCATGAGCGGCACCGAAAGCAAGATCGGCAGCAAGGGATAGCCATGGACGACCGCAGCGCAGGGACACGGGGAATTGCGCTGACGGAAAGACAAAGGATCGCCTGGCTGCGGCTCATCCGCAGCGACAATGTCGGGCCGGTCACCTTTCGCGACCTGATCAACCACTATGGCAGCGCCGAGACGGCGCTGGACATGCTGCCGGAGCTTTCCCGGCGCGGCGGCGCCTCCCGCAGCATCCGGATCGCCGGCATGGCCGAAGCGGAACGGGAGATGGAGAGCGCCGCGCGGCACGGCGCCGCCTTCGTCGGCATCGGCGAACCGGACTATCCGCTCCTCCTGCGCCAGATCGACGGCGCCCCGCCGCTTCTTGCCGTCAAGGGCGACCGCAAGGCCGCCACCATGCCCGCCGTCGGCATCGTCGGCGCCCGCAACGCCTCCGCCGCCAGCATGAAATTCGCCGGCTTCATGGCCCGCGAGATCGGCCGCGCCGGCTACACCGTCGTCTCCGGCCTTGCCCGCGGCATCGACACGGCCGCGCACCGCGCCAGCCTCGAGACCGGCACCGTCGCCGCCATGGCCGGCGGGCTCGACAGGCCCTATCCGCCGGAGAATGTGGATCTGCTGGCGGAGATCACCGGCGGCCGGGGCCTTGCCATCAGCGAAATGCCCTTCGGCTGGGAGCCGCGCGCGCGGGACTTTCCCCGCCGCAACCGGCTGATCGCCGGCATGGCGCTCGGTCTCGTGGTGGTGGAGGCGGCCGTGCGTTCCGGCTCGCTGATCACCGCGCGCAACGCGGCGGATTTCGGCCGGCTGGTTTTCGCCGTGCCGGGTTCGCCGCTCGAACCGCGCTGCGAAGGCACCAATGGCCTGCTGAAGGACGGCGCGACCGTCACCACGACGCCGCAAGACGTGCTGGACGCCCTCAGGCCGCTGGCCGAGCCCGATCTCTTTTCGCCCCGCAGCGGCGCCGCAGACCAGGCCGGAGAACGGGCGCTGGGCGTGTCGTCCACCATGCGGCTGCCGCCGAACGACCGCGAGCGCGACCGGATCGCCGAGGCGCTGAGCCCGGTGCCGACCGACATCGACGACGTCATCCGCCATACCGGGATTGCCGCCGCGACCGTCTATCTCGTTCTGCTAGAGCTCGATCTTGCCGGCCGGCTTCACCGGCATGCCGGTGGCGGGGTCTCGATCGCCCCCGATTGACAGCGGCCGGGCGCCGGACTGGATATCCCCCGCCTCCAGATAGGCCATCTCGATGAAATAGCGCAGCATGTCGGCGCCTTCATTGTCCGCGACGGCACGCAACTCGCCCAGCATCTGGCGGATATAGGCGATGTTCTGTTCTGCCGTATGGGCCGGCAGGGCGGGTTTTGATGTCTTTGGGTTCATGGCTCCCCCACTGCAGTCGAAAACGCGAAATCACCGCCAAGTTGTGATTTCCATGCCCCAAGGACGATACAGCGATTATCCATAATTGCAACAACCGAATTATCTCGCTTTGGTTGCATTCATAGCCACCCAAATTGCATTTATTGGTGCATAGTGGAAATCTTCCCCTTTTGGTTGCACATCGTTGCAATCCACTAATTTCAGCCCTACCTCTTGACCCGAACGCTTTCCCTGTTCATGTCGAAACACGACTTCCCCCGGCGGAGACACGCCCCTTTCGCCGCGATGCAATCGCTGAGCGCCCGGTATCAGAGAAATGACGATGAATGTTGTAGTTGTGGAATCGCCCGCCAAGGCCAAGACGATCAACAAGTATCTCGGCCCCGGCTACAAGGTGCTTGCCTCCTTCGGCCACGTGCGCGACCTGCCGGCCAAGGACGGTTCGGTGCGCCCGGACGAGGACTTCGAGATGTCCTGGGAGGTCGACAGCGCTTCCGCCAAGCGCATGAAGGACATTGCCGACGCGGTGAAGGATTCCGACGGCCTGATCCTGGCAACCGACCCGGATCGCGAGGGTGAAGCCATTTCCTGGCACGTGCTCGACGTCCTGAAGAAGAAGCGCGTGCTCGGCGACAAGCCGGTCAAGCGCGTCGTCTTCAACGCCATCACCAAGGCGGCCGTGCTCGACGCCATGCGCAATCCGCGCGATATCGACACGCCGCTCGTCGACGCCTATCTCGCCCGCCGCGCGCTCGACTATCTCGTCGGCTTCAACCTGTCGCCCGTCCTGTGGCGCAAGCTGCCCGGCGCGCGCTCGGCCGGCCGCGTGCAGTCGGTGGCGCTGCGCCTCGTCTGCGACCGCGAATCCGAAATCGAGCGTTTCGTTTCGGAAGAATACTGGAACCTGTCGGCCCTCCTGAAGACGCCGCGCGGCGACGAGTTCGAGGCCCGCCTCGTCTCGGCCGAGGGCAAGCGCCTGCAGGCCAGGGCCATCGGCAATGGCGAGGAGGCGAACCGCCTCAAGACCCTGCTCGACGGCGCGGCCTACCGGGTCGAGAGCGTCGAGGCCAAGCCCACCAAACGCAACCCCTCGCCGCCCTTCACCACCTCCACGCTGCAGCAGGCCGCCTCCTCCAAGCTCGGCTTCTCCGCCTCGCGCACCATGCAGGTGGCGCAGAAGCTCTATGAGGGCATCGACATCGGCGGCGAGACGGTCGGTCTCATCACCTATATGCGTACCGACGGCGTGCAGATGGCGCCCGAGGCGATCGACGCCGCCCGCCAGGCCGTCGCCGAGCAGTTCGGCGCGCGCTACGTGCCGGAAAAGGCCCGCATCTATTCCACCAAGGCCAAGAACGCCCAGGAAGCCCACGAGGCGATCCGCCCCACCTCCTTCGACCGCACGCCGGACCAGGTGAAGCGCTACCTCGATCCCGACCAGCTCAAGCTCTACGACCTCGTCTGGAAGCGCGGCATCGCCAGCCAGATGGCCTCGGCCGAGATCGAGCGCACGACCGTCGAGATCGAGGCGGACAATGGCGGCCGCAAGGCGGGCCTGCGCGCCACCGGCTCGGTCATCCGCTTCGACGGCTTCATCGCCGCCTATACGGACCAGAAGGAAGATGGCGAGCAGTCGGACGACGGCGACGAGGACGGCCGCCTGCCGGAAATCAATTCCGGCGAAAAGGTCGCCAAGCAGAAGGTGAACGCCTCGCAGCACTTCACCGAGCCGCCGCCGCGCTATTCCGAAGCCTCGCTCATCAAGAAGATGGAAGAGCTCGGCATCGGCCGTCCGTCGACCTATGCCGCGACGCTGGCGACGCTGCGCGACCGCGAATATATCGTCATCGACAAGCGCAAGCTGATCCCGGAAGCCAAGGGCCGCCTCGTGACGGCCTTCCTCGAAAGCTTCTTCACCCGCTATGTCGAATATGACTTCACCGCCGATCTCGAAGAGAAGCTCGACAAGATCTCGGCCGGCGAACTCGACTGGAAGCAGGTTCTGCGCGACTTCTGGAAGGACTTCTTCGCCCAGATCGAGGACACCAAGGAACTGCGCGTCACCAACGTTCTCGACGCGCTGAACGAAGAACTCGCCCCCCTCGTCTTCCCCAAGCGCGAGGACGGCAGCGATCCGCGCATCTGCCAGGTCTGCGGCACGGGCAAGCTCTCGCTGAAGCTCGGCAAGTTCGGCGCCTTCGTCGGCTGCTCGAACTATCCCGAATGCAACTACACGCGCCAGCTTTCCGCCGACGGCGGTTCGGACGCGGAGGCGGCGGCGGCCAACGAGCCGCAGAGCCTCGGCAAGGACCCGCATACCGGCGAGGAAATCACGCTGCGCTCGGGCCGCTTCGGGCCTTACGTGCAGCGCGGCGACGGCAAGGAGGCCAAGCGCGCCAGCCTGCCGAAGGGCTGGACGCCGGCGAGCATCGACCATGAGAAGGCGCTGGCCCTGCTCTCGCTGCCGCGCGACATCGGCCAGCATCCCGAGAGCGGCAAGATGATCTCGGCCGGCATCGGCCGCTACGGGCCATTCCTGCTGCATGACGGCGGCTATGCCAATCTGGAGACCGTCGAGGACGTGTTCTCCATCGGCCTCAACCGCGCCGTGACCGTGATCGCCGACAAGGCGTCGAAGGGTCCGGGCCGCGGCGGGTCGACACCGGCCGCGCTGAAGACGCTGGGCGACCATCCGGACGGCGGCGCCATCACGGTGCGCGACGGCCGCTACGGTCCCTATGTCAACTGGGGCAAGGTCAACGCCACCCTGCCGAAGGGCAAGGCGGCCGACAGCGTGACGATGGAAGAGGCGCTGGTGCTGATCGCCGAAAAGGCCGGCAAGACGCCCGCCAAGGGCAAGGCCGCCGCCAAGGCGAAGACCACCAAGACGGCCAAGAGCGCCGACACCAAGACGGGTGAGACCAAGGCGGCAAAGCCGAAGGCGAAGGCCGCGGCCAAGCCCAAGACCGCAGCCAAGGCAAAGAAGGCGTAAGGCATGACGAAGGAACCGCGCAACCGGGCAGGACAAGCAAGGCGGCCCGGCCGCGCGGACCGTGACCTGCCGCCGGCGGACAATAGCCCCATCATCCACGGCGCCATTCCGCCGCGCGACGTGCTGCTGCGCTTCATCGCCGAGCATCCCGAACAGGCCTCCAAGCGCGAGATCGCCAAGGCCTTCGGCCTCAAGGGCGAGGCGCGCGTGGAACTGAAGGCGCTGCTGAAATCCTTCGAGGTCGACGGGCTCCTGGAAAAGCGCCGCAAGTCGCTGGTGCGGCCCGGCGCCCTGCCCCCCGTCACGGTTCTCGACATCACGACGCGCGACGTCGACGGCGAACTGATCGGCCGTCCGGCCGAGTGGCTCGACGACGCGGGCGTGGCGCCCGCCGTGCTCATCCGCCAATCGGGCGGCGTGCGCAAGGACAAGGCGCCCGTCGCCGGCCTCGGCGACCGGGTGCTGGCCAAGATCTTCCCGGCCAAGGAACGCGGCGGGCCGGCCTATACCGGCCGCGTCATCAAGGTCCTCGACAAGAAGAAGAACTCCGGCATGGGCGTCTTCCGCTCCATGGCGGGCGGCGGCGGGCGCATCATGCCCATCGACCGGCGCGGCGAGGAGATGGATGTCGAGGCCGAATTCACGGCGGGCGCCAAGGACGGCGACCTCGTGGAGATCGATGTCGTGCGCATGGGCCGCTACGGCCTGGCGCGCGCGCAGATCAAGGGCGTGGTCGGCTCGGTCGCCTCGGAAAAGGCGATCTCGATGATCGCCATCCATGCCCATGGCATTCCCCATATCTTCCCCGATGCGGTCATCCGCGAGGCGGAGGCGGCCGGCGCCGCCACCATGTCGCACCGCGAGGACTGGCGCAGCCTGCCGCTCATCACCATCGACCCGGCAGACGCCAAGGACCATGACGACGCGGTCTATGCCGAGCCGGATTCCTCGCCCGACAATCCGGGCGGCGTGATCGTCACCGTCGCCATCGCCGATGTCAGCTATTACGTGCGGCCGAAATCGGCGCTCGACCGCGAGGCGCTGAAGCGCGGCAACTCGGTCTACTTCCCGGACCGCGTGGTGCCCATGCTGCCGGAGCGCATCTCCAACGACCTCTGCTCGCTGAAGGAAGGCGTCGACCGCCCGGCGCTTGCCGTGCGCATGGTCTTCTCGCACGAGGGCCGCAAGGCGAGCCACACCTTCCACCGCATCATGATGAAGAGCACGGCCAAGCTCTCCTACCAGCAGGCCCAGGCCGCCATCGACGGCGCGCCCGACGACAAGACCGGGCCGATCCTCGAGACGATCCTGAAGCCGCTCTGGCAGGCCTACCGCATCATGACGACGGGCCGGAACCGCCGCCAGCCGCTCGAACTGGACATGCCCGAGCGCAAGATCCTCCTGAAGCCAGACGGCACCGTCGACCGGGTCGTCGTGCCGCCGCGGCTCGACGCGCACAAGCTCATCGAGGAGATGATGATCCAGGCCAACGTCGCGGCCGCCGAGACGCTGGAGAAGAAGAAGCAGGTCCTGATCTACCGCGTGCACGACGCGCCCTCGCTCGCCAAGCAGGAGGTGCTGCGCGAGTTCCTGCAAACGCTCGACATCTCGCTCGTCAAGGGCGGCAACATGCGCTCCAACCATTTCAACGGCATCCTTGCGAAGGCCAAGGACAAGCCGTTCGAGCAGATGGTGAGCGAAATGGTGCTGCGCTCGCAGAGCCAGGCGATCTACAGCCCCGAGAATATCGGCCATTTCGGCCTCAACCTCATGAAATACGCCCATTTCACCTCGCCGATCCGCCGCTATGCGGACCTGATCGTGCACCGGGCGCTGGTGGGCTCGCTCGGCCTCGGCGAAGGCGGCATCACGCCCGACGAGGAGGCGGTGCTGGACGATATCGCGGCGGAGATTTCCACCTTCGAGCGGCGCGCCATGGCGGCCGAACGCGACACGGTGGACCGCCTCATCGCCCATCACCTTGCCGAGCGCATCGGCGAGGAATTCGACGGGCGCGTTTCCGGCGTCACCAAGGCGGGACTTTTTGTCACCCTGCCGGAATATGGCGCGGACGGCTTCGTGCCTATATCCATGCTCGGGCGCGACTACTTCATCTATGACGAGGCCCATCAGGCGCTTTCGGGCGAAAAGACCGGGCTCGGCTACCGCCTCGGCGACGAGGTGCGCGTCAAGCTCGCAGAAGCGGTGCCGCTCGCCGGTTCGCTGCGGTTCGACATGATCAGCGAAGGGCGCAAGATGCCGACGGCGGTGCGCTCCTTCCACAAGTCGGGCCGGCGCAAGGGCGGCGCGCCGCACCGCCAGCCGGGCACCCGCCCGCCGCGCGGCAAGCGCTAGCGCATCTTCCAGCCGGGGCGACATCGCTCCGGTGTCGGAGAATGCGGCGAGAACGCCGGTCCAGAGCAATTCCGGCGAGCCGCAATTGCTTTAGACCGGCCGAGAACCGGCAGGAAGGACAGGACCATGCAGGCGAACGAGACGAGCAGCAAGACGGTGCATTTCGGCGATACGGCAAGCGCCGCTCCGGCGGAACGGCCGCTCGGCCGCGCTATCAAGCGCGGCATGCTGAACCGCTGCCCGGCCTGCGGCACCGGCAAGCTCTTCCGCGCCTATGTGAAGCCCGTCGACCATTGCGCCGCCTGCGGCGAGGACTACACGCACCAGCGCGCCGACGACCTGCCGCCCTATCTCGTCATCACCATCGTCGGCCATATCGTGCTCGGCGGCTACATGGCGACGGACCTCGTCTGGCCGCTCACCACCTGGCAGCACCTCGCCATCTGGACGCCCGTCACCATCATCCTGTCGCTCCTGATGCTCCAGCCCGTCAAGGGCGGCGCCATCGGCCTGCAATGGGCGCTGCGCATGCACGGCTTCGGCCAGAAGCCCGAAGAGGACGCCGACGACGCATCGGCCTATGGCGACCGAACCGCATGACGGCCGTCCGTCCCGTCGATGCCGCCTCCATCCTGCTGCTCGACCGGTCGGGCGGGCGCATCCGGGTGCTCGTCGGCAAGCGCAGCAGCAAGCATGTCTTCATGCCCGACGTCTATGTCTTTCCCGGCGGCCGGCGCGATGCGGGCGACCGCCTCGTTCCCGTCGCCAGCCCCCTTCATCCGCTCGCCTGCGAGCGCCTTGCCCTGCGGGCCGGCCGGCGCTGCTCCGATTCGCGCCTGAGGGCGCTCGGCGTGACGGCCCTGCGCGAGCTGCACGAGGAAGCCGGCATCGCGGTGGGAACGCCGCTGTCCGCGCCCGCCGAAGGCATGCTCTCCTTCCGGCCGGATCTGTCCCCGCTGCGCTTCCTTGCCCGCGCCATCACGCCGGCGGGCATGGTGCGCCGCTTCGACACCCGTTTCTTCACGCTCTTCACCGACGAGGCCGGGGTCGATCCGGCCGCCGCCACCGCCAGCCATGAGCTGGAGGACGTGCGCTGGATCGATATTTTTGATCACAAGGGCATCGAGATGCCCGACATAACCGTCTTGATCCTTGAAGAGCTTCAAAAAAGCATTCAGGAAAACGAGTCTCTCCCCTTCGGAAGGGCCGCACCGCTGTACTACACCCAGCGGGGGCGTTTCCTTCGGGACCTTCTTTGAGGATCCATTGCATATGACGCAGCCGCAAACCGGTACCGCCGGCCCGGTGGAGCACATTCACTGGCGGTCTCTCATTGCAGCCATCGCCGCCATTTCCGCAGTCGGCATCGCCATGGGCCTCGGCCTGCCGCTCTTGTCCATCATCATGGAAAAGCGCGGCATCTCCTCGACCCTGATCGGCATCAATTCCGCCATGGCCGGCGTCGCCGCCATGGCCGCCGCCCCGTGCACGGCGCGCCTCGCCCATGCCTGGGGCACCTCCTCGACCATGATCGGGGCCATCCTGCTTGCCGCCGTCAGCGGCCTCGGCTTCTACTACATCGAGAACTTCTGGCTCTGGTTCCCGCTGCGCATCGTCTTCCACGGCGCGACGACCATGCTCTTCATCCTCTCGGAGTTCTGGATCAACGCCGCCGCCCCGCCGCGCCGGCGCGGCCTCGTGCTCGGCATCTACGCCACCGTGCTGTCGCTGGGCTTCGCCACCGGGCCCCTCATCTTCTCGCTGATCGGCAGCGAGGGCGTGCTGCCCTTCGCGCTCGGCGCCGTGATCATCCTGCTGGCCGCCCTGCCGATCTTCATCGCCCGCGGCGAAAGCCCCACCATCGACGAGAAGCCGGAGCTGCATTTCATGCGCTACATCCTTCTCGTGCCCACGGCGACGGCGGCGGTCTTCATCTTCGGCGCCGTCCAGGTGGGCGGGCTCTCGCTGCTGCCGATCTACGCCACCCGCGCCGGCTTCACGGAGGCGCAGGCCGCCCTCCTGCTCACCGTCATGGGCATCGGCAACATGGCCTTCCAGATCCCGCTCGGCATGCTCTCCGACCGCATGCGCGACCGCCGCAGCCTTCTGACCATCATGGCCGCCATCGGCCTCCTCGGCTCGCTGTCGCTGCCCATCATCTCGCACAACTGGCTGCTGATGGCCGGCGTGCTCCTGGTGTGGGGCGGCTGCGTGGCGGGCCTCTATACCGTCGGCCTCAGCCATCTCGGCTCACGACTCGTCGGGGCCGACCTTGCCGCCGCCAATGCCGCCTTCATCTTCTGCTATGCGGTCGGCACCGTGATCGGCCCGCAGGCGATCGGCGCGGCGATGGACGTTTCCGGCAATGACGGTTTTGCCTGGGCAATCGTCGCCTTCTTCGGCTTTTACCTCGTACTTTCTATGGCCCGAATGGTTTTCCGACCGAAACGGGCTTGACTTTTCGGGCGCGATTTGTAGTTTCCGGCCAGATTTAAAGCCGTGGAACAGAATGGCTGTCCGCGGCTTCGTTTTTCATAAAGGCAGGACGACCATGGCCAAGGCTACCACCATCAAGATCAAGCTGCTGTCGACGGCCGACACCGGTTTCTTCTACGTGACCACGAAGAACAGCCGTACGATGACGGAAAAGATGACCAAGACGAAGTACGATCCGGTCGTCAAGAAGCACGTCGAATTCAAGGAAACCAAGATCAAGTAATCTTGGGAGCCTTTCGAGGTTCGCAAAGGCGCTGGACGGAAACGTCCGGCGCCTTTTCTTTGGCCCCTGCCCGCCCACAACCGGATACAGCCGCACGAATCAAAAACGCCGCTCCCTTGCCGGGAGCGGCGTTGAACGGGGGTCGGTCAGACACGACGACGGCACGAGGATTCCGTTTTTGTCGTAGCTGACCGACCGACCCCACGACCCAGGAGATGCGGCGGACCTAGCATCATGGGGTAACCGGTTGTGCGGGCTTGTTTGCCGCCCATGAGTTGAGCATCGCGCGAAAAAGAAAAAAAATCAACGAATTCTTAACGCTCCGCCGCGAGGTCCTTGTCTCATAGTTAACCGGCGTGGTTGTAACTGTGCCGTAGAGCGGCATTTACGTTATAGAAGACAACAATACAGTATACGGCAGGACACAACCCAGAAGGGTATGGCTTGCAGCCTGCATAAACGGGCTTTTACGCACACGGCCTGATTGTGAAAGCACAACCCATTGATAAGTTTTGTCAAAAATAAATCGTACGATTTATAGCCAAATTTCGCGACAGCCCCCATGACGGGCAATCGCCCTGCCCCCGGCGCCGGAAAATCGGTGCCCTTGGGTAAGCCGCTCGAAATTAAGGCAAATGCCCGCAATTCTAACGTGCCTGTGGACAAAGGTGCCGGAGAGGCGATTCGCGACTCAGGCCGCGGCCGCCACAACCCGGTTGCGGCCCGAACGCTTGGCTTCGTAAAGCGCCGTGTCCGCGCGCTTCAGCAAGGCTTCCGGACTATCGCCCGCCGGCAGGATGGACGAGATGCCGAGCGAGGCAGTAACGGGCAAGAAGACATCGGTGCCGGGAATGCGGAAAGGCTCGCGCTCGACGATCATGCGCAGCCGCTCGGCAACGCTTGCCGCCATCTCGGCCGGCGTATCGGGCATGACCAGCACGAACTCCTCCCCGCCATAGCGGCAGGCAAGGTCGGCGCCGCGCACGGCCGAGCGGACGCGGTTGGCGAATTCACGCAGCACGGCGTCGCCGGCATCGTGGCCATAGGTGTCGTTGACCAGCTTGAAGCGGTCGATATCGGTGATGCAGACCGACAGCGGGCGGCTGCGGGCCGTCGCGCGGTCGATCAGCAGCTTCATGTGGTTGTCGAGGTAGCGACGGTTGTGCAGCCCCGTCAGGCCGTCGGTGACGGCAAGCTCGATGGTCTGGCGCACGCTGGCGCGCAGACGGTCGTTGCAGCGCTTGCGGCGGATCTGGGTGAGGCTGCGGGCGATCAGTTCGTTCGGATCGATCGGCCGCATCAGATAGTCCGTCACGCCGAGATCGAGCGCGCGCACGATCATTTCGTCGTCGCCCTGTTCGGCGATCAGCAGGATCGGCAGGAAGCGCGTGCGCTCCAGCGACCGGAGCTGCGAGCAGAGGCGAAGCGGATCGTAATCCTCGAAATTGGCATTGACGATCACGAGTTCGTAATTGCTTTCGGCCGCCTGGAAGAGCGCCGCCTGCGGATCGGACATGCAGGTGACGTCGGCGACCGGCTTCAGCGCGCGGGCGATGCGCTCCTGCGAGGAGGCGCGCCCGTCGACGAGCAGCACGTCGCCCGGCTCGTCGCCGAGATTGCTGTCGAGGCCGTCTTCCAGCGAGATGGCGCGGGCGGTCGCGGCGCGCATGCGCAGCTCGTCCGTCAGCGTCTTCAGCCGCACGAGGCTCTTGACGCGCGACATGAGCTGCAGGTCGTTGACCGGCTTGGTGAGGAAGTCGTCGGCGCCGGCCTTGAGGCCCCGCACGCGGTCCGACGGCTGGTCGAGGGCCGTCACCATGACGACGGGAATATGGGAGGTGCGCGGATTGGCCTTCAGCCGCTCGCAGACCTCGAAACCGTCGATACCGGGCATCATGATGTCGAGGAGGATGAGGTCGACCTGGGTGCGTTCGCAGATCGAGAGCGCGTCGTAGCCGTTCTCGGCCGTCAGCACGTCGAAATACTCTGCCAGCAACCGGGCTTCGAGCAGCTTCACATTGGCCGGGATGTCGTCGACGACGAGGATACGTGCCGTCATACTGTTGCCTCCCGCCTCACGCGTCGCCGAGATAGGTCTTGATGGTCTCGATGAACTTCGGGACCGAAATGGGCTTGGAGACATAGGCCTCGCAACCGCCCTGCCTGATTCGCTCCTCGTCGCCCTTCATCGCGAAGGCCGTGACGGCGATCACGGGGATGACGTGGAGTTCGTCGTCCTCCTTCAGCCACTTGGTGACTTCCAGGCCCGAAACCTCCGGCAGCTGGATGTCCATCAGGATCAGGTCCGGGCGATGTTTGCGCGCGAGATCAAGGGCTTCCATGCCATTGCGGGTCTGGATCGTCGTATAGCCGGACGCCTCGATGAGGTCCCGGAAGAGCTTCATGTTGAGCTCGTTGTCCTCGACTATCATCACTTGCTTGGGCATCGTGCGTCCCTGTTCCTCTCGCCGGCCTTGCAACCTGTTGGGAGATCGATACGTTGCGGCAAAGCCGAAATCACCCAGCCGGACTGAAGACACGTTAGCGTCACTTGGTTGATTAAAAGGTAAATTTCCCGAGAGAAACGAATGAAAAGCCAAAAAGATACAACCGTGACGAAGGCTGCCGAAGAGACCGCCGTCGCCATTCTCGGATGGCTCGCCGGCGAACCGGATCTGCTGTCGCGTTTCCTGTCGCTGACCGGCGTTTCACCCGAGCAGGTGCGCCACGCGGTGAACGATCCGGGCTTCCTCGCCGGCCTCGTCGACTTCCTCATGGGCCACGAGCCGACCCTCCTCGCCTTCAGCGCGGCGACGGGCATCGCGCCGGAAGCGGTGGTGCATGCCCATGCGGTGCTGACCGGCCCGTATGGCAACGACGATTTCTGAGCGGGCGAAGCGCCGCCCTCAGCATGCCTGTGTACCGCCATCTCTTCCGCCCCGGCGACTATTGAGACTTCTGAACTTAGGCGCTAGTGTCGCAATGTTCAATATTTGTTCCCATCATGAGCACCGCCGCAACGCGTTTTTCGGGCTTCTGTCGCGACTGCCTTTCCGGGCAGCCCGCCGCCCTGCGCCGTTGCCGGGCCTGCGGCAGCCCGCGCCTCGTCTATCATGACGAGCTCTTCGACCTGACGCTCGCCCATATCGACTGCGACGCCTTCTATGCCTCGATCGAAAAACGCGACAATCCGGAGCTCGCCGACAAGCCGGTGATCATCGGCGGCGGCAAGCGCGGCGTCGTCTCCACCGCCTGCTATGTCGCGCGCATCCACGGCGTGCGCTCGGCCATGCCGATGTTCAAGGCGCTGGAGGCCTGCCCGAACGCCGTGGTCATCAGCCCGAACATGGAGAAATACGTGAAGGTCGGGCGCGAGGTGCGCGCCATGATGCAGGACCTGACGCCGCTGGTGCAGCCCCTGTCCATCGACGAGGCCTTCCTGGAGCTGCGCGGCACCGAGCGGCTGCACCACGATCCCCCTGCCCGCGTGCTTGCCCGCTTCGCCCAGCGCGTGGAGAAAGAGGTGGGCATCACCATCTCCATCGGCCTTTCCTACTGCAAGTTCCTCGCCAAGGTCGCCTCCGACCTCAACAAGCCGCGCGGCTTTTCCGTCATCGGCGCGGCGGAGGCGCTGGACTTCCTGCGCGACAAACCGGTGCGCCTCATCTGGGGCGTCGGCAAGGCCTTTGCCGAGACGCTGGAGCGCGACGGCATCCGCACCGTCGGCCAGCTCCAGACCATGGAGGAAAGCGACCTGATGCGCCGCTACGGCGTGATGGGCAAGCGGCTGTTCCACCTGTCGCGCGGCCAGGACGACCGCGAGGTGCATATCAACGACGCGGCCAAGAGCGTTTCGGCGGAAACCACCTTCTTCGACGATCTCTCCAGCCACGACGAGCTCGTCGCGCATCTGCGGCGGCTCAGCGAGAAGGTGGCGACGCGCCTGCGCAAGTCCGGCATTGCCGGCCATACCGTCGTGCTCAAGCTGAAGACCGCCGACTTCAAGAGCCGCACGCGCAACCGCAAGCTCGAAGACCCGACCATGCTGGCCGACCGGATCTTCCGCACCGGCATGGAGCTTCTGCGCAAGGAGACGGACGGCACGAAGTTCCGGCTGATCGGCATCGGCGTTTCCGACCTCACCGACCCCGGCCGGGCCGACCCGCCCGACCTCGTCGATCCGGCCGCCGCGCGCCGCGCCGCCGCGGAGGCGGCGATGAACACGCTGCGCGACAAGTTCGGCAAGGCGAGCGTGGAGACCGGCTATACGTTCGGCAAATCGGGCCCTGAGCGCTTTCACGGAAAGTTGACCGTGAAGACGGGCGGAAAAATCGGCGACCCCAGCGAATAAATCCCGGCAAACCAGCGTTCTTCACTGCATCGGGATGGCACAGATCGGGGGATCGTGCGGGTGCATCAAGCCTTCCTTAAGCGAGATGCACTACGCTTCCGGCCGGTTTGTATTGCGTACGGATGGGTCACATGAAGTTTCGCCTCGCCACTGGCATGAGCATATTGGGCCTGATGCTGAGCTGCGCCACCGCGCTCGGCGGAACGCTCGAAGGTCCGCTCCAGATCATGGTGTCGAAGGACCTGCAGGAGTTGAAGATCTATGACGGCGGCGTGGTGGTCGCCACCTCGCGCGTCTCCACCGGCAAGGCCGGCCATTCGACGCCGACGGGCATCTTCTCGATCCTCGAAAAGAAGCGCTCGCATTTCTCCAATATCTACGACAGCGCGCCGATGCCCTTCATGCAGCGGCTGACCTGGTCGGGCATCGCGCTGCACGCCTCCAACAGCGTGCCGTCCTATCCCGCCTCGCATGGCTGCGTGCGCCTGCCGAACGATTTCGCCAAGACGCTGTTCTCCATCACCCGGCGCGGCGGCCATGTGCTGATCACCGACCGGGAGACCGAGCCGCAGCGCATCGTGCACGCCGTGCTGTTCAAGCCCTCCGTCGTGGTGCCGGATACGCCGCTTCTCTCCGACGCGGGCCTTCGCCCCGGTCTCATCGAGGCCGGCGACAAGAGCGTCGAGGTGGCGATGACCGATCCCAAGCCCGAGGTGCTGACGCCCGTCGTGCAGCGGACCGAGCAGGACCCGATCCGCATTCTCATCACCCGTCGTGGCGATCGCGAGATGATGATCGACCTGCAGGCGCTGCTGACCTCGCTCGGCTATGACGCCGGCCTGCCGGACGGCCGCCACGGCAGGCAGACCGTCGCCGCCATCCGCGCGTTCCAGCTTGCCGAGGGCCTGAAGGAAGACGGCATGGTGACGCCGGAACTCGTGACCGCCGTCTATGCGAAGGCCGGCAAGGGCGCGCCGCCGAACGGGCAGATCCTCGTGCGCCAGAAGTTCAAGCCGCTGATCGAGGAGCCGATCACCATCCGCAACCCGGAAATCGCCCTCGGCACGCATTTCCTGCTCGCCCGTGAGGTCGACGCAGACAAGGGCAAGGCGGAATGGTACGGCGTGAGCATGGACAACCAGCTTCCTTCCGCAACGCTGAAGCGCCTCGGCATCACCACCGAGGCCGATGCGAGCGCGCCTGACGCGCTGACGAAGACGCTCGACCGCCTCGATATCCCCGAGGACATGCGCACCCGCATTTCCGGCCTGATGGGCGAAGGCGCATCGCTCTCGATCTCCGATACGGGCCTTGGCCCGGAGACCGGCGACGGCACCGATTTCATCACCGTCACCCGCAAGGTGCAGAAGGCGGATGCCGGGATCGTCACCGGCAAGAAGAAGAAGAAAAAGAAGTCCTCGGTCTCGGTCATCAATTGACGGGGACGGAAGGCGCGGTCTTCGAGGTCGAGGAGGTCTTCACCGAAGAGGACGGCCTCCTCGTCCTCTCCCTCGGCTTCGCCTCGCCCGACGATCCGCTCGACGTGCTGCACATCGCCTGCGGCCAGAGCCGCAGCGGCGTCGAACCGCCGCCCGTCGAGGACCTTCTCTATCTCGAGCGCACCGATCAGGACCTTGCCTGCGACGGACGCGAGGTCATCCGCCTCACCGCCCATCCCGAGAGGATCGAGCTTTTCCTGACGGAGAACGGCGCCGACGCGCTCGGCCTGCCGGCCCATAGCGTCTTCCTGTTCACGCGCTATCCGGCGCTCGCCCCCGTGGCGCACGGCATGCTCGCGGCCATGCGGTCGGCCGTGCAGGATCAGATCGCGGTATCGCCGTCCGCCGCGTCGGCAAGATAGAGGCCGATGAGCCGGACGAGGCCGGTTTCGACTGCGGGATCGGCGAGCGTGCCCCGGCGCGCGGCATTGTGGACGATGCCGTCGATGGCATCCGACAGAAGCACGGCCTTCTGCCCGTCCTCCGGGCGCGCAACACCGCCCCGGCAGGCCGCGATGGCCTTGGCATAGAGGCCGAGAAATTCGATCTCGAAATCGCTCTTCGGGTCGCGATAGGCCTCCGAGGCCGGCGCCTCGTCGAGCAGGACGCGGTGCAGGCCCGGATAGCGGCTATGGGCCTCGATCATGCCGCGCGCGACCGTCGCGGCGAAGGCGGCCGACGACAGGCCTTCGGCACCGGCCTTCTGCAGGACGGCGAGACTGTCGGCCAGATGACGGCCGCGGATCGCGTCGATTAGCGAAAGCTTGTCGGGAAAATACTGGTAGAGCGAGCCGATGCTGACCCCGGCGATCTCGGCCACCCGGTTCGTGGTGAAGCCGGCCCATCCCGCCTCGCTCAGGATGCGAGCACCGGCGTCGACAATGGCGTCGACCGTCAGGCGGGAACGGGCCTGTCGCGGCGCCTTGCGCATCGTCGGGCGCGTCTTTGCAATGCGAGTAGACATCGGGTCCCGCCCTGCCAGAATGTGAGCATATTGCTCACATTCCATAGAACCGGAAGGACCGACGCGATGCAAGGCCTTTACCGCTACAATGCCTGGGCGAATGCCGCGCTCTTCGAGACGTTGCGGACGCTCGACCCGCAGCGCCACGCCGCCGAGCGTCGGACCGCGCTGCGGCTGGTCAATCATCTGCACATCGTCTCGCGCATCTTCGCCGCCCATCTTGCGGGCGTCCCGCACGGCTACAGCGCCGACAACACGGAGGAAACGCCTGAACTTGAGGCGCTGCACGCCGCCCTTGCCGCATCCGACCGATGGTATTGCGACTATCTCCGGACCGTCCCGCCCGCCGCCCTGTCGGAGGCGATCCCGTTTCAATTCACCGACGGCGACAGCGGCCGGATGACCCGGGCGGAAATGCTGGCCCATGTGGTCCTTCACGCCGGCTATCATCGCGGCGAGGTCGGCCGCCTGCTCTGGCAGATCGGCATCACCCCGCCCTGGGACACCTTCGCCGTCTACCTGCACCAGAGCGAGCCGGCGCGTCGATCCGGGGCCGTCGCCGGCTAGGGCAACGCCGCTTCAGGGCGCCTCCAACGCCCGCCGTCTCAAATCGGAGCGCTTCGCGTTCTTGGGAATGCTCTTCGAAAGAGATCCGGGACGTCCAGGATTTTTTCTGGGTCGGCTGGCTCATATCCCCAGCACCCCTTGTCCAATATGAAGCAGAAAGGACTTTTTGGTCTATTGACCATCCTATTCATATGAAGATCGATCCTGCGTGCCTTGCCATTAACGTATTGGAACAACTCGAAAGCATTACCCTGATCGCCACGTTTCCAGAGCGTCGTATTTCTGTCCATACGCAATTCGATGCGGTTGCCAGGCAGCACCGGGCGCTCGTTCAGGGATTTTCGAACAAGGCAGCCACCTTCTGATACCCTTGTGGCAGTACGGTTTGTATCCGCTTTCCCTTGCCTCGTTGAAAGCGGACGATGTTCAGCCACTAGCCTTGCCTCAAGTTCAAGGCATCCAAACCTCCCGGAGCGGCGTACGACAGTAGGGAAGATGTCATCCAACAGGATCATCTCATCGAAATTGTAAGCACCCATCAATGTGAGGCTGCCTTGATAGGACCCAACAACCGAGAGCACTCTGGGAAGTGGATAGGATGGAGCCTTACGCTCAATGGCTGCCAGGGCGGCATCCTCTTTTTCTACATTCCGTGCGACCCAGGCATTTGTCTCGTAATGCACAACAAATGGCATAATGATCAAGAGTGCACCGAGGATGCGATAGAATAACCCCGACCCCAGCCATATTACCAATGCTCCAAGTATCATAAAAAAATTGGCATCAACGAAACGATCAACACAGGTATTTGCAATATTAACAATGCGACCACTTTCGTACTCTCACCTTAAATAGAATTCCGCCTTTAATACGGGCATAACCCGCCGAAAGTTAAGGATTGCGGAAAAACTAAACTCAATTTCACTATAACCTTTTGAGGAGTGGAGATCACCGCCCGTTCTGCAAATGAACAGCAAAGATTTCGGCCAGCCATTGAGCAATCCATGCAGGGATGTGCTGGCGGGATTCGAATAACGATTGTCGCGCCAGCGCTTCCCGGCGGATGCCAGGTGGCGAACCGACCAGCGGGATCAGGGGGGCAGCAGGGCGGTGATGACGGCGGCGTCGGCCTTGCCGCTGACGCCGCCCGTGATCCAGAGCGGCTCACCGAAACATTCCGACCTGCCGTCCGACACGACGAGGCCGTCGCTGTCGGTGCAGGCGAGGATGGGGCGCGGTGTGTGCCGGCTGTAGCGCACGAGATCGGCGTGATAGGAGGCGGCCCCGTCGAGATGGGGAAAATATTCGAAGGGCAGCAGGTCGAGCGCGGCGCCATCCGTCACGTCTTCCGGCCGCGCGTCGAGGAACAGCGCATCCGTCGCGATATCCGGCGTCATCAGGATGGAGCCGGCGCTGACGCCGATCAGGATGCCGCCCTTCCGCGCCCAGTCGGACAGCGGGCCGAGCATGCCGCTGCGCCGGAGCCGGGCGAGAAATTCCCCCGTGTGCCCGCCGGACAGATGGATGGCGTCGCAGGCGAACAGCGCCGCCGTTTCGGCGGGATCGTGCGCCACGTCGAGATCGTAGCAGACCGGCACGGCAAGGCCGGTGCGGGCATAGTAGGCGATCAGCGGATCGAGGAAGTAGCGCTCCGGGTCAGGCCCCGACGGAATATAGCCGATGCGGTTGCCGCCGCGCTTCTCCTTGAGGAGCCGCAGCAGCCGGGCGTCGATCTCCAGCCCCTCGCCCGCCGTCTGGTCGCTGTAGAGCACGAGATTGAGCATCGGGGTCCCCGCTCCTGTTTTCGCCGCATCCTCCGGCGCCGAGGCGATGCCGCCTCGGCCGGACATGGTCTAAGTTCTTTTGTTTTCGTTTGTCCTTTCGGGAAAACCGGTTCCCACTTTTCCCTGACAAACTCTAAACCAGCTCGACCTCCAGCACGCCCGGCGTCGAGCGCATGGCGGCGGCGATTTCCGGGGAGATGCGGAAGCGGTCGTTCAGTTCCACCTCGATCTCGCGCTGGCCGCTGTCCTTGATGACGATGAAGGAGACGAGACCGTCGCCCTTGGTGTTGAGATGGGCGGCGATGGAGCGCAGCGGGCCGCTGTCGCGGACATAGACGCGCATCGCCTTCTGGCTCTGCAGCGATTCCTCTTCCAGCGAGCGCAGCGTCTGGATGCGCAGGCCGATGCCTTCCGGCCGCTCTTCCGCCTGCACGGTCATGACCAGCGATTTGCCGGCCTCCAGCAGGTCGCGATACTGGTTCAGCATTTCGGAAAACAGCACCGCCTCGAACTGGCCGGAGGAATCGGAGAAGGCGACGATGCCCATCTTGTTGCCGGTGCGCGTCTTGCGCTCCTGCTTGGAGGTCACCGTGCCGGCCAGCCGGCCGGCGGTCGCCCCGCGCTTCACCGCGGCGGCAAAATCGCCGAAGGTCTGCACGCGCATCTTGGCGAGGATCGGGCCATAGGTGTCGAGCGGATGGGCCGAGAGGTAGAAGCCGAGCACCTGGAATTCGCGGTGCAGCTTCTCCGAGGCGAGCCAGGGCGTGTAGGAGGGCAGCGTGATGACCTCCGGCCCCGTTGCCGCGCCCATGCCGAAGATGTCGCCCTGCCCGCTCGTCTTGTTCTCCTGCGCGCGCTGGGCCGCGCCCAGCAGCCGGTCGAGGCCGGCGATCATCGCCGCGCGGTCATGGCCGAAGCAGTCGAAGGCGCCGGCGACGATCAGGCTTTCGAAGACGCGGCGGTTGACGAATTTCGGATCGATGCGCGTGCAGAAATCCTCGAGGCTCTTGAACGGCTGGTCGCCGCGCACCTCGACGATGTGCTGCACCGCCGCCTCGCCGACGCCCTTGATGGCGGCGAGCGCGTAATAGATGCGATTCTCGCCGGTCTCGAAATGCGGGAAGGACGTCTGCACCGAGGGCGGAATGACCTCGATGCCGAGACGGCCGGCATCCTGCCGGAAGTCGTTCAGCTTGTCCGTGTTGGACATGTCGTAGGTCATCGACGCGGCGAAGAACTCGGCCGTGAAATGCACCTTGAGCCAGGCCGTGTGATAGGCCAGCAGGGAGTAGGCGGCGGCGTGCGACTTGTTGAAGCCGTAGCCCGCGAACTTCTCCATCAGGTCGAAGACTTCGTCGGCCTTGTTCTGGTCGATGCCCTTCTCCGCGGCGCCCTTGCGGAACATCTCGCGGTGCATGGCCATCTCTTCGGCCTTCTTCTTGCCCATGGCCCGGCGCAGCATGTCGGCGCCGCCGAGGCTGTAGCCCCCCAGCACCTGGGCCGTCTGCATCACCTGCTCCTGATAGACGATAACGCCCTGCGTTTCCTTGAGCAGGTGGTCGATCATCGGATGGATCGACTCGATCTCCTCCTCGCCGTGTTTGCGGGCGTTGTAGACCGGGATGTTCTCCATCGGGCCGGGGCGGTAGAGCGCCACCAGCGCGATGATGTCCTCGATGCAGTCCGGCCGCATGCCGATCAGCGCCTTGCGCATGCCCGCGCTTTCCACCTGGAACACGCCGACCGTCTCGCCGCGCGACAGCATCTCGTAGGTAAGCTGGTCGTCGAGCGGCAGGTTTTCCAGCTGCACCTCGATCTTGCGCTTGCGCAGGAAATCCACCGCCGTCTTGAGCACGGTCAGCGTCTTCAGGCCGAGGAAGTCGAACTTCACCAGACCCGCCTGCTCGACCCATTTCATGTTGAACTGGGTGACGGGCATGTCCGAGCGCGGATCGCGGTACATCGGCACAAGCTTGGAGAGCGGCCGGTCGCCGATCACGATGCCGGCGGCGTGGGTGGAGGCGTGGCGGTAGAGGCCTTCGATCTTCTGGGCGATGTCGAGCAGGCGCGCGACGACCGGTTCCTTCTCGGCCTCCTCCTGCAGCTTCGGCTCCTCCTCGATCGCCTTGTAGAGCGGCGTAGGATTGGCCGGGTTGTTCGGCACGAGCTTGCAGATCTTGTCGACCTGGCCATAGGGCATTTCCAGCACGCGGCCGACGTCGCGCAGCGCCGCGCGGGCCTGCAGCGAACCGAAGGTGATGATCTGCGCCACCTGCTCGCGGCCATATTTGCGCTGCACGTAGCGGATCACCTCTTCGCGGTTGCCCTGGCAGAAGTCGATGTCGAAGTCGGGCATGGACACCCGCTCCGGGTTCAGGAAGCGCTCGAACAGCAGGTTGTACTGCAGCGGGTCCAGGTCCGTGATCAGCAGCACATAGGCCACCAGGGAGCCGGCGCCCGAACCCCGGCCCGGGCCCACGGGGCAGCCATTGAGCTTGGCCCAGCGGATGAAGTCACCCACGATCAGGAAGTAGCCCGGGAACTTCATGCGCTCGATGACGCTGAGCTCGAAATCCAGCCGCTCGCGGTAATCCTGTTCGCTATAGCCCGGCGTCAGGCCGTGCAGCTTCATGCGGTTTTCCAGGCCCTCGACGGACTGGCGGCGCAGTTCCGCCGCCTCGGCGCGCTCGGCCTCCTCCGCATCGTCGGTCGCGCCGGTGAAGCGCGGCAGGATGGGTCCGCGCGTCTTCAGCACGAAGGAGCAGCGGCGGGCGATCTCGACCGTGTTCTCCAGCGCTTCGGGCAGGTCGGCGAAGAGCTTCGCCATGTCCTTGCGGCTCTTGAGATAGTGGTCGGGCGACAGGCGGAAGCGGCTGTCGTCGGAGACCATGGCATTGTGCGCCACGGCCATCAGCGCGTCATGGGCGTCGTAATCGTCCGGCGACGGGAAGAAGGGCTCGTTGGTCGCGACCAGCGGCACGTCTTCGGCATAGGCAAGCTCGACCATGCGCCGCTCGTGCTGGCGGTCGAAGCGGCCGTGACGCTGCAATTCGATATAGAACCGGTCGCCGAAGACGCGCTTCAGCGCGGCGAGCCGCGCCCGGGCGACGGCGGGCTGGCCGGCGAGGAAGGCCATGTCGACGGGACCGCCGAGCGCGCCCGACAGGGCGATCAGCCCCTCCGTGCCCTCTTCCACGAGCCAGCTATAGGCGATGCGGACCGATTGCCCGCTCTCGCCGCCGAGATAGGCCCGGCTGACGAGATCGACGAGGCGCGCATAACCGGCGCCGGTGGCGGCGAGAACGACGATGGATGGCAGCCTGGCGAGCTGGGCCTGCTGCCCGCGCCGCTCACCCTCGCCCTCGTCCTCCATGTCGATGGACAATTGGCAGCCGATCAGCGGCTGGATGCCGTCGCCGACCGCCTTCTGCGAGAATTCGAGCGCCGCGAAGAGATTGTTGGTGTCGGTGATGGCGATGGCGGGCTGGTTGTCGGACGTCGCCTTGCCGATGATCTTCTTGATCGGCAAGGCGCCTTCCAGCAGCGAAAAGGCCGAGTGCACGCGCAGATGCACGAATTCCGGCGTCTCGGCGATGATCTCACCTTCGGTCTTCTGTGCTGCATCCGCCATGTGAACTTCCTTCCGGTCAAGACGGGAAGCTTAAGCGGATTCGGACCCGGCTCGTCCAGAAGACTTTCGGTGTTGCACCCGATTTCCACGGACGACAGGTCCGTGGCGGGCATGAAGAATGCGGGGAAGGATCGTCGAACCGTCAGATGCCGAAGAGGATGACGGAGAAGCTGGCGACGAACATGGCCATGGAGGCGAATGCGGCAAGATCACGAAGAAAATCGGTCATTTGGTCTCCCTTTCCTTTTATGTTTTTATTTTGTTCCATTTCTGTTCTCATGTCAACAGCTTTCCACAGGCCCTCTGGACCCGCGCGTTCCGGCGCAATATGGTCGCCTCGATCAAACGGAGGAACCGAAATGAAGCCCTGGATTGCCGCCCTTCTCGTCTCAGCCGCCTTGCCCGGCGCATCGGCCGCGGCCGAATTTCCGGCCGAGCGCGTCATCGCCATGGCGAGCGGCGACTGGAACAAGGACGGGACGCAGGATCTCGTGGTGGTCGCGACCCCCGGCGAGGACAATGGCGAGGACAACGGCATCTACGTCTACCTCGCCAAGCCCGAGGAAAACCGGCTGACGTTGGCGCTGGCCGCGCCGAATTCGGTCTGGGGCAATCTCACCATGTATGGCCAGGAGCCGGAGCTGGCCGCGCTCGCCAACGGCTCCTTCACACTGACGACGAAGAACGATTCGGTCGGCCGCGACCGCTGGCGCCAGTCGCTGACCATCGCCTACCGCAATTTCGATTTCATCGTCGCGGGCTTCACCTATTCGTCCTACGACACGCTCGACCCCAATGCCTCGAGCGAGTGCGACCTCAACGTGCTGACGGGCAAGGGCAAGGCAAGGGGCGAGCCGTTCAGCGGCAAGGCGCAGTTCTTGCTGCTCAAGGACTGGCGGGACGATATCGGCCGCGCGGCCTGCGGCCTCGACAACTGATCTCTGCTATCCTGTCGCGGGGAATCATCTGGCGACAGGAGACTGGCATGCATGACGAACCCGGCCTGGAAATCTCGCTTTTCGTCGAACATGGGCGCGAGCAGGAGGCGGCGGATTTCTATGCCGCGGCCTTCGGCGCCGAAGTCCTCGAGGCCTATCGAAGCGACGGTGTGCTGATGGGCTTTGCCATGCGCTTCGGCGCCCTGCCCGTCGCCGTCGCCGGGTCCAATCCACGGCGCGAGCGCAATCCCGCCTATGGCGGGCCGTTCTTCCCCAAGACGGCGGGCGCGGTCAGCGCCATCTTCACGCTGCATGTCGGCGACATCGCCGTCGCCGTACAGCAGGCTATCGCGGCCGGCGCTACGATCCGCGACGCACTTCAGGTGGATGAAATCGGCCGCAACGTCGCGTCGCTGTTCGATCCGTTCGGCCATATATGGGCGCTCGTGGAGCGCAAGGCGGAACCCGCCTCCCTGGCCGCCTGATCCTTTCCAGCCAAGGCAATGTCGTTCTGGCGCTGGGCCAAGGGGCAGCGGCGTTTTCCTCGCCCATTGACCAGGCGGGATAGGCTATTCCCAATGTGCCTCCAGGACAGTGAAAGCAAGAATGCGCCATAAGCGGACGACAGACTTCGTCAGCTTATCTAACTCTGTGTAGAGCAGAGGAATTCCTCATAAGAGGACGCAGTGTGGGGCGCGATCGGCGTGGAGCCATAGGTTAATCGGCAAAAGCTAGGTAGGATTCAATTGAATGGGCGCAGAGCGAAAACAACCTTCAACTGAAGTAAGACGCGCAATATGGGAGGTCTGGGACAAGAAGTCAGCGTATACCGGCGAGCCCGTGACGTGGACACAGTTGCACGTCGATCACGTTATTCCGGTTACCAAGCCGGAACTGATGCATGCGCTGCAAGCCAAGGGGCTAGTCCCAGCCGATTTTGATATCGACGGCTTCGAGAATCTGTTGCCATCCATTAACTTTCAAAATCAGGGCAAATCCGCCAAGGAGATGCAAGAACCCGCCCTAGTCTATTATCTTGAGCTGGCCCAGCAGAAAAAGCCAGAAATTGTTAAGCGGCTCGCTGCACGACTCAAGTCGAATGATGAGATCAAGTCCTATCTTGCCTTGAAGGCAGCATCCGAGAAAAATGATGTATCTCCAGAGGAAATGGTCAGTGTCTTCGCTCACCAATTCGAGGGCACTGTGACTTTGCGTATCACGCCCGAGATCGAAGGGGCACAGTTCGCCACCGCTAATTCGTCTATAGCTGCAACGCTTATGGATAAGCCGTTTGCCTTGGGCCGCGGCACTATTAGCGAAGTCATCTTACATTCCTCGAACGGCGATTCTGCCACCTGCAGGACAAGCAACGAGTTTATTCGTGCTCAAGAGCTGGGCTACTTTGCGCAAACGCAGACTGAGATAAAAATAGCCAGCATGGCCAATGAGACGACTGAAGCATTGCGGGCTATCCGCGACTCGTCGTTCGCCGACGAGTCCGCATTGCGTGAGCCGATCGTGAAGCTGAAGCATTTTGATCGCTGGGCGGCAGAATGGGTGACAGAAGGGCTTATTGAGCCTGAAGACGTTGAGGGAGCTGCGGGCCTGCTAACCATCGCCGATTTGGTGAACGCTGGCATCTGCGAAGTTGAAAGTCTTGGAGACCACGAAGTCAGATTCATCGTTCACAACGGCTTAGACGTGATGATGCGGGAGTCTATGCGGGCCGATCTCGACGGCGATCGATGGGAAGAGATTTTGGTATTCCATTATTTATCGGCTGCTCGAGCCGGTGGTTCTTTAGGCGGGGGACAGGCATTCATGGCAAAGATTGGGGATGATGGGCTACTTCACATGAAGGCTTACCCACCATCGAGGACAGCGTAACGTGGGCTGAGCGATAGTCCGCTTTGGCCCGCCGGCAGGCATCAGCAGGAATGCGCCAACGGCGGTCATTCTGCTGCCCCGACAATTCCAACGCAGAACACGCTCACCTCCCGCTTTGTGTCAAGAAATTGCGCCGGGCAAAAATCCACCCTTGCGGGCGAAACCCCTTGAAATCGCAACCAGAGGGGCGCCATAGAGCGTCGAAAAAGATCTCTGATGAACGTGGGATGGGTTCTGGATGGATGATTCAGAAGAACAACCGGTAAAGGTTCCGAAACTGGTTGCCGGCCTGCTGTTTGCCTTGATCTGGCTTGGTTTGCTGCCCGTTCTTCCAATGGTGCTCGGCTATCCCTTCCTGCCGTCAACTGAATGGGCGTCCAGCTCAAGCACTGCTGGTGTTACCGCTGGCCTGATCTCGGCGGTGTTCGTGCTTTTCATGGATCTGAAAAGCTCGCCCTTAATTCCGGGCCGCGAGGCGAAACAAGCTCCCGGCTTACTCCTCTTTGCGCTCATCGGCTACTTCACGGGCAGGTCTGCTGCCGTCATTTTCGGCCCGATGATGTTTACGCTGATAGCGGGCCATCCGGTCGAACTCACTTTCACCGTGGAAGCGGCCGACAGTGACGGTTCCATGCGATGCAGCAGACCGCTCGAACTTCAGGGGCTACCGTTTTTCTTTGACAGAATTTGCCGCGTCCCGGAGGACGTCCGGCAGCGCCTCACGCCTGGCGGGCATGTCGTGGTGATCGGCCGCGGCACCAGTTTAGGCGTTTTTGCAGAAAGCGTGCGCCCGGTTGATTGACGTGTGAATGGCCAATGAGTCCCGCCAGCGGAGATCAGCAGTTTGTCCGACCACGGCGTCAGCGCGTCGATCCCGCTCTGCTTGAGCCATTGACCACGGAGACAAGCGGGACGGAAAGCCTGCCTCAGGCAAGCTCGCGCACGAGGCCGTCCTCGATCGTCACGCGGCGATCCATAAGGCCGGCAAGCTCGTGGTTGTGCGTGGCGATGAGCGCGGCAAGGCCGGACTGGCGGGCGAGCGCTTCCAGCGCCTCGAAGACGTAGCCGGCGGTCTCCGGGTCGAGATTGCCGGTCGGCTCGTCGGCCAGCAGCACCAGCGGTGCATTGGCGACGGCGCGGGCGATGGCGACGCGCTGCTGCTCACCACCCGAAAGCTCGGAGGGGCGATGGTCGGCGCGGTGGCCGATGCGCATGTAGTCCAGCAGCTGGGCGGCGCGCTCGCGCGCCTCGGCCTTGGAAAGGCCGCCGATGAGCTGCGGCATCATGATGTTTTCCAGCGCCGTGAATTCCGGCAGCAGGTGATGGAACTGGTAGACGAAGCCGATCTCGCTGCGGCGGATCGCCGTGCGATGGTCGTCGGAGAGTTCGGCGCAGGAATGGCCGTTGACGAAGACCTCGCCCCCATCGGGCTTTTCCAGCAGGCCCGCCACATGCAGCAGCGTCGACTTGCCGGTGCCCGAGGGGGCGACGAGCGCGACGGTCTCGCCGCTGCGCAGCGTGAAATCGGCCCCCTTGAGGATCGACAGCACGGTTTCGCCCTGGCCGTAATGCCGTTCGATGCCCTTGAGCTCTAAAGCGACGCGCGCGTTCATGGCGTTCTTTCCTATTCGTACCGCAGGGCCTGGACCGGATCGAGCTTGGAAGCGCGCCAGGCGGGGAAGATCGTCGCGAGGAAGGAAAGCGCGAGCGCCATGACGACCACGGAGACCGTCTCGCCCGCATTCATGTCGGCGGGAAGCTGGCTCAGGAAGTAGAGCTCCGGGTTGAACAGGGTCGTGCCCGAGATCCAGGAGAAGAACTGGCGGATCGATTCGACATTGAGGCAGACGATGACGCCGAGCAGAACGCCGGCGAAGGTGCCGACCGTGCCGATGGCCGCGCCCGTCATGAAGAAGATGCGCATGATGGCGCCGGAGGTCGCGCCCATGGTGCGCAGGATCGCGATGTCGCTGCCCTTGTCCTTCACCAGCATGATGAGGCCGGAAATGATGTTGAGCGCGGCGACGAGCACGATCAGCGTCAGGATCATGAACATGACGTTGCGCTCGACCTGCAGGGCCGAGAAGAAGGTCTGGTTGCGCTGGCGCCAGTCGGTGATGAAGATCTGCCGTTCGGCTGCCGCCTCGATGGGCTGGCGCAGCTCGTCAACCGCGTCGGGATGGGACACGAACAGCTCGATCGACTGCACGATGCCTTCGGAATTGAAATAGAGCTGCGCTTCTTCCAGCGGCATGTAGATGATCGAGGAATCGTATTCCGACATGCCGATCTCGAAGATCGCCGAGACCGTGTAGGTCTTCACGCGCGGGTTCACGCCGAGCGGCGTGACGTCGCCTTCCGGCGCGACGAGCGTGATCTGGCCGCCGGCGCTGAGGCCGAGGGATTCGGCCATGCGCGAGCCGATGGCGACGCCCCCGGTGGCAAAGCCGACGAGATCGCCTTCCTTGATGTGATCGGAGACGGCCTTCATCTTGGCGAGGTCGTCGGCGCGCACGCCGCGCACCAGCGCGCCCGTGCCGCCGCCCGCCGTGCCCTGGGCCAGCGTCTGGCCCTCGACGAGCGGGATCGCCATGGTGACGCCGGGCACCGCCGAAAACTTCTCGGCGAGCTTGGCATAGTCGTTGAGCGGGCTGTCGATAGGCTGGACGATCATGTGGCCGTTGATGCCGAGGATGCGCGAGATCAGCTCGGTGCGAAAGCCGTTCATGACGGCCATGACGATGATCAGCGTCGCCACGCCCAGCATGATGCCGATGAAGGAGAAGCCGGCGATGACGGAGATGAAGGCTTCCTTGCGCCGCGAGCGCAGGTAGCGCCAGGCGACCATCCGCTCGAAGGCGGAGAACGGGCGGCTTTTCCCGAAGGCCTGGGCCTTAGTTGCAGATGCACCGCTCGCTGCGTCAGCCATGTTGTCTCCCGTTACCGCCGGCCGTGTTTCAGTTGCCCGACGTCAGGCGGTTGATGGCCGCCTCGATGGTCAGCGTCTCGCGTGCGCCGGTCTTGCGATCCTTGATCTCGACCTCGCCGCCTGCCACGCCGCGCGGGCCGGCAATGACCTGCACCGGCGCGCCGATGAGGTCGGCGGTGGCGAACTTGGCGCCCGCGCGCTCGTCCTTGTCGTCATAGAGCACGTCGACGCCGGCATTCAGCAGCGCGCCGTAGATCTTTTCGCAGGCCGCGTCGCAGGCTTCGTCGCCCGACTTCATGTTGATGACGATCGCCTCGAAGGGCGCGACGGCCTTCGGCCAGATGATGCCGTTCTCGTCGTGCGAGGCTTCGATGATCGCCGGCACGAGGCGCGTCGGGCCGATGCCGTAGGAGCCCATGTGCACGGTGTGCTCCTTGCCGTCGGGACCCTGGACCTTGGCGCCCATGGCTTCGGAATATTTCGTGCCGAAATAGAAGATGTGGCCGACCTCGATGCCGCGGGCCGACAGGCGTTCGCCTTCGGCGATCGCCTCGAAGGCGGGCGCGTCGTGCATTTCCGAGGTCGCGGCATAGCGCGAGGTCCACTTGTCGAAGATGGCGCGCAGGCCCGCCACGTCCTCGAAATTCGTGTCGATGCCGGGAATGTCGAAGTTCAGGAAGTCCTTGTGGCAGAAGACTTCCGACTCGCCGGTGTCGGCGAGAATGATGAACTCGTGGCTGAGATTGCCGCCGATCGGGCCGGTGTCGGCGCGCATCGGAATGGCGCGCAGGCCCATGCGCGAGAAGGTGCGCAGGTAAGCCGCGAACATGCGGTTATAGGCGTGCTCGGCCCCTTCCCGGTTCAGGTCGAAGGAATAGGCGTCCTTCATCAGGAACTCGCGCGAGCGCATGGTGCCGAAGCGCGGACGGATCTCGTCGCGGAACTTCAGCTGGATATGGTAGAGGTTGAGCGGCAGGTCCTTGTAGGACTTCACGAACGAACGGAAGACGTCCGTGATCATCTCCTCGTTGGTGGGGCCGTAGAGCATGGGGCGCTCCTGGCGGTCCTTGATGCGCAGCATCTCCTTGCCATAGGCGTCGTAGCGCCCGCTTTCCTGCCAGAGCTCGGCGGACTGCAGCGTCGGCATCAGAAGCTCGACGGCGCCGGAGCGGTTCTGCTCCTCGCGGATGATGCCGTTGACCTTGTCGAGCACGCGCTTGCCCAGCGGCAGCCAGGTATAGATGCCCTGGGACTGCTGCTTGACCATGCCCGCACGCAGCATGAGCCGGTGCGAGACGATCTCGGCTTCCTTGGGGTTTTCCTTCAGGATGGGCAGGAAGAAGCGGGAAAGGCGCATATCGGGTTCCGGAGTGACTGATCCGCCCTATTTCGGGAATCGGGCAAAATGACGTTGATTTTCACGCGTTCATAAACGCTTCGCCAAAGGAAGGAAACCCGGCAGCCGTGCGCGAGCGCTCCGGCGAAGCACTGTCCACCGATCATACCGCGCTGCGCGCAATTGTGGCAAAAAATGGGGGCCGCCAATAACGGAAATTGCGCGCCGCCTGTCAACGGGAAAATTTTATTCCACTGTAGCAAAAATGCAAAAAAAGCGGATGACAACGCCTAACGTTTGGGCTAGTTTCAGGCCACAAAACAGGCAAGAAGTGCAAATTCTTGCCATTTCGCGGTCAAGTCTTGGGAGGATCAGATCTTTGGCGCGCGTAGACGCTGCCACCGCACAACGGATAGAGATCACGCGATACCTGTAAAACAAGGCTTTATGCCTTGTTTTTTTTTGCCTTTTGCAAACCGCCCTCTCCTTTTAACGCCTTCGCGCCGGCGGTCCATGCGTCAAAGCCGCACAGGACCTCCCCTCTGCGACACTCCGCCTCACGTTACGTCAACCACAGATGGCCGAAAGGCCTGGAAGGCGCGCGCGAACGCGGCTTTCCGTGCGAAAATGCGACAGGGTGCAAAGGGAAGAGTTTTCCGGTCGGCGCCGGTGGGCGTGGAATGTCTTGCCTCGGGGCAGATCGGCCGCGTTAACCTCTGTGGCCGCCCTACTTGAAATCGGGCATGAACTGCGGAATGGCGTCGATGCCATAGCCGAGGCGCACCGACAGGATATACCAGGCGCCATAGACGATAGCCGAGACGACGGTCGTCATCGCCACGATGCGGCCGCCCCTGAAGCGCGCGGGCGCGCTCTCCACCGTGCCGGGCACGACCTCCTCGGCTTCCGCCTGCGTCTTCAGCCCGAAGGGCAGAACGGCAAAGAGCGTCATCCACCAGACGATGAAATAGACGGCGAAATAGGAAAAGAGCTGCATCAACGATCCTCGTGCGACAGCGGCCTTTTACGCCTGACAGCGCGGAAGTTCAAATGGCGACGGGGCGGCGTGCTGTCACACCTGTTCGAGTTCGACCAGCGTGCCGAGGAAATCCTTGGGATGCAGGAACAGCACCGGCTTGCCATGGGCGCCGGTCTTCGGATTGCCGTCGCCCAGCACGCGCGCGCCGCCGGCGATCAGCCGGTCGCGGGCGGCGAGGATATCGTCCACCTCGTAGCAGATGTGGTGCATGCCGCCGGCCGGCGCCTTTTCGAGGAAGGCGGCGATCGGCGAGGCCTCGCCGAGCGGCTCCAGCAGTTCCACCTTGGTGTTCGGCAGTTCGACGAAGACCACCGTCACGCCGTGCTCCGGCAGGGCCTCGGCGGCCGACACTTTTGCACCCAGCGTGTCGCGATAGGTCGCGGTGGCGGCGGCCAGGTCCGGCACGGCGATGGCGATGTGGTTGACCTTTCCGAGCATGCTTGTCTCCCGTCGGCGGATTGGTGGCGGCAGGTCCCCGTCCCGCCGCCGCCCGCACCCCCGAGGGGCGCGGTTCGCGGCAGCGCGAGGCGGAGCGGTCCCGCGATCAGATCTTCGTCAGGAACACCGTGACGACGGGCTTCTTGCCCCAGATCTCGTTGGCGGTGGAGCGCACGGCGCGGCGCACGGCCTCGCGCACCATTTCGAGGTCCTTGCGGCGGGCGCGCGGAATGCTTTCGACGGCGCCGAGCACGGCGTCATAGAGCGTGTCGCCCATGTCCTCGCCCTCGTCGTCGAACTGCGGCAGGCCGAAGGGCTCCACTTCCGGGTCGCCCTGGAAGTCGTAGCGGCTGTCGAGCAGGATGCTGACGGCGACATGGCCGACGAAGGCGAGCTTGCGGCGGTCGCCGATGCCCATTTCCTCGTAGTCGCCGATGAGATTGCCGTCCTTGAAGATGCGGCCATGCGGCGCGTGGTCGACGACCTCGGGCGCGCCGGGCGCCAGCCGCAGCATGTCGCCGTTGCGCACGCGCGGCACTTCGGCGATGCCGGACTGTTCGGCAAGCTCGGCATGGGCCGTCAGATGGGCCGCCTCGCCATGCACGGGCACGACCATCTTCGGGCGCACCCAGCCATACATCTGCTGCAGCTCGTGGCGGCGCGGATGGCCGGAGACATGCACCAGCGCCTCGGCGTCGGTGATGACGTTGATGCCCTGTTCGATCAGGCCGTTCTTGATGTCGTTAATCGCCTTCTCGTTGCCGGGAATGGCGCGCGAGGAGAAGATGATCGTGTCGCCATCGGTGAAGGCGACGTTGCGCATCTCGTCGCGGGCGATCTTGGCGAGCGCGGCGCGCGGCTCACCCTGGCTGCCCGTGAGGATGACGACGACCTTGTCGCGCGGGATATAGCCGAACTCGTCCTCGGCGATGAAGGGCTTGATGCCTTCCATCAGGCCGATGTCGCGCGCCACGTCCGTCACGCGCTTCATGGAGCTGCCGAGCAGCAGCACCTCGCGCCCGGCGGCTTCCGCGGCCTTGGCGATGGAGCGGATGCGGCCGACATTCGAGGAGAAGGTGGTGATGCCCACCCGGCCCTCGGAGGCCTCGATGATCTTGGTCAGGCTTTCCGACACTTCGCGCTCGGAGGGCGAGATGCCGTCACGCACCGCATTGGTGCTGTCGCAGATCAGCGCCAGCACGCCCTCGTCGCCGAGCTTGCGGAAGCGGCTCTCGTCGGTCAGCGGACCGAGCGACGGTTCGAGGTCGATCTTCCAGTCGCCGGTATGCACGACCGTGCCGAGCGGCGTCTTGATGACCAGCGACATCGGCTCGGGGATGGAGTGGTTGACGCCGACGGCCTCGATCTCGAAGGGGCCGACATTGATGCGGTCGCCCTGCTTGAAGATCGTCACCGGGATTTCAACGCGGCTGCGCTCGTAGTCGCGCTTGGCCTCCAGCATGCCGGCCGTGAACGGCGAGGCATAGACCGGCACGTTGAGGCCGGGCCACAGGTCGTTCAGCGCGCCGTAATGGTCCTCGTGCGCATGGGTGATGATGATGCCCTTGAGGTTCTTGCGCTCTTCCGCCAGGAAGCGGATATCGGGCAGCACGAGATCGACGCCCGGCAGGTCCGGTCCCGGGAAGGTGACGCCGCAATCGACCATGATCCACTGGCGGTTCGTCTTCGGGCCGTAGCCGTAGAGCGCCAGGTTCATGCCGATTTCGCCGACGCCGCCAAGCGGCAGGAACACCAGTTCGTCTTCTTTTGCCATCGGGTTCAAAATTTCCTATCCAAAAAACACATCGCCGGCCGCGATCAGCCGCGTGCCGCCGTCATCGGTTTCCAATTTCAGGAGACCTGTATCATCAATTCCGGCAAAGCGCCCGGAAATAGAACGGTCGGGCAGGTTGACCGTGATGTTTTCCCCCACCCCGCCGGCGACCGCTTTCCAGCGCTCCATGATGGCCGCGATGCCCCGTCCGCGGTGCCACAGCGACAGCGTTTCGGCCATCGACTGGAAGAGATGGGCGAAGAGTTCGTCGGGCGATGCGGAGACCGCGAAATCGCGCAGCGTCGCCACGGGATAGAGCCCCGCATCCGGCGCGACGGCGACATTGATGCCGATGCCGATGACGAGCGCATGCCGCCCGTCGGGCAGGGTCTCGCCCTCGATCAGGATGCCGCAGACCTTGCGGCGCTCGATAAGGATGTCGTTCGGCCACTTGACCAGCACCTCGGCGCCATCCAGCGGCATGACGCGGCTGACGGCGTCCTGCACCGCGACGGCAACGGCGAGCGGCAGGGAGCCGAGCCGCTCCATCGGCGCGGCATCGATCAGGAGCAGCGAGGCATAGAGATTGCCGGGCTCGGAGAACCAGGCGCGCCCGCGCCGGCCGCGCCCGCCCGTCTGCCGGTCGGCGGTGATCCAGAGACCGGAAAGCGCGCCCTTTCGGGCGCGCTCCAGGCATTCCGTATTGGTCGAGCCCACATCGGTGAGCGCCTCGTGCCGGAAGTCGTCGAGCGACATCCGGCGAGGATTTTCAGACCCGCTCAAAAGAAGGTCCGCGCCGCGACTTCCGCCGCATTGCCGATCGGTCCGCCGATCAGGAAGTAGCCGAGCACGAAGAGACCGGACAGGCCGAAGACCAGCTTCAGCTCGCCCGAGGTGCGGGCGAATTCACCGGTCGGCTCGTCAAAGAACATGACCTTGATGACGCGCAGGTAGTAGAAGGCGCCGACGACCGAGGCGAGCACGCCGATGATGGCGAGCGCGTAGAGCTGGGCTTCGATGGCCGCCATGAACACGAAGTACTTGGCGAAGAAGCCTGCCATCGGCGGGATGCCGGCGAGCGAGAACATCAGGATCGTCATGACGGTGGCCATGAACGGATTGGTCGAGGACAGGCCCGCGAGATCGTCGATATTCTCGACATTGCCGCCTTCCTTGCGGCGCATGGCGAGGATGATGGCGAAGGTGCCGAGCGTCATGACCATGTAGATGAGCATGTAGAGCGCGACGCCGCGCACGCCGGCCATGGAGCCGGCGGCAAGGCCGACCAGCGCGTAGCCCATGTGGCCGATGGAGGAATAGGCCATCAGGCGCTTGATGTTGCGCTGGCCGATGGCCGCGAAGGAGCCGAGCAGCATCGAGGCGATCGAGATGAAGACGATGACCTGCTGCCAGTCGGCGACGACCGGCTGGAAGGCGTCGATGACGATGCGCACCAGCATGGCCATGGCGGCGACCTTGGGGGCGGCGGCGAAGAAGGCCGTCACCGGGGTCGGCGCGCCTTCATAGACGTCCGGCGTCCACATGTGGAACGGCACGGCCGAGATCTTGAAGGCAAGGCCGGCAAGGATGAACACCAGGCCGAAGACGAGGCCGAGCGAACGGCCCTCGGCAGAGAGCGCGGCGGCGATGTCCTGGAAGCCGATATGGCCGGTGAAGCCATAGACCAGCGACATGCCGTAGAGCAGCATGCCCGAGGAGAGCGCGCCGAGCACGAAATACTTCAAGCCCGCTTCCGTCGAGCGCAGGCTGTCGCGGTTGATCGCGGCGACCACGTAGAGGGCGAGCGACTGGAGTTCCAGCGCGAGGTAGAGCGACAGCAGGCTGTTGGCCGAGATCATCAGCAGCATGCCGAGCGTCGAGAGCACGACGAGCACCGGGAACTCGAAACGGTCGAGCTGGTCGGAGCGGGCGTGGCCGACGGTCATGACCATGGCGGTGATGGAGCCGATCAGCGACAGGACCTTCATGAACTTGGCGAAGGCGTCGGAGACGAAGGCGCCGCCATAGGCCTGGCCCTCGCCCGTGGCGAGCACGAGCCAGAGACCGGCGATGATGAGGAGCGCGACGGCAAGGCCAGTGACGGTGGTGCCCGAGCGTTCGCCCGAGAACACACCGATCATCAGCAGGACCAGACCGCCGACGGCGAGAATGATCTCGGGCGTCGAGAGCTGAAGGCTGGCGAGGATAGTATCAGCAGTCATGTTCGGTCCCGTCCTCAGTTCGCCGAGAGCGCAACGGATTGCGCCGCTTGCAGAGCCGCGGAGTATTGATTGAGAAGCGCGTCGACCGAAGCCGCCGTCACATCGAAGACCGGCGCCGGATAGACACCGAAGAAGATCGTCAGGATCACCAGCGGGTAGAGCAGCGCCTTTTCACGGCCCGACAGGTCGAGCAGCGACTTCAGGCTTTCCTTCTCCAGCGCACCGAAGATCACGCGGCGGTAGAGCCACAGCGCGTAGGAGGCCGACAGGATGACGCCGGTGGTGGCGAAGAACGCGACCCAGGTGTTGGCGCGGAAGGCGCCGAGCAGGGTCATGATTTCGCCGACGAAGCCCGAGGTGCCCGGCAGGCCGACATTGGCCATGGTGAAGATCATGAAGGCGACGGCGTATTTCGGCATGTTGTTGACGAGGCCGCCATAGGCCGCGATCTCGCGGGTGTGCAGGCGGTCGTAGACGACGCCGACGCAAAGGAAGAGCGCGCCGGAGACGATGCCGTGCGAGAGCATCTGGAAGATGGCGCCCTGGAGACCCTGCGCGTTGGCCGCGAAGATGCCCATGGTGACATAGCCCATATGCGCGACCGACGAATAGGCGATCAGCTTCTTGATGTCGTCCTGCATCATCGCGACCAGCGAGGTGTAGATGATGGCGATGACCGACAGCGCGAAGACGAAGGGCGCGAAATAGTCGGAGGCGAGCGGGAACATGGGCATGGAGAAGCGCAGGAAGCCGTAGGCACCCAGCTTCAGCATGATGGCGGCCAGCACCACGGAACCGCCGGTGGGCGCTTCCACGTGGGCATCCGGCAGCCAGGTGTGGACCGGCCACATCGGCACCTTGACGGCGAAGGCCGCAAAGAAGGCGAAGAACAGCAGGGTCTGCGCGTTCAGCGGCAGGGGCAGCTTGTGCCAGGTCTGGATGTCGAAGCTGCCGCCGCTCTGCAGGTACAGGTACAGCAGGGCGATCAGCATCAGCAGCGAGCCGGCCAGGGTGTACAGGAAGAACTTGAAGGCCGCATACACGCGGCGCGGGCCGCCCCAGACGCCGATGATGATGTACATCGGGATCAGGGTCGCTTCGAAGAAGACGTAGAAGAGAACGATGTCGAGCGAGACGAAGACGCCGACCATGAACACTTCCAGCAGCAGGAAGGCGATCATGTATTCCTTCAGGCGCTTCTCGACCGAGTGCCAGCTTGCGAGCACGCAGAACGGCATCAGGAAGGTCGAGAGGATGACGAACAGCATGGAGATGCCGTCGACGCCGAGATGGTAGGAAATGCCGGTGCCGAGCCAGTCATGCTTCTCGGTCATCTGGAAGCCGGGGTTCGAATAATCGAAGCCGGCCCAGATGAAGAGCGAGAGCACGAAGGTGAAGACCGTCGTCAGCATCGCGACGTTCAGGATGTTGCGGCGGCCGTACGGGCTGTCCTCGCGGGTCAGCAGCAGAAGCGCCACGCCGACGAGCGGGAGGAAGGTGACCGCTGAAAGAATGGGCCAATCGGTCATCAGAGGGAGCTCCCGAGCATCATCCAGGTAACGAGTGCTGCAATACCCAGCAGCATCGCGAATGCGTAGTGATAGAGGTAACCGGTCTGGAGACGGACGACGCGGTTGGTGACGTCGACGACGCGGGCGGCGATGCCGTTCGGGCCGAGACCGTCGATGACGGCGCCGTCACCCTTCTTCCAGAGGAACTTGCCGAGCGCCTTCGCCGGACGGACGAAGATGGCGTCGTAGAGTTCGTCGAAGTACCACTTGTTGAGCAGGAACTGGTAGAGACCGCGGTGCTGCTCTGCGAGGGCCTTCGGGGTTTCCGGCGAGCGGATGTACATGTACCAGGCCGTGACGAAGCCGATGGCCATGGCCGCGAACGGGCTCCACTTCACCCACTTCGGCACATTGTGGAACTCGTGCACGAGGTGGTTTTCCGGACCCGTGAAGATCGCGCCCTGCCAGAACTCCTCGTAGTGATGGCCGTAGAAATATTCCACGAAGATCACACCGGCGGCGACCGCGCCTGCGGCGAGCAGGTAGAGCGGGATCAGCATGACCGCCGGGGACTCATGCACGTGGTGCATGACGTCGGCGGAGGCGCGCGGCTTGCCGAAGAAGGTCAGGAAGGCGAGACGCCAGGAGTAGAAGCTGGTGAAGAGCGCGGCGATGACCAGGAGCACGAAGGCAAAGCCTGCGACCGGGCTGTGCGAGGCGAAGGCGCTCTCGATGATCGCATCCTTCGAGAAGAAGCCGGCAAAGCCGATGACGGTGCCCGGGATGCCGACGCCCGTCAGCGCCAGCGTGCCGATCGTCATCATCCAGAAGGTGACCGGGATATGCTTGCGAAGGCCGCCCATGTAACGCATGTCCTGTTCGCCATCGACGGCGTGGATCACCGAGCCGGCACCCAGGAACAGCAGGGCCTTGAAGAAGGCGTGCGTCATCAGGTGGAACACGGCGACCGAGTAGGCCGACACGCCCAGGGCCACGGTCATATAGCCCAGCTGCGACAGGGTCGAGTAGGCGACCACGCGCTTGATGTCGTTCTGGATGATGCCCATGAAGCCCATGAACAGGGCCGTGATGGCACCGATGACCAGCACGAAGTTCAGCGCGGTGTCCGAGAGCTCGAACAGGGGGCTGAAGCGGCTGACCATGAAGATGCCGGCCGTCACCATGGTAGCGGCGTGGATCAGGGCCGAGATCGGGGTCGGGCCTTCCATGGAGTCCGGCAGCCACACATGCAGCGGGAACTGGGCCGACTTGCCCATGGCGCCGATGAAGAGCAGCAGGCAGGTGGCGGTCAGGGCCTGCGACTTGTCGAGGCTCATGCCGAAGAGATTGATGACGGGTTCGGCGGCATCCGCAGCGCCTTCGGCCGGCAGGTAGGTGGCGGCGGTGGCGAAGATCGTCTCGAAATTGATCGAGCCGAACAGCACGAAGACCGAGAAGATGCCGAGCGCGAAGCCGAAGTCGCCGACGCGGTTGACGATGAAGGCCTTCATGGCGGCGGCGCTGGCCGAGGGCTTCTTGTACCAGAAGCCGATCAGCAGGTACGACGCCAGGCCCACGCCTTCCCAGCCGAAGAACATCTGCAAGAGATTGTCCGACGTCACCAGCATGAGCATGGCGAAGGTGAAGAGCGAGAGATAGGCGAAGAAGCGCGGCCGATGCGGGTCGTGGTGCATGTAGCCGATGGAATAGACGTGAACGAGGGTCGAGACCGAGTTCACGACGACGAGCATGACGGCCGTCAGCGTGTCGACGCGGAACGCCCATTCGACGTCGAAGCCGCCGGACTGGATCCAGCGCAGCACGCCGACCTTGATCATTTCGGTCTCGCCCAGGGCGACGTCGAAGAAGACGATCCAGGACAGGACGGTCGCAATGATCATGAAGCCGGAGGTGACGTATTCGGACGCCTTGGCGCCGATGGCATTGCCGCCGAGACCGGCGATCAGGAAGCCGATCAGCGGAAGAAAGACGATTGCCTTGATGATGGTATCCATGACCCGATCAGCCCTTCATCATATTGACGTCTTCGACGGCGATCGAACCGCGGTTACGGTAGAAGACGACGAGAATTGCAAGACCGATGGCCGCTTCCGCAGCCGCGACGGTCAGAATGAACAGCGCGAAGACCTGGCCGACCATATCGTTCAGGAAGGCCGAGAACGCGACCATGTTGATGTTGACCGACAGCAGGATCAGTTCGATCGACATCAGGATGACGATGACGTTCTTCCGGTTCAGGAAGATGCCGAAGACGCCGAGGACGAAGAGGATGGCGCTGACGGTGAGATAGTGGGAAATACCGATTTCCATTTTGCTTTTCCTTGTCCGCGCGGCCTCAGATGCCCTGTCCGGGCTTCACCTTGACGACCTCGACAGCGGTTGCCGGCGAGCGGGCGACCTGTGTCGGGATGTCCTGGCGCTTGATGTTTTCGCGATGGCGCAGCGTCAGCACGATCGCGCCGATCATGGCGACGAGCAGGACGAGGCCGGCGATCTGGAAGTAGTAGACGTAGGTCGTGTAGAGCACGTCGCCGAGCGCGGCGGTGTTGGTGCGCTCGCTGATCGGCGGGATCGGCATCGAGGCATTGGCGGCGATCTCGGGCGAGAGCGTCGAGCCGCCGATGACGACGATCAGTTCGATGGCGAGGATCACGCCGATCAGCGCGCCGACCGGGGCATAGTCGAGAACGCCCGCACGCAGCGCGGCGAAATCGATGTCGAGCATCATGACGACGAAGAGGAAGAGAACCGCGACGGCGCCGACATAGACGACCAGCAGGATCATCGCCAGGAACTCGGCGCCCGTCAGGAGGAAGAGGCCCGCCGAATTGAAGAAGGTGAGGATCAGGAACAGCACGGAATAGACCGGGTTCCTGGACGCGATCACCATGAAGGCGGACGCCACCGCCACGAAGGCGAACAGATAGAAGAATAGAGCCTGCAGACCCATTTTGGTGCCTTTTCGTCTTCCCCGGAGAAGGTCCCCCTCCCCGTCGAAGCCTGACGACCTTTCGTCAGGCACTTGCTTTCATTTTGCCCTTCCGCTGCCGATCAGCGGTAAGGCGAATCCATAGCGATGTTGCGGGCGATTTCCCGCTCCCAGCGATCGCCGTTCTCGAGGAGCTTCTGCTTGTCGTAGTAGAGCTCTTCGCGCGTCTCGGTCGAGAACTCGAAGTTCGGACCTTCGACGATGGAGTCCACCGGGCAGCTTTCCTCGCAGAAGCCGCAGAAGATGCACTTGGTCAGGTCGATGTCGTAGCGCGTGGTGCGGCGCGAACCGTCGGCACGCACATCCGACTCGATGGTGATGGCCATCGCCGGGCAGACCGCCTCGCAGAGCTTGCAGGCGATGCAGCGCTCCTCACCGTTCTCGTAACGGCGCAGGGCGTGCAGGCCACGGAAGCGCGGCGACAGCGGGGTCTTTTCGAAGGGATAGTTCACCGTCGCCTTGGGGCGGAAGAAGTAGCGCATCGACAGGAAGAACGCGCCGACGAATTCCTTCAGGAACAGCGAATTTACGGCTTGCGAAAGACTAGCCATGCTTAAGCTCCAATGCTGCTGAGGGTCCGGGCGGTCATGCGGACCAGCCCGTGAGCTTCAGCACGAATGCAACGATGACGACCATGGCCAGCGAGATCGGCAGGAAGACCTTCCAGCCGAGGCGCATGAGCTGGTCGTAGCGGTAGCGCGGCACGAAGGCCTTCACCATCGCGAACATGAAGAAGACGAAGGACGCCTTCAGAACGAACCAGATGATGCCCGGGACCCAGTTGAGGAACCAGACGTCGACCGGGGGCAGCCAGCCGCCGAGGAAGAGGATCGTGGTCAGCGCGCACATCAGGCAGATGGCGGCATATTCGCCGAGCATGAACATCATGTACGGGGTCGAGCCGTATTCGACCATGAAGCCGGCGACGAGTTCGGATTCGGCTTCCGGAAGGTCGAAGGGCGGGCGGTTCGTCTCGGCGAGCGCCGAGATGAAGAACACCACGAACATCGGGAACAGCGCCAGCCAGTGCCAGTCGAGGAAGGAGGCCGGCAGGCCGAGGCGCGTGCCGAGGCCGTCGTTCTGCGACATGACGATATCGGTCAGGTTCAGCGAGCCGACGCAGAGCAGCACGGTGACGATGACGAAGCCGATGGAGACTTCATAGGACACCATCTGCGCGGCGGAGCGAAGCGCGCCGAGGAACGGGTACTTGGAGTTGGACGCCCAGCCGCCCATGATGATGCCGTACACTTCGAGCGAGGAAATCGCGAAGATGTAGAGGATGCCGACATTGATGTTGGCGATCACCCAGCCATTGTTGAGCGGCACGACCGCCCAGGTGGCGAGCGCCAGCGTCACGGAGACGAGCGGGGCGAGCAGGAAGATCACCTTGTTCGCCGTCGCCGGAATGACCGGCTCCTTGAAGACGAACTTCAGAAGGTCGGCGAAGGACTGGAACAGGCCCCAGGGACCGACGACGTTCGGGCCGCGGCGCAGCTGAACGGCCGCCCAGATCTTGCGGTCGGCAAGAAGGACATAGGCGATGAAGACCAGAAGCGCGACCAGCAGCAGAAGCGACTGGGCGATCATGATCACCGCGGGCCAGACATAGGTCGAAACGAAAGCGTCCATAATGCTTTATCCCTTCGCGCTCATTCCGCCGCGACTTTGAAATTGTTGCGGGCCAGAGCCGAACATTCGGCCATGACCGCGGAGGCGCGCGCTATCGGGTTCGTCAAATAGAAGTCTTTGACCGGAGACGCAAACCCGGAATTCGCCATCGTCCCGCCTTTTTTCGCAAGTGCGGAAAGATCGGCGATATCGCCGGCTGCGATCTCGTCGATCGCTGCGAAATGCGGGTGCGCCGCATAGAGCTTTGCGCGCAGCTGCACCAGCGAATCGAAGGGCAGCTTCTTGCCGAGCACGTCGGAAAGCGCACGCAGGATCGCCCAGTCCTCGCGGGCGTCGCCCGGCGCGAAGCCGGCGCGGTTGCCCATCTGGACGCGGCCTTCGGTGTTGACCCAGGTGCCCGACTTCTCGGTATAGGTCGCGCCCGGCAGGATGACGTCGGCGACATGCGCCGCGTTGTCGCCGTGCGAACCGATATAGACCGTGAAGGCGCTCTTCTTCGAGAAGTCCATTTCATCGGCGCCGAGCAGGAACAGCACGTCCGTGCCGGTCAGCATGTCGGCCGCCGTCTTGCCGCCCTCGCCCGGCACGAAGCCGAGGTCGAGGCCGCCGACGCGCGAGGCCGCGGTGTGGAGAACGGCAAGGCCGTTCCAGTCCGCCTTCACCGCGCCGACCTTCGCGGCAAGCGCCGAGACCGCCGAGAGAACGGCAAGGCCGTCGGGACGCGACAGCGCGCCCTGGCCGACGATGATCATCGGGCGCTCGGCCTTCTTGAGCTTGGCGGCGAACTTGACCGAACCGTCGATGAGGCCGGACAGCGTGTCCGTGCCGGCGCCGAGATAGTCGTAGCCGTAGCGCAGCTCGCCCTCTTCGCCGATCACGCCGATCGGGAAGTTGTCCATGCGCCAGCGCTTGCGGATGCGGGCGTTGAGCACGGCCGCCTCGAGGCGCGGATTGGCGCCGACGATGAGCAGCGCGTCGGCCTGCTCGATGCCCTGGATGGTCGGGTTGAAGAGGTAGCTGGCGCGGCCGAGCGCGGGATCGAGAACCGAACCGTCCTGGCGGCAGTCGATGTTCTTCGAGCCGAGCGCGCCCATCAGTTCGCGCAGCGCGTAGATTTCCTCGACGGAGGCGAGGTCACCGGCGATGGCGCCGATGCGATCGCCCGCCTTGCCGGCGACGGCGGCCTTGATGGCGCCGAAGGCTTCGGCCCAGCTTGCCGGCTGGAGACGGCCGTCCTTGCGGACATAGGGGCGGTCGAGACGCTGGGTCTTCAGGCCATCCCAGATGAAGCGGGTCTTGTCGGAGATCCACTCTTCGTTGATCTCTTCATTGACGCGCGGCAGGATGCGCATGACTTCGCGGCCGCGCGTGTCGACGCGGATCGCCGAGCCGACGGCGTCCATGACGTCGACGGATTCGGTCTTGTTCAGTTCCCACGGACGGGCCGTGAAGGCGAAGGGCTTGGAGGTGAGCGCGCCGACCGGGCAAAGGTCGACCACGTTGCCCTGCAGCTCGGAGGTCATCGCCTGTTCGAGATAGGTGGTGATCTCGGCATCCTCGCCGCGGCCGATCAGGCCGAGCTCGGTGATGCCGGCCACTTCCGTCGTGAAGCGAACGCAGCGCGTGCAGTGGATGCAGCGGTTCATGATCGTCTTGACGAGCGGACCGATATACTTGTCCTCGACCGCGCGCTTGTTTTCGGCATAGCGCGAACTGTCGATGCCGAAGGCCATCGCCTGGTCCTGCAGGTCGCATTCACCGCCCTGGTCGCAGATAGGGCAATCCAGCGGGTGATTGATCAGCAGGAATTCCATGACGCCTTCGCGCGCCTTCTTGACCATCGGCGTGGTCGTGAAGACTTCCGGCGCTTCGCCGTTCGGGCCGGGACGCAGGTCCCTGACGCTCATGGCGCAGGACGCCGCCGGCTTCGGCGGGCCGCCCTTCACCTCGACGAGGCACATGCGGCAGTTGCCGGCAACCGACAGCCGCTCGTGGAAACAGAAGCGCGGAACCTCGGCGCCGGCCTCCTCACACGCCTGAAGCAGCGTGAAGTGATCCGGGACTTCGATTTCTTTTCCGTCGACTTTCAGCTTTGCCATATCTCAATCCCGCTTTTGACGCGGGAAAGTCCCGCGTCCTGCCAGCGCCATTCTCTCCGGCGTCCGGTCCGGGCCCTGCCCTTTCCGTCGGCCTTTGTTTCTCTGCCGGGTCCGGCGGGGTTATCCCCTGCCCTTCGCCAGCGCCCTTGCCTGCTCCACCCAGCCGTCGCGGGCGATGCGCCCGCTGAACCCGAGTTCGGCTTCGATCCGTGCCGCATCGGCGTCCGTCAGGGACGCGATGTCGGCGTACCGCCTGAGCCCCATGCCGTTCAGCACCTGCTCCAGTTTCGGCCCGATGCCTGAAATCTTCTTCAGGTCATCGGCCTTCGCGGCCCTTGCCGTCGGCGCCTTGCGCGCCGGTTTCTTGCCGGTCGCCGGCGTCTTGTGCGCCGGCTTCACCTCTGCCACCGGCGTCGCGCCCGTTTCGCGCGCCACCTTCGCCTTCGGCTCCCCGGCCGGCGCCGCGTTCGGCACCACCCGCAGGTCCGGCTTCGCCCGTACCGGCGCCGCCCTCTCCTGCCCGGCCCTGTCCTGCCCGGCCCTGTCCTGCACAGCCTTTTCCCGTGCCATCTCGGCCCGGGCGCGTTCGGCCGCCTCGTCCATCGCCACCTTCGCCCGCTCGGCCGCCGTCTGCATCAGGCCCAGCATCGCCCCGGCCATCTGGCCCGCAATGCCGAAACCGATCGCCGTCGTCGCGGCCATCGCAGCGACCGGATGAGCCATCAGCGGATGCAGCGGCACATCGGGCATGTCCTTCAGCCACGGGGCGAGACCGAAGGGGTCGTCGCCGGCGGCTTCAGCCGGCGGGACGTTGGTCGCATTCGCATCCTGTCCTGCCGGCTTCGTCATCGTCTTACTCCGCCGCTTCCAGCACCGCGCCATGCGCCATGGCATTGGCGGTGTACTGGTCGATGCGCGCCTCGATCTCGGGGCGGAAGTTGCGGATGAGGCCCTGGATCGGCCAGGCCGCCGCGTCGCCCAGCGCGCAGATCGTGTGACCTTCGATCTGCTTGGTGACGTCGAACAGCATGTCGATCTCGCGCTTCTGCGCGTTGCCGCGCACCATGCGCTCGATCACGCGGTGCATCCAGCCCGTGCCTTCGCGGCAGGGCGTGCACTGGCCGCAGCTCTCGTGCTTGAAGAAGGCCGAGATGCGCCAGATCGCCTTGATGATGTCGGTCGAGCGATCCATGATGATCATGCCGCCGGTGCCGAAGGAGGACTTCACGTCGCGCAGGCCGTCGAAGTCGAGCGTGACATTCATCATGTCCTCGCCCTTGACCACCGGGCACGACGCGCCGCCGGGAATGACGGCGAGCAGGTTGTCCCAGCCGCCGCGGATGCCGCCGCCGTGCTTTTCCACCATTTCACGGAAGGAAATGCCCATGGCTTCCTCGACCGTGCAGGGCTTGTTGACGTGGCCCGACATCATGAACAGCTTGGTGCCGACGTTGTTCGGGCGGCCGAAGCTGGAGAACCAGGCCGCGCCGCGCCGCAGGATCGTCGGCGTGACGGCGATGGACTCGACGTTGTTGACGGTCGTCGGGCAGCCGTAGAGACCCATATTGGCCGGGAACGGCGGCTTGAAGCGCGGCTGGCCCTTCTTGCCTTCCAGTGATTCCAGCAGCGCGGTTTCCTCGCCGCAGATGTAGGCGCCGGCGCCGTGGTGGACATAGACGTCGATGTCGTAGCCGAGCTTGTTGTTCTTGCCGAGAAGACCGGCGTCGTAGCACTCGTCGATGGCGGCCTGCAGGACCTCACGCTCGCGGATGAACTCGCCGCGCACGTAGATATAGGCCGCATGGGCGCCCATGGCGAAGGAGGCGACGACGCAGCCCTCGATCAGCGTGTGCGGATCGTGGCGCAGGATATCGCGGTCCTTGCAGGTGCCGGGCTCGGATTCGTCGGCGTTGACGACAAGGTAGTGCGGACGGCCGTCGGATTCCTTCGGCATGAAGGACCACTTGAGGCCGGTCGGGAAGCCGGCGCCGCCGCGGCCGCGCAGGCCCGAGGCCTTGACCTCGTTGATGATCCAGTCGCGGCCCTTTTCCAGAAGCTGCTTGGTGCCGTCCCAATGGCCGCGGGCCATGGCGCCCTTCAGCGACCGGTCCTTGGTGCCGTAGATATTGGTGAAGATGCGATCTTGATCTTTAAGCATGATTCACCTCTTTACCGCGGCTTCTTGCCGAAGACGCGGATGTATTCCGCTTCGCCGCCCTTGGCGAGCGCCTTGGCCTGCTTGACCCAGTCGTCGCGCTCGATGCGGCCCTTGAAATTCAGATATCCGTCGACCCATTCGCGCTCCGCCTTCTTCCAGGCGGCGACCTGCGCGAAAGTGAAGATGCCGAGTTCGTGGAGCGTGCCCTCGATCTTCGGACCGACGCCGGAGATCAGCTTGAGGTCGTCGACGCTCGCCGGGCGGGCGATGCCGGCCGGGCGGTTCTTGTCCTCGAGCGACGGCTTGCCGGCGGCCGCGAGCGGCTGCTTGACGGCGGCGTCGCCGCCTTCGGCGCGCGTGTCACCCTTAGCCTTGGGATTGGCGGCCTTGGCATTGGCGGCCGCATCCGCCTTGGCGGTGGCGGGCGTCTTCAGCTTCGGATTGGTCTCCTCGGCGTCCGTCCTGGCGCGGGCGGCGTTCGACGGGGGAACGCTGACGCTGTCCTCTTCGCTCTTCTTGGCGCGCGTCGTGGTCTTCTTGGCCGCCGGTTCCGGCTCGTTGAGGCTGGTGAGGCCACCGGCCGGGGCCGAATAGATGCGATCGATCTGCGTGCCCGGCGTGACGTCCGCGCCCTTGCCCGCATCGAAGCGGTCGATGATGTGCTCGAGCTGCGTCGGCGTCAGGTCCTCGAAGCTGTCCTTGAAGATCATGATCATCGGCGCGTTGACGCAGGCGCCCTGACACTCGACCTCTTCCCACGACAGCGTGCCGCTCTCGTTGAGATGGAAGGGCTCGGGATGGATGCGCTTCTTGCAGACGTTGATCAGGTCTTCCGCGCCGCGCAGCATGCAGGGCGTGGTGCCGCAGACCTGGACATGGGCGCGCGTGCCGACCGGCAGCAGCTGGAACTGGGTGTAGAAGGTCGCGACCTCGAGCACGCGGATATAGGCCATGTCGAGCATGTCGGCGACATATTCGATCGCCGCCTTGGTGACCCAGCCGTCCTGCTCCTGCGCGCGCATCAGCAGCGGAATGACCGCCGATTGCTGGCGGCCCTTCGGATACTTGTTGATCGTGGCCTTGGCCCAGGTCGCGTTCTCCTTGGAGAAGGCGAAGCTGGCGGGCTGGACATTGTCATCGGCTAGTCGACGAACGGACATTCTGTAACGCCTTGTCTCAGTTAATCTGCCGGCACTGCGTCGTCGCGGAGACGAACCCGCAGGCATGCGCCGACGTGTCATTCTGCATGAATACGATGGCGCAGCCCACGGACGCGCCGCCGCGGACGCCGGCTTTCAGAGCGGCGGTCGCAAGGGCGGCGGTCGAAACGGGGGCTGCGGTCGGCATCAGCGGTCAACCTCGCCGAACACGATATCGAGGGAGCCCAGGATCGCCGAGACGTCGGCGAGCTGGTGTCCGCGACAGAGGAAGTCCATGGCCTGGAGGTGGGCATAGCCCGGGGCGCGGATCTTGCAGCGGTAGGGCTTGTTGGTGCCGTCGGCGACGACATAGACGCCGAACTCGCCCTTCGGCGCCTCGACGGCCGCATACACTTCGCCGGCCGGCACGTGATAGCCTTCCGTGTAGAGCTTGAAGTGGTGGATGAGCGCTTCCATCGACCGCTTCATCTGGCCGCGCTTGGGCGGAACCATCTTGCCGTCGATCGAGGAGACCGGGCCGACCTTGGCGTCGCCGAGCAGGCGGTTGACGCACTGGCGCATGATCTTGGCCGCCTCGCGCATTTCGATCATGCGGATGAGGTAACGGTCGTAGCAGTCGCCGTTCTTGCCGATCGGAATGTCGAATTCGAGGTCGGAATAGCACTCGTAGGGCTGCGAGCGACGCAGGTCCCAGGCCGCGCCCGAACCGCGCACCATGACGCCCGAGAAGCCCCAGGCCCAGCAGTCTTCCAGCTTGACGACGCCGATATCGACGTTGCGCTGCTTGAAGATGCGGTTGCCGGTGAGCAGTTCGTCGATGTCGTCGACGGTCTTCAGGAACGGATCGATCCACTTGCCGATGTCTTCCACCAGCTCGTGCGGCAGGTCCTGGTGCACGCCGCCCGGACGGATATAGGCCGAGTGCATGCGCGCGCCGCAGGCCCGCTCGTAGAACACCATCAGCTTCTCGCGTTCCTCGAAGCCCCAGAGCGGCGGCGTCAGCGCGCCGACGTCCATGGCCTGGGTCGTCACGTTGAGGAGGTGCGACAGGATGCGGCCGATTTCGGAATAGAGCACGCGGATCAGCTGGCCGCGGATCGGAACTTCCGTGCCCGTCAGCTTTTCGACGGCGAGCGCGAAGGCATGTTCCTGATTCATCGGCGCCACATAGTCGAGACGGTCCATATAGGGCAGCGACTGGATATAGGTCTTGCTCTCGGCCAGCTTCTCGGTGGCGCGGTGCAGCAGGCCGATATGCGGATCGGCGCGCTGGATGACTTCGCCGTCCAGCTCCAGCACCAGGCGCAGCACGCCGTGTGCGGCCGGGTGCTGGGGCCCGAAGTTGATGTTGAAGTTGCGAACGTTGTGCTCGTTCATGGGCGCGCTCCGCGCTGGAAGAGAGTAGTCAATAGCGAACCTACTCGCTACCGGCTATTCGCAGTTACATTAATCAGTTCGTCTTCGCCTTCTCGTCGCCCGGCAGCACGTAGTCGGTGCCTTCCCAGGGAGACAGGAAGTCGAAGTTGCGGAATTCCTGCTTCAGTTCGACAGGCTCGTATACGACGCGCTTGACCTCGTCGTCATAACGCACTTCCACGAAACCGGTCGTCGGGAAGTCCTTGCGCATCGGGTGGCCGATGAAGCCGTAATCCGTCAGGATGCGCCGCAGGTCCTCATGACCCTCGAAGATGATGCCGTAGAGGTCGAAGGCTTCGCGCTCGAACCAGTTGGCGCCCGGATAGACGGCGCAGGCCGACGGCACCGGAACGTCCTCGCCGGTCGCCACCTTGACGCGGATGCGCAGGTTCTGGCGCGGCGACAACAGGTGGTAGACCACGTCGAAGCGCTCGGCGCGGGCCGGCCAGTCCACGCCGCAGATGTCGACGAGATTGACGAAACCGCACTGCACGTCGTCGCGCAGGAACGTCAGAAGCTCGACGACGCGCGCGCCGTCCGTCTTCAGGGTGAGTTCGCCAAAGGCGATATCGGCGGAGGCGACGAGACCGCCGGCCGCTTCGCCGATATAGGAGGAAAGCTCCTGGAGGGCTTCGCTCATCGTTTCAGTCCCCTGCCCTTAACGCTCGATCGTACCGGTCCGGCGGATCTTGGCCTGCAACTGCAGGATGCCGTAGAGCAGCGCCTCAGCCGTAGGCGGACAGCCCGGCACGTAGACGTCCACCGGCACGATGCGGTCGCAGCCCCGCACCACCGAGTAGCTGTAGTGGTAGTAGCCACCACCGTTGGCACAGGAGCCCATGGAGAGCACCCAGCGCGGCTCGGCCATCTGGTCGTAGACCTTGCGCAGGGCCGGGGCCATCTTGTTGCACAGGGTGCCGGCCACGATCATCAGGTCGGACTGACGCGGGCTCGGACGGAACAGCATGCCGAAGCGGTCGATGTCGTAGCGCGCCGCACCAGCGTGCATCATCTCGACCGCGCAGCAGGCCAGACCGAAGGTCATCCACATCAGCGAGCCGGTACGGGCCCAGGTGATGAGTTCGTCCGTGGAGGTGACCAGAAAGCCCTTGTCGGCGAGCTCGTTGTTGATCTCGCCGAAGAAGGCATCGTTGCTGCCGACCGGCTTGCCCGTGTTGGGATCGATGATCCCCTTGGCCTGCGGCGCGACGAGCGTCGCGTTGGTATGAGCTACTCCCATTCGAGCGCTCCCTTCTTCCATTCGTAGATAAAGCCGATGGTCAGGACGCCCAGGAAGACCATCATGGACCAGAAGCCGAACCAGCCGAGCTCACCGAAGGACACTGCCCAGGGGAACAGGAAGGCGATTTCCAGGTCGAACAGGATAAACAGAATGGCCACGAGGTAATAGCGCACATCGAATTTCATGCGCGCGTCTTCAAAGGCCTCGAAGCCGCATTCGTAAGCGGAAAGCTTTTCCGAATCGGGGGCCTTGTATGCCACGGCAAAGGGCGCGACCAGCAGCGCAAGGCCGATCACGAGCGCGATACCGATGAAGATGGCGATCGGGATATAGGAACCGAGAAGTTCAGTCATTGGCGTCCATCCTGCCTGCTCGTGGCGCCGGAGAGACGCCTGTTGGTCAAAGACCTGCAAGCCGAGAAAGTATGTTGCAACGCCACGTCGTTAGCGCAGTGCGCGCCCCCGCGCAAGGCTTTGTCCGGCTTTCGCCGCAATCATTGTGTTCTTTTCCCGGCTGCCTCGAAAGGCTGGCGGCAGGCCCATTTAAATCGTTACGAAATCATGAAGGCCGGCACGCGGGGCGTTTCCCCGCGACTGCGAAGAAAAAGCACCGCCAGCACCGCCCTGCCCGCTAGTTCGGATTCAAATTGAGCATCGGCACGACGCCGCCCGGCAGCATGGTGCGCGGCAGCTGGCCGTCCCATTTTTCCGCCTGCGTCAGCGAAACGAGGCCGGGATTGTCCTTCAGCGCGTCGCCGCGCGCCTTGATCGCCTCGGCTTCGGCCTCGCCGCGCAGCTTGATCGCCTCCGACTCGGCCTGGGCGGCAAGACGCACCGCATCGGCCTGGGCCTGCGCCTCGGCGCGGCGGGCATCGGCCTGGGCGCGCGCCTGCGTCACCGTGATTTCCGCCTGCACCTTTTCGCGCTCGGCATTCTGCCGCAGGCGCTGCACCTCGACCTCGGCCAGCATGCGCTGCTCGATGCTCGCCTCGTAGGCCTCGGAGAAGTCGATGTTCTCGATCTGCACGCTGTCGATGATGACGGGGCCGGACACGCCTTCCTGGATGGCCGTCGCGACCTCGGCATTGAGGCGGCCGCGCTCCTGGATGGCCGTGACGGCGTTGAAGCGGCCGAACACCGTCTTGGTTTCTTCGAAGACCTTGCGCTCGATGAGGCGCGACAGCAGCCCGTCCTCCCCGCCATAGGTGCCGTAGACATCCTGCACGCGGTCGGCCGGAATGCGGTAGTTCACGGAAAGGCGGATATCGGCCGGCTGCTGGTCGCGGCTATAGGCCTCCATCTTCTCATAGACGATGGCCTTGGACTGCACGGAGATGCGCACGACCGAATCGATCAGCGGCAGCTTGAAGCCGAGGCCGGGCTCGGCCGTGCCCGAAACGGCGCCGTAACGCAGAATCACCCCGCGCTCGCCCTGGTCGATGGTGAACCACGAGCCGAACAGGATGCTGAGCGCGATGAGCGCGGCAAAGCCGCTGACAGCCATGGTGACGTAACGCATGCGAATCCCCCTCTTCCAGCCGGCAAGCTATACGAAGACGGAGAGGCGGCCAGAAACATTCGGCGCAAACACAAAGAATTTCCACCGGAACGCGCTTCGCGCGTCACATGAGGAAATGCTTGTAAAACCTTGGAAGAAAAGAAATGGCGCGAGTGACGGGGCTCGAACCCGCGACCTCCGGCGTGACAGGCCGGCACTCTAACCGACTGAGCTACACCCGCGCATCTTCTTGACCTTGCGGTCCCCGAATGTTCGTCCGGCCTTTCGAGTGGCGGAGTGGACGGGGCTCGAACCCGCGACCCCCGGCGTGACAGGCCGGTATTCTAACCAACTGAACTACACCCGCATTCCTCGAAAGCGTCCGGATGACGAAGCATCCGTCCCGAGCGGCCTCAGCCGTTCGATGAGCGGCTAACTACGGGGTTCGTGTTTGGGTGTCAAGCAGGTTTCAAGACAAAAGAATGACGCGCCGCGAAATGTTTCCACACCCTTGCGCATCTTCATGGCGCCATTCAAAAAAATGCAAAAAACTTTGCGATTGCCTCTTGCGGTTCGATCCGGTTCCGCATAGATCACAGCCACCAACGCGGCGGGCGATTAGCTCAGTTGGTAGAGCGCCTCGTTTACACCGAGGATGTCGGGAGTTCGAGTCTCTCATCGCCCACCACTTTTTTCCAAAGCAGTTCCAAAACCTTAGCTTTTCCCGTGGTTTCCGTCAATGCGGACTGCTATGGGAATGTGCTACGGGAATGTCTGGTAGACAGCGACTGATGCGGGGACTCTTCAAGCGTAAAAGCTCTGATATTTGGCAGGGACGATTCCGAATCCCTGAGGAACTTTGGCGTCAACGCGCCCGACTCCTCGCCCTCGGCGTTCGCGACCTGGGGAAAAGTCAGGAGTTCGCCAAGTCCACCGGACATCTGGACCGCGACGAAGCCGCCATAGCTTATCGCCGCATGCTTACCATATGGGACGATAGGCTCGCGTCCTGGGCAGCACTCTTGAGAGACGGCCCCCAGGCGCTTTCCCCGAAGCAGCAAATGGCCGTCGCAGCGGACCACGCCAAGGCGTTCCTCCTGGCCCACGAAGATGACCCCTTCGCCGCCCCTCCTCCCAGAGACCTACCAGAATCGCTGCCGGGGACCGGGACCGGGACCGCGTGGTCTGAGATGGTGCTGAGTATGCAGCCCTCCCAACGCTCCGCCTTTGCAAAGGACCTCCTGGCCCTGCTGCGGACAAAGGGTGGCGAGCGGCGCTCATCCCTCGCCTTCCGGCTGCTTGAGAAATATCCGGGCATGAAGGCGGTCCTTGCGCCCGACTTGGCGGCAACGCTGGAAGCTATCCACGGAGCGGACACGGATGCGGCGCTCGCCTCCAAGGGGCTCGATGTCGATTCCGAGACACGACGGCTGGTAAACCTGGAGATGGCCCGCCTTATGGGTGCTGCCGAACGCGGTCTGGAAGCGATGCGCGGCGGGGTATACGGCGATGTGAGGGAGCTTAAGGCCGCGCCTGCATTCGTTGCTACGCCAAAGACACGCGATAGCTCGGAAAAGGTAGACACCAATTTCACCTTCAAGGGCATTGTGGATGCGGAGAAAGCACGGAGGGCGCTCGGCAAGGACGCCAAGCCTTTCCCCGAAGCGACGGTGCGCAAGTACTCCAAGCATGGCCAAGAGTTTGCCGACTGGCGTAGGTCCCAGGGTCTATCCAAGTCCGCCTCCACGGACGCGCGGACGGTTACGCGGGATGAGGCGGAGCGGTGGCGAACCGCAATGCAGACCAAGGGGGACCTCAGCAACCGCACTATCAACGGCAAGGTGGCGGGCATTTCCACAATCATCAAGTGGGGCCGTCGCCTGCTCCGTGATGACTTCCACCCGAATGGAAACCCGCTCGAAGGGCTCGAAAAGCTCGACTTTGTGATGCTTGACAGTGACGCCCGCACGTACCGCATTGACGAGGCTGTGATGGTGCTCAAAGCCGCCTCCAAGGAGACAGAGCCCCGGAGGCGTTGGTTGCCTTGGATATGTGCCTACACAGGCATGAGGATCGAAGAGGCCGGCCAATTGACGGCGGAGGACTTCTTCCAAGTGGACGGGCGGTGGTTCTTCCGGGTCTCCACGTCTGGCAGGCGGAGCTTGAAGACGGCCTCTAGCCAGCGGCGCATTCCCGTCCACCCATCCCTTGAGCGGGAAGGCTTCATGAAGTTCGTCCAGGGTGTAGGCAAGGGACCGCTCTTCGAGAGTCAACGCATTCAGCCCCTGATGTCGGAATGGGTCCGCGACAAGGTAGGCATCAAGAGGGTCGAGCTATCTCCGAACCACGGATGGCGTCACTTCTTCGAGGACCTCTGTGCCCGAGCCGGAATGCCTGACTCTGCGCGGGAGTACATTACGGGGCGTGCTTCGGGGAAATCTCGGGACCTTTATGGAAGAAGCGAATTGATGCTCCCAGGCCTTGCAGCGGCAATGGACAGGGTGCCAGATATTCTCGACCTAAGGAGAGGAACTCGTGAAGAAGCTATACCGCAAGAGGATGGAAGGGCTTGAAGAAGGATTGGATGCCCTTGAGACGGCAATAAGTAGGGCCGTCGTTGTTTCGGAGTCCTGCATCGGCATCATTCACACGGGACGCCAGAACAGGGCGCTTTTCCTCTTCGCAAAGTTGATCGCCAATAATATGTCGGTGGTGACCCTTGTACAAACGGCGGTGTTAGCCGGAAAGAATGCGTCACTGCTTGATCACTTTTCAGTTGCATCTCTTGGCCGTATCGCAATCGATACCGCGATCATGACTCTGTACATATCAGAGCCATCACTGACCCTGGCGCAGTGGAACTTGCGGCGGCATGTTCTATACCTTCACGACGCCACAAGCCGTAAGAGGTTTCTAGATGCCGCCGTAAGGGCTGAGGGCGTTACCTCGCAATACCACCTCGAAGGATATAGCGAAAGAAAGACGGAGCTACATTCCGCTATAGACATGTATGGTGCCGAACTCGGGTTGCCCCAAGACAAGCTAGAGAGACTTAAGAAAGGGGATGTCTTCGTAGATGGCCTACGAGGTGCAGTTCGGGAGGCCGGTCTTAATGTAGACGCTTGGGAGCACTACAACGCCTATCTTTCATCGTTCGTCCACGCCCACCCTGTTAGCTTTATGCGGGCGGAAGAGCACGCTATCTCTTTTGAGGAGCCGTCAAAGTTTCAACGGGAACTCTGCGGCTATGTGATGGAGGCAATCGCGTCATGCACGGAAGCCGTCACAACTAGGGTCGAGGCTTTCTGCGGTGACGACGCAAAAGACCCGTTGGGAATGCTGGATTAAACTCGATCCAAGACCCTCTTCACCTGCATGGCCGTCCACTGGCCTCCCCTTGAAGTCCTCACCTCCATGTCATTGAGCGTCCCGGCAATCGTCGCAAGGGTCTGCCCGGCGTTCCTCAGTGGCCCAACTATCTTCATGACCCTCTCGGCCTCTATCCTGGCCTTCTCCTGGATCGCCTCATTGCGCTTCATGGTCTTGTCGCGGAGACCGCCTAGCTGCCGCCCTCTGTCCTTCGCCACTTTGAGCGCCGCCTTGGTGCGCTTCGAGATAAATTCCCTCTCCTGCTCTGCGAGGGCCGCATAGATATGAAGCTGGAAGTTATCCGCATGGGGCATTGAGGCCACCCGGATAGTCGCCTGTTTGATGGTCCTTGCGATGAACTCCACGTCCCGGCTCAAGCGGTCCAGCTTTGCCACCAGTAACTCCGCCTTTTCCTTGCGGGCCAATTGCAGGGCCTTCACGAGTTCTGGCCTGTCGTCCACCTTGCCGGATTGAACATCCTGGAACTCCCCGATGATCTCCCAGGGCGTCTCCGAGAAGTTCTGGAGGAAGAGGTGGATGTCCCTCTCTTGCGCTTCCAAACCCAGGCCGCTCTTGCCCTGCTCCGCCGTGCTCACTCGCGTATAGATGACGTACCGTTTCATGTGCCTCTCCAGTGTTGAGAGGATTCTGAATCATCAAATATCTAATGTCAACGTTGGTTGTGGGTGTTATAGAGGATTTAGAAGGGGCTGGGGGTACCCCGGTGCCGCGCTTAACGTGTCGCCCCTCAGGCCTCGCTTCATGGGGCCTGGGGTACCCCCTGGCGGGGGGGAAGCCGCGCCATTGTCACGTAAATTGGAGATGTCGCGTGAGCTACCCTCTGCGGCGATCCGGCAGGCTATTGCATGAAGTTCGCCCTAACAAAAGCGGAAACTACGTTAGGAAGCGCGAATGTAATGCCGAAGGAAGCAAGGGCGGATAGCGTCCCCGCGATCCACGCGAACACGTTCTTATTATTAATAACCTCAAATTTCTCATTTGCCGCATTGATGAGGAATTTAAAATACATGAGCAAATAAGACATGAGTGAGAAGAATGCGATGACGTTGATAGATAGTAAGACCAAGTCAAGCTTCTTACTTAAGGCGATGTCTAATGCTGCCAAAATCACCACGGATTCAATTGTCGTGAATACAACCTCCTGAAAGAGTCTCGCGTTTTCCCATCCGTATCGCCAGTACTCGGCATTCTCGTAATCTTTTTGACGGAACAGCCTCGAAACGATCTTCATTTATCCAGCCCTGACTTCAGATTGTCTTGAGGGGGCCATCGCCTATGACGGCACCAATCCTATTGCGCAGCTTCTCGCGTAGTTCTGCCGGCGTGCTCCAGGTGATGTGGTTGAACTGGCGGGTATCGAAGTGAACATGCCCAATGTGATCTTCACGGCAACACCATATGACGGGGATACCGAGCCCCTGCGCAAAGCCCGCCTCGTAGTAAACGCCGCCGCGTGGGATTGCCGTAAGCGCTCCTCCACTGTCCAGCAAGCCGCACGTGAAGTCCGCAACCAGGAAGCGCGACCGTCGAATTTCGGCTATAATCTCGTCGTCAATCTTATTGTTGTGTTCCTTCTGATCAATCCTCATCGGTTTGTACCCTGCGTCCTCAACAGCCAGGGCTATGCCATCACTGTATGCTTGTGCAACTTCAGGCCCGAACCACATCGCCACGAATACTTGCGTTGCGGACGATGACTTGAGGCTAAGCTCTTCAAGGCGGGAGTAGCCTTTGAACGTCAGCGCAATGTCATCCCTAGAGTACGCCGATAGAAGTCGATCATGTACGCAAAAACTCACAAGAGCAGACACCTCCATCAACTGTAATGACTCTGTTTCCGCTAATATATAAGGAAGAAATTCAGAGCCTCTATAATGCACCGAATCCCCCAGACCCGGAGAATGATCGCGTATAGCCTTAAGCAGGCCATCACGACGGGCCATTATGTTTTTCGGTACTCCGTTCCTAAAACGCGAAACCTCATCCACGCCTACGATAGGCTCTGTAACGCCAAGATGCCGTTGCTCAGTCAACCATGTCGTAAGGTAAGACTTCTGTCTGTTGTCGAGATTTTTGATCACGCCCAGTGCAGAGTCTGTGATGGCGTACCAGCCACCAGCCCTAGGCGAGTGATACCGCCAGCATCCTCTATCGCTATGTGCGGACAAGACGGGGCTTTGCCAGATGGCACACTTATCGGACATGCAATTACCCTTTGAATTCAGACTTGCATGATCATGGAGGAACCACCTTGAGTCGTCACGTCCGGCGGTCCACCAGACCACCATTCATCAACAGGGAGGGGATGGGCGGAGGGCTGGAGGTGTGAACTAAGTGGGAAGGCTGGGTGGGAAGGACTGGGCGGGAGTGCCCTAGGTGGCTGGCTTGAAGGGGAGAGATGGTCTTCACCCACTCCCTCTCCTGATACCTGAAAGATTGTCCGGTATGATGTCGGTCACTCTGAGCACTATCCTCAAGGTCTCCTCCGAGCCTAGAGGCCGATGATGAGAAGAGAGGCCAATAACTACTTAGAGGACACCACCAGGAGGACTCCCCCTATAGCAGCAAGTTAAGCGGAAAAGCCTCAAGCCGCCGCCCCTCTCGCCGCCATCGTGGGCCGCACAATCGGTTTTTCCTTCACGGCCAGCATCGTACCGAGCACCCTTTCGGACACCTCCGCCATGGCCTCTATCGCCCGCCCCTTCGCGGACTCGGCAACCTGCACCCCGTCATGTAGCGGCATCGCCGGAATACCTATGGCCACCAGTTCCAGAAGCAGCGTCACCATGATCCTGCTTTCGGTAGCCATAAGCTCTACCCCGATGTCCCGCCCGAACGTATCCGCTAGCAGAGGGTGGCGGCGGCTGAAGGCTTCCACTAGGCTCCGTGCGGTCCATCCCTCGGGTAACTTCGCCTTGAGTTCAGGCGTTAGGCGCTCCATCCCCTTCGACCTGGAGAGAAGCGACAACATGCCCTCCTTCGCGCCATCCCTGTGGTCTTCAAGACCTGGGATATCGTAGGGGTCTCCATCGCAAAGCCGCCCCGCCACGCGCACGTATGCAAGGCTGGCGAAGCAGGCGGAGTAGTCCAGGTCCGCAATGGGCTCCCCGTCGATGGTGATCAAATGGCGGAGGTCGGACTTCAGGTCCTGCCACCAGCCGCCAAAGAGCCGCCCATTGAGATTGAACGCGGCGGTATCCTTCAGGGACCTCAGGAGGAACATGCGGCGCAATGCTGGCGGCACCTGGGCCTCACCATTGAAGCGGAAATCGGCCTCTCCCAGGAAGGCGTTGATGTCGTCCATCTCGGCGCGAAGCGTCCTAGAATCCTCTGTCTCTGTATAGTCCACCCGCTGCTTGAGCGGCGAGCCGTCCGCAAAGTCCACCTTCCCAGTGCGGGCATTCAGCCATATGGGCTCCGCTCCCATCACCCTGCCGATGTCATGAAGTCGGACCCTGTGCCGCCCTATGGAGGTGATGAGGCTGGGCGATAGTTCCAGCGTGGTATTGAGCCGCTTGAATACGTAGGGATGCCGGACAATGAGACCTACTTCCTCCATGGTGCGGAGCATTCCGCCAAGGAGGTCTTGGGGATACCCCGGCCGGTCATAGCGGTTCGGCTTCCTCTTCGCGGTTGGGGCGGCAAGTCGGCTTTCTGAGTCTATGTGCGGGCTTAGGGACAACGCCGCGAAGTTCGCCGCTAGGTTCTCCACCACCGTGCGCCTCCGTGCGAGTGCATCGCGGCGGGCCTTCTGGGTCATTCCGCTGCAAATCTTCCGCTCCACCTCTTCAATGATGTTCTCCGAGAAGCCCTTCAAGTCATCCCCTTTCGCCGTCAACCACGGGTCCAGGAAGACAGCGGGCGGGAGGTCATCCTGGGAAGGCATCAATGAACTCCTGGAGTATGATGGGTCTGGGGTAATCCGCCGTGGTCGGCGCGAAGTCCGCCTTGTGCTTGAGGGCGGCTGTCTTGGCCTTTCCCTTGGCCACCTCCTCCGCTTCTGCGTAGCCTGGAGCCTCCGCCATGTGCTTGTACGGAATGAAGGACCATCGGCGGCTATCGTAGGCGTTGATGATGTCCGCGACGGCGGGGTAGCATCCTAGGGGCTTGCCGGATGTCTTAGTCTTTCCGCCGTGCTCCATGGCGTAGCGCCCATAGCCGTCATGGCAGATAGCGTCGTCCAGCGCCTGGAGGGCGTGGACCTCAAGCCTCCGGCCTGGAGGGACTACCTGGAGCAACGCCTTAATGCCGAAGACCACGGGCGGAATGGCTTCGGGTGAATAGCCCGTGCCCCAGATGACCCACTCGACGCGGCGGTTGATGAGGATCGCGGTGGAGTAGCTACAGGGAGTGAGCGCAAAGCCGCCCTTCTTGGCGGGCGTGTCGTGCCAGTGTGCGACTGTGGCCGCAAGTTTGTATTCTGGGCGTAATTCTGCGAGCGCCTGACGTAGGCGTTGATGGTCTGTCATGATGGAGGTCCTTGAGGGAGTGTGCTGAGGAACCGAAAAGGATCACTGATTAGATGTGATGGACGGCCCTAGATGAGAATAGTTCTCAAGTAGGCCGTTGCAGCGTAAGGCACTGTATTTGCTAAATGCGGCCTATCACTGCCGCCGCCTGCTCAAGTTCGTTCGCTGTGGGAGCGCCAAGACATTGCCGGGGTCTTCAGCATTCACCCGCGCAAGGCATTCCTCCCGCGAAATGCTCATGGGTAGCCGCTGGAGGTCATTCATTAGGTCTTCCTGCTTCGGGCTCAGTCTTCCAGTCGGGAACTGGTAAGCCGGAAACGGGCGGACAGAGACCCCACGGCCTGCCTGCCCTGACTTCCTCTCAGGGAGGTGGAGGTAGTGAGTGACAAAGTGATTGGTGCAGTAGCCGTGCCGGAATGCGGCCTCTCCGCAAAGTCGTCCTGGGGTCGCCGGCTCGGACCTGTACATGGTTTCCACCCCAGGCTTGGGCATGACGAGCGCCGCGCAGCGTCCTTCGGCTCTGGCCTTTTCGATTTGGCCAGCAAGGCGGCGCTCCAGGTCCATCTCTTCCCGCCGCAACTGGTACAGCCAGCTTCGGGTTATCGGCGCGATGCTGAGACCCCGTAGACTTCGCCTGATCTTCTTGTAGTGGCTCAATGGTCTCCTTCCAGGCACAGAGGAAGAAGGTGGAGATTGCTCCCCACCTACATCTCCTGGCCTATTTGTGCTTGATGCCGAAATGCGGCTTGTCCTTGAAGGACTTCCACTCGGCTCCGATATCCAGGTCAACGCCGAGTTCCTTTGCGGCCAACTTCATGGCCATGACGACCTCCTGCTGCATGGCAGGGTCGAACTTGACGGCTCCATTCTCATCGATGGGCCAGAGGTCTACGGCTGCGCCGTGCTCGTGGTCGGAGTCTTCGGTCTTGGACCATCCCCACTCCACGGCCTTCTTCTGGAGGGCGTCATCGCGCTTGCCGGAGCCCACCACGAACTTGACCCCTGCAATGGCCTGGGCGCGGCGCACCACGTCTCCAAGCTGCGCGTCGATGGACTGTAGGTTTGCCTCGTGGTTGCCCACAGGGTCTGGGTTCCACTCAAGGAACCGCTGCTTCTGGCCGGCGTTCCCGCTGGCGTCCACGTCCGGAATGTTGGCGTACGGGTCGCTGCCTGAGGACATGCCAATGGACGGGTCCAGGGATGCGACCTCTGCGTTTCTCACCTTGTCGAGTACCCCGCGAACGCCTGCCGTGGATGTGCCTACGCGCTGGTTCCGATAGCTGCCCTTGCCGTTTGCCTTCGGGAGTGAGGCCCACTCAGCGGACAGTCCAGACATGAACTGCTCATCGGACATCTTCCCGGCCTGCCATTTGGAGAGGCCACGGCCTTCCAGAAGCTGCATGGCCATCTGGTCCTGAAGCTCGGGCGAGAAGAGCACGTCATCTGTGAGCCCCATGGTCTTCTTCAGCTTCCGCATGGTCGTACGGATGATCTGGTAGCGCCCGATAGCGGAAGAGTTCCACGAGTTGTTTGGGTGTCGGAGCATCTGGGTCTGGAGCTTGTCGATCTCCCCGAGGGTCATCCCCACGAGGTTCACGTCGCCGCCAGTGTATGCCCCGTAGCCGAGGGTCTCATTGTAGCCGTCCCCCTTGTCGGTGCCTTCGGTATGTCCGATGAGGCCGAGGAGCGGACCTACCGGCACGTTGGAGGCCGTGAGGCGCTCTACCTTCGGCGGGTCCTGGAGTAGACCAAAGAGCTTGTCCCGCGTAGCCGGCGAGATGGAGTTCGTGGTCGTCGGGTCCACCCCTGCGGGCGTCTCGCCGGATAGCTTCTGGGCGCGACCGGAGATGATGCCGTACGCCTCTTCGACCGAGAGTCCCTTCTTCTTGGCGAAGGCTTCAAGGGACTGCTTGGTGGAGTCGCTGAGGGTCTCGTATGGAATGACTACCCAAGAGGACTGTTCCTGGGACTGCGGAGGCGCGGCCTCTTCCTCGTCGCCACCTGTAAGCCAGTCCCAGGCGTCCTGGATGGGCTGCGGAAGATAGCCGCCGTCTTCCTCTTGCGTCTGGGCGGGGACCTCAGGGTCCTGCTCCTGGAGAAGTTCTTGTGGCTCCTCCTTGGCCTTCGCGGCGTCTGCCTCTGAGACGTACTCGGACCTTACGCCGGTTTCAACAACCTTCGGGTCGGTCGCCTCTTGGAACCTGGAGCGGATGAATTCGCCAGCTTCCCGTGCCTGTTTCTCCCTTTCGAGGAGGCCCGCGTCTGGGTTCTTGAGGTCCCACTCCAGAAGCATGTTTCGGTAGTCGTAGAGGGCCTCCATACCTTCGGAGGACAGGCCCCTGAGACCATCGACGGACATGTCTCCATAACCCGTCTCATTCGTGATGAACTTTACCGTGTCCTTGTAGGTAGGCGACGTGAAGATGCCGCCGCCCTGGGTGGCTTTCTTGACGGCATCCACGCGGTCCATGGCCTTCAGGAAGGTGGCGGGGTCACGGATGACGCCCTTCTCCCGCATGTCCAGGACGTATTTGCGGCCCGCGCCGTCATCGATCTCCTCATACACTTGCATCAAGTCCTGAGGGTCTTCCGCCGTGTCCAGGTCCCCATATTCCTTCTTGTACTTGGCCAACTTGTATCGGATTTCGCCGTCGCGCCTGGAGAGTTCCCTGATGGTCTCCTCCGGCACATCCTCCCCATTGGACAGAATGAGCACGGCCTCAGCCAGCTTGTCCTCATGACGCCGCTTGTCCTGCTTCTCCGCGAGTTGCGCCTGATCGGTCGCCATGGAGGCCTGCTTATTGCCGATCCTCTCCAGCGCCCGCATCCGCTTCTCACGGACCTCTGGGTTCTTCGCCATGGGGAGGTCGGAGCCTGAGGTCGCCCGGTCGAGGAGCTTCAGCATGTCGCTGTCGCCAGACTCCTCGGCCTGGAGGATGATGGAGTCCACCATCAGCTTGTCGAAGTCTTCGCCGCGCTCGCCCTTGGAGACCGCTTCTTCGCGTTGGGACATCAGGCCGGTCCAGAGGCCGTCATAGTCCACGGAGCCTTCCACGCGGCCCGCCTCAGCGCCTCGCATGAGGGTGTCCGTCACGATAGCGCCCGAGGTGGCCTGGGCCTTGCTGCGAAGCGAAGCGGCCCGCTCCTGGTTGAACGTGTCGTAGCCACCAGAGGCGATCCGGTCGAGGTGTGGCGCAAGGCCGGCGAGGATGTTGGGGTCCTGCTCCTGTCCGATGTTCTGCGTCATCCACCCGGAGACGAACTGTCCGAAGGCAGCGGGGTCTTCACTGTCCCGTCCATCCCACTGCTGATAGTCGATGGAGAACTTGTCCGAGAGCTTCAGTCCCGCAAGGTGGCCCTGCTGCTTCTTGTACCACTCGACGTAGGACTTGGAGGCGGTCGCAGGGATGAGACCCTCGCGCACTGCATCAGCGTAGCCCTTCTGGTTGTTCCGATGGAAGTCCGTGATGGCACGCGCCTTGTCTGCCTCGTCGGTATCCTGCTTGCGCTGGTCGAGGAAGGACCGTAGCCTGGTGTCCATGGACGCGAGACCTTCGGCCAACTCATGGAGCGGGGAGGCTGCGGGGTCTGCCGGACGGACATAGGTGCTGACTGGGGAGGCGATGCCTTGAATGCGCTCCGGGCTGGAAACCTCCCGGACTTGCGGTCGTGCCATGATAGGCTCCTGTGTTCCTGAAAAAGAAGAAGGCGGAGATTGCTCCCCGCCTCTGGTTTGTCTGGTCAGTTCGGATGGAGGGCCTCAAGGAGTTGCCGCGCTCCAGGCTCCCCCTTTTGCCGCTCCTGGCGGTTCTTAATGTAGGCCCCACGGGCGTCACGCTGACGGGCCTTCACGAGTGCCCGTAGTTCCGGGCTCTCTCGGACTAAGACCTTCCTCGCCGCATCGCGGTACTTGGTGGCCATCTCTCCAAGCGCGTGGATGCGGGTCCCCTTGACGGCTCTGTCACCGTCTGGAAGGTCCTGGTAGCGCTGAGATTGGATGATGTTGGCGAGATATTGCTTAAGCGACTTCCGGCCGGGGAGTTGTCCTGCAAGCTCTTGATATCGGTCATAGGCATTCTGTCCAGTGGACAAGGTGATGTCCCGAAGGTCCACGCCCTCAAACTTTGGGTCTGGCTTGAAGACGCCCGTTCCCGTTTCCAGGAGTAAGCGGGTATTCTCCGCCTCCACGATGTCAGCCTCGCTGGTAGTGCTGAGGCCGATGCTTCTGGCGATGGGCTCCCCGAAGGCATCCCGTGACGGTGGAAGAGTCTGCGAGTATCCCGGAATGTTCTTCAACGTCATATCGATGAAGGAGCGAGCCTCCCTCAGATATGGGTCGGGATTGATACCACGTAGCGCCGATGAAAGCGGGATGGTATTGCCCGCGATGCTGGCTAGGTATTTCTCTCCCTTGTCGCCGGAGTCGTCGGAAAGGGCGTCAAGGGCCTGATTTAGGCTCTGAAGGAATGTCTTGTCCGAGAACTTCTTCCCCAGGGACATCGCTAGGGCCATGATGCCCCTCTCGGTGTCCGCGTTCTCCGGGTCGTGCCGGATGGCGCTCACAAGGTCCACCATCATTGTCATCGCCATGGAGGCGGGATCGAGGCGGCTCATCGGAATGTATCGCTTGGAGCCGTCCGGGCGGTCGATCACGTAGGCGTATGGTTGCCATCCAGTGGCACGGAGCTCCTTCAAGGCCTCCGGGTCGCTTGGTCCTTCGCCAGTCATCTTGCCATTGAGGGCCAGCGTCGCGGCAAGTCCCATGAACGTAGACCCGAGCGCCATCTGCCCGTAGGCGTGCGCCTGGGCCTCAGTCCCGTTGATGCCGCGAATGTTATCCCGGAACTCCTTCTGGAGGAGGTTGAGGCCGGGGGTCATCTTGACGGAGTAGCGGAGGACGTTGATTGGGGTCTTCACGAATGGCAGCACGAATGTCAGGACCTGATGCCGTGCCCGTACCTGCTGGATGGTGGCCCCTGCGGTACCCTTGAGTAACTCTTGCTGAAACGTGGAGACTTGGGTCTCCTGGAGTGCCTTGGTGTCCAGGGCCTGCCCCGTCGCGGGGTCTATGGCCTTTTCCATCTGCTCCTGCACGTACCGCTTGAACTCCGCGCCCTTGAGGCCTGCCTGATTGGCTTTCGTCGCGGCCTCCGCCTGGACGTATGCCCGGTAGCGGAGCGTCTTGAAGAACTCGTCGGCTGCACCGAGTGCCCTCGTCGGGAGGCCCACGATGTTCCGATAGTTCGCAGAAACCCAGGCATTATGTGCAAGATCGGTGATGGAGTTAACCGGCCTCCACGGGAGAGGCTGCTGCGCGGTCTTCAGTGTCTGCCCGCCACCTGTGAAGAACTCGGTGTTATGCGGGGAGAGGATGGAGTCTCCACGAAGGAAGGCGTCCTTCATGGCCGTCCAGGCATCACCCAAAGCCGCAACCGTGTAACCGTATTCCCGTATGGCCTGCTGCCGGATGATGTCGCCGCCCTGCTTCGGCCCCACGGCGAGAGACCCGATGAGCTTCTCGGTAGGGCGTCCCACAGTCATGAGCGCGGTGGTGGTCATATTCGTAACATGAGTGGGCCATAGCCAAAGGAGCGAGTTTGTCAGGGAGAATGCCGCTTCGTCCATGACGCGGCGGAGGAACGTGGGGTTCGCCACCTGGGCCAACTTCTGGGGGTCCCCCTTGGTATGGTAGATGAGGTCGGCCAGCTTCTGCCCGTCCATCCCTTTCACCTGGGCCAAATCTTCCGGCTTGAACTGGAACTGTCCACGCAAGCGCCGCAGTGCCCTGCCGCTATTGCTCGACATGGAGCGAGCGGATGCGAGGAGGTCTGCCGACGCCATAAGGCGGTTCTTGATCTCCTCCGCCGCCTTCGCGGCATCTCCGCCCCACTCCTCCAGCATTCCGTTACGGAGCCGGAAGGCGGCGTCATAGGTCTCCTGGAACATGCGGTTCGCCACCAAAAAGGAGGCCTCCATGTTCGCTGCCATGTTCTTCGCCGCATCGCCAGCCTCCTGAAGCTGTCCCATGAGCATTGCCGGGTCTTCCCCAAAGAGGTCGGCTCGGGCGTGAACCATCTCGGACACCTTGGCGTCTGACAACACGTCTCCACCCTTGGCGGCGTCCATCTGGGCCTTGAGGACACGGGCGGAGCGGTTGACGAAAGATAAGACCTCCTCAGTGCCCCGGAGCTTCTGCCATGGGAGGGTGCTGGTGCTGGAGAGTACCTGTCCTGCCTCAGTCGCCCCTTCCTTGGAGCCGTACGTCTGTATGGCCTTAGCCTCGTCAGAAGAGCCCTTGAGGATTGCGCCTAGGTCCGCGTCTGAGATGTCAGTCGGGTGGTATGTGGTCTCATCCGCCGCCTTGACTCCAGGGGCCTCAAGGGCGGGCTCCTTGTCGGTGACGGGGGTGATGATGGCCTCTTCCGTCTCGCCTGCTGTTGCACGGGCTGCTGTGGTGTCTCCAGGGACTTCGCTCGGCGCGATCTTTGCGCCTGGGGTCTCGACAACGCGGGCAGTAGCCTCGTCCACCTGGGAGGTGCCCGCTTCGAGCTTCTTCACCTCCTTCATGGCTTCCGCCTGCTTCCCGGCGCGGAGGAGCTTGATGACCTTCACGGCTCCGACTAAGGCGAAGTCCACGCCGATGGACTCGATGGCGTTCTTGAAGCGGCCCTCTGCGGTGCTGTCGCTCGGGTCGGCCGCGAGGTATTCCGTCACCGGGTTCTGGAGCGCGGGGAACTCCTCAATGAGGTTCGATAGGCGTTCCTCGTGGGGATCGAGGACGACGGTGGCTGCCGACGCCCCCCTGAACACCTCGTAGAGGGTACGGCCGATACTTCCGCCCTGCTTGAGCTTCTGGAATGCCTTGATGGGACCCATGATCTTGCCCGCACCGATGAGGCCGGTGACGATCTGGGAGACGCCTGAGGCTGCTGCATTGACGGTGCTCTCACCGCTTAGTTCCGCTGAGCGGCGCTCAATGTCCTTGCGGAGTTGCCATTTGTCCTTCTCAGCGGGCTCCCCGAACACGAAGTCCTTTGTCTCCATGCCCGCCTTGGCGATGCCGCCGCCCACAGACTTCCAAACGTCACCGGCCTTCTGGAGGAGGGACTTCTCGGGCTGCTCCTCGGTGGTGGCTGGATGGTCTGCCTGGATAGGCTCGGCGTCGGGAAGCTCGGAGTCGGCCTCCTGAAGGGCCCGGAGCAATAGTTGTTCGTCCATTTGTCGGATGTCTCCTTTGAGAATGACATGGGGGATCGTTCGCACGGGCCTGGGCGGCGGCGCGGTGACGATGGCTTGAGGTGATGGGGTGAGTGGCCGTGCGAGCTACGGCGTGTTCAAGTACCGGGGAATTAGCTTATAGCGGCCACGAAAAGCGGCTGCTTAATAGCGGCGCGAAGGCGCTGCCCTTATCAAGTACGCACCAATTGCTCTTCAAGTACGTGGGAATGGACGGAACACGGGCGGGCCCGCATCCCGATTTATCAAGTAGGGACCTATTGTTTTTATCAAGGAGGAGGAAATTGGCGGGCGATCCCTCACCGCGCCAGTCTTCAAGTGGAAGACTATTGTCCCACGCGGCCAGAGCGCCCGCGTCATGACATACGTGGCGGCGAGCAAGACGGCGACCATCAAGCCGAGCATCACGCTAATGCGTAAGGTCGCGGCGTTCACGGCCTGCTTGAGGTCTGCCTTGGTGGCGAGGTCCTTCATGCTTTCCATCGTTTCGGCTCCTCGGTTATCAAGTTCGTGGGAATTAGAGATTGCCGTCCTGGCGATTGTAGATGAAGCGGAGATGCTCCGCCACGGCCTTGCCTTTCGGCGTGAGCGTGAACGTTTTCATGCGACCGTTCAACGGATGCTCGTAGGTATGAACGAGGCCCATCCCGTTCTTCCCAAGCCGATAGCGCTCTCCCAGGTATCTTAGATGGGCGCTTGTCGCCTGTGGCGTCTTTCCGGTTCTGGCGGCAAGCTCCTCCAGGCTCATCGGGACTTCTCCAATACGCCTTTCGGACCAAATGGCGGCTCCCAGGTACGTGACCCATATGGAAATCGGAAGCTCAAACTCGGTGGACATGGCCATCATGTATCGGCCTGCGTCGAGGTAGGCGTGGAGTGGGCGATTGTTGGACAAGATACTCTCCGCACGTCGCTGGTGGAGGAGAGGCGATGAATTCCGCCCCTCCCGGCTTGCACTCGGTTGGCAGTCTTACTTCGCGGATTGCCCCGCGATTTCTTCAGCAAGCTCTATTCGGGCGGCATCCTCTCGGTACCACACGCCCAGATCGTTCCCCTCCAGCCAGTCCTTGGCGAAGTCATGAAGCTCGGACTGGTCCATCCTGCCGGCATCAATGGCCTCCAGCGCCCACCTTGCATGGGGCTCAAAGTCGGGGAGCGACGGTGCGGTGGTCCGTTTGAAGTTCGGCTGCTCGGGCTTGGTGACGCGCTTGGAGTCGTAGGCGTATGCGGCCCACTTGGTCATGTTGGTGGACCATGTGGCTTCATCATCCTCTTTCCACTCGTTGAAGAAGTCCCAGAGGTGGAGGTGGGGAAGATGTTCAAGCGCCCATCCGATAGCAAGCTGTGAGTTCCTCAGCATCTGGACGGTTGCAGCGATGGATTGATTGTTGATGCCATCGAAAGAGTTGGTGGTCATTGGTCGGTCTCCATAGGTTGAACCTGCTAGGTTTCACTGCTATGGTTTTCCGAAACGCCACGCCGAAAAGCTAAATGTTTTCAGCGAGGATTCTAGAGGACAGGCGACTTCGAGTCTCTCATCGCCCACCAAGCCATTTCATGCAAGGCCCTGTTTTCGCAGGGCCTTTTGCTTTTTCAGCCCTTCAAAATCCCTCACCTACCCTCTTTCCGCACCCATTGATTTCATTGCGAAACCCGACGCGGCCCCCTCACCTTTTTGGCACCGGCATTCACTCCTGATGATTATGGACCGGCCTGGGCGAACCTCGGACACGTCTGTCAGACGCCCATGCCACACCATCGTCACAAGATCGGCCATTCCCTGCCCATAACAAGCGGTAGTAGGTGCCTCGCGGCTCCTGGCCGCGGGTCCATGCATTGCCGTTTTGTGCTGCGTAGACAGTGAGCGCCAGTTGCTTGAGAGCCGGGCTCTCCAATCACTCAGGATCATTGGCGCGACCCTCAGCTTAACAATTGAGGAGATGGATATGACAAGCCTGCTATCGATCTTACACATGCGGACGGGAAACACGACCACGGCCGGGCAACTGCACTGGTTGAAAGGCGTAGAGAAATCCGACCGACGAGGGTTTGAAGCTGGGCAAGATTCCGAGGCAACCGAGAATGACTGCCCTTATAAAAAGAGACCGTATCGCGATTGTTGGATAGAGGCTTTTCGCCGGGCGCGAGGCATCGAGGACGCCGCAAAAGCAGTCAATGAATTCGGGGTGCCGACTGACGTGTGGTCCACAATGTCCGAAGTTGAGCGGAACCGTTTTTGGAGAAAGCGATGGTATCACGGCCGGATGAAAAGAGACCCGCTATTATTTGCCAAGCACAAGGATAGGCAGGCCACCACACGGGTCCGAATTCGCGAACGATGGGCTGAAGATCCGGAATTTTTTCGGGCTAAGATGCGCGAACAATACTGGAAAGATGTCGAAGCCACCCGCGCAAAAGCACGCGAAAAATATCAGCGGAATATTGACCGCGAACAGGCGCGCGGCCGGAGACGGAATAAAGCGCACAAAGCACAGCGGACAATCAATCGTTCTCCAGATCAGGTCTACATGCTAATCAATCGAGCGGTATCTAAGGCTCTGCCTGACCACGTTCGGGATGACGTGGTCTCAAGCATGTGCCTGGCGGTCCTTGAAGGAAAACTTTTTATCGAAGACATCGAAAAGGACGCGAAGCGATTTCTGGCGGCCTACAATCGAGAATTCGATCACTTCAAGACCACGTCGCTTGATGAGCCGATAAACGGACAGGACGGGCGAACCTACCTTGACCTTCTGGCTGATCCAGAAAACGAGGACGAAGCGGAGCAATTGCTTTAGTTTAGCCGAGCACCATATAACAAAAGCCTGCTGCGACGCAGGCCGGAAGCCGCGGAGCGTTCATCGCACGTCCAGCCGAGCGGCTTCCCTCACGACCGGCGTATTGCGCGGACGATGAATCGCGATATCGTGGTTTCGAGAGGGGCACGATGCCGAAACCACCAAGAACTTCCCGTCACGAGAACCGCTATGCCCTTCGCGAGGACGGAACAGGCAGTTGGGCGGTCTACGACATCTTCACAGGACTGACGGCCGAGCTGAACGGCGTGCCTCAGGATGGGCTCGACGAGGTCGTGGCGAAGTTCATGACGAACGAATTAAACGACGCGTACATCACCAGACGCACGGGTACGACGCATTGAGGGCTAGACGAGTTGGCTGACCTGCCACCGACTTATTCAATCTTTCTCGATGAGAGTGGGCAGACCAACCATCGTTTCCTGTTGCTTGGCTGCCTCGTCGTGCAAACGAACTTCGTGCCGTCATTTGAGAAAACCATTGAATACGCGAAGAAGCTGGAACTCCCGGCTGGCGAACTCAAATGGAGCAAGGTCTCGCCCGCTAAGCTCTTTGCCTACAAGCTCGTTGCCGATTGCTTTTTCGACGCCCCTAGCCTGATCAAGCCGCTGCAATTTCACACCCTTGCCGCCGACATGACAAAGCGGAAGGACCATTTATTCAACTCGGGATCAAAGGAAACAGGCTTCAACAAGGAGATCTACCAACTCCTTATGAAGTGCGCACGGCTGTACCCTGACGCGCTGTTTCACGTCTACCTTGATCACCGTGACACGGCCTCCTCGACTGAGGAGCTTCGTCAAATCCTGAATGCGGGGCGTAGGAAGGCTGGAGACATGCGCAACTCCCCTTTCAGGCGCGTCCACTTCAGGGACTCGAAATCCGAGCTTTGCCTTCAAATGGTCGACATCCTACTCGGAGCGACATCTCACCGCATTAACGGCCACCATTTGCGGGAAGGTTCATCCGTCACAAAGAACGGCTTCGCGCAATACATCCTAGACCGCGCCGGAATCAGCGATGCTATGAAAGACACCGCTAAAGCTGGAGCGTTCACGATCTGGCATCGGCGACTGAGATAGGGCGTCCCGGCGAACTAGGCTGGAAGCCACCGTCTTGAACGGGCCCACAACACATGGCAGCGGATTCGTCCGCCGGGAGAGCCACAGTGTATAGGAAAGGTCGGGAAAGGACAACAATGGGCAGTAAAGGACGGCAATAGCAGTCAATTAAGATGGTCCTGAGGGAGGATCAACAGTCGAAACTCGCGACGGGCTTTCCAGGTGGCAGCTACAACTTTATGTAACTTGGAAATCGGCCGGCAACACCCCTCGGTTAAATTGCTCGCATGAGCAACTTCACCTACCTCGTCATCGGCGCATCAGTCGCCAGCTTTCTTGCCACTGGCGGATATGCTCTTGTCCCGCGCGAGGTTTACGACCCGGCCTGCAATATCAAAGGCAACATAAGCTACAACGGCGGCGAGCGGATATATCATGTGCCGGGACAGCACTATTACGGCGAGACGCGAATCCGCACGATGGAGGGCGAACGGTGGTTCTGCTCGGAGGCGGATGCTCGGGCCGCGGGCTGGCGACGCGCAGGGTATTGACTTCTCCGCCAACGCAGCCTCCTAGGACACCATGACCGACCAGACGACGAAAGACGGCGAAATCGCCGATGTTGAACCCCTGACCAAACCGGAAGGCGACGATCAGCCGCCCCGGCAGCAGACGCCCGGGCGGCTTATCGACCCTCGAACCTGGTCGCGAGATACCGTAGCGATCGTCTATGCCAGCTTGTACTTTGCAAGCGGCATTGCAGCGTTCGCATGGGCCATCATTTCCGTGGTTGAGAACACTCTTCTGCGCGTTCTGACGATTATTGTGGTCCCCTTGCTCATCTTCGGATATGTCCACTTTCTCGCCCCTTCCCCCAAAAAGCCGCCACCGCAGAAGTAGGGACAGCCTCAACACGATAGTGTCGCGGCAGCAACTTCCGAGCGCCCCGGCGCCGAGCATCCTTGCCCGGCGCCGGCCCGACCGTCACGCCCCCTTGAACCAAGCAACAATCTTGGTGACGCTCTCGTAGAACATCACAGTCCCGACGACGAAGCCCAGCAGGCCGACGATCACCCATTTGAAGAAAGTGCCAACGGTCCTCACTGCGTTGACGAGCCTGACCCCGTCTTCGAGAGTTTCGAGATCATCGGGGCGAAGGCGGGCACGGAACTCCCGCGTCTCCTTCGGGAGTTCAGCCATTGCGCTCACCGGTTCAGCCTGTTCCTTCATGTCGCCCACCCCCGACGCTTCGCCCACTGCCACCAGGCAACCGGCACCGACGAGATTAGGGCGAAGATACCGGCCTCGACCGAGGACGCCACGGCCGGATCGTCGGTGAGGAGACGCTTGACCTCATCGCCGATATAGCCGGCGCCGTAGAGCCAACCGGCCAGAAGATAGAGCGCGATGCGAATCCAGACAGTCATTTCCGCCATCCTTTCACGATGATCTCAGCGAGGCGTTGCAGGAGCTTTTCGAGCCAATTCCCCGCCGGCACCGGGCCTTGCTCGATCTTGGCGACCGAGCCAGTACCAGCGCCGAGGCAAAGCACCGCGCTTGGCTTCTGATCCAGCGCGGCGCGCACTATTCGGACGTGCTCCCTGATTTCGTGGTCATGTCCGCGCAGCTCAGCGTCGCAGCCTCGGAAGCGGAGGCTGCGTGATGCCGGAATACTCGCTCACCACGACCATCTGCCGCTACCGGGCAGAAATGTTCACGCAGCTCGCGAACCAGATGGAGGCCGAAGAGCGCGGGGACACAACGGAGTACCCGGTCACCTATTGGCCACTCATCGAAAAGATCGAGAAGTGGGACCAGCCCGCTGAGAGCCTGCACGAAGCCATCGATGCGCTGAAACTCGCCATTGAGGACTACGAGGCCGGCGACACACCACGCATCCCCGCGATGATGAAGGCGGCGTTCCGCTGGATGGAAGCGGAATCCGAGCGGAGGGCAAGCCGATGACATCGAGCCTTTTTCCTTCGCTTGCGGTCACGATCAACAAGGCCGAACTCTCCCTGTCGGACCGCCACCAACAAGCTCGAAGATGCCTTCGGCGCCGCCCGCAGCTACCTGCACGCCATCCGCATGGCCGCCGCTGGCTTGCAGAACGACCGCGACATGTGCGCGCTCGACCTCTTGGCCGAGCAAGCCGAGCATGAACTGAACCAGGCGCAGGCCATCGCCGACACGCTGATGGAGGACGTCAATGCTCGCTGAGATCATTTCCGACGCCGACGGCAACCTGATGGAAGCTATCGGCCAGGTGAACACGATCCGGTTCATTATCAAGGCGTTGGAGCACAAGACGAACGAGAGTGGGCCGGCGGCTGAAAGGTCGGGCCGCAAGGTCTTGCAACCGAGATACGGGCGAGTTGCCCGATCAATCGTCAAGAAAGAAGGGTGGGTCGGACCAATGGCAGGGCGGGTCGGACTAAAGGCCGATTCTATCGGCGCGGGTTTGCTGTACGATTCCATGAGCATGCGCCAAGGAGGGCACTGTCGGATGGCGAACCGGATGACCCGAGTGGTCGGCTGAGGTGGTGGTATGGCGAAGAAAACAACGCAGACCAGCACGTTCACGTGCAAATGCGGAGCCGTCAACGAAGTCGAGGTCGAGCTCTACGGCTTTGGCATGACGGACCGCGACAAGCTGGAGGCGCTCTGCGCCCACTGCGACGAGCTTCTCTCGAGTTTTCAGTGCTACGACGTCCGCGTTCACCTCTCACTCGCTCCGGCGACATCATAGCGGGTCTGTCGGCCGTGGCGCACTCCTGCTCTACGGCGCCCCAGTTCACGACGGAGGAAACGTGCGGTCGCACCTTGTCGATATCCACCTCCATAAATTGCAATCATCTTCTACGACACAATCTGAGAGTTGCGTATGAGCGGTTCGAACCAGATCGAGATCAAGGCGGAGAAGCGGAAGCGCCAGGACAAGCGGCGGCGCGCCTGGATGGAGCTGCCACAAAATGTCCAGTGCGTGCACTGTGGTAATCCCGTCGATGCGGCAGGCGCCAACCTCAATTCCCCGCTCTGTCTTGCCTGCGAACGCGAACAGGGCCGCGCCGTTACGCCTCCTGTCGTCTCGGACGGAGCGGCTAACGGGTAGCCTTTACCAGCCAGAGCGTTCTCTTCCCGATCACCAATCGAACATTCGGAATGGCGTCCTGGATTCTGGAAAGTTCCTCGGCGCTCAAATTGCTGATCGTCCCCTGGAAACCTCCGGATGAGGTGACGCGGCCCGAAACGTCCACCGCAATTGCGGTGGCGCCGTTCCTGAACACCAGCTTCGCCTCGCCAGCATACGGCCCAAGGTGGTCTGAGGTGGTGCGCACCCCGCCTCCACCACTCCCTGTTACCGCCTGGGCGCCCGCCACAGTCGGCGACAGGGCGACTGCCAGCGCTATCATCGCGGTCCTTGCAAACATGTCCACTCCTCCCTCACCTCCGCAGGAGAGTGGCGAATACAACCTCTCCTGTCGAGTCTGGCGAGCACTGGCCCCACGACCACCGTCCATGTCGCGGCCTGGATCGCCAATGCCTGAGACTTAGACGAAGGTATAACCTCTAATCCTCGCCTGAACGCCCCGGGAACGGGACGTGTACGAACGAGCATTCCGAGACAAAAGGCGGTTTCGGCTTTCGGCGGTTGGTGCCGGCGCGGCGGCAGATGTCGATGAGGACCGTGATATCGCCTTCAATATATCTCCGAAAAGCTCGGAAGTTCCGGCCGGCTTCCTGGACATGCGGGGCATCCTCGGGGCGGATGAACGGTCCGGCAGAATCATGGATCGAAGGGCGTGAGAACGGCCAGCGTGGTCAATCCAGCCAAAAGGTGCGGTCCCAAATCGCGACGGCCCCAGCCACGTTGACAATAATGTCTCGCGCACGGCGCGCGACATGAGGCGGCACCCGGCCTTCGAGCACGATAGCCTGAGGCTGGAACGATATCTCCAGCCGGAAACGGCAGCAGATTTCGTCATACGCTACGGCCGACTTTATGGACGCGCGCAGCCCGTATTCCTGCGCGCCGAAGCCGCCGCCGAGAGATGCCTGAAACATCTCACCCTCCCGTGTTTTCGAATATTATTGAAAACAGGAATGTCGGCGCGAAGTTCCGGGTGTGCGCAAAAGAAACCAATAAGATTTTAAGGGGAGCCGCCGTTGAGCTTTGGTGTGCGGCAGCCATGGCGCTGCCGCGAGCGCGCCGAACCGAATCTCGTGCTGATTGCTTCCATCGTTACCAGCGACTGAGCGATGCTATGCGACGAACTTTGTTTTTGGGCTCCTAGCTGGCCTCACCTCCACTGCGGCTGCCGGTCCGACAACCCAGGTCAGTCCCTTTCCAATGAAAGCAAGAGTTTCAGCTCGACCGCGATATCCGCCGCGATCGGCACCGCGTTCGAATTGGATCGAACGTTTCTCCGTATGGAAGCCGAGTGCCGTTCGCGGTCGGATTGAGGTCATCACTCCTCTCGCTTAAAGAGCGACGATGTGTGCCTGATTTGACGATGCTTGGACCTAACCAGTCGTATAGTTTTGCATCATCACACGATACACTTCCATTGACCTCTATGCCGTATCACCGTATGATACAAACGCAATCGAGGCTATGCCGTGATCCGCTCCTACAAAGATGCCAAGACCGAAACCCTCGCCTCCGGCAAGGCACCCAAGGGTTTTCCGGCCGACATCGTCAGAGCGACCATTCGCAAGCTGACGATGATTGCGAACGCCGTCGTACTCGACGACCTTCGCAGCCCTCCCGGCAATCGTCTGGAGGCATTGAAGGGCGACCGGGAAGGCCAGCATTCAATCCGGATCAATGACCAATGGCGCATCTGCTTCGTCTGGAACGAAGGGGGCGCCGAGAATGTCGAAATTGTCGACTACCACTAGATCAATTGTGATTGCCCAGGAGACCAAGATGGCCAGTATCCTCCCTCCGATTCATCCAGGAGAAATCCTCCGCGAGGAATATCTGGTTCCTCTCGATATGAGCGCTGGTGCCCTCGCCAAGAAGCTTGGCGTTCCTCGCACCCGGATTGAACGTTTGGCAACGGAGCAGTCGGCTGTAACCACGGACACCGCTCTCAGACTGGCAAAATTCTTCAAGACCACGCCCGAATTCTGGATGAACATGCAGGCCAGCTACGACATAAAAATTGCGTTTGCAGAACTTGAGGACGAGTTGGCCAGCATACCTGAAATAGAAAATGATGACGCAAAGGCGGCATAGCCTCTGTCTCGTTCGCCGTATCCTTCGCAATTGGCTAACCGATAAAGTGAAATCTGATTGAACCTTTTGACTGCGCAAGGTTCGCATCCCGATTGTCTTCACAAGCAGGGATAGCCGCTGGTGAGGGTTCCACACGATATCGTACGATTTCTCTCGTGAAACGTCGCGGCTCCATCGACTTCCCGGGAAGCAACAGCATTTCTTTTCGGACCATCATCACGGTCTTCCAGGTTGAGGACGGGGCATCGTCACACAACTGGCTCACCACACATGTTTCGCCAGCAGATATGGTGACTGCGCTTCGAGTCGGTAAGATAGAAACCACCCTAACGCTCGAAGACGTTTTAAGGCAGTGAGGCCGACCATGATCAAGATGAGCGTCTACTATCCGGCCGATGGCGGCTCGAAGTTCGATCACGATTACTACCGCACCCGCCATATGCCGCTGCTCCGGGAACGGCTCGGTGACGCATGCCTTCGGTACGAGATCGACAAAGGCCTTGCGGGCGGTGAAGCGGGAAGCACGCCGAATTTCGTGGCGGCGTGCCACGTCTACTCGCCGAGCCTGGAAATATTCCAAAAGGCGCTAGCCCCTCATCGAGCGGAGATCCGCGCGGACGTCGCCAACTATACGGACATCGCGCCCATAGTGCAGATCAGCCAAATCATTGAAGGATAGCGGCTTTGGCACATCTGTCGGGTCGGCGGTCTGAGGAGCATCACGTCATAGCCGGCGAGCGATATGCCGGTGAAGCTGCCACCCTCAATGCGTCGTCGGCGCGTCGTCTTCTTCCAGGAAGGACTGGATGCCGTCGCGGGCGACGGTTGCGAGGAATTCGTCGAAGGCTTCGCGGTCGGTGGCGAAGGGCTCTTCCCATTCGAAGAGGTCTTCGTTCTGGGTGACGACTTCCAGCTTCCAGTCGTTCTGGGTGCCGGCGGGGCGGTAGATGTCGACGAGGACGGTGATGTCGTCCTCGGTGTATTCTCCGGAAAGCTCGGAATGTTCCAGTTTCGGCTTCTTGGCCATGCGGGGCATCCTAGGGGCAGACGCCGGATGAACGGTCCGGCAGGATGATGGATCGAAGGGAACGAGAACGGCCAGCGTGATCTCGCGGCAGCGACGTGACGTCAATCGGTCGCCCGACCCCGATCTAAAACTATCGGCAGTCGCGTTCTCAAGGCCTTGTGACAGAGCCGAGCGGCTTCGTCCACCCCTTCCTGCATCCAGAACCCGCCTGCCCGCGCCCGCCGCCTATTTCGGATGCGTCGGGGCGAATTCGGCGACGAGTTCATGCATCTCGCCCGGATAGGTCAGGCGCACATGGGTGATGTAGACGCCGCCGCTCCAGGTGCGGCGCTCGACGACGAGGCAGGGCGTTCCGGGGGCGATCGCCAGGAGTTCGGCGGCGCGGGCGTCGGCGCCGACGGCGCGGATGCGGTGTTCGGCGGCGCTCCACGGCACGCGGCTAATCAGCCAGGGGCTGGGGGCGACATCGGTGAAGCTCTCCTCCGCCGCTTCCGGCACCGCCTCGAGGTTGATCAGGCGGTCTTCCAGGCAGAAGGGATGTTTTCCGGCGAAATGCAGCGCCGAGATTTCCGTCAGGCGCACCGCTTCGTTGAGCTCCAGCAGGCGGCGATCGGCCGCCTTGGCGGCGCGGTCGAGGCGCGTGCGACGCTGGTAGCGATAGGGCAGCCCGAGCGATTCGACCTCCAGGCGGATGTCATGGATTTCCAGCACGGCCGATTGGGCATGCGGATGGGTGACGTAGCTGCCGGATTTCCGGCGACGCTCGATGAGGCCGCGCTTGACGAGATCGGTGATCGCCTTGTTCACCGTCATGCGCGAGCACTGATATTGCTCGGTCAGTTCGTGCTCGAAGGGAATGCGGTGACCGGGCGGCCATTCGCCAGACAGGATCTTGCCCTCCACATCCTCCAGGATGCGGCGGTGCAGCGACGGCTCCTTGGCCTCGACCGGCGTCGTGTGCGCGTCGATGGAAATGGTCGCCTCCGATCTGCCGGGCGCAGATTCGCCCGGTCCAAGAGTTGTAGGAAAGGCGGAAGCGCCTTTCAACAGGACTTCACAATGGGGCTTCAGGCCTCGGCAAGCGCGCGCATCACCGTCGTGAAGCGACGGCCTACGGCTTCGCGGGCGACATGGCGGCCGCCCTCGACCTGCTTGCGGCCGTTCACCCAGACGCAATCGACCTCGGCACCATTGGCGAAGATCCAGCCGTCGAGCAGCGCGTCCCCCGCAAGGTCGAGGCCATGACGGGCCTTGACGCTGACGAAATCCGCCGCCTGACCGGCCGCAATGCCGGCGGCCGCGCCAAGGGCGGCGGCACCGCCGACGATGGCGCCGTCGAAGAGCGCGCGGCCCGTCGAGCCGCCGGGCGCGGCCAGCACGTTGCGGGCACGGTGGTAGAGACGCTCGGAATATTCGAGTTGGCGCAGCTCGTCTGGCAGGCCGATCAGCACGTTGGAATCGGAGCCGATGCCGTAGCGGCCGCCGGCGGCGAAGAACTCCGGCGCCGGGAAGGTGCCGTCGCCGAGATTGGCTTCCGTGATCGGGCAGAGGCCGGCAATGGCGCCGGCTTCGGCCATGCCGCGCGTTTCGGCCTCCGTCATGTGCGTGGCGTGGATGAAGCACCAGCGGCCGTCGACCGCCTGGTTGTCGAGCAGCCATTCCACCGGGCGGCGGCCGCACCAGGCAATGCTGTCTTCGACTTCCTTGACCTGTTCGGAAATGTGGATGTGGATCGGCTTGTCGCCGGCCATGGCGACGACGGTGGAAAGTTCGTCCGGCGTGACGGCGCGCAGGCTGTGCGGGGCGACACCGGTGACGCCCTCCGGCAGGGCGTTCGTCAGCGCGCGGCAGCGTTCCAGAAGGCGGCCATAGGATTCGCGGTCGTTGATGAAGCGGCGCTGCCCCTCGCCCGGCGCGGTGCCGCCGAAGCCGGCATGGGCGTAGAAGACGGGCAGCAGCGTCAGCGCGATGCCGGTCTGGGAGGCCGCGGCGGCGATGCGAGCGGCCATTTCGCCGATATCGCCATAGTGCCCGCCGTCCTTGTCGTGATGCAGATAATGGAATTCGCCGACGCGGGTGAAGCCCGCCTCCAGCATTTCCACATAGAGCTGGCCGGCGACGGCCTCGACATCGTCGGGCGTCATGGACAGCGCGAAGCGGTACATCACATTGCGCCAGCTCCAGAAGGAATCGCTGCCCGGCCCGCGCGTTTCCGCAAGGCCCGCCATGCCGCGTTGGAAGGCGTGGCTGTGCAGGTTCGGCATGCCGGCGACCACGGTGTCGTGGCGCTCGTCGCCGGGCGCCGCAGCGGCCCCCTCCTCCAGCGACGCGATGCGTCCGTCCCTGACGTCGATGCGAACGTCCTTCGCCCAGCCGCCCTTAAGCAGCGCCTGCCTTGCATGAATAACAGCCATGGCCTGTCTCCCTCTCCCTTGTAACATCACCTTGCAACATTGACGCCGGCATCAAATTGCCTCTTGCGTCTTCTGCGATTATGTATATACATTATTTGCATCACAGGGAAGAGGCAATCACGATGACGGCACAGGAAAAGGACACGGTCCGCGTCTGGCGCAATGCGCGGCTGGCGACGCTCAACGAAAGCCTGCCGGGGCTCGGCATCGTGGAAGATGGCGCCATCGCCGTGCGCGACGGCCGCATCGCCTTTGTGGGTCCTGAGGCCGACCTTCCCGCCGAATTCGCCAGCACCGAACAGGTGGACTGCGAAGGCCGCTGGATCACGCCCGGACTCATCGATTGCCACACCCATCTCGTGCATGCCGGCGACCGCGCCCATGAATTCGAGCTGCGCCTTGCCGGCGCCTCCTACGAGGAGATCGCCCGGGCCGGCGGCGGCATCGTTTCCTCCGTCAAGGCGCTGCGCGCGGCGAGCGAGGACGACCTGGTGCGCCAGACCCTGCCCCGCCTCAAGGCGCTGATGGCCGAGGGCGTGACGACGGTGGAGCTGAAGTCCGGCTACGGCCTCGACACCGAGAACGAACTGAAGTCGCTGCGCGCCGCGCGCCGCGTCGCCGAAGAATGCGACGTCACCGTGCGCACCACCTTCCTCGGCGCCCATGCGCTGCCGCCGGAAATGAAGGGCGACAAGGCGGCCTATGTCGACAAGGTTGTGAACGCGATGCTGCCGGCCGTCGCGGCCGAAGGCCTTGCCGACGCCGTCGACGGCTTCTGCGAGGGCATCGCCTTCTCCGTCGAGGAAATGACCCGCGTCTTCGACGCCGCCAAGGCGCATGGCCTGCCCGTCAAGCTCCATGCCGACCAGCTTTCCAACCTGCATGGCGCGGAACTCGCCGCCCGCTACGGCGCGCTTTCGGCCGATCATCTCGAATATACCGACGATGCGGGCGCGGCCGAAATGGCCAGGGCCGGCACCGTCGCCGTCATCCTGCCCGGCGCCTTCTACTTCATCCGCGAAACGAAGAAGCCGCCGGTCGATCTCTTCCGCAAGCACGGCGTCAAGATGGCCGTCGCCACCGATTCCAATCCCGGCACCTCGCCGCTCACCTCTCTGCTGCTCACCATGAACATGGCCGCAACCCTCTTCGGCATGACCGTCGAGGAATGCATCGCCGGCACGACGCGGGAAGCCGCGCGCGCGCTCGGCCTGGTCGATGAGGTGGGGACGCTCGAGGCCGGAAAGTGGGCCGACTTCGTCCTGTGGGACATCGGCCGACCGGCGGAACTGGTCTACCGCATGGGCTTCAATCCCATGCATGCCCGTATCCGCAGCGGACATTAATTCAGTCACGTCGCAGCCGCAGGCTGCATGGGGAAAAAACCATGACGATCACGCTTCACCCGGGCTCCGTTGCCCTGAAAACCCTTGAAACCATCTACTGGACCGGCGAAGCCGCCAAGCTCGATGCGTCCTTCAATGCCGGCATCGAAAAGGCCGCCGCGCGCATCGCGGAAATCGCCGCCGGCGACGCGCCGGTCTACGGCGTCAACACCGGCTTCGGCAAGCTGGCCTCCATCAAGATCGCGCCGGCCGACGTCGCCACGCTCCAGCGCAACCTGATCCTGTCGCACTGCTGCGGCGTCGGCAAGCCGCTCGCCGAGAACATCGTGCGCCTCATCATGGCGCTGAAGCTGATCTCGCTCGGCCGCGGCGCCTCGGGCGTGCGCATCGAGATCGTCCGCCTTCTCGAAGCCATGCAGGAAAAGGGCGTCATCCCGGTCATTCCGGAGCAGGGCTCCGTCGGCGCCTCGGGCGACCTTGCCCCCCTCGCCCACATGACGGCCGTCATGCTCGGCGAAGGCGAAGCGACCTATGCCGGCGAACGCCTGCCGGGCGGCGCAGCCCTTGCCAAGGCCGGCCTCAAGCCCGTCGTTCTCGCCGCCAAGGAAGGCCTTGCGCTCATCAACGGCACACAGGTCTCCACCGGCCTTGCGCTTGCCGGCCTCTTCCGCGCCTATCGCGCCGCCCAGGCCGCCGTCGTCACCGGCGCGCTGTCGACCGACGCCGCCATGGGCTCGTCCGCGCCGTTCCATCCCGATATCCACACGCTGCGCGGCCACAAGGGCCAGATCGACGTCGCCGCCTCGCTGCGCGCGCTGCTGGCCGGCTCCGTCATTCGCGACAGCCACATCACCGGCGACGAACGCGTTCAGGACCCCTACTGCATCCGCTGCCAGCCGCAGGTCGACGGCGCGTGCTTCGACCTTCTCGGTTCGGCCGCCCGCACGCTGGAAATCGAAGCCAATGCCGTCACCGACAACCCGCTCGTCCTGTCGGACAACAGCGTCGTGTCGGGCGGCAACTTCCATGCCGAGCCCGTCGCCTTCGCCGCCGACCAGATCGCCATCGCGGTCTGCGAGGTCGGCGCCATCGCCCAGCGCCGCATCGCGCTCCTGGTCGATCCCGCGCTCTCCTTCGGCCTGCCGGCCTTCCTCGCCAAGAAGCCGGGCCTCAATTCCGGCCTGATGATCGCGGAAGTCACCTCGGCCGCGCTGATGAGCGAGAACAAGCAGATGGCGCATCCCGCCTCGGTCGACTCCACCCCGACCTCCGCCAACCAGGAAGACCATGTCTCCATGGCCTGCCACGGCGCCCGCCGCCTGCTGCGCATGACGGAAAACCTCTCCGCCATCGTCGGCATCGAGGCGCTGGCCGCCGCCCAGGGCATCGAGTTCCGCGCCCCGCTCACCACGAGCCCGGAACTGCAGAAGGTCATCGCGGCGCTGCGCACCGTCGTCGCCACGCTGGAGGAAGACCGCTACATGGCGCCGGATCTCGCCGCCGCCGGCAAATTCGTCTCCTCGGGCGCGCTCGCCGCGTCGGTCTCCAAGGGCATCCTGCCGGTTCTGGGGGCGTAACGTGGCGGTCTTCGACGTCCACCAGGGCACCTCGCCCGTCATTCTCGCCTTCCCGCATACCGGCACGGACGTTCCGGCCGATATCCGGGATCGCCTGAACGACAACGGCCGCATCCTCGCGGATACGGACTGGCACATCGAACGGCTCTATGACGGCCTGCTGCCGGACGTGACGACCGTGCGCGCCACGTTCCACCGCTACGTCATCGATGCCAACCGCGACCCGGCCGGCGTCAGCCTCTATCCCGGCCAGAACACCACGAGCCTCGTTCCGGAAACGGATTTCGACGGCAAGGGGATCTGGAAGGACGGCGAGGCGCCGACCGACGCTGATATCGCCTATCGGCTCGCCAATTTCCACGCCCCGTACCACGCGGCGCTGGCGGCCGAAATCGAACGCGTCAAGGCGATCCACGGCGTGGCGATCCTCTACGATTGCCACTCCATCCGCTCGCTGATCCCCTTCCTGTTCGAAGGACGGCTGCCGGATTTCAACGTCGGCACCGACATGGGCCGCACCTGCGACAAGGCCATCGAAACGGCGACGTTCGAGGCCTGCGCCGCGGCGGAAGGCTATACCAGCATCCTCAACGGCCGCTTCAAGGGCGGCTGGACGACCCGCCACTACGGCAAGCCGGAAACCGGCGTGCACGCCATCCAGATGGAACTCGCGCAGGTGAGCCATCTGTCGACCGAAGTCCCGCCCTTCGACCTCGACGAGGGCAAGGCCGCCCGGCTTCGCGTCCATCTGAAAGACATTCTGACCCGCATCGAGGCCATCGCCTCCACCCTGAAACAACGCTGAATTGGGAGAACAGCACATGACCGACAATCCTCGCCACAACATCCGCGAAATCCGTCCCGCCACCGGCACCGAAATCACCGCCAAGAGCTGGATGACCGAAGCCCCGCTGCGCATGCTGATGAACAACCTCCACCCCGACGTCGCGGAAAACCCGCACGAGCTGGTGGTCTATGGCGGCATCGGCAAGGCCGCGCGCAACTGGGAATGCTTCGACACCATCCTCTCCACGCTCAAGAGCCTGAACGAGGACGAGACCCTGCTGGTGCAGTCGGGCAAGCCGGTGGGCGTGTTCAAGACGCACCCGGATGCGCCGCGCGTGCTGCTGGCCAACTCCAACTTGGTGCCGCACTGGGCCACCTGGGAACACTTCAACGAGCTGGACCGCAAGGGTCTGATGATGTACGGCCAGATGACGGCCGGCAGCTGGATCTATATCGGCACCCAGGGCATCGTGCAAGGCACGTATGAAACCTTCGCCGAGGCCGGCCGCCAGCATTACGGCGGCTCGCTGGAAGGTCGCTGGGTGCTGACCGCGGGCCTGGGCGGCATGGGCGGCGCCCAGCCCCTGGCCGCCGTCATGGCGGGCCTGTCGTGCCTTGCCGTCGAGTGCAACCCGGATTCGATCGATTTCCGCCTGCGCACCCGCTATGTCGACGCAAAGGCCGAAACCCTCGACGAAGCCATGGAAATGATCGACCGCTGGACGAAGGCCGGTGAGGCCAAGTCCGTCGCGCTGCTCGGCAACTGCGCCGAAATCCTGCCGGAAATGGTCCGCCGCGGCATCCGCCCCGACATGGTGACCGACCAGACCTCGGCCCATGACCTGATCAACGGCTACCTGCCGGCTGGCTGGACGGTGGAGCAATGGAAGGCCGCCGCCGCCGATTCGTCGCAGCACGCCAAGCTGAAGGACGCCGCGGCCAAGGGCTGCGCCGTCCATGTGCAGGCCATGCTGGACTTCCAGGCCATGGGCGTGCCCACGGTGGACTATGGCAACAATATCCGCCAGGTGGCCCTGGACCAGGGCGTGAAGAACGCCTTCGACTTCCCCGGCTTCGTGCCCGCCTATGTGCGCCCGCAGTTCTGCGAGGGCCGCGGCCCCTTCCGCTGGGTAGCGCTCTCGGGCGACCCGGAGGACATCTACAAGACCGACGCCAAGATCAAGGAGCTCTTCCCCGAAGAGACCCGCGTGCACCGCTGGCTGGACATGGCGGCCGAGCGCATCGCCTTCCAGGGCCTGCCGGCGCGCATCTGCTGGCTGGGCCTGGGCCAGCGCCACCTGGCCGGCCTGGCTTTCAACGAGATGGTGCGCAAGGGCGAGCTCAAGGCCCCCATCGTGATCGGCCGCGACCACCTGGACTGCGGCTCGGTGGCCAGCCCCAACCGCGAGACCGAGGCCATGAAGGACGGCACCGACGCCGTGTCCGACTGGCCGCTGCTCAACGCCCTGCTGAACACCGCCGGCGGCGCCACCTGGGTGAGCCTGCACCATGGCGGCGGCGTGGGCATGGGCTTTTCCCAGCACAGCGGCGTGGTCATCGTGGCCGACGGTACCGATGCCGCCGCCAAGCGCCTGGAGCGCGTGCTCTTCAACGACCCCGGCACCGGCGTGATGCGCCATGCCGATGCCGGCTACGAGATCGCCCAGCAATGCGCCAGCGAAAAGGGCCTGCGCCTGCCGGGCATCCTCGGTAACTGATGCATGTCGCCTAAAAGTGCGAAGCGGTTTTAGGGGAACGATATGCACAAGGAACCTAGGTTGCTGCGCAACGCCGACCATCGCCGCATGCCGTGGAAGAACGGCGGCGGCGAGACGGTCGAGGTGATCGTCCATCCGGAAGGCGCAAGCCTTTCGGATTTCGGCTGGCGCGTCAGCATGGCGACGGTGGCGAGCGACGGACCGTTCTCGGTCTTTCCCGGCATCGACCGCACGCTGGCGGTGCTGACCGGCGACGGCATGGCCCTCACCATCGAGGGGCTTGGCGAAGGGCTTGGCGACAAGCTGCTGACGCCGGTCACCGCGCCGCTGCCCTTTCCCGCCGACGCGCCCACCACGGCGCGCCTGACGGGCGGGCCGATTACCGACCTCAACGTGATGACGCGGCGCGGGGTCTTCCGGCACAGCCTCGCGCATCATGTGGCCAGGGGCGCGACGGCGCTTGCGGCATCGTCGGGCCAGCGCCTGCTGCTCGCACTCGAACCGCTCGGCGTTACGACGCCGGACGGGCTCATGGGTCTCCAGCCGCTCGACGCCCTCGTGTTCGACGGCGCGGAAACGGCCGAGGTGGTTCCGGCGGGCGACAGCGCCGCCTTCTATCTCGTCGAAATCGCACCCGCCTGATCGGCGCTTCCTTGTCCACCCTCCCCGAGGGTGCTACCTCCCGGCAAATCCATTTTTTGCCGGGAGATTTTTCATGAGACATCGCAAATTCGGCCGCACGGGTTTCACCACCACGGATATCGGCTTCGGCGCCTGGCAGATCGGCGGCGCGTGGGGCGATGTCAGCGAGGCGGACGGCCGCGCCGCCCTGCATGCCGCGCTCGATGCCGGCATGAGCTTCATCGACACCGCCGACGTCTATGGCGACGGCCGCTCGGAAAAGATCATCGCCGATGTGCTGAAGGAGCGCGGCGGCCAGCGCCCGATGGTGGCGACGAAGGCCGGCCGCCGGCTCTCGCCGCATGTCGCGGACGGCTATACGAAGGACAATCTCGAAGGGTTCATCGACCGCAGCCTGAAGAACCTCGGCGTCGAGCGCCTCGATCTCGTGCAGCTGCACTGCCCGCCGACCGACGTCTATTACCGTCCCGAGGTCTTCCAGGGCCTGGAAGAGATCAAAACCGCCGGCAAGATCGCCAATTACGGCGTCAGCGTCGAGAAGGTCGAGGAGGCGCTGAAGGCCATCGAATATCCCGGCGTCACCAGCGTGCAGATCATCTACAACATGTTCCGCCAGCGCCCGGCGCAGCTCTTCTTCAAGGAAGCGGCCCGCCGCCATGTCGCGGTCATCGCCCGCGTGCCGCTGGCAAGCGGCCTGCTCTCCGGCAAGATCACGCGCGATACGGCCTTCGCCGCCGACGACCACCGCAACTTCAACCGTCACGGCGATGCCTTCGACGTCGGCGAGACCTTTGCCGGCGTGCCCTTCGAGACCGGGCTCCAGGCCGTGGAGGAAATCCGCGCGCTGGTGCCGGCGGGCGTGCCCATGGCGGCCTTCGCGCTGCGCTGGATCCTCATGGCCGATGCCGTCAGCGTCGTCATTCCCGGCGCGCGCAATGCCGAACAGGCGAAAGCCAATGCCGCCGCGGCCAGCCTGCCGGCCATCCCCGAGGACGTGATGGAAGCGACGCGCGAGGTCTATTACCGCCTCGTCGCGCCGCATGTGCACCAGCGCTGGTAGGCTTTGACCGCATAAACGGAAATGATAGCCGACATCATGGCTATCTATTTCGTTTATGCGGAGCCGCGCGCTACCGTTCCCCATCGGTCACAATCAGAACAGGGGAACGACCATGACGAAAACGCTGCTGGCACTGGCTCTCGCGGCTTCCACCCTTCTTTCCGCGCAGGCTTCGGCCGAGACGCTGAAGATCGGCACGGAGGGCGCCTACCCGCCCTTCAACTTCCAGGACGCTTCCGGCAAGCTCGGCGGCTTCGACGTGGAGATCGGCCTTGCGCTCTGCGAGAAGATGAAGGTGGAGTGCGAAGTGGTCGCGCAGGACTGGGACGGCATCATTCCCGGCCTCGTCGCCAAGAAATACGACATGATCATCGCCTCGATGTTCATCACCGACGAGCGCAAGAAGCAGGTCTCCTTCACCGACCCCTACTATCTCGCCGCCATGACCCATGCCGCGCCGAAGAATTCCGGCATCACGGATTTCACCAATGAGGGCATGAAGGGCAAGACGATCGGCGCGCAGTCCGGCACGACGCAGGCCGACTACGCCGCCGCCGTCTACCCGGATGCCGACATCAAGCTCTATCCGACGCAGGACGAAGTGAATCTCGACATGGCGAACGGCCGCCTCGACCTGCAGGTCGGCGACATGATCCCGCTGCTCGACTGGGTGACGAAGAACGATGACGGCAAGGCCTGCTGCGAGCTGATCGGCGAGCCGATCACCGACAAGAAGTTCGTCGGCGAAGGCGTCGGCATCGCCGTGCGCCAGGACGACAACGACCTGCGCGAGAAGCTGAACGCCGCCCTGAAGGCCATCCGCGAGGACGGCACCTACAAGAAGATCAACGACAAGTACTTCTCCATCGACGTCTACACGATGAAGTAAGACGCGGAGAATCCAGGACATCGGGAGGCGGCTTCGGCCGCCTCTTTCCGTTCCGCCGTCAGGACCCGGGCCGGGCATCCTTCCTGTCGTCCCTGAGAGACAGCACATCGGGGGGAAGCGTCTCTTCCTCCGCCTCTTGCGCGATGACGCTGACGACAAACGGATAGGGATCGAAGGCCCGGCGCGGCCGGAAGTCCATCTGTGCATTGCGGCCTTCCGCCAGCAGCTCGTCGACATAGGCTCCCGCGAGCCCGCTGGTGCTAAACCGTTCCCACATAAGGCATTTCCCCTTCTTTCGGGGTGTGCAATGCGCAGTATGCGACTTTGGTTCCGCGAAAAATGCGGTGTCCCGTTCACATTCTTGCCCGCCGCCGCGCGCCCTGCCCTTGCCTTTCCCGGCGCCGCCGTCCTAGCTACACGCATGCCGATCAACCGCCTCGAACGCTTCGCCCACAATCTCGACTGGAACCTCCTGCGCACCTTCGTCGTGGTGGTGGAGGAAGGCTCGATCACGCGGGCGGCGAACCGCCTGCTGCTGCAGCAGCCGGCCGTCAGCATGGCGCTGAAGCGGCTGGAGCAGTCGGTCGGCCACCGGCTGATCGACCGCAGTCCCGGCCGCTTCGAACTGACGGAGGCCGGCGAGCGGCTGCATGCGCTGTGCCATGACATCTTCACCGCCATCGTGCGCCTGCCGGAGGCGATGGAACCCTCGGGCGAGGACGTGTCGGGCCATATCACCCTCCACGCCGTCAGCCATGCCATGAACCCCGCCTGGGACCGGGCGATCGCCGATTTCTTCCGCCTGCACCCGCGCGTCACCGTGGGCGTGACGGTGGAAACGACGACGGATGTCATCCGCTCGGTGGAGCGGGGCGTCGCGACGCTCGGCCTTTCCGACGGCATCATTCCCGAGGGGCTGGAGAAGGTGCCCTTCTGCTTTGAACGCTACGCGCTCTATTGCGGGCGCGGGCACCGGCTCTTCGGGGTTGCCGATGCGCGGCTGGAGGATCTGCGCGGCGAACCCTATGTCAGCTTCCTCGCCGACGTGCTGGGCGGGCCGCATATGGGGCCGGTGACGGCGGTGCGCGCCGTCGGCTCCTTCGGCCAGCAGGTGCGCGCGCTCGCCTTCAACGTGGAGGAGGTGCTGCGGCTCGTCGTCGCCAATGCGGGCATCGGCATGCTGCCGGTCCACCTGACCGGCCCGGCGCTGCTGGCCGGCGAACTCTGGCAATTGCCGCCGCATGACGACCTGCCGGTGACCGAAACCTTCCGCATCACCAATCCCGGCTCGGCGCTCAATCCGGCCGAACGCGCCTTCCTTGCCCATATCGCCGACGTGCCGCCCTGGCGCTGGGGCGAGCCGCATCAATCCTGATGATAGCGACCTTCATCTCTATAAATTTGAAGAATGCCGCCAGCTTGCGTAGGCCTGTGGCCGACCAAACAATGGGATAGGACCCTTCCGCTGAAGCCGTCTTCGGCGGAACCGTCCTGGATGGAGGGGCCATGCAGACGTTCGACATCGCAATCATCGGCGGCGGCATTGCCGGCATTTCGCTGGCCTATTTCCTCAGCGCCCATCGTTCCGTCGTGGTGCTGGAGCGCGAAGGCGCGCTCGGCTATCACAGCACCGGCCGCTCGGCGGCGGAATTCACCCTGCGCGACAACGCCCCCCAAGTGAATGCACTCGCCCGCGCCAGCCATGCCTTTCTCAGCGCCCCGCCCGAAGGCTTCGCCGACGTGCCGCTGCTCATCGCCCGCGGCAGCATCCTCTTCGGCGCGGAAGGCAAGGAGGCGCTGGTGCGCGAACGCTTCGAGGCGGCCAAGGCGCTCGGCGTCGGCGTGGAGTGGCTCGACGAAGCCGCCCTCCTCGCCCGCGCGCCGATCCTCGACCCCGCCTATGCGGCGGCCGCCTATTTCGACCCCGACTACTGGGACATCGAGGTCGACGCCCTGCTGCAAGCCTATGCCCGCCATGCCCGGCGAAACGGCGCGGCGATTCTCGAAAACCGCGAACTCACCAGCGCCCGCCGCGTCGCGGACAGATGGCTGATCGAGACCAACGAGGAGACGATTGCCGCAGGTGTGCTCGTGAACGCGGCCGGCGGCTGGGCCGACACGGTGGCGGAATTTGCCGGCGTCCGGCCGATGAATATCGTGCCGCACCGGCGCACCGCCATCACCGTCGACCTGCCCGAGGGCGTCGATGCCGCCCGACTGCCCGAGATCAACGAGATCGAGGAAATCTTCTACTTCAAGCCGGAGGGCGGCCGCCTGCTCGCCTCGCCCGCCGATGCGACGCCCTGCGCGCCGGCCGACGTGCAGCCGGAGGAACTCGATATCGCCTATGCCGCCCACTATATCGAGGAAGCGACGACGCTCGCCGTGCGCCGCGTCTTCAAGAGCTGGGCCGGCATGCGCAGCTTCTCGGCCGACCGCCTGCCGGTCGTCGGCCCCGCCCCGGACGAGCCGAGCTTCTTCTGGCTCGCCGGCCAGGGCGGCTACGGCATCCTCACCTCGCCCGCCCTCGGCAGCCTCGCCGCCGCCCTGCTGACCGGCGCGGCCGTGCCGGACACGCTGGCGCGCGAGGGCATCGGCGCGGAAACCTTCAGCCCCGCGCGCTTCGCCTGATCGCTCTTCCAGGAAGGGCCTGCGCCGTTAGAGTTTGTCAGGGAAAAGTGGGAACGAGCATGTCTGGTTCAATCCGAACCTGGCATGCTCTAAGTTCTTTTGTTTTCGTTTGTCTTTTCGGGAAAACCGGTTCCCACTTTTCCCTGACAAACTCTAGGACGAGCAGGCCGCCTCGAATTCGCCGATCGTCGCCTGATCGTTGTCGTCCCGCAGCACGGCGTCGGCGCCGACCAGGCTCGGGTCGAGTTCCGTCGCTTCCTTCGAGTAGGACGAAATGAAGAAGGCCTTGCGGCCTTCCCAGACCGACCGCCCGTCGACGAGGCCGGCGCAGGGCGAGGCCGTTTCGAAATCGAGCTGAAGTTCGTCAGCGGTCGGCTGCGCGGCGGCTATGGCAAGCGCGATGGCAAGAATGTTGAGCATGACGACCTCTGACGCAACGACCTTTGACGCATGGGGGAGGCTCGAACTGGCACGATTCCGTCGCCGGCGTCGACCGGCGACAAAGGCGAACCACACGAAATCCACCGCTGGATCAACGCCTGTTCACCGCAATTGTTCGTGTTCCCGTCCCATTGTCCGATGCCGCTTCGGCCGGGCATGGTCTGGAATAGAAAACGGGCGCCACAAGGGCGCCCGTTTCCGTTTCAGGTTTCCGCGGCCGGCGTTGTGGTGGCGCGGGCTGCGTCGCGATCCTTCCACCAGCGGCTGAGGAACAGCAGGATCGGGCCGCCGATATAGATCGACGAGGTCGTCGCGACGATCACGCCGAACAGCATCGGCCAGGCGAAGGGCTTGACCGTGTCGCCACCCCAGATCGCCATCGGCAGCAGCGAGACCGCGACGGCGAGCGAGGTGAAGATGCATCGCATGACCACCTGGTTGATCGACAGGTCGATGAGATCAGAGAAGGGCATCGACTTGTACTTGCGCAGGTTCTCGCGCATGCGGTCGTACACCACCACCTTGTCGTTGACCGAGTAGCCGATCAGCGTCAGCACGGCGGCGATGGCTGTCAGGTTGAAGTCGATCTGCATCAGCGCGAAGAAGCCGATCATCTTGGTGATATCCAGGATCAGCGTCACGATGGCACCCACGGCGAAGTGCCATTCGAAGCGCCACCAGATGTAGATCAGGATGGCGAGCATGCCGAGGGCGACGGCCTTGAAACCGGAGCTGGCAAGTTCGCCGGAGACGGTCGGGCCAACCACTTCCGTCCGCTCGAAGCTCGCATCCGGGATCACCTGGGCAACGCCGTCGCGAATCTTCTGGAGAGCCGCGGTCTGCACCTCTTCGCCGCCCGGCTGGCGCTGGACGCGCACGAGCACGGAGGTGCCCTGGCCGAATTCCTGCAGCGCCACTTCGCCGAGGTTCAGGCCTTCCATCTTCTCGCGCAGCGGAGCGAGGTCGATCGGCGTCTTGGACGTCGCCTCCACCTGGATGCCGCCGACGAAGTCGATACCGTAGTTGAGGCCCGGCGTGAAGAACAGGATGACCGAGCTGGTGGAGATGAAGGCCGACATGGCGATGGCGATATAGCGACCGCGCATGAAGGAGAAGTGCGGGATTTCCCAGACCTGGCCGAAGAGCGAGTGGATGTCGATCTTCTTCAGTTTCTTCAGGATCACCGTCTCGCGCATCAGGAAACGCACGAAGGTGATCGAGGTGAACATGGAGATGGCAAGGCCGAAGATCATGGTGATGGCGAAGCCGCGCACCGGACCCGAGCCGAACAAGAAGAGCAGAAGCATGCCGACCATGGTCGTCATGTTGCCGTCGACGATGGTGGCGAAGGCCTTGTTGAAGCCGACATCCAGCGCCTTCATCGCCCCCGCGCCCGCCGCCGTCTCTTCACGGATACGGGCATTGATGAGGATGTTGGCGTCCACCGCCATGCCGATGCCGAGGATGATGCCGGCGATGCCGGGCAGGGTCAGGGTCGAGCCGACGAGGCCGAGCAGGCCGATGGTCAGGATCGTGTGCAGCACGAGGCCGAGATTGGCGATGAGACCCCAGGAGCCGTAGAGCACCTGCATCAGCACGACGACGGCGGCAAGGCCGGCAAGGCCCGTATAGAGGCCCATGCGGATGGAGTCCGAACCGAGATTCGGGCCGACGGTGCGCTCCTCGATGATGGTGAGCGGCGCCGGCAGTGCGCCGGAACGCAGCAGCGCCGAGAGAACGGTGGTCTCCTGCGCGGTGAAATTGCCGGAGATCTGGCCCTCGCCGCCGATGATCGGCTCGCGGATGACGGGCGCGGTCAGCACCTTGCCGTCGAGAACGATGGCGAAAGGCTTGCCGACATTGGTCTGCGTGACTTGTGCGAACTGGCGCGCGCCGGTGGGATCGAAGGTGAACGAGACGATCGGTTCGTTCGTGCGCTGGTCGAAGCGGGGCTTGGCATCCGCCAGACGTTCGCCGGCAATGGCGACGCGCTCTTCGACGGCATATTTGTTGCCGTCATTGGCGCCTGGCAGGATCAGCACGCCGCGCGGGGCGACTCCGTTCACGTCCACGGACTGGTCGACCATGTGGAAGCTCATCTGCGCGGTCGAGCCGAGCAGCTGGCGCAGGCGCGTCGGGTCCTGCAGGCCCGGAAGCTGCACGAGGATGCGGTCGCCGCCGACGCGCTGGATGAGCGGTTCGGCAACGCCGACCTGGTCGACGCGCTTGCGGATGATCTCGAGGCTCTGATCGACGGCGGCCGACATGCGCTCGTTGATACCGGCTTCCGTCAGCGTGACGGTGACGACGAGGCCGTTCGTCGCGACATCGATATCGGACGTGCCGCCACCGAAGCCGAGCGTCGTGGTCGGCGCCGCGAGCTTGCGCATTTCCGGCAGGACCTTGTCCATCGCCGCCTGATCCGGCAGCGTCACGGTCAGCGTCGTGCCGCTGAGGCGGGCGGCCGAGGCGCGCTCGCCGGCGGTGCGCAGGATGGCGCGCGTATCGTTCAGCACCGCATCCATGCGCGCCTTGCGGAGCGCGGCGGCATCCACTTCGAGAACGAGGTGCGAACCGCCCCGGAGGTCGAGGCCGAGGGTGACGGGTTTTGCGGGCAGGTAACGCCCGAAGGTCGCCTGCTGCTCAGGCGTCAGCACGTTCGGCACGGCCGCCAGCACCCCGAAGAGGATGATGATGGTGGTGGCGAACAATGCCCATTTGTTGGTTTTCATGGGGTGTTCCACTTAACTGCCGGATCGGCGCGACGAATACGCCTGCACCATCCGTGGGATCGAAATTTCAAGTGCGGGTGGGCGCGCGGGCGCCGCAGGGCCTTACGCGGCGAAAGCCGGAGGCGCGCGGCTGCGGAAGAAGGCCGGGCCGGCGCGAACCGGCGCGGCATCCTCGACAACGACAAACACCTCCAGGGAGGCGGTTTCAAAGGGATAGAGCAGTGCACCGGCACCGGCGACCAGCGCCTTGCCGCCGGCATCGCCTTCCGGAAGGCCCGTCTTCGCCTTGGCGACCCGCCGTTCGGCATGGCCGCTTGCCGGGAAGCGGAGGTCATCGGCGGCGTTGGAGAGCGGCGACGGCGCGACGCCGCCTTCGGCGGCCGTGCGCGGATGGTCCGGGTTGCCGGTTTCCTCGGGAAGGGAAAGCTGCGCGAGGAACAGCGTGAAAAGCAGCACGAGGAAGCCGACGGGTGCAAAACCCCGCGCCCACATCGTCGCTTCTCTGCCGGTCCTTGTCGTCATCTCTGTCCGTTTCGCATCTGTCCGTTTCGGCGGTAATTCCGCGCGAAGCAGCGCTTTGCAGCGGTGCGGATGCTGCGCAAGAACCACTTACCGCCCGGCAAGTCAAGGTCGCGGCGTTAACGCTTCCCTTACGCTTCGACGTTTCAGCCCTCACAATTCATGCAGCGTCACGTCGGGGCAGGCTTCCTTCGCGAGATCGCGGAGATGCTGGTGATGGGTGAGATAGATCACCTGCCCGCCCAGCGCCATGTCGCCCATCACCCGAAGCGCATTCAGCGCGCGCCGGTCGTCGAAGGTTTCCATGATATCGTCGGCGACGAAGGGCACGATCTCGCGGCTTGCGGCGATCTCGTGATAGCCGGCGACGCGCAGCGCGAGATAGAGCTGGAAGCGCGTGCCCTTGGAGAGATCGCGCGCCAGCTTCGAGCCGCCGGACGCCGCATTGACGACGAGGAATTCGCTGTCCTTTTCCAGCACCGTCGAGAGCCCGGCATATTCGCCGCCGGTAATGTCGTGGAAGGTCTTCGAGGCGCGCTCCATCATGGCGCTGCGATGGCGCTCGCGGTAGAGCCGCAGCGCCTGCTCGGCCGCCAGGATTCCGGCGCGCGTGGCGAGGTAACGCCGCGAGCGTTCCGCAAGTTCGACCAGCGCCGTGCGCCGCCGCTCCTCCAGCACCGCCGCCGCGTCGCTGCCGGCAATCTTGGCCAGCGCCTCCTCGGCCCGCGCGCGGGAAAGATGATGTTCCTCCACCGTGCGGTCCAGCCTGTCGAGACGCGCCGCAAGGTCCCGCCTTTCGGCGGCAAGCTGGTCTTCGTCGACGGCGGCAAGCAGCGCCTCGGCCTCGTCGGGCGTCTCCACCCGCATCTGCTGCACGAGGTCGCGCGCGACGTCCTCGACCCGGCCAAGGCAGTCGTCCCGCTTGCGGTAGGCTTCCAGCAAGATTTCCGCCTCACCGAGCGTATCGCAGCCGAGAAAAACGAAGATCTCCTGCTGGCGCGCGGCAAGCACGGTGCGCCGCTCTTCCAGCGCGCCCTCCTCCTCGTCGAGCCGCGCCAGCGCCTTGGCGATGGCCTCGCCCCGCTCGCGGATCGCCTTTGCCGCATCGAGACGGCGACCGAGGCTTTCGACCGTCGACAGCGGCGCATCCGCGTCGAAGGGTTCGCCGAGCCGGTCGGCAAGGCGGCTTGCATGGCCCGCATAGTCCTGCTGGTCGCGGCGCATGGCGGCGATGCGGTGCTCCAGTTCGCCGCGCCGCTCGACGGTCTGGGCGAGCGCCTGCAGGACGGGCAGCACCGCGGCAAGCCGCTCGGGCTCGCCCGGGGCCGCATCCGTCGCCAGCCACGTGCCGGCAATGGCGCGGCGCCAGGTTTCCTGCCATGCCGTCAGCGCCGCCGCCGTCTCTTCCGCCGTCTTCCGGCGCGTTTCGGCATCGCGCTCTGCCCGGGCAAGCCCCTCGGCGGCGGCAAGCCGCGCGGCGCGCGCCGCCTTCAGCGCCTCCAGCCGGTCTTCCGCCAGGAACAGGATTTCCTCGAAGGCCCTGCCCTCGACGTCCGGAATGAAAAGAGAAAGACGCGCGGCAAGGCCGTCCGCTTCCTTTTCGACCAGATCGCTTTCGGCCGCCTGCCGGGCGAGATCATCGGCCGCCGCCAGCGCCTCGGTCCGCCGGTCGAGCCAGAGCGAAATGTCGGATAGCGGCGTCTCCTCCGACAAGGCGAAGCGGCTTGCAAGCGTGGAGACCTCGGTATCGGCGGCCGCCCGGGCGGCTTCCAGCCGTGCACCGTCCCTGTCGAGACCCTCGCGCCGCGCCCGGCCCTCGGCCAGCGTGCGCTCCAGCAACCGCATTTCCGACAGGCGGTCGGCATTGCGCAGGCGCGCATCCATGGCGCGGTCGTCGGCCTGCATGGCCGCCTCGAAGGCGGCGGCCGTCGCGCGGTCGAGACGGGCAAGATGGGCCTGCCAGGCTTCGGACCGGGCGGCGCGCAGGTGCCCCGCCTCTTCCTCGCCCGCAGCCCCCGTCGCCCTTTGCAGGGCGGCAAGGCTCGCGGCGGCAGAGGCGATATCCCGCTCCAGCACGTCCACCTGTTCCCGGTGGCGGCGGAGCGCGTCATCGGCGGCCGCGTGCCGGCTGCGAAGGTTTTCCAAATTAGCTGACGCCGGCACCGCCAGCGCCTGAAGCGCCGCCGGCGTGCCCGTCCAGGGCGCAAGGCGCGTGAAGGCGCGCTCGCTCTCCTGCCGGGCCAGCGCCACGCGGCGGCGGGCTTCGCGCAGACGCGCCGGAAGATCGCCGGACCTGACGGCCTTGAGGAGCGCGCCGAGCGTCGCCTGCGCTTCCTCGTCGCCGCGGATATCGTCCTCGGCGGCCGTGCCGCCCTTGCTGCCGGCGGCCGCCAGAATCCGTTCCGCCTCGGCCTGCTCGCGCAGCGCCGTCTGCGACCGCTCGGTCAAAGCCGCGCGCTGCGACAGGAGCCCGGTGAGCGTGTCGGCAAGGCCCGGCGGCAGCAGCAGGCCGGCGGGATCAGTCTCCGGCGAAAGGCCAAGCGTCGCGAGGCTGGCGGCGACGGTCGCGGCAAGCCGCGCGTGATCCGCCTCGCGGTGCGACAGGTCCATCGCCGCCGTACGGAAGCGCGCTTCGAGCGCCGAACCGGCGAGCGCCGCGATATCGGCTTGCGCCGCCAGCACGGTCTCGTCCTCGAAAAGGCCGTCCCGCTCGTCCGCATGGCGCGCGCGTTCCGTGGCGACGCGCGCGGCCCGGGCGGCAATCTCCGCCTCCTCGCGGGCGAGATCGCCGAGAAGGGCGCGCCAGGCGGCCGGCGGCGACGGGCCGAGGTCGAAGGCGGCAAGTTCCGCCCGGAAGGTGCGCAGGCGATGGAGATAGGGCAGCGCGGAAAGGCTGCGCTCGATCTGCGCCAGCGTCGCGCGCGCGGCGCTGCGGGCCGCGATCGCCTCCGCATGGTGCCCGGCTGCCGCGTCGCGCTCGCGCACCAGCGCGCCATAGTCGCGGGCGGCGACATCGAGCGCCTTGCGCTCGGCGGCGAGCGTCTCGATCTCCCCCTTCAGCGTGGACAGGCCATGCTTGCGGCCGGTGGGGCGGTAGAAATCGTCGGCCTCGGCCTTCAGCGCCGCAAGGCCGGAGGCCATGTCGGACAGGCCGGAACTGGCGGAAAAGAGCATGGCGCCAAGCTCGCCCTCGCTCTTGAGAATGTCCTCGCCACCCTTCTCGATGCTCTCGTCGTCGAGCGAGAACATGGTGCGATAGGCAGTGCGATCCATGCCGCCGAGCACGGAGCCGAAGAGCGCGTCGGGCAGCGGCCGGTCGTCGGCGGCGACGAGCGAGGCCTGGTTGCGCTTCAGCCGGTAGGCCTCATGCCGCTCGGCGCCGATGGTCAGCGCGCCACCGACCCGCATCAGCGCGTAAGGGTGCAGGAAGCCGTAGGCGCTCGATTTCTCGATGCCGAAGAGGAGATCGAGATAGGCGGAAAACAGCGTCGACTTGCCGGCCTCGTTCGGCCCGTAGACGAGGTGGAAATCCGGCCGGCCCGGCCGCGCCGCGCCGAAATCGAGGCTGCGGTCGGTGAACTTGCCGTAACGGACGAGATCGAGGCGATCGAGGCGCATGCGCTTACGTCCTCTCGCCGAGACGGGCGAGCACCGCGGCGGCCCCCGCGGCGGAAAGGTCGGCGAGCAGGGCCTCCTCCGCCGCCTCGTCGGCGGCGAGCAGGCCGCGCGCCTCCTTCGGCAACTGGCGCAGGAGATCGGCCAGCGTCTCGCGCAGATCGGCGCGATAGGCGTGGTTCTCCAGCACGTCCTCGCGCATCAGGCGGTCGAGCTCGGTGAGCGGGCCGGCATCGGCCCCGTCGGCGGCGGCCGGCGGCGTGACGGCGAGGTCCACGGCCTCGATCCAGCATTCGCCGAGCGAGGCGGCAAGGTTCTGCAATTCGGCGAGAAGCAGGTCCTCGTCGCGGCGCAGGCGCCAGACCAGCGGCGTCGCGCCGGAAAGCGTCAACCGCGCGACGAGATGGGCGCCGCCCGCCGCGCCCCTCGCCTCGGCCAGCACGTCTTCGGCCGCGGCGAGCATGCCGGGCCAGTCCTCGATACCGGAGAGATCGACGGCAAGGCGCTCGAAGATGGCCACGGCGACCGGATGCACCGCGCAGGTGATCGTGCCGTCCTCGGCGACCGTCGCGAGCGTGACGCCCTTCGGCCCACCTTCGTTGATGTCGCGGCCCTGCGGATTGCCGGGCATGACGATCCAGGGTTTTTCCAGATGCACCCGCCGCTGGTGGATATGGCCGAGCGCCCAATAATCGAAGCCATGCGCCGCTAGATCGGAAAGGCCGACGGGCGCATAGGGATCGTGCCGGCTGGCGCCGGCAAGGCTCGTGTGCATGAGGCCGATATTGACGGCATCGGGCACCGGCGCGCGATAGGTCGGCAGCAGCGAGGCCGGGGCATGGGGATTGGCGAAGCTGACGCCGTGCACATGGACCTCGCGGCCATTTGCCAGCGCGCCCGCCTTCACCGGTTTGCCGCGCCCGTCGAAAACATGCACGTTCGGCGGAAAGGTCAGTTCCCGGGTGATCTGCGACTGCGCATCGTGGTTGCCGCGAATGAGGAAGACGCGGATGTCGGCGGCCTCCAGACGGCGCATCTGCCCCATCAGGAACAGCGCCGTCGCCATGGAGGTCTGCGATCCGTCATAGAGATCGCCCGCGACGATGACCGCATCCACCCGTTCGGCGATGGCGAGGTCGACGATGCGCTCCAGCGCCTTGCGCGTCGCCCCGCGCACGAGATCGCCAAGGTCGGCATTGCGCAAGGCAAGCGAGGCGAGCGGCGAATCGAGATGCAGGTCGGCCGTATGGAGGAAGCGGAAAGGCATGGCCGGACAATCGCCTCCGCCTTCCCCCGGGTCAATGCTTGCGGCAAGGGCCGGCGGGTTATGCAGGAAGAAATCCGCCCCTGCCCCGAAAAGCCGGAGACGCGGCCGGGAAAACGGAACCGCCCTGCGGATCACGCAGACGAGACCCGGACACCGAACGGGTGCCGGGGTCTTTTCACGCCTGGCGGCTGACGATCCTCGACACGGGGCATAGGCCTCAAAGCCTAATCGGCCAAATCGCCTTTGCGCCGAAAATCCCGGTCCGTACGCTATCGGACAATCCTTCGGCCGACGCTGGAGCCGGCCAAAAAAGAGGCGCGCCCCGCTTCCGCAGACCGCGCCCCAAGCCCGGGGCCACCCCGGAGCCCGAACAATAGCGCGCCAAGATTAGTCATACGAATGAAAACCGCATCGCCCCTGATTTGTTCATGGCGGAGCAATAAAACCGCAACGGGTCCTCTGCATTCATGCCACGCCATGAACACGACCGCCCTATCCTTGTCCGTTGGACAGCTCCATGATCTGCGACACCAATTGCAGTTGGCAATGTTGCAGGATCACGCCGTCGCTGTCGCCGTCTATACCGCCGCCATCGAACAGGTGACGACCGCCATCGCCGCCTTCCGCAGCAACGACGACGTGCGCGGCCTCGCTCTCATGAACGCCGCCGCGGAGGCGCTGGACAGCCTGCCTTGACTTTGTTTCCCGCCAAGAACATAAAGTGAACACCATGCAGCGGAAGACGGAATGGTTCGAACTGGAAAGCCTTTTGGGCGGCACCTGCGCGACCGTCGAGAGACTTGCGTCCTATCTTCAACTCGGCGGCAAGTGCAAAAGCTGCGGGCATATCTTCCCGGTCGACCGGCCCGCGCTGGCGCGCAGGTTCGGCAGGGATCAGCACCTTGTCGGGCTTGAGCCGAAGTTGAAATGCACGTCCTGCGATACGAGAGGCAACAGCGTGTTCGTCGTCGCCAAGCTCCCGCGATAGTGTTTCAGGGTCCGTCCGAGAGTTCGCCATCATGCATTGGACAGAAGCCCGAAGGCCTGAAGGATGCGCGTTGCGTTTTCCTCCGGGGTGGCAGCCTCGATTTCCAAATCGTACGTTCTGCCGTCATGAACACGCTCGAATTGCCAGCGAGCGAGCCCAATTTCCCGGTCGCCCCGCATCTTTTCGCGCTCTTCGAGAATATCGAGCGGAGCAAATATCCCAACTATTTTAACGTTGCAGGCCGACAGCAGCTCGCGATACTCCGCATCGATACCGCGTCCAATCATGACTTCATCAACGATGAGGTGATTGCCTTGGGCAGCCATGGCAGCAACGGCATGACGCATGCCCGCAAGTGCTCGCTCCAGCACAGGGCCAACGCGAAGGGCCATGGCGGGCTCTCGTTCTCCAACATTTTCGGAAACGAGGCCGTCCGGGTGGCCGAACAAATGCTCCGGCATCATTTCGAGAAAGCTGTCCATCGAAACATGAAGCATGGGCAGGCAAGCAATTGCCTGCATGGCGCGTGCCGTTGAACTCTTACCGACGCTGCCCACCCCGTTGAGTATGATGACGTGGGAGAATCCGGGAGGATTTTCGTCGTGGCTGCTTTTCATGGACGGACGCTAACGCAGCAGATGTTCCTTGTCACCCGCCGCAGATTTCGTGCATCAAGAACGAACGGATGCAGCGTAGAGGAAGGCCGTGGCGAACGTGATTGTCGCTTCCGGGTCCTGCCAGAGCCGCCGATTTCCGCTGGTCCAGGCGAAGAACCGTTCGACAAGCCAGCGCTTCGGATGAACGGCAAAGCCGATTCGAGCCTTGGGCTTGCGAACAATCTCGACATCTACAAGCGTTGCCCTTTGCGGCCGGTCACCCGCAGAGCCCCTGTCGGCAAAAGCCTTTGCAACGAATGGGACGGATTTTCGAAACAGCCGCAAACCGGGACCGCACCATCCCGATCTTGCACGTCAGCGGGCCCGAACCCCGTGCTCTCGGGAGGGAGGTCTTTCGAAATGAGATCCGCAATCGCTAGAGTTTATCAGGGAAAAGTGGGAACCGGTTTTCCCGAAAAGACAAACGAAAACAAAAGAATTCAGAGCATGCCTGGTTCAATCTGAACCTGACATGCTCTAGCACGCATAATATAAATTGACGTCGTTTCGGCTGTGCTTGTTGCAAAAATCCGAAGCGGAACGCTCGTCCTTGAAATAGACGACCACCGAGAATTGATTCTTGCCCGCCGGTTCCAGCTTGAAAAGGGCGGAGCCGGATATTTCCTTATACTTCTCCTTGAAGGCGTCGAGCATCGTTCCGGCATAATATTCGCCGTAATAGGGGACGCCGATCTCCCGCCGCACCATCGACTGGAGCGCATCATCGACGGCGGCGCCTGCCGACCCGGCGTCCAGTGACGCGGATTCAACGGCGTTCGCCTTTGCGAGGGCCGGCGTCAGAACGATGGCATCGATCAGGGACGAACTGTCCCAGGGGATCTGCCGCCGCGATGTCGCCTCGATGACATCCCGGCGGACATGGGTCATCGTCGTCATGATGTCCAGGCCCGGCTCACCGAGCCGCCGGATCAAGGCGGATGCAAAGGGGCTGTTGCGTTCGCCCGCACCGTCATAGGCAACGTTTCCGGGCTGCGTGGAATAGGAGATCAACGTGCCGAGACCGGTCTCGATCTTGGCAAGCCCGCGGGTGATTTCGACGTTTCTCGTCTTCCCGGCCTTCGAGAGAAGACCCTCGAAGGGATTGTTCCGGCAGGCATCGATGAAGATGATGCTGGCCTTCGCATTCCGCTCCATCGCGGAGATGATCGTATCCATCGGGATCGTATCGAAATCCAGATCTTCCTGGCTTTGCAGCGCAGAATCGACGGGAAGAAGGTAGTTCCGTCCGAAGACCTGAATGCCATGCCCGGCATAGAACATGAGGGCAATATCCGCATCCGGCGTCTTGTCGAGGAACGTTCGAACGACCTCCCGCATCCCGCGATAATCGAGGTCCACGCCCAGGGTCACGTCGAAGCCCAGGCCCAGAAGCTTTTGGCTGATATCGGCGGCGTCGTTCGCCGGGTTGCTCAGGAAGGAGATCGATGTGTAGGCCGAGTTTCCGACAACCAGCGCAACACGTTTTTCGGCCCGGGCCGGCGAGAAGAAGGCGAGCGCCAGAAACACAAAGACAGCAACCATTGCCCGCATTGCCCGCTCCATCGCCCGTTTCCGGCCATCTTATCCAAGACAATACGAAAATACAGGCCTTTATAGTCGGCTGCCGGCCTGCACGTGGATGTCGCTCGGTGCGCAGGGGCCCGTCTTGCGACCGGGAATGGCGGCCATCCCCTCCTCTGGCCCCAGCCCCGGCCAATGCGGGATCCGGCCATGAGATCATCGACAACAGGCCGAGGAACGCTGAAGGCACTAGAACATTACGGACATCACTCCGCTTCCCGGGGCGGCATTGTCAAAATGCACTCGCGCTGGTGTCGCTGGTATTTGTGAAAGGAATGTTTTGACCTTATCGAAACTGTAAGGATGTAACCTTTTATATGATTGAACGTTTTATGTGGAGTCGCTTGTCAGCCCGAAAACTGCATTTATATGTGTACTGACGGTTATTCCAAGCGTAGCAATAGCCAAATGAGAGCAGTTAACAATGCTCAAAGGCGCGTTTAACAACATATTAGGCAATATGACCTAATGTGTTAACCGGAAATGAACAGTACTTCTTGATAAATTCAAAGACTACATAAGCTGGCTGGTAGCCATGATGGCTATTGGAGGGAGAAATCATGTCTGACCTTTATAAGATCATTCGTGAATTGCTGCCGCATTCCGGTTGGATTGGGGCTGCAATCATCGTTCTCGCGCTAATGTGTCTGTCTGTTATAAAGTTTGGCTACCTGAAGTCGGAGATTATGTACGTCGATCTCGAAGCCATCACCATACTGATGTTGGTTTTTGGCCTGTGGCTAGTTGTGATCGGTGTTTTCTGGCGCATGATCTTTCGAGGGTGAGTGTCGACTTGTTTGCTGGTTGGGGCGGGCTTGCCGATACTGCCCGTACGGATCAGAAAGCCGGAATGGTCAGTCCTGATGCATGATTGCGATGACCATTGACCAAAACAGAAAGCCTTGGTGCTGGCTGCTGTTACGCAGCGTCGACTCAATCGTCGTGCGACGCGGCTTTCATTTCGATGGCCCGCAGCTATCGCGGGAGATTCGTGACGACGAACACCCTGCCGCCTCCCTTGCCGCAGAATCCCGAACGCGAAAGCCCTCGCCCGTTCAGGCCACCGGTCGATTGGTCACAAAGAACGAACGAAGGACCCAAAGTGGTCCTCTTTTTGTGGATGCAATGTGGCAAGGAATATGTATAATTTCCTCAGGACGAGTATAAGGAACTCCAGAGGCTCTTGGCACGATTCATCAGCGTGCTAGATTGGTCGCTATAGATGAACGATTCAGCCGTTCGCGTAACCCTCAGGGTTTCCGGGCGCCCTGCCTTTTTCGCCCGTTCAAATCATCAATATTTCTGATCAAATTGAGCAAAAATCCTTCTGGATCATTTGACATGGTCCCTCATAATACCTATATTCCACCTCATGACTAGCACGATAGAAATCTCCCAAGGCATGTTCAAACTCTACCATCAGGTGAGTCGCCTGGTGAACGAGTGCATGATGGACGAAGGCGTCTCGCTCGCCCGCAGCAAGTTCCTGCTTCTTCTGGAATGTCAGGGCCCGCAGCGGTCGACGGACATCGCCTGCGCCCTTGGTTTCGCACCCCGTACGGTGACGGAAGCCATCGACGGGCTCGAGCGCGACAAACTGGTCAAGCGCGAGCCCGACCCGAAGGACCGTCGCGCCAAGATCGTCTCCATCACGGATATGGGCCGGACCGTCATTTCGGCCGCCCAGCAGCCGCAGCACAAGACGATCGAAGCGATCTTCAACGTCCTCACCGAGGACCAGAAGCAGCACATGAAGGAAATCATCCGCTGTCTCAGCGAGAAGACCGATGCGCTGCAACGGGAACGCGACAAGGATGCAGACGCGGCCGAAGCTCCGCCTGCCCGCTCACTTCAGGCCGTCGGCTAAGCCTGCCGGCACCGAAAACGGAAAAGGCCGGGATCGCAAGATCCCGGCCTTTTCGTTTGGGCCATCGCCCGGCGCCTCCCCGTGCGGGGAAGACGCCGGCCTTGCCCGTTACATCGCGTTGATCGGGCCGATGCCGAAGAACAGCGTCTCGCCGGAGGAATCGTCCACGCCATCGTTGTCGGTGACGACATAGCCGTTGCCGGCGGCGTCGATGGTGAAGCCTTCCACCTTGTCGACGACATAACCGTTGCTGGCCTTGAGGTCGGGAATGAAGTCGCGGACCTCTTCCTTCCTGACGACAGGCAGATCGCCGCCGAGCTTGGCCGGCTTCAGGTCGGCCAGCGCCACGCGGTAAAGCTTCTTCAGCTTCGCCGCATCGCCGATCAGATTGTCGCGCTCGATGATATAGGCATGGTCGCCGTTGGCGGTGATTTCGGAGAGACCCACCCAGCCGCTCTCGGTCTTGTCGAGCGGATAGCGCACGGCGCCCCATTCCTTGTCGGAGGGCTTGTAGGAAACGAGCTTCACGAAGCCCTTCTCGTCATCGCCCCATTCGCGCTGCACGGCCATCCACAGCACCGTGTCGTCGCCTTCGCCGACGCTGGTGATGCCCTCGAAGCCGAAGCGCTTCTCGCCGGCGCGCAGTTCGGCGGGAATGGCGATTTCCTTGTCGATCTCGCCCTTTTCATTCACGTGGATGATGGCATGCGCATAGAGCTTGTCGGCATCGCCTTCGTTGGCCAGCCAGAAGCCGCCCTCGCCGTCCGGCGTCAGGCCTTCGCTGTCGAGCTTCTGGGCGGGCGCGCCATTGCGGGTGATGCGCAGCGCATCGACGATCTTCGCCGGCTTCGCGGTGGCGTCGATCGTGAAGATCGTCGGCTGCGAGGCGTAGAAGGAGTCGTTGACGGCATAGAGCATGCCCGGCTTGTCCTTGACGGGCGCAAGGCCCGACAGCGCGCCGAAGCCGATCAGCTCGCCGTCCTTTTCGATGGAGACGATCTGCGGATAGGCCGCCTCGCCTTCCGCGCGCTCGTAGAGCATGACATGCGACCGCGCGCCGCCGTCCTCGACGAGGTCGGTCTCGTTGGCGGTCACCAGCAGATTGCGGCTCGGAATGGCGACGGCGCCTTCCGGGCCGATGCCCGAGGGCAGAAGCTGGAGAAGTTCGGGCTCGGCGCCGGTATCCTTGTAGACGCCGACGACCGAGGCGCGCTCGGCGAGCACGAAGAACAGGTTGTCGTCGCCGAAGGTCGCCGCTTCCAGGCCTTCCGGCTCGACGCCCTTCTTGTTGCGCTTGTCCGGGTAATGACCGATCCTGGCGATCTCGCGCTCGAACCCTGCGCCGTTCTCGTAGAGAACCTTGCCCGTCTTGTCGAAGATGGTGAAGCCGCGCGCGCCGCCCTTCCAGTCGCCTTCATTGGCGACGACGAGGCGGTTGTCGTCCAGCCACTTCACGGCGTCGGGTTCACGGGCGACGTCTTCGACCTTGCCGGTGAACTTCAGCGCGCCGTCCTTCTTGGTGTCGACGCCCTCGAGGCTGACCGTGCCGGCGGAGAAGTGGGTCTTCACCGTGCCCGTCTTGCCGTCGACGATGACGATATGGTTGTTTTCCTGCAGCGTCAGCGCGACTTCGTCGAGACCGTTGAAGGAAACGAATTCCGGTTCCGGATCGTCGCCGGCGACATCGGCAAGGCCCGTCAGCGTGACATGCCTGATCGAGCCGCAATCGACGACACCGTCCTTCAGCGACAGGAGCACGAGATCGCCGGCCGGCAGCTGCGGAAGATCGCCGTCATTGACCTCCTCGTCGCGCTCGTTCTCGATGGCGATCGCCGCGAGCGTCTTGTCCTTGTTGAGGGCGATGGAATCCGGCTGGCCGCCGAGATCGCAGGTGGCATCGACCTTGCGGGACGCGACATCGACCTGGGCGAGCAGGCCCGAGGGCTTCACGAAGCTCTCGCGGGTGTTGATGGCGACGAGCGCCTTGCCGGCCACCATGGTGACCGAGGTCGGCTCGCCGTCGAAGGCGAGCGAACCGCCGGCCTTCGGGGCCTTGGCGTCGGTGATGTCGATGAAGCCGATGGCCTTGTTCGGGCTGTCGGAATAGACGAGCGTGTTGCCGTCCTCGGAGGCGGCGATGATCTCGGCCGAGGTCGGCGTCGCCTTGTCGGTGCCCTCGGGCAGGTTGCCGGCGACGGCGAAGGACGCAATGCGATTGAATACGGGCTCGGCGCTGGCGGCAGGGGCCACCGATGCGGCGAGAACCGCTGCCAGGGCAGCGGTGAGCGAACGGGTCTTCATGAAATCCTCCGGAATCCGGTCAAAAGGAACCCGGCGGTTCTCGTGTCTTCGTGTTACAGGCGGATGACAGTTCCCACCCGACAACAATCCCATCCCGCAAATAAAAGGGTCCGGACAGGCCAGCCCTCCCCTTGCGGGTCTCATTCGCGCCTGCGATTGCCAGCGATCGCCGGACGGTCTATGGAGAGACCAAACGGAAAGGCACGACCGACATGGCACCGAGGATTGCAGAACGACGACGCTGAGGCTCTCAACGCTTCCACGCGCCCTTGTTCACGCAATTTCAGGAAATGACCATGTCCGTCAAATCGGCCGCGCTCGCCGCGCTTGCTTTCGCCTATGAAACGAACGGCCTCGACGCCGCTCCCTCCATTGTCCGCTCGACCCGGCCCGAATTCGGCGATCTCCAATGCAACGACATGATGCGACTGGCAAAGGCCGCCGGCAGGAATCCGGCCGCGCTTGCGTCTGAGATCGCGGAGGCAATCCCGCGCACGTCTTTCGAGGACGTGTCCGTCGCCGGCCCCGGCTTCTTGAACTTCCGGCTGACCGATGCCGCCATCGCCATGGAGGCCGGCGCCATGCTTGCCGATCCGTCGCTCGCCGCCGAGACGGTCGCGCCCCTGCGGACCGTCATCGATTTTGGCGGGCCCAATGTCGCCAAGGCGTTGCATGTCGGCCATCTGCGCTCCTTCGTGATCGGGGAAAGCCTGCGCCGCATCCTCCTGGAGATCGGCCACGAGGTCCTGTCCGATATCCATCTCGGCGACTGGGGCCTGCAAATGGGCAAACTTCTCCTCGGCGCGGCCCTCGCCGCCGGCTGGAAGACCGGCGACCCCGCCGCCTTCATCGATCCCGGGGCCTTCGATGCCATGAGCGTCGAGGCGCTTGGCGCGCTCTACATGTCGGGCAACGCGGCCTGCGCGGACGAGGCTTCGCTTGCGCTCGCCCGCCGGCTGACCACGCAGTTGCAGGATGGAGATGCACGTCTGACGGACGCCTGGTCACGCATGCGGGCGATTTCCCTTGCGTCGATCTCCGTCACGGCGGCGATGCTGGGCGCCCATTTCGATCTGTTCAAAGGGGAAAGCGACGCGCATGCGGAGGTCGCGCCCATGCTCGACGATCTCATGACGCGCGGTCTGGCGCGGCAGAGCGACGGCGCACTGGTCATCGACGTGTCGGGTGATGGGCTTCCGGACAATGCGCCGCCCCTGCTTCTCCAGAAGAATGACGGCGCTTCGCTCTATGGCACAACGGATCTTGCGACGCTCCGGCAAAGGGTGCGTGACATCGGCGCGCAGCAGATCGTCTACTGCACCGACGACCGTCAGGCGCTCCATATTGCCAGCGTCTTCTCGGCGGCGCGGACCGCCGGCTATGCCGATGGCGTCACCTTGCGGCATGCGACCTTCGGCACCGTCCGCGGCCATGACGGCAAGCCCTTCAAGACCCGGGACGGAACCGCGGCCTCGCTCGCCGATCTGATCGATCTCGCGCTTGCCAAGTCGTCCGAAAAGGTTGCCGACCCTCAGGCTGCCACGGTCGTGGGGCTCGGCGCCCTGAAGTTTGCCGACCTCTCCACGCCGCGGAAGACAGGTTACGTGTTCGATCTCGACAGGATGACCTCCTTCGAAGGGCGGACCGGGCCGTACCTTCAATATGCCTATGCCCGGATCTGCTCGATCCTGGACAAGGCCGCCGAGGCCGGCATCGTTCCGGGCGAGACGGTCTCGGTCAGCCATCCCTCCGAGCGGGCCGTGCTGGTGGAATGCCTCTGGTATCCGCATGCCCTGTCGGAGGCGGCGCGGCAGCTCGAATCCTTCGAGATCGCCGATCAGGCCTATCGCGTCGCGGACGCCTTCAGCCGTTTCTACACGGATTGCCCGGTCCTGAAGGCGGACGACCCCGAAGCACGGCTTGCCACCTGCCGGCTGGTGGCAAGGGTCCTTGGAAAGTGTCTCGATCTTCTGGGAATGGCGACGGTGCAGCGCATGTAGGCCCGCCGATCGGGCGGCATCCGGCGCAGGGCGGACGGGCAGGACGGGCGGCGCTTCGTTGCGCCCGTGGGCACGGCCCTCCTCCAAAAATAAAAAGGGTCCGGACAAGCCGGACCCCTACCCTGAAATTCAGGATCGGCGGCGGAGTGGTCACCGCCTGCCCCAACAGCACCGCACGCCGGTAAGGACGCGCGAAGGCTGCGAAGCGTCAGATGCTGCAGGACCCGCGCGCCGTTTCCGGTTCGAGGATCATGCGGCGATCGGATCAGCCGTTGACGGCGTCCTTCAGGCCCTTGCCGGCCGAGAACTTCGGCACGTTGCGAGCCGGGATCTCGATCTCGGCGCCGGTCGAAAGGTTGCGGCCCTTCGAGGCTTCACGGCGCGATACGGAGAAATTGCCGAAACCGACGAGACGAACGTCGCCACCGTTCTTGAGTTCGCCCTGGATCGTCTCGAAAACGGCGTCGACAGCAGAGGCTGCGTCCGTCTTGGAGAGGCCGGACTTCTCAGCGACCGCGGATACGAGTTCATTCTTGTTCATGTTTCCACCCCTTTCTTACGGTTTGAAACGACTCATACAAGTCGGGGGCAGAATACGCATCGCCCCTCTGCCCGCAAGAATATTTCGCGGCAATCCCCTGAGAATCCGGGGTTTACACACCCTTTTCAACGAAAAAGACCGGCCCAGAGGCCGGTCTTTTCCCGTTTTCCGTCAAAATGCCCGGCGCGTGGCCCGGCCTTGCGGCTCAATGCGCGATGGCGCCGGTGGCGTCGTCGGTCGATTCGACCGGCGGAACCTTGGCCGCCTCGGCCGTTCCGTCCCACTCGATCGGCTCGGGTTTGCGCAGCAGAGCATGCGCGATCACCTCGCCCATGCGGGACACCGGCACGATCTCGAGCTGGTTCTTGACGTTCTCGGGGATGTCCTGGAGATCCTTGACGTTCTCTTCCGGGATCAGCACGGTCTTGATGCCGCCCCGGTGGGCCGCCAGCAGCTTCTCCTTGAGGCCGCCGATGGCCGTCACCTCGCCGCGCAGGGTGATCTCGCCGGTCATGGCCACATCGGCGCGCACCGGGATGCCCGTCAGGGTGGAGACGAAGGCGGTGGTCATGGCCGCGCCGGCACTGGGGCCGTCCTTGGGCGTGGCGCCATCGGGCACGTGGATGTGGATGTCGCGCTTCTCGAAGAGCTCGTCCTTGATGCCCAGCAGGCGGGCACGCGAACGCACCACGGTGCGCGCAGCCTCGACCGATTCCTTCATCACATCGCCCAGCGAGCCGGTGCGGATGATGTTGCCCTTGCCCGGCATGGCCGTGGCCTCGATGGTCAGCAGATCGCCGCCCACCTCGGTCCAGGCCAGACCCGTGACGACGCCGACCTGATCCTCGCGCTCGGCTTCGCCGTGGCGGAAGCGCGGAACGCCGAGGAAGTCATGGATGTTGTCAGCCGTGACCTCGACCTTCTTCGACTTGCCCTTGATGATCTCGGTGACCGCCTTGCGGGCGAGCTTCATCAGTTCACGCTCGAAGTTACGAACGCCCGCTTCGCGGGTGTACTGCTGGATGACCGCCATCAGCGCGCCGTCGGTGACCGAGAATTCCTTCGGCTGCAGCGCGTGGTCGCGGATCGCCTTGGGCAGCAGGTAGCGCTGGGCGATATTGACCTTCTCGTCCTCGGTATAGCCCGAGAGGCGAATCACTTCCATGCGGTCCAGCAGGGCCGGCGGAATGTTCAGCGAGTTCGAGGTGGCCACGAACATCACATCGCTGAGGTCGAAGTCCACCTCGATGTAATGGTCGGCAAAGGTGTGGTTCTGCTCGGGGTCCAGCACTTCCAGCAGGGCCGAGGATGGGTCGCCGCGGAAATCCATGCCCAGCTTGTCGATCTCGTCGAGCAGGAACAGCGGATTGCGGGTGCCCACCTTGGTCAGGCTCTGCAGCACCTTGCCCGGCATGGAGCCGATATAGGTGCGGCGGTGACCGCGGATCTCGGCCTCGTCACGCACGCCACCCAGGGCCATGCGCACGAACTTGCGGCCGGTGGCGCGCGCCACGCTCTGGCCCAGCGATGTCTTGCCCACGCCCGGGGGCCCCACCAGGCAGAGGATGGGGGCCTTGACCTTGTCCACGCGCTGCTGCACCGCGAGGTACTCGAGGATGCGTTCCTTGACCTTGTCCAGGCCGTAGTGATCTTCGTTGAGCACGTCCTCGGCATTGGCCAGGTCGTGCTTGATCTTGGTCTTCTTGCTCCAGGGCAGGTTGACCAGAGTCTCGATGTAGTTGCGCACCACCGTGGCTTCGGCGGACATGGGCGACATCAGCTTGAGCTTCTTGAGCTCGCTGTCGGCCTTCTTGCGCGCTTCCTTGGGCATGCGGGCGGCCTGGATCTTCTTGTCCAGCTCCTCCATGTCGGCGCCTTCTTCGCCGTCGCCCAGCTCCTTCTGGATGGCCTTGACCTGCTCGTTCAGGTAGTACTCGCGCTGGCTCTTCTCCATCTGGCGCTTGACGCGGCCGCGGATGCGCTTTTCCACCTGGAGAACCGAGATTTCGCCTTCCATGAAGCCGAGCGCCTTTTCCAGGCGCAGCTTGACGCTCGTCGTCTCGAGCATTTCCTGCTTCTCGACGATCTTGATGGACAGGTGCGAGGCGACCGTGTCGGCGAGCTTCGAGTAGTCCTCGATCTGGCTCGCGGCACCGACGACTTCGGGCGAAATCTTCTTGTTGAGCTTCACGTAGTTCTCGAACTCGGAGACGACCGAGCGCGACAGCGCCTCGATCTCGACCGGGTCCTCTTCCGGCTCGGCCAGCACATGGGCCATCGCCTCGTAGAACTCCTCGCGATCGGTGTAGCCGTCGATCTCCGCGCGGGCGCGGCCCTCGACCAGAACCTTGACGGTTCCGTCGGGCAGCTTCAGGAGCTGGAGAACATTGGCGACGGTGCCGATGCGGTAGATGGCGTCGGTCTCCGGATCATCGTCGGAAGCGTTGATCTGGGTGGCAAGCATGATCTGCTTGTCGGTGCCCATGACCTCTTCCAGCGCGCGGATCGACTTCTCGCGACCGACGAACAGCGGCACGATCATGTGCGGGAACACCACGATGTCGCGCAGGGGCAGGACCGGGAAGGCCGTGGAGTCGTGCGGCGCAGACGTCTTTTTCGTCATGTCATTTCCTTTCAAACGTCCCGTTTCCGGGAACCGGTCCAATCGGTGCTTGGGGGCACCGGGCCGGCGATCTTTTCCATCCACAAGTGGCGTGCGGTTAACGCTTTTTCAAGCCCGATGCCGGAGTGCCCCGCCCCCGCACCGAACCAGACGAACCATCGTGGGAAGTCTAGTCTTCCGCGCTGTCGCGGAACTTGCGGCCTTCCCCCGGCAAGGCTGCCGGAGCCTACGCAAAACAGAATCGAAGTCTTCCATCTTCGCCCGCCCCGCAGCACGACGCAACGCCCGTGCGAAGCAGGCAATGGGCCATCATGACCCTTCCGGCCGCAGCCGACCAGTCACGAAATGTCACTAGACAGGCTAATAAGCGACCTGAAACGAAAAGACCCGCCGAGGGCGGGTCCTTCCTGAACCGTTTTGCGAGCCGTCAGGCCGAAACGTTGGCCTTTTCGTCGGTGCGCTCGGAGTAGATGTAGAGCGGGCGGGCCGACCCCTTGACCACCTCGTCGGAGATGACCACCTCGCGAACGCCTTCCAGCGTCGGCAGCTCGAACATGGTGTCGATCAGCGCATGCTCCATGATGGAGCGCAGGCCGCGGGCACCGGTCTTGCGCGCCAGGGCCTTGCGAGCGATGGCGCCCAGGGCCGAGGGACGCACTTCCAGCTCCACGCCGTCCATGTCGAAGAGCTGCTGATACTGCTTGACCAGGGCGTTCTTGGGCTCGGTCAGGATCTGCACCAGGGCATCCTCGGTCAGCTCACCCAGGGTGGCCACCACAGGCAGGCGGCCCACCAGCTCGGGAATCAGGCCGAACTTGATCAGATCCTCGGGCTCCACTTCGCGGAAGACCTCGGAGACGCGGCGCTCGCTCTTGCTCTTGACCGTGGCGCCGAAACCGATGCCGGACTTCTCGGAGCGGTTCTGGATCACCTTCTCCAGGCCGTCGAAGGCGCCGCCGCAGATGAACAGGATATTGGTCGTGTCGATCTGCAGGAAGTCCTGATTGGGATGCTTGCGGCCACCCTGCGGAGGCACGCTGGCCATGGTGCCTTCCACCAGCTTCAGCAAGGCCTGCTGCACGCCCTCGCCCGACACATCGCGGGTGATGGAGGGGTTGTCGGCCTTGCGGCTGATCTTGTCGATCTCGTCGATGTAGACGATGCCGCGCTGGGCGCGCTCGACGTCGTAATTGCAGTTCTGCAGCAGCTTCTGGATGATGTTCTCGACATCCTCGCCCACATAGCCGGCCTCGGTCAGGGTGGTCGCGTCGGCGATCACGAAGGGCACGTTCAGCAGGCGGGCCAGGGTCTGGGCCAGCAGGGTCTTGCCGGAGCCGGTGGGGCCGATCAGCAGGATATTGCTCTTGGAGAGCTCGACGCCCTCCTTGTTGCCACCCGCGGACATGTGGCGCAGGCGCTTGTAGTGGTTGTAGACCGCCACCGAGAGCGTGCGCTTGGCCACGTCCTGGCCGATCACATAGTGGTCCAGACTGCTCTTGATCTCGCTGGGCACGGGCAGATCGGACTTGCTGGCGCGCGCGGCCGGCGCGTCGGCCGGCACCTCATCGCGAATGATGTCGTTGCACAGCTCGATGCACTCATCGCAGATGAACACGGACGGACCGGCAATGAGCTTCTTCACCTCATGCTGGCTCTTGCCGCAGAAGGAGCAGTACAGGGTATTCTTGGAGTCGCCGCCGTTGCTGCCGCTGACCTTGCTCATATCACTTTCCTTCCAGCACGCCGTTCATCCCTTGCAGGATGGCCGGACCACTCAAACCGCCTTTGCAGATCACGCGTGCGTCCTTCAAAGGCTCCAGGGGTACTGACCGGCGGCTTAAGCCCAAACCGGTGGCAACGAATCCCCCACCGAAATACCGAATGCTAGGCCGTCACACATCAACATAGCATTAACGGCCAATATTAACGGCTTTGCCGGGCGGATAAAGCCCCGTGACCATTACAAATGTGTCACAATAGCTTCATCCGCGGCAAAAGCATGGCATCACGCCGCGTCCGGACCCTCGATCGCCTCGCGGCTCGTGATGACGCGGTCGACGAGACCCCAGTCCTTGGCTTCGTCCGCACTCATGAAATGGTCGCGGTCGAGCGTCTGTTCCACTTCCTCGTAGGTGCGGCCGCAATGCTTGACGTAGACCTCGTTCAGCTTGCGCTTCATCTTGAGGATGTCCCTGGCATGGCGCTCGATGTCGGAGGCCTGGCCCTGGAAGCCGCCGGAGGGCTGGTGCACCATGATGCGGGCGTTCGGCGTCGCGAAGCGCATGTCCTTGTGGCCGGCGGCCAGGAGCAGCGAGCCCATGCTGGCCGCCATGCCCATGCACAGGGTGGACACATCCGGCTTGATGAAATTCATGGTGTCGAAGATCGACATGCCGGCCGAGACGCTGCCGCCCGGCGAGTTGATGTAGAGGGAGATGTCCTTGTCAGGGTTCTCGCTCTCCAGGAACAGCATCTGCGCGCAGACGAGCGTGGCGATATGATCCTCGACGGGACCCGTCAGGAAGATGATGCGCTCCTTCAGGAGGCGGGAATAGATGTCGTAGGAACGCTCGCCGCGGTTGGTCTGCTCGACGACCATCGGCACCAGAGCCATGGCGGTATCTACGGGATTTCTCATGTCAATCCTTCATCTCAAGTGGCCCTGAAACCCGTCGCCAAGCGTTGGGAATCAGCAAGTTTCGTCTTCCCTACATAGAGTGTCAGGGTATCGGACTTCAAGACGGCCCCGTCTTTTGCGGCGCTCTATGCGAGATTGCGGTTAACTCACGCAACGTGGGGCGAGGATTTCCACAACCCAAGCGCCGGCAGGGTGAAGAAAGGATGAATCCCGATCCCGCTATCGCCCCGGCCTGCCGCCCCGCCTTACCGCCACCTTGCCTAGCCTTGCCAGATGCCTGCACTATATGCCTCCCAGCGGAGGCAGTCATGAAGAAACGATCCCTCGTCGCCCTCGGGCTTCTCGTCCTCACATCGACAGGCGCGCCCGCCCAGCAGGCCTCCGACACCATCGCGCCCGAGCGGGCGACCGGCCTTGCGGCCGCGACGGTCGTCACGGCGAAGGAACACATGGTCGCGGCGGCTCATCCGCTGGCGGCGGCGGCCGGCGAAAAGGTTCTTTCCGACGGCGGCAGCGCCATCGACGCGATGGTGGCGGTCCAGACCGTGCTCGGCCTCGTCGAGCCGCAATCCTCCGGCCTCGGCGGCGGGGCCTTCCTCGTCTATTACGATGCCGCGGCAAAACGCGTCGTCACGCTCGACGGGCGCGAGACCGCGCCGATGGAGGCGACGCCAAAGCTCTTCCTCGACGAGAACGGCGCGCCGCTGCAGTTCTTCGACGCGGTGGTCGGCGGGCGCTCCGTCGGCACGCCCGGCACCGTCATGCTGCTGCAGGAGGCGCACAACCGCTGGGGCCGCACGCCCTGGAAGGATCTTTTCGCCCCGGCCGAAAGGCTCGCCCGCGACGGCTTTGCCGTCTCGCCGCGCCTTGCCGGGCTCATCGCCGCGGAAGGCGACCGCCTCAAGACCTTCGAGACGACCGCGTCCTATTTCTTCGATGCCGAGGGCGCGCCGCTGAAGGAAGGCGCCATCCTGAAGAACCCCGCCTATGCCGATACGCTCGCCGCCATCGCCGGGGGCGGCGCGGCCGCCTTCTACGAGGGACCGATTGCCGAGGCCATCGTCGACACCGTGCGCATGGCCGGCCGGAATGCCGGCGTGCTCTCCCTTGCCGATCTCGCCAATTACCGGGTGAAGCTGCGCCAGCCGGTCTGCGTCCCCTATCGCGCGCTCGACATCTGCGGCATGGGACCGCCCTCCTCCGGCGCGCTCGCCATCGGCCAGATGCTCGGCATGCTGGAGAATTTCGACCTGAAGGCGCTCGGCAGGGACAATCCCGAGAGCTGGCGGCTGATCGGCGATGCCCAGCGCCTCGCCTTCGCCGACCGCGAGCGCTATGTCGCCGACACCGATTTCGTGCCCGCCCCCGTCAAGGGCCTGCTCGACAAGGCCTATCTCGGCGAGCGGGCGCGGCTGCTCGACGGCGGGAAGGCGCTCGGCAAGGAGGCCGTGACCGCCGGCAAGCCGGAATGGGACCATGCCTTCGACTTTGGCCGCGACGCCGCCCTCGAACTGCCCTCGACCAGTCATTTCGTCATCGTCGACAAGGACGGCAATGTCGTCTCCATGACGACGACCATCGAGAACGGCTTCGGCGCGCGGCTGATGACGGGCGGCTTCCTGCTCAACAACGAGCTGACCGACTTCTCCTTCAAGACCCATGACGAGGGCATGCCCGTCGCCAACCGCGTCGAACCCGGCAAGCGCCCGCGCTCCTCCATGTCGCCGACCATCGTGCTGAAGGACGGCAGGCCGGTGCTGGCCATCGGTTCGCCCGGCGGCAGCCAGATCATCGGCTATGTCGCGCAGGCGCTGATCGCCCATATCGACTGGGGCATGGATGTCGGCGAGATCGTCGCCATGCCCCACCTCATCAACCGCTTCGGCCCCTACGACATCGAGGCGGGCACGGCGGCGGAAAAACTCGCCGAACCGCTGAAGGCGCTCGGCTACGAGGTGAAGGCCGGCGAGATGAATTCGGGCCTGCACGCCGTCGAACTTGCGGCCGACGGCCTCAAGGGCGCGGCCGATCCACGGCGCGAGGGCGTCGCCATCGGCAAATGATCCCCTGTTGACCGGGCAACGCCGCGCTTTCACGGCGCGGCGAAATCCGCTAGGTCATGAGCATCATGACGACGACGCACCTTCCCTTCCTCTCCATCGATCCCGCCAGCCGCCGCGTATCGCTCGACGGCCGCAATCCCGATTTCTACCGCGACCCGAACCCGGTCTATGCGGCGCTGCATGCGCACTGTCCCACCTTTTGGTGGGAAGAGCAGAAGATGTGGTATTTCACGGGCTACGACCATGTGAACGGGCTCCTGCGCGACCGACGCTTCGGCCGGCAGATCCTGCATGTGGCGACGCGCGAGGAACTCGGCCTGCCGCAGCCGCAGGACCATCTGGCGCATTTCGATGCGGCGGAGGCCTGGTCGCTGCTGGAGCTGGAGCCGCCGGAGCACACGCGGCTGCGCACGCTCGTCAACCGCGCCTTCGTCTCGCGCATGATCGAGCGCCTGACGCCCGAGATCACCGCGCTCTGCCACGAGGCCATCGACCGCTTCGAGACGGACGGACGCGTCGAGCTGCTGGCCGCCTTCGCCGATATCCTGCCGGTGACGATGATCGCCCGCATGATCGGCATTCCCGACGAGATGGGGCCGCAGCTCCTGAAATGGTCGCATGCCTATGTGCGCATGTACATGTTCGGCCGCACGCGCGAGGATGAGCTTGCCGCCGACAGGGCGGCGGCGGAATTTTCCGACTATGTGCGCACCGTCATCGCCGCGCGCCGCACTGAGCCGCGCGACGACCTGCTCTCCCACATGGTGCATACCGAGCACAAGGGACAGTTGCTCACCGAGGACGAGCTGATCTCCACCACCATCGTGCTGCTCAATGCCGGCCACGAGGCGACGGTGCACCAGATCGGCAATACCGTGCGCACCATCCTGGAAAACGGCGCGGACCCGGCCGTGCTCTTTTCCGACGCGAAGGCGACGGAACGCACGGTGGAGGAATGCCTGCGCATTTCCGCGCCGGTGCATATCTTCGGCCGCTACGCGCTGGAGGATGTCGAACTCGACGGCATCCAGTTCCGCCGCGGCGACAAGGTGGCGATGATCCTCGCCGCCGCCAATCTCGATCCGAAGAAATTCTCCGATCCGCTCGCCTTCAGGCCGGATCGCGACGAGGGCGCGAACCTCTCCTTCGGCGCCGGCATCCATTTCTGCATCGGCGCGCCGCTCGCGCGGCTGGAACTGAACATCGCCCTGCCGATCCTCTTCCAGCGCCTGCCGGGACTGCGGATCGCCAGAAAGCCCGTGGTGAAGGACGTCTATCACTTCCACGGGCTCGAGGCGCTGGAGCTTGAATGGTGACAAGCATTTCCAGCTGAAGCGATATCGCTTCAGCGTCGGACAATGCGACAGGAAGAAGCATTTCCAGCTGAAGCGATATCGCTTCGGCGTTGGACAATGCGACAGGCCCTTAGGGTAAATCCGGCGAAACAGCGTTCGCCGGGATTTTCCTAGAGCCGGATGACGTAGTCCTTGCGAGTCGTTTCAACGACTTCCCAGGTTCCCTTGAAGCCCGGCCTGAAGACCAGCCGCTCGCCGGCTTTCAGATCGAACGTCTCGCCTTCGTCCGAGGTCACGATGGAGTGGCCTTCGAGAATGTGGAAATATTCCCACTCGTCGTACTGGATGCGCCACTTGCCCGGCGTCGACTGCCAGATGCCGGCATAGATGCCGCCGTCGGCTTCCTCGATGTTCCAGGTGGTGAAGACCGGGTCGCCCGAAATCAGCCGGTCGGCGGCCGGACGGCCGGCCTCCGGTTCGATGCCGGAAATGTCGAAATTGCGTGCATAGCTCATGATGGATTCTTCTCGTGCTGTACGGGAGGCCGCCCTCGTCTGATTGTTGCTGTATTCTCCCCACTCGGGGTAGTGGCGAAGCTGCAATGCTTCTCCAAGCGACACGCCTTCAGAGGGCCAACGGGGGAGCGTGCCTGGCCGTTAGTGGGTTAAGTTTGAAAATTGACCGTGCCTATTGTACGGACTTCTTAGCTTCTTTCGCTTCGATCAACGCGACGACGTCGCGAATTTCCCAAAGCTTGTCTGTAATACCGGCAGCCATTGCCGGCGTCATCCGCAACGTCTCGTGGATGCGAATGAAATTGTAATGCATGACGTGAAGGGCAATCGCATGCAAATGGTTTTCGACCTTCTTGGAAAAGGCATTTGTCAGACTGTTGAAGCGGCTCATGTGCATCCGCATCGTGAGATTCTGATATTCAACATTGAAGATTGGGACGTAGGCAGGATCAGAGTTGCCTTCAACGCGAGCCTTCTTGATTCCAGCGCGTTCTGCGAGCGAATAGTGGCCCTTGGAGCTTTCAGGGGCGTTGCCGTAAAGTTTGACTAGCTGTGAGTAATCAACGTCGCAGCCAAACGCGCCTTCAACCGCCTCAAGGTAGGCTTTATGGCCATCAGTGGTCACCTGCACGCGCGTGAATAGGCGGGAGGCTATGTCATTCATAAACATCATAGCGCACTCGCCATCACGCCCGCCAACAAAGTATGAAACAATCAACTTGCTGTCGGCATCCAACGCAGTCCAAGTCCACATGCCGTCCGCTCCGTCGGGCGTGCCCTTAGCCAATACGCCGCTCTCTTGCTCCGCGCAGGCGAAGCTCCAGATTTCGTCGCACTGGACAAGGTTAGCTTGGATATCGCGTACATGCTCGCCGTGATAGGCCTCACATGCCTTTCCGGCATCGACCAAAAGCTTAGCCACAGTGTTCTTGCTCAAGCCCGTAACGCGCACGATTGCTCGGATCGATTGACCCTCACACAGCATATGAAGGATTTGCGAGCGACTCTCTGCGTCGAGCTTGTTCATGTGCCCCACATATAGCCCCGAATACAGTCAAGCATAAGGGTCAACTTAACGCATGACGTTCAGTAGGGTATTTACAATTTTCAGCCCTCGGTATAATATGATTCCGCATGAAGATAGAGTTTGCCGACAAAGACCTTATGCGAATAGGCACTGAGGAAGCCCACAAACTGGGCCTCCCTATCGCCGTCATCAAGGCGGCAAGGAGCAGGATTATTCAATTGGAAGCCGCAACTGACGAGCGCGACCTGAGGAATCTCAAAAGCCTAAACTACAAGAAACTTCACGGTGAGAAGGAAGGCTTAAGGCAAATTCGCATCAATGACCAATATCGGATTGTATTTCGGTTATCGGAGGACCAAAACCCTCCAGTTATCACTATCGTGGAAATAGGCGACACCCATTAAAGGAGGGCACGACATATGAATTTTGCTTCTAGTCTTTCCGACGTGCCTCACCCCGGAGAGTTTGTTCGGGAGGAACTTGACGCGCGCGGCTGGTCGCAGCGCGATCTTGCGTACATTTTGGGCACGCACGAGCAAGCAGTAAATCTGATTACCTCCGGGAAGCGCGGTATCAGCCCTGAGATGGCAAAGGCGTTGGGCAAGGCTTTCGAGGTATCTTCCGAATACTTCGCCAACTTGCAGAAGGCTTTTGAGATGGCGAATGCTCGTGAGCCCGACCCGGCGATCGAAAAACGGGCCCTCTTGCAAGGCTCTTATCCAGTGCGTGAGATGATAAAGCGTGGCTGGCTTGCTGATACAGACGTTAGCCTCCTTGAGGCTCAGATGCTTCGCTTTTTCTGCAAGAATTCTTTGTCTGATGTTCCGCATTTGGCCCACGCGGCTCGGAAGAATACAGACTACTCCGTTACGACTCCCGAGCAACTGGCGTGGCTTTTCCGGGTTCGTCAGATAGCATCGGAAATGGTTGTGGGCCCGTACTCGGAGAAAAAGCTTCGGGATTTTGTGGCTGGCATGCCTCGCCTAATGGTTGACCCGGAAGAAATACGGCACGTGCCTCGGATGTTGGCGGATTGCGGCATACGATTCACTATCGTAGAAACGCTCCCGAAGGCTAACATAGATGGCGTCTGCTTTTGGTTGGATGATAACTCCCCGACCGTGGGAATGACAGTCCGACATGACAGAATTGATAATTTTTGGTTCGTCTTGCGTCATGAATGCGAGCACGTCCTAAACCGAGACGGTCGAGGAAATCTCGAAGACCAAAGCGTGGACGATCTCGACGGCGATAAAGGTGGAACAAGTGAATCTCTCCCGAAGGAGGAGCGGATCGCTAATATCGCCGCGGCTGAGACTTGCGTTCCGCAAGATCAGCTAGAGTCGTTCTACATCAGAAAATATCCCTACATTTCTGAAAAGGACGTGCTGGGATTTGCAAAGCGTATCCAACGACATCCGGGAATTATCGTTGGCCAACTTCAGCGCAAGATGGATCGGTATGATTGGCTGGCCAAATACAAGATAAAAATCCGGCATCACATCGTAGCTAATGCAGTCACCGATGGTTGGGGGGTTCCCGCTAGCGTATCACTTTGAGGAAGGCGTTATGGCCAGTTACAGAGAGCAGCTACAGAAAGCATGGCATGCCTACGAAAAAGAGCATGGTGCCGTCCCGGCCACTACACGGGATGCTGTACAATGGGGTGTCGAGCGAGGGCTGATATCGATGCCCGAAGTCGACCCGTTTGCGAAGCTGTCGGCCGATATGGCTGATGCGCTTCGTGAAGAATATGCCACTGATGCTTGCGGACGCAGATACCGCGTCAATCACGCGGTCCGAATCTCGAAGGCCGGTGTTCAATACACCTTCTGGGCAATGATGAAGGATGCGCCACGAGAGCATATGCAGAAGGCGTTCATTCAGAGACGTGAACAAATTGTCGGCGACTGTGTGCAACTGGCCACGGATGTAGAGGCATACAACGAAATGAAAACGGATCAGCCGCCGATCCCAATGCTATTCGATTTCCGTGATGACGTGGAAGAGCGCCGAATCTGGGACGACAAGACGGCTGCCTAGTCCTTCTTCCAACGAGTTTGCGCTGCTCGGAAGGCGATCCTTGACCTTTGCTCCGGGGTCAGTATCGTTGCGCGAGCTTTTCCGCCCTTCAAACCACCCCTCCGTGCGCTCTCAAGGGGCATCCTGTCTTCGGTCTTGCCAGTTGCGAGATCGATGATAGCTTTAGCCAGTTGGTTCGGATCGCGCGGGCGCTTGGGTGCTCTCTCTGTCATGCTTTTAGTATGCCACTCAGTCTCACGATTCCTAGACAGGATTTCAAACTAACCCACTACCGCCCACCTACCGCCTTCCCCCGCGAGCAGGGAAAAGTCGACAGGTAGGGCCGGATAGGAGGCTGTTTAAAATCAGGCCTTGGCCAGCACCTGTTCAATATCGGCGATGATGTCGGCGCCTTCCTCGATGCCTGTGGACAGGCGTACCACACCCAGGCCCGCGCCGGCAGCCGCCCCTTGCCCGAACGGGGCCGGCAGCCGGATGAAGACAGTCGACCGTCAGGTGTAATCGGCCAAATCCATCTGTCTAGGGCAGGATCGACGTCGGAAGCGGAATATCTGCGCCTTCGATCCCCCTGTCTTCGCGGTCTTGCCGCGCAAGTCCCCGGGCGCGATATCGGTTCTGTCGGATTGGCCATTGTCGATGGCGTCGATTCGCGGCTATCCATCGTGAGCCCATGGCGGTGGCCTGTCCCGAAGGCCTGCCCGACCAACGGGCCGTTCCACCCGGGGGAACCCGTGCGCGCCTGATGGTGCAGCCCGCGCGAAGCATAGACGCCAAGGAAGACCGCAGTGCATACGACCAAGGTTCCGGCGGGCATCGTCTCCGCCCTGGGTGTCACGCAGATCATCGGCTACGGCACGCTCTACTATTCCTTCAGCATCCTCGCCCCCGGAATGGCCCGGGATCTCGGCATCAGCCTGGAAGGGGTCTTCGCGGTCTTCTCGCTCTCGCTGTTCGTCGGCGGCCTGTCCGCGCCGTTCATCGGCAGGCGCATGGACCGGATCGGCGCGGCGACCGTGATGACGCTCGGATCCGCGCTTGCCGCCCTCACCCTGGTGCTCAGCGCCTGGTCGCCGTCCGTCCCGCTCTTCGCCCTCGCCATCGTCCTCATGGAGGTCTCCTCCGGGATGGTGCAGTACCAGGCCGCCTTCGCGACGCTGGTCGAAAGCGAACCCCGCACGGCCGCCCGCAGCATCACCTATCTGACGCTCATCGGCGGCTTTGCCTCCACCATCTTCTGGCCCATCGCCGCGACATTGACCGGATATCTCACCTGGCGGGAAATCTACCTGGTGTTCGCCGCGCTGAACCTTCTCGTCTGCATGCCCCTGCATTTCTGGATCCGGCGTGACGGACGGCGCGGCGCCGGACGGGGCGAGACGCGGCTGCGCGAGACCGTCGTCGGCGCTCTGGAGCCGCAGGCGCGCCGCCGCGGCATGGTGCTGGTCTCCCTCGCCTTCTCGCTGTCGGGCTTCACGCTGGCCGCGACCCTTGCCCATATGGTGCCGATGCTCCGCACCATCGGCCTCGGCGGCGCGGCGGTCGCGATCGGTTCCCTGTTCGGTCCGGCGCAGGTTCTCAGCCGGCTGATCAACATGGTCTTCGGGAAGAGCCTGTCGCCGCCGGGCCTTGCGATCGTCTCCGCGGCGCTGATGGTCGCCGGTGCGGTGATTCTCGGCGTGTCGGGCGACTGGCTGCCCGGCGCCGTGGCCTTCGCCGTCTGTCTTGGCCTCGGCTCGGGCATCAACAGCATCGCGCAGGGCAGCCTGCCGCTCTATCTCTTCGGGTCCGAAGGCTATGGCGCGATCACCGGCAAGATGGCGGCGGCGCGGCTGGCGACGGGCGCCGCCGCCCCCTTTGCCTTCGCGGCCGCCATGAACCATGTCGGAACCACCCTCTCGCTGTTCGCCATCGCCGCGCTGAGCACCCTCGGGATCCTCGCCTTCGTCGCCGTCGCCGCTTCGGTGCGGCGTGACGGCGTCGCCTGACGGCGAGCGAACGTCTCGCGGCACGGCCGACAGCATTTCGCCCTAGATCGACTTGAGGTGGACTCGTTTCTCCAGTTCGGCCGCCTGCTCCTTCCGCTCGCTGTAGCGATCCGTCAGGTGGGCCGAAGCATCCCGCGTCAGCAGCGTGAACTTCACCAGCTCCTCGCACACATCGACAACGCGGTCGTAGTAGGGCGACGGCTTCATCCTGCCGTCGGCGTCGAACTCCTGATAGGCCTTGGCGACGGACGACTGGTTGGGGATCGTGATCATCCGCATCCAGCGGCCGAGCACGCGCATCTGGTTCAAGGCGTTGAAGGACTGACTCCCACCCGAGACTTCCATGATCGCCAGCGTCTTTCCCTGTGTCGGCCGGATCGATCCCAGCGACAGGGGGATCCAGTCGATCTGGGCCTTCATGATGCCCGTCATCGCACCGTGGCGCTCGGGACTGACCCAGACCTGGCCTTCCGACCATTGCGACAGGTCGCGCAGCTCCCGCACTTTCGGATGGCCGGCCGGAGCCTCGTCGGGAAGCGGCAATCCTCTCGGGTCGAACAGGCGCACCTCGCATCCCAGATGTTCGAGGAGACGCCGGGCTTCGTGCGCGAGCAGCCGGCTGTAGGACACCTCCCGCAAGGAACCGTAGAGGATCAGGATGCGCGGCTTGTGCGTCGAAAAGGCTGGCCGCAATGCGTCGGGGTCAGGCTGGCGAAGATGCTGCGCCTGCAAGGCGGGAAAGGTCTCAGACAACACGCTTTCCTTCCCCGTCGAGGACCTGCTCGCCGTCTTCCTTGAAGAAGGCGCCCTTGAACGTATCCGGCAGGATGTCGAGCACGACCTCGGAGGGACGGGCGAGCCGCGTGCCGAGGGGCGTGACGACGAAGGGACGGTTGATGAGGATCGGATCCTTCAGCATGGCGTCGAGCAGTTGATCGTCCGTCAGAGCCGGATCCTCGAGGCCGAGTTGCGCATAGGGCGTGCCCTTGTCGCGGATCGCCTGGCGGACGGTCAATCCGGCGTCGGCGATCATGCTTGCCAGCCCGTCGCGCGACGGCGGCGACGTCAGATAGTCGATCACGGTCGGTTCGATGCCGGCGGCGCGGATCATCTCCAGCGTGTTGCGGGACGTGCCGCAGGCGGGGTTGTGATAGATGGTGACGTCCATGGTCATGTCCTTTCAAGAATGTTGCGGGAGACGGCGGGAGAGGCCTCGTACCAGTCTCTGCTGCGGTTCACGGCCCAGACGACCGTGAGCATCACGGGAACTTCGATGAGCACGCCGACGACCGTCGCCAGCGCCGCGCCGGACTGGAAGCCGAACAGGCTGATGGCGGCTGCGACCGCGAGTTCGAAGAAGTTGCTGGCCCCGATCAGGGCCGAAGGTCCGGCGACGCAATGGCGCTCGCCCGACAGCCGGTTCAGGAGATAGGCCAGCCCCGCATTGAAATAGACCTGGATGAGGATGGGAACCGCCAGCAGCGCGATGATCGCCGGCTGCGCGATGATCTGCTCGCCCTGGAAGCCGAAGAGGAGCACGAGTGTCGCCAGCAGCGCAACGAGCGACAGCGGCTGCAGTGTCGCGAGCATGGCGTCCAGCGCCCTGGTCGTGCCGTCGGCCGTCAGGCGCCCTCGCAGGACCTGCGCGATGACGACGGGCACGACGATATAGAGCACGACCGACAGAACCAGCGTGTCCCAGGGCACGGTGATGGCCGACAGGCCAAGCAGCAGACCGACGATCGGCGCGAAGGCGACGACCATGATGGCATCGTTCAAGGCGACCTGGGACAGCGTGAACAGCGGCGCGCCGCGGGTCAGGTTGCTCCAGACGAACACCATCGCCGTACAGGGCGCAGCCGCAAGGATGATCAGCCCGGCAATGTAGGAATCGACCTGCGCGGCCGGCAGATAGGGACGGAACAGCCAGCCCACGAACAGCCATGCCAGCAGCGCCATGGAAAAGGGTTTGACGGCCCAGTTGATGAACAGGGTCACGCCGATGCCGCGCCAGTAGGTGCCGACCTGCGCCAGCGAGCGGAAGTCGATCCGGACGAGCATCGGGACGATCATCAGCCAGATCAGCACGGCGACGGGCAGGTTCACTTTCGCGATCTCGGCCGCTGCGATGACCTGGAAAACACCGGGCATCAGATGGCCGAGCGCGACGCCGACGACGATGCAGAGAAACACCCAGAGGGTGAGATAGCGTTCGAACGGGGACATCAGGCGATCTTTCCCTGAATTCCCGTCGAGTGGCCGCCGCCCTCCCTGCCGAGAACGGGTTCGGCGAGAAGGAAACGAGCGGAATTGCCCGTGCACAGGAAGAGCACGTTGCAGGTCTTGTCGGTCATGGTCGTTTTCCGTGGTCAGGTCGGAGGTTTGGTGAATTTCATGATCGTTGCCGATGCCGGGCAGATGCCCGAAAGCTGACGGGTCGAGAGAACGGCGGGCGGCACCTCGGCCCGCTGGACCGCGACGAAGCCGAGACCTGCGAAGAAGGGTGCGGCAGAGGTCGTCGCCAGGAAGACCGCCTTGCCGTCGCCGATGGCGTTCAACACCGCCTTCGCCAGCGATTTACCAAGCGCCCTGCCCCTCCGCTCGGGCAAGACGACCATCGACCTCAAAAGCACCGCGTCGCCGCAGGCTTCGATGCCGGCATAGCCGAACGGGCCACCATCGGGGCAAACCGCCATGAAAAACCAACGCCCCGGATCTTCGAGATCTTCGACCGGAAGGCCGGACGCGGACAGGGCGCGTTGCAAATCGGGATCGCTTCCCGGAACGGGCTCCAGCCGGATATCGCTCATGACGACTTCACCGCGGGTCCGCAGCACGGCGCAAGTTCGGCAATCAGCGGCGCGCAGAGTTCGACCGATCCGCCGCAGCAGTCTTTCACCAGAAAGAGCGTCAGGTCGCGAAGCCCCTGGAGATCGGCCCGGTAGAGGATCGAACGGCTCTGCCGCTCGCTCGTCACGAGGCCTGCCCGGGAGAGGGTCGCGAGATGCGCGGACATGGTGTTCTGCGGCACATCGATTAGCCGGGCGAGCTCCCCGGCCGGCACGCCATCCGGCTCGTGGCGGACGAGAAGCCGAAAGGTTTCGAGCCGGGTGGACTGGGCGAGCGCGGCAAGCGCGGCGATGGCTGCGTTGTTATCCATATATCCAGAATAACGGATATTATATCTCTGTCAACGCTCGAAACCGATCCGTTTCAGGGAAGAGCGGAAACCGCGTCACCCCGGGCAGACGGTCCCGTCAAGAAATCGCTCCGGCAAGACGAGGCTTGCCGGGGCGGAAGGCCGAATGTCCGGCTGCGCCACGGCGCGCGCCGGGATCGCTGGCGAAGGGTATCAGGCCTTGCCGAGCGCCTGCTCGATATCGGCGATGATGTCGGCGACATCCTCGATGCCGATGGACAGGCGCACCACATCCGGGCCCGCGCCGGCGGCCGTCTGCTGTTCCGGGGAAAGCTGGCGGTGGGTGGTGGAGGCCGGATGGATGACCAGCGAGCGCGTGTCGCCGATATTGGCGAGGTGCGAGAGCATTTCCAGCCCCTCGACGAAGCGCTTGCCCGATTCGTAGCCGCCCTTCAGGCCGAAGGTGAAGACGGCGCCCGCGCCCTTCGGCGAATAGCGCTGCTGGGTCGCATGGTTCGCATGGTCGGCAAGGCCGGCATAGTTGACCCAGGACACCTTGTCGTGGCCCTTCAGCCAGGTGGCGACGGCGAGCGCGTTGTCGCAATGGCGCTGCATGCGCAGCGGCAGCGTCTCGATGCCGTTGAGAAGCTGGAAGGCGTTGAACGGCGAGATCGCCGGGCCGAAATCGCGCAGGCCCAGCACGCGGCAGGCGATGGCGAAGGCGAAATTGCCGAAGGTGGCGTGCAGCACCACGCCGGCATATTCCGGGCGCGGCTCGGACAGGGCCGGATACTTGCCGGAGGCCGACCAGTCGAAGGTGCCGCCGTCGACGATGACGCCACCCATGGAATTGCCGTGGCCGCCCATGAACTTGGTCAGCGAATGCACGACGATGTCGGCGCCGTGCTCCAGCGGGCGGATGAGGTAGGGCGTCGCCATGGTGTTGTCGACGATGAGTGGCAGGCCGTGGCGATGGGCGACCTCGGCAATGCCGGCGATATCGACGAAGGTGCCGCCGGGATTGGCCAGGCTCTCGATGAAGATCGCCTTGGTCTTGTTGTCGATCTGGCTCTCGAAGGTCGAAAGATCATCCGTATCGGCCCAGCGCACGTGCCAGTCGAAGCTCTTGAAGGCGTTGCCGAACTGGTTGATCGAGCCGCCATAGAGCCGGCGCGCGGCGACGAAATTGTCGCCCGGGCGCATGATCGTGTGGAAGACGAGGAGCTGGGCGGCATGGCCGGAGGCGACGGCGAGCGCCGCGGTGCCGCCCTCGAGCGCGGCGACGCGCTCTTCCAGCACGGCCTGCGTCGGGTTCATGATGCGGGTATAGATGTTGCCGAAGGCCTGCAGGCCGAAGAGCGAGGCGGCGTGGTCCGTGTCGTTGAAGACGAAGCTGGTGGTCTGGTAGATCGGCGTCGCCCGTGCGCCCGTGGTCGGGTCGGGCTGTGCGCCGGCGTGAACGGCGAGCGTGGAAAATCCGGGCTTGTTCTTCGTCATGAAATGGCCTCCCTGGCAGACGTTTTCGCGACTATTTCAGAGAGATAGGGGCCGGTCAAAGAAAGTTTTTCCGCAAAGGCGCGCCTCAACGCAACGCGCTTTGCGTGAAGAAACTCAGGCGACGAGGCGCGGATACTCGATGGCCGGGCAGCGGTCCATCACCACCTTGACGCCGGCGGCCTCCGCGGTCGCGGCCGCCGCGTCATGGCGCACGGAAAGCTGGCCCCAGATGACCTTCGGCAGCGGCGAAAGCGCCAGGGCCTCCTCCACGACGGAGGGCAGCGCATCGGCCGCCCGGAAGACGTCGATCATGTCGATGGGTTCGGCAATGTCGGCAAGGCGCGCGACGACCGTCTGGCCGAGGATCTCCTTGCCGGCCTGGCCGGGATTGACGGGAATGACGCGGTAGCCCTTGCGCAGGAGAAAGGCCATGACGCGATAGCTCGGGCGCTCCGGGTTCGGCGAGGCGCCGACGAGCGCGATCACCTTCGTCGTGCGGAGAATGTCGGCGATGTAATAGTCCGGATAGGAATCGTGATTCATGGCGTTGTCCCGTTTCTGCGCGGAGAATTGGGGTAACGCTACGTGAAGTCAAGTTCGGGGCCGTCAGGAGGCCTTGAGCATCAGGACGGGATATTCCGTCACCGGGCAGCGATCCATGACGACGCGGATGCCCGCCGCCTCCGCCCGCGCCGCGGCCGCATCGTCGCGCACCGAGAACTGGCCCCAGAGCACGGAGGGCATCGGACGCAGCGCCAGCACCTCGTCGACGACCGCCTGGAACTGGTTCGCCGCGCGGAAGACATCGACCATGTCGACGGGTTCGGGAATGTCGGCAAGATGGGCATAGACCGTCTGCCCCAGGATCTCCTTGCCGGCATGGCCGGGATTGACCGGGATGACGCGGTAGCCCTTGCCGAGCAGGAAACCCATCACGCCATGGCTCGGGCGCGCATCGTTGGGCGACGCGCCGAGCACGGCGATGGTGTGCACCGACCTCAGGATATGGCGGATGTAGCTGTCGGGATAGTGATCGTGGTTCATCGCTGCCTCCTTCGGCGTTCGCGACCGTCTCTCACTCGTCTTCCACCCGTCATAATAGCGCGGAATCCTAAAGAAGACGACAGGCTTCCAGCGCCCGCCCGGCCGGGATCTGTGCCATAGCGGGTCAGATTTTCGGGTTTCCGGCGCGTTCCGCGCGCCGGGGCTGAAAATCGCGATTGCAAATCGCCGGTTTTGGGCGGATGAAGGGGGCGTTCCCCTCCCGCATGCCCTCCCCCTTCGAGGTTCCAGATTGCCGTTAGACGTTCTCTTTCTCGTGCTGTTCGGCGCAGCCCTGCATGCGACCTGGAACGCCATCGTCAAGGCCGGCACGGACAAGTCCCTCGACGCGGCGATGGTGGCGCTCGGCGCGGGCGCCGTCGGCCTGGCCTTCCTGCCCTTCGTGCCGCTGCCCAAGCCCGAGGCCTGGCCGTTCATCCTCGTTTCGGCCGTGCTGCAATTCGCCTATTTCCAGCTCGTGGCGGGCGCCTACCGCGCCGGCGACATCGGCCTCGTCTATCCCTTGATGCGCGGCACCGCGCCGCTGCTGGTGGCCATGACGAGCGGCGTGGTGCTCGGCGAACACCTGACGGCGACGGCCCTTGCCGGCGTGCTCGTCATCTCGGCCGGCGTGCTGACGCTCGCCTTCGAGTCGCGCCATGGCGGCCGGCACGCCATCCTGCTGGCGCTCGCCAATGCCATCGTGATCGCCACTTACACCTTCGTCGACGGCGCGGGCGCGCGCATTTCCGGCAATGCCGTGTCCTATACGCTCTGGATGGCGCTGCTGCCGCCGGTCCTGCTGTTCGGCTGGGCGATCTCGCGGCGGGGCACGCGGACCGTCTGGAACCATGTGCGGCGCAACTGGGCGCGCGGCCTCTTCGGCGGCGCCGGCTCCATCGCCTCCTACGGCCTTGCGCTCTGGGCCATGACCAAGGCCCCCGTCGCCACCGTCGCGGCGCTGCGCGAGACCGCCATCCTCTTCGCCCTGCTCATCTCGGTCTTCATCCTCAAGGAGAAGGCCAGCATCTGGCGCTATATCGCCGGCGCGGTGATCGCCTGCGGCGTGCTGGTGCTGAAGCTGGCGTGACATTGAAATTCCGGCCGCTTCGGTGTATGTACAAATATACGTACAAAGGAATGCGTCATGAAGGTCGTCAGCCTATCCGAACTGCGGGCCAATATCGCAAAGCACTTCGACAGCGTCGAGGCCGACCGGGACGAGCTGATCGTCACGCGGCAGAACCGCGAACCCATGGTCGTCATGTCGCTGGCTGATTTTGAAAGCTGGAAAGAGACGATCTACCTCACGGCCAGCCCGGCGAACCGCGACCATCTCCAGCGCTCCATTCGGTCGCTGGATGCGGGCAAGGGGATCGGCAAGACGCTCGACGACTTGCCCCCCGGCGAATGAAGATCTGCTTTTCTCCCGAAGCCTGGGCCGATTTCACCTACTGGACGGAAACGGACCGCAAGACGGTGGAGAAGATCGTGGCGCTGATCAAGGAATGCCGCCGCGATCCCTTCTCGGGAACGGGCAAGCCAGAACCGCTGCGCGGCGAGCTGAAAGGCTTCTGGTCGCGGCGCATTACCCAGGAACATCGCCTCGTCTATCGCGTGACGGGCAGCGGCGCGGCCCAGACGCTGGAAATCGCCGCCTGCCGCTATCACTACGGCTAACGCGTCACGGCCATTCCGGCATGCGCTTGCCGAGGAAGGCGCCGATGCCCTCCTTCGCGTCGTCCGCGAACATGTTGTCGACCATCGTCGCCACGGCCACGTCATAGGCCTCGGGCAGCGGCAGGCCGGCCTGGGCGCGGAAGGCGGCCTTGCCGATGCGCAGCGCCTGCGGCGATTTCGACGCGATGACGGCGGCATATTTGTCGACGACCTGGCGCAGGTACTGTTGCGGCACGATGCGGTTGACGAGGCCGAAATCCTTGGCGGTGGACGCGTCGATGGTCTCGCCGGTGAGCAGCATTTCCATCGCCTGCTTGGGATGGGCCGCGCGGGTGACGGCGACCATCGGCGTCGAGCAAAAGAGGCCGATATTGACGCCCGGCGTGCAGAAGGTGGCGGTGTCGGTGCAGATGGCGAGATCGCAGCTTGCGACGAGCTGGCAGCCGGCGGCGGTGGCGAGACCGTCGATCTCGGCGACGACCGGCTGCGGCAGGGCGGCGATCTTCAGCATGAGATCGGCGGCCATGCGCATGGTCTTCTCGAAGAAGGCGCGCCCGCCGTCGGCATCCTCGCGATGCGCCGTCATTTCCTTGAGGTCGTGGCCGGCGGAAAAGACCTTGCCGGTGGAGGCGAGCACGACGACGCGCAGCGCATCGTCGCCGGCGGCCGCGTCGAGCGCCTCGCCGAGCGCCGTCATGACGGCGATGGAAAGGGCGTTGGCGGGCGGGTTGTTGAGCGTGATCCGCAGAACCGGCCCGGAGCGCTCGACGCGCACGAGGCCGGCCGGTTCCTCTTTCCTGAACGACACCACATCTGCCATCACCGTCTCCTTCCTTGTTGTCCGCCTGCGGTCCTACGCCGCGCGGCAGCCGGTTTCAAGCGCGCCGGCATAGACTTTCTAAGGGCTTGCCGCGGCCGGAAAATCGGTCTGTAAAGCAGGCGACAGGAGACGAATGCCATGCAACTGACGCCGATCATGGACCCGGAGGGGCTGAACCGCTTCCTCGAAGCCGATTTTCCGCAGCTTCACACGGACGGCAAGGTCTTCGAGGTGGTGGAGGTCGGCCCGGGCGCCATCGTCATGCGCCTGATGCCCAACGAGCGGCACCTTCGCCCCGGCGGCACGATTTCCGGCCCCACCCTCTTCGCGCTCGCCGATGTCGGCGCCTGGTGCGCGGTGCTTGCCCATATCGGCCCGGTGGCGCTCGCGGTCACCACCAATCTCAACATCAATTTCCTGCGCAAGCCCGCGCCCGGCCCCCTCTCCTGCACCTGCCGGATCCTCAAGCTCGGCAAGCGGCTCGCCGTGGTCGACGCCTCGATTTTCGACGAGAACGGCGAGGATCTGGTGGCGCATGCGACCGCGACCTATTCGATTCCGCCGCGATAATTTGTGGTATTGAATTACCACAATCATAAGCCATTGTTTTTGCTTGTCTATCTTTAGGGTCACCCGGAACGCGTCCCTTGACGCCCCACCGGCACTCGCTTATAAGCCGCCCAGATCGCGGTCCTCCGGGGCCGCTTTCGATTTTTGGCATCCGCAAGGGGCCAAACCAAGCAACAAGAAACGCCCGCAGCTCCCAAGGCTTCGGGACCCTAAAGAAAGAGCTACTCCCATGGCAACCTTCGTACAGAAGCCCGCCGAGGTAGAGAAGAAGTGGATCCTCATCGACGCCGAAGGCCTCGTTGTCGGTCGCCTCGCTACCCTCATTGCAAACCGCCTGCGCGGCAAGCACAAGGCCATCTACACGCCTCACGTCGATACCGGTGATTTCATCGTCATCGTCAACGCCGACAAGGTCGTCTTCACCGGCAAGAAGTACTCCGACAAGAAGTACTACTGGCACACCGGTTACCCGGGCGGCATCAAGGAGCGTACGGCTCGCCAGATCATCGAAGGCCGCTTCCCGGAGCGCGTCCTCGAGAAGGCTGTCGAACGCATGGTTCCGCGCGGCCCGCTCGGCCGTCGCCAGATGAAGAACCTGCGCGTCTACGCCGGCTCCAACCACCCGCATGAAGCCCAGCAGCCGACCGTCCTCGACGTCGCCGCGCTGAACAGCAAGAACACAAGGAGCGCCTGATCATGGCCGACCTCTCCTCGCTCAAGGACCTCGGCGTCGCCGCTGCAGCTCCGGCCGCTTCCGCCCCGGTTCACGTCAAGAAGGTTGACGCCCAGGGCCGTTCCTACGCAACCGGCAAGCGCAAGGACGCCGTTGCCCGTGTATGGGTCAAGCCGGGCTCCGGCAAGATCACCATCAACGGCAAGTCGTTCGAAGCCTACTTCGCCCGTCCGGTCCTGCAGATGATCCTGCAGCAGCCGATCGTCGCAGCTGCCCGTGACGGCCAGTTCGACATCGACGCGACCGTTGCCGGCGGCGGCCTTTCCGGCCAGGCCGGTGCCGTTCGTCACGGCATCTCCAAGGCACTGACCTACTTCGAGCCGGGCCTGCGCACGGTTCTGAAGAAGGGCGGCTTCCTGACCCGCGACTCGCGCGTCGTCGAACGCAAGAAGTACGGCAAGGCCAAGGCCCGTCGTTCGTTCCAGTTCTCCAAGCGTTAATCGCTCGGAAGACTTGGGTCTTCAGGAAAGGCCGGGGTTCGCCCCGGCCTTTTCGTTTTCAGGGGCAACAAAACCCTTGCCTTACGCCCCGCGATTGGCGAACGTCCGGCCAGATTCCGGAGGGACTTTCATGGGCAACAAGACGATCGACCACGCCATCACGGGCAAGACGCTGAAGAGCGCGGCCTCCGACCCGACCCATGCGGGCATCCTCTCCTTCATGCGCCGGCGCTATACCAAGGTGCTGAAGGACATCGACGCGGTCGTCTGGGGCATTCCCTTCGACGCGGCCACCTCCAACCGCCCCGGCACGCGCTTCGGGCCGCAGGCCATCCGCCGCGCCTCGGCGATCATGGACAACGATCCGCAATATCCCTTCGAGCGCGACCTCTTCGAGAACATGGCCGTCGTCGATTATGGCGACTGCCTGCTCGACTACGGCAATCACCAGAAGACGCCCGCCACCATCGAGCGCGAGGCCAAGAAGATCCTCAAGTCCGACGCCTATATGCTGACGCTCGGCGGCGACCACTTCATCACGCTGCCGCTGCTGCGCGCCCATGTGGAGAAATACGGTCCCCTCTCCCTCGTGCAGTTCGACGCCCACCAGGACACCTGGCCGGACGAGAAGGGCCGTATCGACCACGGTTCCTTCGTCGGCACCGCCGTGCGCGAAGGCCTGATCGACGCGGAAAGCTCGATCCAGATCGGCATCCGCACCCATGCGCCGGAGGATTGCGGCATCCGCATCGTCTATGGCTATGAGGTGGAGGAGATGAGCGCGGGGGAACTCGCCGACACGATCGTGCGCCATGTCGGCGCGCGCTCGACCTATCTGACCTTCGACATCGACTGCCTCGACCCGGCCTTCGCGCCCGGCACCGGCACGCCGGTCTCCGGCGGCCCGACCAGCGCGAAGATCCTCTCGGTGCTACGCAAGCTCGGCGCGCTGCATGTGGTGGGCTCCGACGTCGTTGAGGTCTCGCCCGCCTACGACCATGCCGACATCACCGCCATCGCCGGCTCGACCATCGCCATGTACATGCTCGGCCTTCGCGCCGAATGGCTGGCCGAGCGGCGCTGAACGCGCCCTTCAATGCCCCCCTCGAAGCGCGCTTGCATGCGCCGTTGAACATGGGGGGCCGAGGGGCTATATCGGCGCTGAACCGCACGAACAGGATGGATTGCAGATGAAACCGAAGATCTTCATCGATGGCGAACACGGCACGACGGGCCTCCAGATCCGCACGCGCATGGCCGGCCGCGACGATGTCGAACTCCTGTCGATCCCCGAGGCGGAGCGCCGCAACGCGCAGCTGCGCGAGGACCTGCTGAACAGCGCCGACGTCGCGATCCTCTGCCTGCCCGACGACGCGGCGAAGGACGCCGTCGCCATGGTCGCCGGCAACAATTCCGTGCGCATCATCGACACCTCGACGGCGCACCGCATCCATCCCGACTGGGCCTACGGCTTTGCCGAAATGGACCGCGAGCAGCCGAAGAAGATCGCCGGCGCGCGTTACGTCGCCAATCCCGGCTGCTATCCGACGGGCGCCATCGGGCTCCTACGTCCGCTGCGCCTTGCCGGCATCCTGCCCGAGGGCTATCCGGTGACGGTCAACGCCGTCTCCGGCTATACCGGCGGCGGCAAGCAGATGATCGCGCAGATGGAAGACGCGGCGCATCCCGAGCACATCGACGCGCCGCACTTCCTCTACGGCCTCACGCTCAAGCACAAGCACGTGCCGGAAATGCAGATGCACGGCATGCTGTCGCGCGCCCCGCTGTTCTCGCCGTCGGTCGGAAAGTTCCCGCAGGGCATGATCGTGCAGGTGCCGCTCTACCTCGCCGACCTCAACGATCACGCCTCGCTCGGCGCGATCCATGAGGCGCTCGTCGCGCATTATGCCGGCCAGGACATCGTCGAGGTGGTGGATCTGAAGGAAAGCGCCAATCTTTCCCGCGTCAACGCGGTGGAGCTCGCCGATACGGACCGCATGAAGCTCTACGTCTTCGGCACCGCCGGCACGCCGCATATCAACCTCGTCGCCCTGCTCGACAATCTCGGCAAGGGCGCTTCGGGCGCGGCCGTCCAGAACATGGACCTGATGCTAAAGGGCTGAGGCGGCCTTCGGCTTAGCATCGTCTTCGTATCGTCTCCCCTCCTGAGGGGAGGCTATCGCGGCAGCCGAGAAAAACTCTCTAAATACGACGCAGAAGCGTTCCCACTTTGTTTGAGGCCGCGCATGCCGGCCCCCTCGCGAAACAACCGGGCGCTTTCTTTTTCCATGAGACAAACAACTTCTATTTGTCGGCGACAACTACTCGCTCATGCGCTATCAAAGCCAAGAACATACCGCTGCGGGGGCGTCATTTGCCGGATCTATCACCAACACAACGGATTGATTCCGCAATATCGGACATACGATCCTTCTTGAACGCAGGTCTCGTTGAAGCAATCAGCGCGAACCAAACATTCGAACCACAAGTCGCGTGGGCACCCATAGTGGCCGCATGCGCCACGATTAGGTCGAATGATCACGCATTGAACGAGAAGCAACGGAAAATCCTCGGCTCCGCCACCGGTGCTTTACAAGAGGATTTGAACAAAGTCGTTGAACTTCTACGTGAAGCCGCCGCCAACCCTAATTGGGCGCCGATACGAAAGCAGGAAGCGCTGGCTAGCGTGCAATCGGCAATTGACGAAGCTCGGGAAAATTTTCGCATAGCGGCCGCCCATTATTATACTGAGCACCCGACCCATAAGCCTGAAGCAAAACAGAATTCCGACAAGCATGTTGTGATCCTGATCCACGGAATCCGCGACTGGGCACTTTGGCAAAACGAAGTGCGCAAGACCTTGAATGAGCATGGTTTTGAAGTCGACCCCACCAATTACGGTCGCTTCGGCTTGTTTCGATTCCTGCTGCCGATCCCGTATTTCAGACAACTAGCCATCGAAAAGATCGAGCGACAGATACGCATAAGCCGATCCCAACCCGGTCGAGAGCAGGCAAAATTTTCGATCATCGCCCACAGCTTCGGGACGTTGGTTGCGGCAAATATCCTGCGCGAAGGCTTCGAGCTTTCGTTGAACCGCGTCATCTTCTGCGGCAGCATTCTGCCATACGATTTTCCTTTCGAGCAGTTCCAAAATCGGTTTGTCGGTCCGCTTCTCAATGAGGTTGGCACGCGTGACCCTTGGCCGGCGACGGCACAGAGCGTCACCTGGGGCTACGGTTCCGCCGGCACGTATGGGTTTCGTCGCCCGCTAGTGCGCGACCGTTGGCATAACGGCGCCGGCCACGGCTATTTTCTAGCGCCGAATTTCTGCAGAAAATTCTGGGTGCCTTTTTTGGCCGACGGCACCATCATAGAAGATACAGTACAAGCCGATCAGCCGCCGTGGTGGGTATCCCTCATCAGCCTCCTCAATCTCAAGTACTGGCTATGGCCACTGCTTATACTGGGGTTCGGCTGGCTCGCCTTTCAGTTGGGCGTCGGCGCACCAACCGCGATAGAAAGATTTGCAGGCGCCGTGCGGCTCAATGCGAGCAAGGAGGCGGTTGTCGCGGCGATCGGCTTGCCGAAGATCACAGAAAGGTTCGTACCATCTGCATTTCTGGATGAATCCGCGTCCCCGGAAGATGTAGCGGCGGTCTCGGCTGCGGGCGAGCGGAACGAGGGCGAGTTGGGACTTTATGAATTCGACGGCTTTTCAGCTGAGATCGTTTACTCAGGTGGCACGGTGCATCAGTACACGATCGTCAATCGGACGGAAGAACCGATTCCGATAGACATTTTTGACGACGTCGGAGTATGGGGCTCGATGCTGGACGTAGCGTCGGTCGCCATTGGCAAAACTTACTTCTCCGAACTGCTCAATGGCTGCAGTAATTTAGAAGGTGATTATTACAACCGGGATGCATGGATCAAATTGTCATGCCCTAGCAGCGGCGCGACTGGCGATGTTAACCTCGCATTCGGGTGGACATTTCTTGGCAAAACCTATGGCCCCCTGATGGACCGGGAGGAGGAGTCGGATGCCAGTAACCTTAGTGTCCTCGGGATTAACCTACTCACGAACTCCAACACAAGCCAAAGCGTGTCTTGCAAGGAAACGGCGCCCATCACCTCTTACGAGCAAGCAGTTGCCTTAGCACCAGACGTACCCTCTGATGCTGACGGCAGTGTCAACATCAAAAGCCTGGCGACCCAGGAAGCGCCGCTGTGTTTCAGCCTTCGGGTGGCGCGCCCCAACGCGTTGATTGTGGCGAACGGTTCCAAGGGAGGAACTGAGGTGACCTTGAGTTCGGGGGAGGAGGTTTTCCTCAGCGCGGGGCCGCAAGGCGTGATCGCTTATGACACATACGGGGCCTCCCGTTCCAATGTCTTCCCGGAAAACTAGGCGCCAGGAAATCTATTTTCCAGCACTTGGCAATATGCATGGTCCGGTGAGGATGGATTAATATCGAATGCGCCGTTTGCCGTACCAAGGACTGGCGGTGCGTTGCCACAGGGTATGACAAGCTTATGCTGAATTTCGCAGCGATGCGCTACATCGCTGCAGTCACGGTATGGTGGCTCAATTGAGCCTACAGATCAGCGTTCCATTTCCCCGTAGAAGCCGCGCCAGTGCGCGACCGCGAAGCCGAGCACGATGAGCGCGCCGCCCTGGTGCGCCAGCGCCCAGCCGAGGGGAACCTGCCACACGAGCGTCAGGATACCGATCGTCGCCTGCACGCAGACGAGGGCGAAGAGCACGAGGGCGCGGCGGGCGTGGGTGGTCTGAGGCGCGGCGCGCAGCGAACAGATCATGTGGATGACGACCAGCGTGAAGAGCGCATAGGCGCCGAGACGATGGACGAACTGCACGGTCTTCGGGTTCTCGAAGAGGTTGATCCACCAGGGCTGCTGGACGAAGAGACCGCCCGGCACGACGGCGCCGTCCATCAGCGGCCAGGTGTTGTAGGTGAGCCCCGCGTCGAGACCCGCGACGAGCGCGCCGAGATAGATCTGGAAGATCGCCATGAAGGCGATGATGCCGGCCATGCGGCGGGCGCCGTCGCTCGGAATGGCGTCGTCGCTGTGCGGCGACAGCGCCCGCATCAGCCACGTCGTCCAGGCGAAGATGAGACAGGCGATGGTGAGGTGGGTCGCCAGGCGGTACTGGCTGACCGAGACGCGCTCGGCAAGGCCCGAGGACACCATCCACCAGCCGATGAAGCCCTGGAAGCCGCCGAGCGCCAGAAGGCCGACGAGCGGCCAGCGCAGCTTCTTCTCGATGCGGCCCGTCAGCCAGAAGAAGGCGAGCGGCACGGCGAAGACGAAGCCGATGGACCGGGCGATCAGCCGGTGGGCCCATTCCCACCAGAAGATCGTCTTGAACTCCTCGACGGTCATGCCCTTGTTGATCTGCTCATATTGCGGAATGCGCTTGTAGAGGTCGAACTCCTCCTGCCATTCGGCCGCCGTGATGGGCGGGATGACGCCGTGGACCGGCTTCCATTCGGTGATCGACAGGCCCGATTCGGTGAGCCGCGTCGCGCCGCCGACGAGGACGAGCACGAACAGCGTGAACAGCACGAGGCCCAGCCACCGGCGCACCTGCCGACGGTTGCGGTCGGTCCTGTCCGTTTCGTTGAAGCTGGTATAGGCGGTGGTGAGGCTCATTCTGTCGGCTCCTGTCAGCACGGCGGCGGGCCGCCGTTCCGGCTTTTGCAAGGCAATGCACTTAGGCAATTTCAAGGGGAAAACTGCTCCAGCGTTGATTTGCCCGACCCGCCCGTGCAAAACAAGGCCCGAACCTTTGCGGCATGCCGTCGCGCCCTCCGCCGCCACGCAATCGAAAGACCGACAATGCCCCCTCGCCTCCGCAAACTGATCGGCACGATCCTGATCATCATCCTCGTGCTCGCCTATGCGGTGGTCGCCACGGCCGTTGCCTCCGCCATGCTCGGCCAGTCGCCGTGGTATATCCACCTTCTCTATTTCACGGTGACGGGCCTCTTGTGGATCGTACCGGCCATGGTCATCATCAAATGGATGGAAAAGCCGGAAAAACCGCGCGGCGAATAGACCGCCCGGTCGTTATGGAATTGCTAACCGCACCTGCCGATTTCCGGACGGCAAATGCCCGGTTGTGTGTCGGATTAAACCATTTCCTGAGGTCTGCCGCCTAGGGTCGCGCCATGGCGGTACAGCCGCCGGCAGGGGCAAGGGTCGGGAGCGATGCACGTGCAGATCAAGGCGTCCGGGCTTGAGCTTGCGACACCGCTTGGCGGCAGCCCCGACGGCGGGCCGGCGCCGGGCGACGCGCCGCTCACCCTTCGCCTGCACACTAGCATGGCCCCGCTGGAAACCGTCTGGCGGACCCTCAGCGCCGCGCAGTCGCTCTCGCTGCATCAGGGCTACGACTGGTGCCGCGCCTGGGCGGAAACGCACAATCTCGAGGTTCTGGTCCTCGAGGGCCTGTGCGACGGGCGCACCCAGCTTCTCCTGCCGCTCGAAATCCAGCGTCACGGTCCCGTGCGCATCGCCCGCCTGCTCGGCACGGATTTCAGCAATATCAATACCGGCCTCTTCAGCGAGGACTTCCGCTCTCCCGCGGCCGCTGCGCGGCTGGACCACGCGCTGCAGGCGGCGCGCGGCACGCTGGCCCGCGCCTTCGATCTGCTCCTGCTCGAAAAGATGCCCTTTGCCTGGCGCGAAACGGCAAGCCCCTTTGCCGGCCTGCCCGCCACCCGCAACCAGAACAGCGCCTTCCAGCTCGTGCTCTTCGCGGATTTCGAGGAGACGCTGGCCCAGCTCAACGCCAAGCGACGCCGCAAGAAATACCGCAATTCGGAACGCCGGCTGATGGCGATGGGCGGCTTCGAGCATGTCGTGGCCGCGCCGGGCGAAGAGGCGCTGGCGCTATTGGAAATCTTCTTCCGCCAGAAGAGCACGCGTTTCGAGGCGATGGGCCTGCCGGACGTGTTTCGCGACGAGGAGACGCGCAACTTCTTCCGCACGCTCGCCGCAATGCCGGCGACCGAGGACGGCTATTGCCTCCAGCTTCAGGCGCTCCGGCTCGGCGGCGCGCATGACGGCCATATCGCCGCCATTACCGGCCTGTCGCGCAAGGGCGATCACGTCATCTGCCAGTTCGGCTCGATCGACGACAACCTGGCGGCCGATGCCAGCCCCGGCGAATTCCTGTTTCACCTCGCCATCCAGCGGGTGTGCAGCGAGGGGGCGCGGCTCTTCGATTTCGGTATCGGCGACCAGCCCTACAAGCGTTCCTGGTGCCGGATCGAAACGCCGCACCACGATATCCTGCTGCCCGTGACGATGGCCGGCCGCGCCGCGGCGGCGACACACCGGGCCAAGACCGCCGCCAAGCGGCTCATCAAGCAGAATCCGCAGATCTATTCGCTGGTGCAGCGCCTGCGCTTCGGCCGCAAGGACGCCCCCGCCACCGGCGAGAGCGACTGAGCGCATCGCATGACCGAAGCGATACCGCTTCGGCTCGGCCCGGTTTCAGGCGGCGCGGCGGCCCGGGCGATGGTGGGGCGGCTCGCTCCCCTCGCCGGTCATCAGCACGATCTCGTTATAGCCCGCCTCGCCGAAGGCGCCGATCAGGTCGACGATCTCGTCCTCGTCGGCGCCCGGAATGGAGAGGATGATATCCGTCTCCTCGCCGCGCGTCAGGCGGCGAACGCCCTCCACTTCGGCGGCGCCGCATTCCACGATCACCGCGTCATAGGCGTCGGAAAGCGAATCGATCACCATGGCCAGCCGGTCGATGCCGCGCATGGCGCGCTTGATGTTGGCATTGCCGCGCGGAATGATATGGGCATCCGACAGGCGGTCGCCATGGATGATCTCGCCGAAGGCCGCGTCGCCGACGAGAAGGTCGGTGATGCCGGGCAGGTGCACGGACTGGGCCATCAGCCGCGTCGGGCAGGCCGAGCCCGTCAGGTCGATGATCAGGGTCTTACGGTGCTGCTCGGCGATATGGCGCGCCAGCATGACGGTGGCGGTGGAGCCCCGGTCGCCGGAGGGCGACACCGAGATTGCGACGGAAATGTTGTTCTCGATCAGGTGCCTTGCGACGGCCGTCACCGAATAATCGTCGTCGGCCTCGGCTGCGGCCTCGACGGGCTCGGCCTCCTCTTCGTCCGCCTCGTCCTCGCCGGGGCCGATATCGGCCAAGAGCGAGCGCGCCGGGGCGTTGATGTCGCGGATCGCGCCATAGTCCGGGCGGGCCACGGGCTCCCGGCGCTGGACAGGTTCCCGCAGCACGGTGGCGGTTTCGGATTCGGGCGCCAGCAGGTCCTCTTCGTCCTCCTCGATCTCTTCGATCTCCTCGCGGCGGCGACGCGTCGCGACGGTGCCGCCGACCGGCTTGAGGGCGCGGCCGCTGAAGAGTTCGGCGAGCAGGATGGCGATGGCGCTGAGCGCGAAGCCGGCGACGCCACCGACCACGGTGATCGGGATCACCTTCGGGAAGGAGACCTCCGTCGGCTCGACGGCGGCGGAGATGACGCGGGCATCGGCCGGCGACGAGCCGCTGTCGGTGCGCGAGGTCGCCTCGCGGTAGCGCGCCAGATAGGTTTCGAGCAGCTGGCGCTGGGCGGCGGCCTCGCGCTCCAGCGCCTTGAGGCCGACCTCGTCCTCGCCGGCGCGGGCGGTGTCCGCCTTCAGCGTGTTGAGCTGCTGCACGAGCTGCGTTTCGCGCAGGCGCGCGGTCTTCGCCTCGTTTTCGAGGCTGGAAAGAATCTTCTGCGTTTCCGACTTGATCTGCGTGCGGATGCCGGCGAGCTGCGAGCGCAGCCCCTTCAGCCGGGGATGGCCGTCGAGCATCGAGGTGGAGAGATCGGAAATCTGCCCCTGGATCTGCGCCTCGCTTTCCTTGAGGCGCTGGATCATCTGCGATCCCACGACCTCGGACAGCGTGTCCGGCGCGCCGCCGGTCTTCAGCACGGCGCGCACGCTCTCGGCGCGCGCCTCGGCGCTCGCCCGTTCGCCGCGCACGCGGGCGACTTCCGTCGAGATGTCGTTGAGCTGGCGCATGGCAAAGGTCGAGTTTTCGCCGGTCGGCAGAAGATCGGACTGCGAGCGGTATTCGGCGACCTTCTGCTCGGCCTCGCGCACCTTCTCGCGCAGGTTGGCGATCTCCGGCTCCAGCCAGCGCGTCGCTTCCGAATTGGTGTCGAGCTTGGCGCCGCTCTGCAGCGCCAGATAGACCTTGGCCATCTCGTTGGGAATCTCGGCGGCAAGGCGCGGATCCTTCGAGGTGAACTCGATGCCGATGACGCGCGAGCGCTCCACCTGGTAGACGACCAGCTTGTCGTTGAATTCCTTCAGCACGCGCTCTTCCGGCGGCAGGTCGAGCGGATTGTTCTTCAGGCCCAGCAGCACGAGCACGTCGGAAATCGCCGAAGGCTTCGCCGTCGTGTCGAATTCCTCCAGCTCATAGAGCTTCATGTTGCGCGCGACCTGCTTGATGAGGTCGGCCGATTTCAGGAGCTGGACCTGGCTGGCGATGCCGAGTTCGTCGAAGGCCGGCCGTTCGCCGCCCTGGGCCCTATCCTGCCCCGTCGTGAAGGCGGGTTCGCGCGTTTCGATCAGAAGGCGCGTCTCGCTCTTGTAGCGGGGCGAAACGAGGTTCGCGCCGACAAAGGCGACCCCCGCGCAGGCGACGGTCGCCATCAGCACGCGCATGCGATTGCGCCAGATCGCGCCGAACAGACCGCCAAGGTCGATATCGACATCCTGCTGGCTCTCGTGAACGCCCGACATATTCCCACTCCAAACCGACGATTTCCCCGCAACGTAAACAAACATGGTAACCCAACAGTTAACCACCATTGGGTGTGGTGGCATTTCAACCACCCTCATGGAGAGAATTTTGTCGGAAGCGCTCCGCTTTTTTACCAGCCGTTAACCCTAACGGATCGATAACGACGGCCAGACTTCTGATTTGGGGATTGGAAACGCGAATGACGTTCGCATCGATCAATAAGGGCATGCTGCTCGCGCTGGCGTTCATCGCCCCGGCCGTTTCGGGCTGCAGCGGCTATCGCCCGGCCCCCAAGGCCTTCCATGAGGCGACCATCCAGCCCTACCGGCTCGACAGTGGCGACCGCCTGCGCATCACGGTCTTCGAACAGGCCGGCCTCAGCAACACCTATACGATCGACCAGGCCGGCTATGTCGCCTTCCCGCTCATCGGCGGCGTGCCGGCGCGCGGCCAGACCCTGCAGGAACTGGAAAGCATCATCGCGGCGAAGCTGCGCCAGGGGTATCTGCGCGATCCCGACGTCTCCATCGAGGTCGACCGCTACCGTTCCATCTATGTCATGGGCGAAGTCGGCCAGGGCGGGCAGTACAGCTACGTCGCCGGCATGACCATTCAGAACGCCATCGCCGTCGCCGGCGGCTTCTCGCCGCGCGCCAACCAGCGCGACGTCGACGTGACCCGCAAGATCAACGGCAAGATCGTCACCGGCCGCGTGTCGATCTCCGACCCGATCCTGGCGGGCGATACCATCTATGTCCGCGAACGGCTGTTCTAGCCTATGGCGGACGATGGGCCTCTGCGCATCATTCATTGCTTCCGCTCGCCCATCGGCGGCATCTTCCGCCATGTGCGCGATCTCGCCGAATTCCACGTCAAGGCAGGCCATGACGTCGGCATCATCTGCGACAGTCTCACGGGCGGCTCGTTCGAGGATTCGCTCTTCGACGAGATTCGCCCCTATCTTCCCCTCGGTCTCGTGCGCCTGCCGATCAGCCGGTCGATCAGCCCGCGCGATGTCAACGCCTTCCGGGACAGTTATCGTGAAATAAAAGGTTTGCGGCCGGATGTGCTGCACGGGCACGGCGCCAAGGGTGGCGCCATTGCCCGGCTCATCGGCTCAGCCCTGCGGGTCAACAGGTATCGCGTAGCCCGCCTCTATTCGCCGCATGGCGGCAGCCTGCACTACACCAAGCGCACCGCCGGGGGACTGGCGATCCTGACGGCCGAACGGCTGCTCGAGCCGATGGGCGATGCCCTCACCTTCGTGTGCGACTACGAGCGGGACGCCTATTTCGCCCGCGTCGGCCGGCCGCGCGTGCGGGCCGAGCGCATCTACAACGGCATCCACGACCGCGACTTCGAGACGGTCTATCCGCGCGAGGACGCCGTCGACTTCCTCTATATCGGCATGCTGCGCGACCTGAAGGGGCCGGATGTCTTCATCGACGCCTTCGCGCGCACCGAGCGCCTCGTCGGCCGGCCGCTTTCGGCGGTGATGGTGGGCGACGGGCCGGACCGGGAAAAATACGAGCAGATGATGTTGCAGCTCGGCCTTGGCCGGCGCATCGGCCTCCTGCCCTCGATGAAGGCCCGCGAGGCCTTCGCCCTTGCCCGCAACGTCGTCGTGCCCTCCCGCGCCGAGGCGATGCCCTATATCGTGCTGGAAGCGCTGGCGGCGCGAAAGCCGGTCATTGCCAGCCGCGTCGGCGGCATTCCCGAAGTGCTCGGCCCCGACAGCATCGCGCTCACCGAGCCCGGCAATCCGCAATCGCTCGCCGCCGTGATGGCGCAGGCCGTGAGCGACCCGGCCTGGCTGCGCAAGGTCATGCCCGAGCCGGCCGCCTTCCAGGGCGCCTTCTCCGCCTCCGTCATGTCGGCCTCCCTGCTCGACCTTTACCGCGACATCCTCGCAAAACAGACAGGAAAGCGGCTCTGACGCCGCCCGGGACCCTCGCAAACCGCCCGTCCGTAAACGTTTCTTAGGGGCTTCATGCTATGCCCGAGGGAAAGCTCCCGCAGGTGCGCGCCATGAACCATGTCGACAAGTCCGAGTCCTTCGATCCCGAGGCCCTGAGGCGCAAAGTCTCCGAGAGCCGGGCAAGCGCGTCCGCCGAGGGCGCGGACGAACCGGTGGTGGAGCTCAATCCGCTCGCCCAGAAGATCGCGCTGCAGTTCCGCGACGACACCTATTCGCCCTCCATGATCATCGGGCTTCTGCGCCTTGGCGAATTCGCCGCGCTGGTGACCATCGGCTATGCGATCCATGCGCTCTATCTCGGCGTCGGCATGACGGCGCTCTATGCCGCCGTGCTCACCGGCGGATCCGTGCTCGGCGTCCTGCTGCTGCAGCTTGCCGACGCCTATCAGATCCCCGCGCTGCGCTCGCCGCTGCGCATGACGCCGCGCATCCTCGCCGCCTGGGGCATCGCCTTTGCGGCCATGGCGCTGGTGCTGTTCTTCTTCAAGTCGGGCGACCACTATTCCCGCGTCTGGTTCGCCTCGTGGTTTGCCGCCGGCGCCTTCTACCTCGTCGTCGAGCGCCAGGTGATCGCCTATGCGATCCGCCGCTGGGCGCGCAACGGCACGATGGAGCGCCGCGCCGTCATCGTCGGCGGGGGCGAGCCCGCCAAGGAACTCATCCGCACGCTGGAGCACCAGCCGGAAAACGACATCCGCATCTGCGGCATCTTCGACGACCGCGACGAGCGCCGCTCGCCCTCCATCATCGCGGGCTACCCCAAGCTCGGCAATGTCGCCGAACTGGTCGAGTTCGCGCGCCTCGCGCGCATCGACATGCTGATCATCTCGCTGCCGCTTTCGGCCGAAACGCGCATCCTGACGCTGCTCAAGAAGCTTTGGATCCTGCCCGTCGACATTCGCCTCGCCGCCCATGCCAAGGGCCTGCGCTTCCGTCCGCGCAGCTATTCGCAGGTCGGCAGCCTGCCGATGCTCGACATTTTCGACAAGCCGATCGCCGACTGGGACAATGTCGCCAAGCGCATCTTCGACATCTTCTTCAGCGTCGTCGCGCTTGTCCTGCTCTGGCCGGTGCTGATCGGCGCGGCCATCGCCGTCAAGCTCTCCTCGCCCGGCCCGATCCTCTTCAAGCAGCGGCGCCACGGCTTCAACAACGAGATCATCCAGGTCTACAAGTTCCGCTCGATGTACACGCATCTGTCGGACCCCACGGCCCGCGCCGCCGTCACCAAGGGCGACCCGCGCGTCACCCGGGTCGGCCGTTTCCTGCGCAAGTCCTCCATCGACGAACTGCCGCAGCTCTTCAACGTGCTGAAGGGCGAGCTTTCCCTCGTCGGCCCGCGCCCGCACGCCATCGAGGCGCAGTCGCACGACCGCAAATATGTCGATGTGGTCGACGGCTACTTCGCCCGCCACCGCGTCAAACCGGGCGTCACCGGCTGGGCGCAGATCAACGGCTGGCGCGGCGAGATCGACCATGACGACAAGATCCGCTTCCGCACCGAATTCGACCTCTACTACATAGAGAACTGGTCGCTCTGGCTGGACCTGAAGATCCTGTTCCTGACGCCGATCCGTCTGCTTAACACGGAAAACGCCTATTGAGCGACGCGGCCCTCCCCTACGCCCCGCCCTTCCGGCCGCAGCTTGCGGCCATCGGCGTTGCGGGCTCGCTGCTGGTCAGCGTGGGCGTGTTCCTGTCGGGCTTCGTCATCAGCGAACCGGCGCCCTACGAACTCTTCATGGCGGGCCTCATCGGCCTTTGGGCGATCGTGGGCCTGCGCATTTCGCGCGGCGTCGCGCCGCTGCTCGTGCTGGTCGTGCTGTTCAATGTCGGCGGCGCGCTGTCGCTGACGGTGATGGACGATCTCTCCGGCGGGCCGATGTATGTCGCCGTCTCGCTGTTCCTGGCGCTTTCCAGCGTCTTCTTCGCCGCCATCATCGAGGCGAAGCATTCGCGGCTGGAGCTGATCTTCCGCGCCTGGGTGGCAAGCGCGCTCATCACCTCGCTGCTCGGCATTCTCGGCTATTTCCACGCCTTTCCCGGCGCCGAGGCCTTCACGCTCTACGACCGCGCCAAGGGCGCCTTCCAGGATCCGAACGTCTTCGGTCCCTTCCTCGTCGCGCCCTCGCTCTATCTGGTGCACGGCCTGCTCGTCGGGCGCCTTGTCGCCGCGCCGCTGAAGGTCATCGGCCTTCTCATCCTGGCGCTCGGCCTGTTCCTGTCCTTCTCGCGCGCGGCCTGGGGGCTCTATCTCTTCTGCGTCGTGGCGCTGGTCTTCGTCATGCTGCTGAAGGAGCGCACCGGCGCGTTCCGGCTGAAGATCCTCATTCTCAGCCTCTCGGCCGCCGCCGTGCTGATCCTCGCCCTCGTCGTCGCGCTGCAGTTCGACAAGGTCGCCGATCTCTTTTCCAGCCGCACCCAGCTCGTGCAGGACTATGACGGCGGGCATCTCGGCCGCTTCGAGCGCCACCGCATCGGTTTCCTGATGGCCATGGAACGGCCGCTCGGCATCGGCCCCATGGTGTTCAGCAAGATGTTTCCCGAGGACGAGCACAACATCTATCTGAAGTCGCTCACCACCTATGGCTGGCTCGGCTTCCTCTGCTATCTCATCCTCATCGCCTGGACGCTCTCGGCCGCCTTCAAGCGGCTCCTGCGCGACCGGCCCTGGCAACCCTTCCTGATGATCGCCTTCATCACCCTTCTCGGCCACAGCGCCATCGGCTTCGTCATCGACACGGACCACTGGCGGCATTTCTACCTGTTGCTCGGGGTCGTCTGGGGATGTCTCGCGCTGGAGCGACGCCACAACCGCCAGCAGGCCGGGGGCACGCGCGCGCCATGACCATACACACCACCATCGATATCGACCTGCGTCCGATGCGGCTCCTGGAGGTGCTGGAGCCAAGCGGCGGCGGTTCGGGACGGCATTTCCTCGATCTGTGCCGAGGCATGCAGGCGCGCGGCCATGTGGTGCACGCCGTCTATTCGCCGGTGCGGGCGGAAGCGCGCTTCGTGGACGAACTGCGCTCGCTCGGACTTGCCGGCATGCATGCCGTCGAAATGGCGCGCGCGCCCGGCCCGTCCGATCTGGCGTCCTGGTGGTCGCTGGTCTCGGTGATCCGGCGGGCCGGCCCGTTCGACATCATCCACGGCCACAGTTCCAAGGCGGGGGCGCTTGCCCGAATCCGCCTGCCGGGCAAACATGTGCCGCGGGTCTATACGCCGCATGCCTTCCGCACCATGGATCCCGGCCTCGGCAGCGTCGGCCGCAGGGTCTACGGCTCGATCGAGAAGCTGCTCGCCCGGTCCTTCACCGACCGGCTGATCTGCGTTTCGGCGGATGAATATGCCCATGCCCGCGCGCTCGGCATGCCGCGCGACCGGCTGACCATCGTCGTCAACGGCGTCGATACGCCGCCGACCGATTCGCGCGCCGCCGTGCGCGCCGCGCTCGGCATTTCACAGGATGCCCTGCTCTTCGGTTTCGTCGGCCGTCTCAGCCACCAGAAGGCGCCGGAACGGCTCGTCGCCGCCTTCGACCGGCTGGCCGCGCAGGTGCCGCGCGCCCATCTCCTGATGATCGGCAGCGGCGAATTGCAGGAGACGGTGCGCCGTCAGGTCGCGGCCGCGACCCACGGCGCCCGCATCCGCCTCACCAACGACTTTTCCGGCCCGCAGGCGATGGCCGCCATCGACGCGCTCGTCGTGCCAAGCCGCTACGAGGCGATGTCCTACGCCATGCTGGAAGCTGCCGCCGCGGGCAAGCCGCTGATCCTTTCGGATGTCGGCGGCGCCTCGACGGTGCTGAAGGATGGCGAGAATGGCCTTCTCGTCGAAAACACCGACGATCCGGCGCGCCTTGCCGAGGCCATGCTGCGCCTCAGCGATCCCGCCACCCTCGCCCGCCACGCCGCCGCCGCCAAGGCCCGCAGCCGCGATTACAGCCTGGAGCGCATGATCGGCGAAACGGAAGCGATCTATCGCAGCCTCACCGCCTGACGCGCCCGATTTCGTGATTTGCCGAAATTTTCCCTTGCATCCAGGTGCCCGAGACTATAGGGGTTTGCGCGGTCCGGAATGTAGCGCAGCCCGGTAGCGCACTTGACTGGGGGTCAAGGGGTCGTGGGTTCGAATCCCGCCATTCCGACCATTTAAAACCGCAGGATATCAGGCGGTTACCGCGAACTCCCCGCTTCGCAAATCCCCACGAACACAACATGACGACATCGACCTGGCGGAATTCAGACGCCGATTCCCGCATCGATTCCGCGTATTCTGGCCGGGCTCATTTATTATCCGGGCGAAGCCTTCGCAGGACGAATTCGAACAGCGCATCCGAGATCCACATCGCCGAAACGCCGATCAGGAAGGCCGCGGCATGCTGGGCCGCGACCTGATCGGGCGGCAGCGGCCAGTTGACGAGACCGAGATAGTGCACGGCCGGGGTCGTCAGGTATCCCGCCGCCAAGGCGCCGCAGATCGGCGAGGCCACCAGTTCGCGGGTCTTGTAGGACCGGCGCGACAGGGCGCGCAGGATGCCGCCGGAGAGGCCGGCAAGCACCACGCTCGCCTTGATGCCGAGGAAGTCGAACACCTCGGCCGGCGTCATGTCGCCCATCCCCTGCGCCGCGCCCATTGCCACCAGGCGACTGGCACGGAGGACAGCAGCGCGAAGACACCGGCCTCGACCGACGACGCCACGGCCGGATCGTCGGTGAGGAGGCGCTTGACCTCATCGCCGATATAGCCGGCGCCGTAGAGCCAACCGGCGAGAAGATAGAGCGCTATGCGGATCCAGACCGTCATGGGCGCCATCCTTTCGCGATGAGATCGACAAGGGTTTTGAGAAGCCTTTCGAGCCAGCCGCCGGACGGCGCCGGGCCTTGCTCGAGGACGGCCGGACGTTCGCCCCCGGAGGCATTTGCCTCCGTCGCCGGCGGGAGAGCCACGGAAGGCGCTTGCGGCGAGTGCTCCGGTGTGCGCGGCGCGTAGCCGCCGGCGACAAGCGCCCTTTCGAAGGCCCTGGCATAGGTGCCGATGGCGCCGCCATTGACGGCGACATCGCCGTTGATGATGGCGCGCGACTGCTCGTAGCGATAGCCCGGCGCACCGAGGCTTTGCGTGGCGCGGTCGTCGTAATCCGCCAGCGTCTTGCCGGTGAAAAGCCCCTGCTCCATGCCGTCGAACAGAATGCGCACCGCCATGGCCATGTCACTGGCGGCGTCCGGGTTGGCCGCAAGACCGAACCGGGCGTAGTTCGCCCGGCCGGTGATCTGCGCCAGGCCCCGCCCGCGATACCGCCACCCGTCATCCGGCGCCACATTGCCGAGCCGGCCGCCATAGACCTTGTTGGCGAGAGCCTGCGGCTTGCCCGCATAGGGCCGCGCGCTTTCGATGGTCGGAAAACGCTTCGGCCAGACCTGCCTCATCCGTCTGGCGGAATAGGTCAGGTTTTCTTCAACGGGCTGCATGCGCCCGCCCGTCTCGTGATAGGCCTCTGCGGCGACCGCCGCGAGATGCCGGAGCGGCGTTCCCCGCCTTTGCCCTTCGTCAAGAATGGCCTCGACGCCCTGCACCTGGGACTGCGACAGCGACCTGCCGAAAACGCCGGACGCGCGCTGGCGCACCGACGCGTAGAAATGCGCGCGGTTCATGATGATGATCCTGGTAAAGAGAGGTTAGGAAGCCGCGAGGATCTCCGCCGCGCGGCTGGCGCCGAAAAGCTCGGCCGTCATGCCGGTCAGCAACGGCCAAAGTTCATGATCGCTGCGATAGGAGGAGGCGAACTTGAAAATGTTCTGGATGCGGACGGTCTGCGCCGCCATGGCCGCTTCGACCGCGTCGGCCTCCGCGTCCGTCATCCGCGACCAGAGGTCAACGGGATAGACGATGGTCACCGCTTCGGGCACGGCGGGGGGGACGTAGGGTGTACGCGGGAACGACGGATTGTCGGCAAGCCATTGGCGAATTGTCGGATTGAGGCCATACGGATCGTCCGGCCGACTGCAGTAATCACAGTCACGGATAATATCGTCGATGTCTGTAATATTGCAGCGCAACAAGAAAACACCCTCTTCAGGCATCTGCGTCACCATTTCTACCGAGTTTAGCGATAGCATCGGATGTCCTTTCGATTAGGCCGTTCGCTGGACATTGCTCAGTCCACCAGCAATTCCGGTATGGCTCCCGCGCATCAACCATGTACCCGCCAGTTGCGCTCCGCCAGTTCCTCCGGAAATTGTGTATCTATTAATATCACCACCGTCGTTGAAAACGTTCGCGAGGCCATTGCGCACGTGATAACCGATGGCCATCACGGTGTGCCCGATGGGGAAATTGGTCTCGGTGTTGTTGGTAGAGGTGGACGGCGCCTTCATGAATTGCCAATCATGATAGCCGTCCACAGTGTCGGAATTGCCGGCATTGTTTGCCCAGCTCACGTTGAAGTTCGAAGGGCTGTAGACATACATGTTCGTTCCATCTGACCCGCCCCACACCCATGTCGGCGATCCGCTTTGACCTGACCAGTTAAAGTTGATGTTTCCTCCGTCCGCCTTACGCGGATATGCGCGTGTTGCTGTCGCAGCGTTACCCGTGATGTTGACGCCATAGGTCCCGCCGTCGTTTTTAATGCGGGCGTTTAAAGCAGCGTCGAGAGTTGAACCGAAATTCGTCGCCATTGTGCCGGAAAACTTGATGTTTCCATCCGTATAGATTGAGGTTCCGGCGCCACCAATTGCTACACCGCCTTCAGAGTGCACAAATCCAGTAACGTAGAACCTCCCATCGGATTGTCGAAAAGCTGCCGATCGGACGTACGCTCCGGCCACGTTATGAAGCTGGAGCACAAGTTCCTCACCGCCACTCGCATAATAGATTAAGCCACGATTGACGCTTTGGTTCTGGAACCACAGATGAGAGTTCGCCCCGTTGGTCGGCTGATTGATGAAAAGCTCGGTCGCGAATGTCTTCGCGGACATTGTGGCTGGAAGGCGCGCGTCTGCCAGCGTGCCGAGGGTCATGTTTGAGGCATTGTTGGTGCCGGTGGTGGCGCGGACCGTCGCCGCGTCCGGATCGTCAAGCACGGTTTGAGCGAAAGCGCTGACACCAAGCGTTGAAAGCACGGCCGCAGCATTCGTGTCGTCCAGCAATGTTCGCGCAAAAGGCGTCAAAGCGGTCGTTGCGTAGACATCTGGCGCCGTGGTGTAGAGCATCTGGTTCGCGGCCGTCGTCAGGCCGGCGATCGATTGCAGTCCCGCATCATAGGCTTGGACGTTCGTTCCGGGCACAAGCCCGAGCGTCGTTCTGGCAGCCGCCGCGTCGATATCGTCGAGGATGGTCCGGGCAAAGGGCGTCAATGCGGTGGTCGCGTAGGCATCGGCCGCGGTCGTATAAAGCATCTGGTTGGCGGTCGTCGTCAGGCCGGCGATGGAGGCGAGGCCCGGGTCCTGGGCCTGGACGTCGCTGCCGATCTCCAGCCCCAGCGCCGTCCTGGCGCCGCTTGCGCTCGTCGCACCCGTACCGCCGGCCGTGATCGGGCGGGCGGCATTGGCATCGGCCGTGATGTCGTCGACATAGGCATTGAACGTCGACGACAGGATCGTCGTCAACGGAATGCCTTTCGTGCCTGCGGGAGGCGTGTAGATTCCGCCGGTGCGGGGCATTGAATATCCTTTCCCAAAGAAAAAGGCCCCCGGTGAAGGGAGCCGTTCATGTGCCAAGTGTCTGCGTTATGTCGTCGAACAGACCATGGCGTACCGCACCGCCCGCCAGTCCATGTCGGGAGACAAGGAGGTTTTTTCCTGGACGCTGCAGATCGCCCTTGAATGGGCCGCCGACAAAAGGGATCGCACCAATGACGAAGGGAATCGCCTCCATCCATGAGGACGGCATTGCGCCGCCTCAACGAAGTCGTGGCCCTTGATGGACGAAAGCGTCGCGGGCGCTTTGATGGCGAGTTCAGCGACTCGACTTCAGACAGGCTATGACGCCCTCAACATGTCCCTGGACAGCAGGGCCGCCGCACATGACATCTTTCAACGACAAATCCCGGCCGATCGGCCTTGCCACACGCCCTTGTCGAGCATCGCCCGGATCGGGCGTCGGGCCGGACATGGAACGGTTTGGCTATCACGCGGCGGTCCATGCCGACGCCGGCAACCCGACTGTCGTCGCTGTTTCCACCCGCCTGGATGGCCTCGCCCCACCAGACGCGCGACAAACCGGATGAGAAACGCTTGCAAGAGAGGAAGCCCGCTCCTCAAACACGTTCCCCTAAAGAGCGCGCTGCAACTCCAGAATGCCGACAAGAATTGCAAGACAAAATAGAGCCGTCGCGACCAAGCCCATGAGAAATCCGGTGGCGGCTGAAACAAATCTTAAAAGGGTCCCCTCGCCTGCCTGGACGGACGTTCGCCAGCCGTCTCGCGTGTAGAAAAACATGGAAAACGGGATCAGCAATAAAGATTTCGCAACGCGCCTCAGAAATGACGGAACCTCGGCCCTTCGCCGGTATACGATCACCAGCGCCACGCAAACGCATATCAAGGCCGTTGTTGCGAGCGCGACGTTTCCAGACCACGTTTCAATCGTCGCGGCGAGCGGGCTTTCGACACCGTCTCGCCCGCTAACGCCAGCGGCGATCGCCCTCACCAAGATGGAGCATAGCGCGACGAGGGCACCGGCGACGAACGCAACCTCTGGATATCCTTTTTGCTTCGCCTCGCGAAATGCCTCTGCCATGACTTCGACGATCCACAGGAAGGCGATAAAAATGGCCCAAATCGCGCCAAGCGCCAGCAGGATGGCAAACACCCATTTCAGGGCGCCGAGTGTCGCGGCGCTGCCAAACAGCAGCACCGCGGCGATCACCGCGAGCAGAATGTTCGTAACCTGCCTGCCTCCTATGGACGCCCCCTCTTGCTGGAAAGGGTCTTAGCACGACCGTGTGGCTCAGCGCCACGGGACGACCGAGCGGGCAGCGTCCAAAAGAACGGGGCCGGCCGTATCCTCTATATCCTTGTAACCCTCGAAAAGAACCGGGCCGACCGCGTCCCCGATATCCTTCGCATTGCCGAAAAGGACAGATTTTACCAACGTATCGGCCATCGGCATGGTTTTCGGCAAGCCATACTGGCGCGCAACTGCATCGACCAGCGACGCGCGATTGCTTGTGAGCGCTTCGGCAAGACGCGCATTGGATGCTTCACGATAGCTCTGCGTCATCATCTTGGCGATTTTATCGACCGTCTTGATGCCTGCAGCGCGTAGGCCACCCAAACTGCCATCGGCCGCAAGAGCGTTGCTGATGAATGCCCCGGTCTCGCCGGCAACGTCCGCGATATGGGCCGTGCCCCGCGTGGCTGCACCATTTGGCACCACGGCATCACGCGTTGCCGCGAAATTCCGCTCGGCCTCAAGGGTGTGGAACAACCGATCTGCCTTTTCCTGGCCGAAGAGCGTGGCAAGCCGCGATCTGTTCCAATCTCCCTTCGTGACGATCAATTCATTAAGACGCTGCAGGTCGTTGATATTCGATCCGAGAATACGCTCGACTTCCGCGCGGGCGCCTTGCGACAGTCGAAACGGCACCGCAGAAGGTCCGATTTGCAACCTCTGAGGCAAGGCGCCCTCCTGAACCTCTCGTGCCAGTTCGTCGGGGCGCAGGGAGGTCCTCCCATCGCTCAAGACCGTTTGGCCACGGTTGAGGGCGGCACGCTGCCGGGCAAGTTCTGCAGACATCGCGTCGAACTCCTTGATCTGCGGAACCGCTCGGGCAAGCCCGTCGTCGACGACTTGTCGTGCTCCCGTAAGCGCCGAGACAACCTTGGAATTCGTCTCCGCTTCAAGGAGGCCGTCAATCGCTTCACGCGTGTTGAACGCCGTGGCCGGGTTCATATCGACCTCTTGCGTTCCGTACTTGTTCAGCATGCCGCGCACCTCCCGAAGGGCATCCTGCGGACCGCCGCGAAGGCTCCATATTTGCCGATCCAGTTCCCCAGCAACGGGATTGAAATCGAACGGCCTGGCATTGCTGAAGGCGTCTCGGGACGCTGCGCCGACCTCAAGCTGATTGGCCTCGATGCCACTTTCAATCCACGACGGGACCACATTCCGCCCCATTGTCTCGTCAGCGACAGAATCGATACGGGCTTTGGCGCCCGCCTGCCGCTCGTCCAGCGCCGTCTGCAAGACATCCCGCGCGCGGCCACGCGAAGCGGCAAGAGCCTCAGCACGCCCCCGCACGGTTGGCCCAAGGTCCAAAAGCATGCTCTCCGGCCCGAGATCGGCAAGCCGGGTGCGCATGGCCATTTCATCGAGATCGTCGCCGCTGAGCATTTTGAAGATTTTCGCCACAGTGCCTGTGTTGGTTCCTGCCGCTTTCGCCGCAGCCCGATTGCCAAGCCAGTCGACTGCCGCACGCGCCGTCTTGCCTGCAAGGGGGCCAATGGCGGGGCCTAAGACCCCGAGTGCAGCGCCCCATCCAGCACCTTGCTTCACCTCGTCTAGGTTCCCACCGGAACGTACGGCAGTGTCGGCCGCGCTGAGTGTAAGTCCGGAGAGCCCGGACAAAAACATGCGTAGACCTAGACTTGCCGCTCCTGTTCCGAACGCCGCTGGGGCTGCCAACACCATCGGTATCGTACCGCCGACAGTCCCGGTGACGTTGCCGGCCGTTGCAACATACGGATGCTCTTCCTGAGCTACGCGCCCAACGCTCTGCACCCTTTCTAACTGGTCTGAATAGGGTTGATCATAAATAAGTGAAGACAACCCCGCGGCGCCACGATCAATCGCACCTTTGATGATCGGTCCGGCAATAGGAATACCGTTAATTGTACTGCCGACGGCGGATACGTATGCGCCCTCCCAGCCCTGCACCTGCTTTCGAAGCCACTCCTCCTCCTCAACGAGGGCAAGCGCTTCCTTAAAGGCCAGCGGCTGGCCACTTGCCTCCGGATTCCGCTTCCGGCGTATCTCCTCGCCGAGAAGAGCAATATTTTCCTCGTAGCTTAGGTGCTGGCCAACCCTGCCAGGCGTTCCGCCCTCCTGCAGGCTGCGAATATGCTGGATTGCACGGGTGTATCCGGCTGCGGACTGCATATCGCCTTCCGCTTCTGCGTTCTTCCGCGCATTTTCGAGTTTTTCGAGAATTCCCATCTTCGGTCACCTTATTTTTTGAGGAGTTTGTCGGCTTCAGCATCGCCGTTCACACCTGCGCCAGCGCGGCTTTGAAACCGCGATAAGGAGGCGCTCCCCACCGAAAGGCGGTTTGCAGCCCCCGGGGCTTGGCTGGTTGTAGTCGGTTATCTTCCAGACGTTATTCCTGCGCTGCTGCGCCTTCTCGACGGAGCCGGCATTGTTCAAACTCGCAATCAGAATGGAATCTTCCCGCGGAAAAACCTCGCTTGTGCCGACGTCGACATGTTGCGTGGTTGCTCACCTGCCGCTTTGGGGTACGCCTCCGGATTGGGGAGACGATCATTGCGCCAGAACATCGCGCCACCCGTTGTACCGAATTGACTCGGGTCATTCCCGCTGCGGTTTGCAGTTTCAAGAGACCAGCCGGCCTTCGAGGCCCTCCCGGGGCTAACCTCGACAGCTGCGTTCGTCATGGGTAAATTGCTAGATGCTGGACCGTTGCCGAAAATGTCGGGGTTCGTCTGGGCGATCAACGCTTTGATCTGGCCGACGGAAGCATTGTCCCTGGTTCGACCATCGATTTTCGCTTGCTTGAGACGACGAGACTCCATCCCATCAAGGCCCCCATGCGAGACTTGGTCCCAGCCTTCAGCGACGGATTGGGGCAGACGCCGGCCGGTGATCATTGCCTCCACGATTTCACGTTTGCGACGAAGAGCTTCTGCCGCCTCGCCGGTGTTGGCACCGAAAATGTGTCTCAGCATCACTTGCCTCCAAGCGCTGCATCGTAGTCAACGAAACGCAAGCCGCCGTGTCGCTTAACAGCAGCCGGCACTTCCTTTTCGACCTCGCTTGCCATGAGGCCGAACCGCTTCGGCGCGCTGGAAGGCTCATCCTTGTAACGATAGGACCAAAGGCCGAGACCCTTGCTGATATCGCCATGCCGAACCTTGTCGCGTTTCATGCGATCGTCAGAAAGCCCAAGGCTTGTGGGCAAGAGGCCGGCTATTCCGTTTAGAAGGCCGCCAAGAGATTGCTGCCGGGCAGCATAGCCGTCCATCTGCGTCTTATAGATGTTGGCAACGATGCCGGCGTAGTCTGTGTTCGCAATCTGCTGACCCTGCAGGTTCATGAAGTTCGGGTTGCTGACCTGCGAGCCGGAGAGGAGAGCCGAAATCTCGTTGATCGGCTGGTTGCGCTGGGCGAAGGCTTCCTGCAGCTGCGCCTGGCGCTGCTGGTTCTGCGCGTTCACCTTCGTCATTCCGGCGTTGTAGGCCTGGTCCTGAAGCGCATTGTTGGCCGCCGTCGCGCTCGTCTGGTTGCCATGCATCTGCTGCCGGGCATTGTTGGCGAATTCGGCGCCCGAAAGGTTCTGGGCGAAACGCTGCTGCTGGGCGGCGTTTGCCAGTTCCGCGCCGGTCACCCCTTGCGCGAATTGCTGCTGCTGCGCCGAATTGGCGAACTGCGCACCGGACAGGGTCTGGTTGAAGCGCTGCTGCTGCGCCTGGTTGGCAAACTGCGCGTCGCCGGTGTTCTGCGCATGGTGCTGGGCCTGCGCGGCATTGGCGAACTGGCCCGCGGCAAGCGCCTGGTCGTAGGCCTGCTGCTGGGCCGTGTTCTGGAAGGTGGCCGCATCGCGCGCCAGCCCGGCAAGCCGGGACTGTTCCTGTCCGGCATTGAGGATGGCGCCGTAGCGTGCGTCGGAGGCCGAGCGGTTGGCCTCGTCGATGGCGCGGTTATAGGCCTCCGAGCCGGGCTGGAGGCCCTGATTGGCAAGGCGCTGTTCCAGCGCGGCGCGGTCCTGCGCAAGCTGCGGGTTCATGCGCGCGAAAAGCGCATCCTCGACCCGCTGCCGGTCCGCCGAAAAATCGCTGCCATAGCTGCGCGTGATATCGCCCACCGCGCCCACCTGTTTCTGGATGGCGCCGGCATTGGCCACCCGGTCCGTCACGTCGCCGGACCCCGCAAGGCTGGTCTGCACGTTGCCGACATTGCCGACGGACGACTGGATGTTGCCGGCGTTCTGGAACGACGTCTGAAGCTCCGGCCCGTTGGAAAACGTCTTATAGGCCGGCTGGTTTATCTTCGAGGGATCGCCCCAGGCGGGCAGGTTCGCGGTGTCCACCGGGCTTGCCAGCAGGCTGTTCAGCCGACCGGACTGCGTGTTGGCGAGCTTGGCGAGATTGAGTTCGGCGGCGTCGTTCTGGTTCTTGATCGCCTGCTGCGCCTGGGAAAGCGCCTGCGTCGCCGTCCAGGTCGGGATATCGTAGATCTTGCCGTCCAGCGGGTCGGTCCATTTCTGCGTCCCGCTCTGGCTATAGGTCAGGCTCCCGTCGGGCGTCACCTGGTTGATATTGCCCATATAGGAGTTGGCAATGGCCGTGCCGATATTGGTCGCGGTCTGCGCGGCGGCCGTTTCCTTCGGATCCGGCGGCTTGGGAGCTTTCTTGCCCATCAGGCATTCCTTTCGTTCGCGCGGTGCGCGTTCCACTGGTCATCGCTGAGCGTGAAGATGATTTCGGCTTCGTCCCGCCCGCGCAGGCGCGGAATGCGGGTTTCCGCAAAGCCGAAGCGGCGGGCGATGCGGCACATGGTTTCGTTGCGTTCCGACACGCGGAGAATGGCGAGCTGACAGCCGCATTCGGCAAAGCAGAAGCCGAACATGGCCTTGAGCATCGGGCGCGTGAGCCAGCGCTTGCTGTCGGATGCCGCCGACATCTCGATGACGCCCTCTTCCGGTTGCCAGTTGTGAAACACCACGGCGGCGCGGATCGTGTCCCGCTCGACATCGCCAAGCGTGGCGCAGGGCCCGAACCCGCGCTCGAAACCCTTGCCGAGGCGCTGCGCGACGAAGCCCGCCAGCGCCGCGTTGATCGCGGCCGCGCGCGGTCCGCCCCAGACGAGGCTCATGCGCTCGCCTCCCCCTGGCTGACCTGCAGCGTGCCGAGATCGACCTCCAGGTCGAGGCGCACGGCCCCGCCGGAAACGACGACGCAGCCGAGCGCCAGCGTATCGCCGCTGGCCCGCACGTTCTGGCGGAAATTGTAGCGACGCCGGCTGGAAAGGCCGTTCCACACCGCCTTGTCCCAGAGGCCCGCATCCCATTCGCTCGATCCGACATCGCCGACCGAGACGCCCGAAAAGGTCGGCTCGGTGAGATCCATGTCCGCCCGCGCGAAAAGGCGCACCTTGGGCCGCGCCGTGCCGCGGAAGAACATGTTGGCAAGGCTGGCGACAAGGCGCTGTCCAAAGCCGGCCACCGGCTGGAACTGCGAGAGATAGACCGCCGAGAATGGCAGGCCGTCGTCGGTTCCCGTCACGTCGCCCTGCCAGCAGAAGCCCGCGACCGCGCCGAAGAAGAGGCTGCCCTGCAGCGTCTCGTAGCAGGTCGCCCGCCAGTTGCTGACCGTCGACCATTTGCCCGTCAGCACGTTGAGCACGAAGGTCGTGTCGGCCAGAACCGGGTTCGACGGAAAGGACACGAAGACGAGGTTCTGTTCCGGCCATTGCTTCAGCGTCCAGCCCGAACCGGTCGCATTGGCGGCCATGCGCCAGAGATCCTCGATGGGCCGGGACACCGACACCAGCGACAGCGCCTGCCGGTCGCGGGTGAAGACCTGCGAGATCGGCGTCAGGCCGTCGACGGTGGCGATGAGCACGTCGCCGCCCGCCCGGATCCAGCAATTCTTACCGAGCGGCTTGCCGATCTGGTAGACGCCCTTCAAGGCAAAGCTTGACGCGCTCGAGGGATCGTCGCCGGCATAGACCGCGACCTCGCCTTCGGTCGAGATGAAGACGCACATGTCGGAAAGGCCGTCGCCGCTTTCCAGCGACCAGGAAAAACCTGTCAGCAGCGAGCCGCCCTTCTTCATCACACCGCCGAGGGGGAAGACGCTCGCCGCGCCGCCGATGGCGTTGACGGCGAGGTAATAGGCGTCGAGGGTCGCGTTCTTCGTGAAGAATTCGCGGTTCTTGAAGAGCCAGCCGCAATTGAGCTGCGGCATGGTCGTGCCATCGGTGAAGGTAATGGCCGGCGTGGTCGTCCAGGTCGCGCCGTTGAACAGCCGCCGGTCGTTCGCCCCGTTGACGCAGACGAGATAGGCATTGCCCGCATTGGTGTGCTGGAAGGTGCACCAGTCGCCGCCGCCAAGGCCGCTGACGGCGGCCGGCGTGGTTGCCGGCGGCGCGGCGGGCGAGGTCATGTCGAAAATGCCCGTCGCCGTCGCCATGAACAGCTTTTCGGTCGCGCCGTATTTGTATTTGAAGGCGCTGCGGATATCCGCGCCGCCGGCGGCCAGCCCCTTCTTGAGCGAGCCGCCGCGAAGGCGCGCGCCCGTCAGCGTCTGGAAGAAATTGCGCAGGATGGACGCGGCCCCCGGCGTCGAGGAGGCCATGTCCGTCGCGGTGACAAGGCCGCCCGTCGGCGCGGGAAAGGTCACGGGCTGCGAGGACGCTGCCGCGCCACCGGCGCCGGCGCGCCCGCCACGCCCTGCGATCCGGGCCGGGCGCAGGGGGATCATGATACCCCCCTGTCGGCGTCGATCGCGTGCTGGAGGTCGGCTTCGAATTCGGCAAGGCTGTCCTCGTAGGGCAGGCCCTTCTGCCGGCGCCAGCGCCAGAGAATGCCCTTTTCCAGCAGCCGCTCGGCAAATAGCGTGGTGTCGTCGTCGGCCGTCCAGTCGGCGACCTCGGCATAGGGATCGGTAACGATCCAGTTTTTCGAGACATAGTCGACGGCAGCGCCCACGGCCACGGCCGGCGGCGCGATCTCGATCCTGCCGGCGCGCACGAAGAAACAGGGCGTTGCGGGGCTTGCGGCAGATATCACCGCCCATTGCCCGCTATTCGTGACGATGCGGACGAAATCGCCCGCAGTGGTGCGCACCGCCCCGCCCGGCACCAGCCGCTCGTAATCGGCCGGCAGGTTTGCCGGTGAGCCCACCAGTGAAACGCTTTTCAGCAGCGCCTGCCAGTCGGCGCGGCGGGCAATCTCCTCGCCCGCCTCTTTCGCCATGGCCAGCATGGTCAGCGCGTTCGGGTCGTCGGCGCCATAGACGCTGTCGAAACGGTCGAGCGAAACGACGTCGCACACCGCGTTGATGGCGGTCAGCAGGGTCATGGGGTCAGCCCTCCGGTGGAAAGACGCGCATTGCCCCAGCGCCGGCGCTCGTCGAGAAGCGAAAGACCGGCCATCGCCTGCACGCGCAGGCCCTGCGCGCCGGCAACCTTCGCCGGATCGCGCTCGCGAATGCCGATCTCCTCGCAAAGGGCATAGAGATAGACGTCCGGCGCCGTGGCGAGCAGCCAGTTGGTCGGGTTCTGCCGGGTCAGCGGCGGAATGGCGCCGTAATAGGTGAGCGCGAGGTCGCCGCTCCACCGGGGCCGCACCGAAAGCGTGCTGCCGATGATGGCATAGGCGTCGGGGATCCCGCCCGCCGTGTCCTGGCGCGCCGACAGCACCGGCAGCGACACCGCCCGCAAGGGCCGGCCCGACGGATGGAGCACCGCCCGCGCCTCCAGGAAATCCGCCGGCAGGGCCGCGGCACCGTCGATCACCGAAAGCTCGGCCTCGACCTCCATCTCGCCGACGCGCAGCGCGCGGTTCAGCTTGGCCTCGGCAAGACGCAGGAAACGGTCGAAATGCTGGGCGATGTCAGCGCGGCCGGAATAGTCGCCGGCTTCCAGCAGAAGGCAGGCATAATCGTCGATCGCCATTATACCCGTCCTTCCTTCGTGCGCCAGGCGCGGTTGTCGCCGTCGTTCAGCCAGCGCGAGAGATAGGCGTCGTCGCCCTGCTGGATTGCCTTGTTCAGCCCGAGATTGTCGTCATAGAGGAGTTGCATCGGCACGCTGGCGATGCGGTGGTAATCGCCTTTCCAGCCGGCCGCCGCGCCATTGCGCGCGAGAAGATTGTCCTCGATCGATCGGGCAACGGGCGTGTCGGTGCGGATGACCGTCTTTTCCCCGTCGAAAAGGCTCCAGACCGTTCGCCCGGTCGTGGCGTCCCAGTCGATCAGCGTCCAGTCGCCGTCGCGGATCGTCATGGTCAGGCCTTCAGGCGGCTGACGCTGCCGGTCTCGATGGCGTCCATCGCCGCCTCGATCGGCATGTCGACGACGGTGCCCTTGTGATGGCGATTGCCCAGGGCGTCCCAGAGATCGCGCTTGATCGTCACGGCGACAGTCGGGCCGGGCGGCGACGGGACGATGCCGGCGGACGTATCGATGGACACATCGGCCGGCGCATCAGCGGGCGTGTCGGCGGGCATATCGACAGCGGCGGGCGCCACGTCGTTCGCCGCGCCGGACCGTTCGCCGCTCCGGCGGCCGTCGGCCTTGCTGGTGCGTTCGCCGGCCTGCTTCTTCACGTCTTCGGGCATGGTGCTTGCTCCTTGAAAAAGGCCCCGCACATGGGCGGGGCCGGTTGGGGAAAGGGGGCGTCGATCAGCTCGCGGCGGTCAGGCCGAAGACGTCGGCGACGACGCCGATGCCCGCCTCGTTGTGGACCTTCAGCGTGCCTTCGCCGATGAGCACGAACTTCTTGGCGTCGCCCGTGCGGGCGATGCCCTTGTCCTCGGCGATCTTGCGCAGCCACAGGAAGGACAGCATCGAGGTATCGAGGAAGAAGGCGTTGCGCGCGACACCCGCCGAGGACGCCTGCACGCGGTTCGGCTTGATGTAGACCTTGCCGAACGGGCCTTCGTAGATGTCGGCATTGGCGATGATCGCATTGCTGTCGCCGTCCTTCACCGCATAGCGGAAGGGCGCGACATTGGCGTTCGACATGAAGGAGACGAAAACCGACTTCACATAGGGCGAGACATAGACGTTGCGGAAGTTGGCGCCGGACTTGTAGCCCTGCTGCATCACGTCGTCCATCTGGTCCTTGGTGAAGGCGCGCTGCGTGCCGTTGCCGGCGGCGACCGTCAGGCCGGTGCCGGTGTCGAAGCCGCCATTGGTGCCGGTGGCCCCGCGCGACACATTGGTCTCGATCCAGGTCGGCAGGCCGCCGAATTCGCGCGTCGCACCGGCCACCGAGGCGTTGTTGGTGACGATGGCGAGCTCGACGTCCTTGCGCAGCTCCACGCCGCGCTTCATCTTCTGGCGCTTGACCTTGTTGGTATTGCCGGCCTGTTCGACCGTCTCCTGAGTCTCGGAGATGATGCCGGTCTTGCGCATGATCTGGGTATAGTTGCCCACGCGGTCCGGCGTGTCGCCGGCCTCGAAGGCATATTCGTCGCCTTCCGTGCGAATGTTCTCGCCCGGCGGCAGGAGCTCGTCGATCTCCCATTCCGGGTGAACCGAGACGCACTTGCCCTTGGCGATGTCCGAATAGATCGGCGTATCCTCGGGCGTGATCATGTTGATGACGTCCGAAAGCTCCTCGCGGTTGCCGACGGAGGTCGTGGTAAGCTGGGTATTGGCGAGAGCGGCCATCTGGCCCTCCTGTGATGATCGGTTGCTGGAAGCATTTCCGGCCGGAGCGTTCCCGCTTCGGCACCGGATAATGCGGCAAAAACAATGGGCTGGAGCAGCCGTTGAAACCCTGCGTTCCCCGGCCCTAGTCGAAGTCGATCGCCATCGCGTCGTCGATCGAGCCCGATCGGGCCAGCCTCTGCATCGCTTCCTGGTTGCGGCGGGCCCCGCCATGCTGCGCGCCGTGGCCGCGCGCCCTTTGCGGCGCGACGGGCGGCGCGTTGCGCACCTTGTGCCGTGCCGTCTCGCGGGCCCGTTCGGCCTGAATTCCGAGCGCGGCATAGTGGGCGAGCGCGAAGACGCGGTGATCGGCGGCCTCGTCGATCTCGGCGTCGGAATAACCGATCGCGCGCGCGGCGGCGGCGGCCGTGTCGAAGAAGGCCTTGCGGCCCTCATGCGTCGCCGTGGCGGGGAAACGGCGGGTCAGCATGGCGTTCTCCTGCATGAGGAGTTCTCGCTGCTGCTCGGCCGAAATCTGGCCCGCAACGCCCCTGACATCGCCGGCCTCGGACAGGATGGCGCCGAGCTGCTGCAGGGCAGCCTCGTGCATCGCCTTCTGCCGGACGAATGCGCCGGGATCGCTCATGGCGAGGGAGGTGTCCGGCTCCGCCGGGATCTGGGCCGCCAGGAAATCGGCAACGGCGTGCACCGACCGGGTGACGCGGGCCGACATGGTTTCGAGCCCCTTGCGCGCCTGGGCGACGGCAAGGGTCTTGCGGCTGTAATCGGCCTGGCGCATGTATCCGGCCTTCAGCGCGCCAAGCGCCACCTTCTGGCCGTTTACGGTGATGGAAACGTCGTCGGCAGGCTCGCGGCCGGGTTCGGACGTCGTCTCGTCCGGTTCTCCCTGGCTGTCCTCAAGCCCTAGCGCGTCGTCGCCGGCGCCGGCATCGATCTCTTCGGGCTCTCGACCGTCGCCGGTCTCTCCCGTCCTGTCTGCCGCCTGCGCTCCAGGGCCGGCATCCACGGTTTCCTCTTCGGGGTCGTGGAGGTCGAACGCCATCGCGTCGTCGAGGGACAGGGGTCGCGCGGTATCGGTCCCGCCGGTGGGCAGGGTGTCGCTCTCGCTCATGTTCACTCCGCTGGAGGTTGTCGCCGGGCCTTATGCCGGCGCTCGCCGCGCAGCGCCGATTTGCCCATCGCTGGCGATGGATTCGAGACGCTGGCGAATTCGTCGGATCGCGCGGGCTTCGGCGGCATGCGCCTGCCGGCCCTCGTGATCGTCGTATCTGGCATGGATGGTCGCGTTTACCGCGGCCTCTTCAAGTTCGTCCCAGAGACGGGAGAAAAACGGAATGGCAAGCACTGCCTGGGCGGCATGCCTGCGCTCTTCGTCGGTCATGCGCCTTCCCCCCGCCGCCAGGCTTCCATGAACGCGTCGTCGTCCATGACGTCGTCACGTGCTCTTTGCAGCACGCTGTTTCCAATCGTGTCTGTAATGGTGTTACGGCCCATCGGCGTTTCCTCTGGGCATGCCTCTGTCCTGACTGTTGGCGGGATCACTTGCGTTGCATGGGGTTGTCAGCGCCAGCGATCCGGCTCAAATGGCGTGCGCCGGTGAGCGAGAACCGCCTACCATCGTGGCAAGATTTGCTCTGAGAGCAGCATCCTTCTGCTCGCGATCCACATCAATCCACGGTCAAACAGCAGCGTTGAAGGGCTCGCGCGGATCCTGCTGCTTCATGTGGCACGCCCCGTACGATAGAGTTCCTGGAAACGCTCGTCGTCAAAGGGGTACAAAGACGGATTCGGCTGGTAGTTGTAAAGGCCTACCCCAGGTATTCCCATAGACGGGAAGAAGGGATTGAACAGGAGACCGTCACGCACGGCCGCGTGCGGTTTGAAAGAATTGATAGCATTGGGGACACTCGGCACAGCGGTCTTGTCGTCAGGGTCCTTCACGAGAGCCGTGAGTCCATCGCGATCCGCAAGATACTCGCTCAGCATCACATTCCCGGGAACGGTCCAGTCGAAATCGGCGGCGCCCGTGTCGGGAAACTGATCGGCGGCAACTCCGTTGGGATAATCCATCTCGGAAGGGCGCTGTAACCTCGCCGACGGATGCTCCGCACGCAGGGCAAGGCTTTCCGCATCCTGCAAGGTGCCCGGCAACGCTTCAATCGCTGACCTCCCCCCCAATTTCCCGCCGCTTTTGACCACACGCCCCCAAGGAATCAGGCCAATCGCCGAAGTCGCTGCGTTGCGATAATTGCTGTAGTCGAGGGCGCGCGCAGTCTCATCGGCACTGAACGCCATGCCAACGGGCGCGATGAAGTCAGCAGCAGAGAGTTGCTGGCTTCCAAGCCCGACCGAGCCGACGGTGTTGAGGACGACCCGACGGCGGAAATCCGAATAGTCGTCGCCAAGCATCCAGCGGGCGATCCGGTCGCGTATGGTCGGATGGTAAGCCGTGAGCGACGCGTTCGGATCGTAAGAGTAGCGAGGCAGATCCCGCCCCGATGGCGGTCTCGACGCCCGGTGGGGAAGATCCTGCCCCGCTGGCGGCCTCGACACCCCGCGCACCGGGCTTCTGTCCGTCGTCCAGGCGGCGATATCCGCCTGCGGTGCTTTTCGATCAGCCATTGTGTCCACTCCGGTCCTTGTTGTCGCCCTGAAGGGCATGGCCGGCCAGGTGCATGGCCTGGCGGCGGCTCTCGGCGGCGAGTTTTCTGTCGAGAAGGTGCGCCTCGATCGCCATCCATTCGCGTTCGGTCTCCTGCCGCAGGCGCGTGGCGGCGAGGTCCGCGTCGATTTTCTGCCGGTCGGTCAGGGCCTCGCGCTCCATTTCGGCAAGGTTCGTCTCAAGGTCCGCGTCCCGCTGCTCGCGCTCGCGCAGCGCGTCGGCCTGCATCTTCTTGTCGTATTCCATGGCCTTGGCCGCGGCCCTTGCCTGCTCGATCTGGAGCTTGATCTGCCCGCGCTTGTCCTCCAGCGCCATCGCGGCCTGCATCTTCGCCTCGTCCGGCGAGGGTGGCTCGGGTTGCCCCTGCAGGGCCTGCTGGATCGCCTGCGGATCGGGCTGCGACAGATAGAGGTTGACGCTGCGAAGGCCGGAGGCCTCGATGAGCTGCGCCATGGCGTTGTAGAGGTTTTGCGGCGTCACATAGTTCATGCCGACGGCCGGGCCCATCGAGGCGAGGATGCGCTCCTGCAGCCCGATGACCTGCTGCATCGCCATCATGTCGCGCTCGCGCGTGCCGGCGCCAAGGCCGACATTGACGACGACGTCCATGTCCGCATTCCAGGTCCGCGGGTCGAAGGTCACCCACCGGTCGCGCAGGCGCACCGTGCGCGGCCTGTCCTGGTGCTGGATGATCAGCTTCAAAAGGCCGCCGAACACCGGCGCCAGACTGTTGGCGATGGTACGGACCATCATTTCGGTCTGGCCGATGCCGGCCTGTTCGACGAGCGCCGTCGCCCGCGCCGTCATGTTCTGCAGCGCGTCCGGCGCAAGGCCGCTCGCGGCATCCGAAATGCCGGTGCGGTCGGTCAGTTCCGCGTCGAGATAGGCCAGCATCGCAAAGGACTTGTCGGCGACCATCGGCACCGCGCTGTAGCCCACGGCCGCGCGCACGTCGACGCCCTGGTTCGTCCAGATCGGCAGGCCGAAGGACGGGTTCATCACCGCTTCGGGGTTTTCGATGGCGCCGCGCTGGCCGATCGGCTGCAGGTTGTTCTGCCAGTAGAGATTGTCCAGCGTCTGGCGCAGCAGCACCGTCTTGACGGTCTGGATTTCCATCACGTCGTCGGGGACGGAATTGCCCTCCCACTGGTGCGGGCGCCGCTCCGAGACGATGTCGGCATAGTTGATCTCGTCCCATTCGGTGTTTTCGAGCAGGCATTCCGGCTTGATGCCGCCGGCAAAGACCATGCGGCGAAGCTCGGCGATGCCATCGCCGTCCTGGTCGATGCGCACCAGCAAGTCGTAATAATCGATCTCCTCGAGGGCGCGCTGCGGCGCCGCCCGGTCGCGCTCGCTGTCGCGGCGGCGCGTATCGGCCTCGGCCTCCTGTTCGCCGGGGCCCGAGGACGCAGCCGCGATAGCCCAGATCCTGTCGCGGTCATAGCCCATCTTGACGAGCTCGCTGCGGCGCAGCCGGCAGTTCTCGCCGAGCACCGGGCTGTCCTCCAGGCTGATGGCGTCGGGGTGGATCAGCCAGTTTTCCGGCGCGATGGCCGCAAGCCTCGGCCGCCCGGTCGTGATGCGGCGGCGGATCTTCACGTCATGCGCGCCGACGCTCTGCGGCCCCTGCGGCGTGTCGATGGTTTCGGTCCGCTGCGTATGGGCCAGCACGTCGACATCCTCGGCGGCGACGAGCTGGGCGAAGGACATCTCGTCAAGCCCGGTATGCAGGCTCACCTTCACGTCCACCGTTTCGCACTGCCACCATTTCAGGATGCCGTTGCGCAGGCGCAGCGCATCGTTGATGGCGTCTTCGATGGCCTGCCGTCCCTTGCATTCGGGCAGGACCACATGGTTGATATAGTCGCTGGCCTGGTTGGCCTTGTCCTCGTCCCCCTCGCCCACCGGCTGGTATTCCACGATCTCGTCATTGCCGAGGATCGTGCGGCAGATCGAGGGAAGCACCTTCTTGACGGCCGCCCGCACATCGCGGGAGACGACCTTGGAGCGGCCCTCGTCGGCGGGAATATAGGCCTGCATCTCCTTGGCATCGCCGTCGAAGAAGGTCATCGCCTTGATGCGCTCGGCCGACCGGCTGTCGCGATAGCGCTCGGCATCCTTCACGAGGGATTCCACGATGCCGCAAAGTTCCGTTTCGTTCAGGTCTGGCATCATACTACCTTTCGCGGCACGAATGCCGGCTCGCGGCCCTTGGCCTTCGGCGCCTCATAGGCAACGCACATCAGGCCGAAGGCGTCGGCCGAATGGCTCGACCAGTCGTGGTCCGGCCCAAGGCCGATACCGCGCTCGTCGTCTTTCTTTTCGTGGTACCAGCCGAGCGCATCGCGCCCGCCTTCCGTGGTGTCGGCATGGAACCAGACCGCCGGAAACAGCCGGCGGGCGGCCTCGACGCGCATCTTGGCCGCGCCCCTGCCCTGGTTCGCAACGACGGTGACCGTGTAGCCGGCCTGCCGGAAGAACCCCTCGTAGCTGGCGTCATGCACCCGGTCGTGCGTCTCGCCGTCATGCGGCAGCCAGATCTGGCAGCGGTCCGGCGAATAGTCCTTTTCCCGCAGCCAGTTGAGATGGGCGGCGGCGGGCTGGCCCTGCGCCTCGTAATGGTCGAGGACGCGAATTTCCTTGCCGATGAACTGGGCGATCCAGATGACGAAACTGTCGGCCCGCGCGCCCGTGCCGCCGATATCGACGAAGGCGCGCAGCGTCATCAGGGGATCGGCCGGCACCCGGCCGATGCGCCCTTCCTCCTTCGCCCGGGTGAGCGCGGCGGCAAAATAGGCGCCCTCCACCGTCGAGACGAAGGCGCCTTCCCAGATATGGGCATATTGTTCGGGGCGGTCTTTCATGTCGCGCTGGCGCTGGCGCTCCAGGATCGCCGGAAAGCGCGGATTGTCGCGAAAGTTCAGCTCGACGATCTTGTACCGGGCGTCGGATCCGGCGCGGAAGCGCCGGTTCGTGGCGCTCGTCTTGCGCTCCGGATTCCACGTCACCCACAGCTCGCTGTCCTCCTCGCGCAGCGTCGGGATCAGTTTCGTCCAGGCCTCGTCCGCCACGGGCTCGGCCTCGTCGACCCAGGCGAGAAGAATGCGCGCCTGCGATTTCACACTGTCGACGTTCCGATCGAGACCGAGAAAGGTGTAGTGGACCGCGCCGGGCAGGCCGGTCGTGCGGATATAGGTCTCGCCGATATCGAAATGCGCGGCCAGCCAGGGCTCTTCCTTGATGGCCTGGCGAACCTCCTCCAGCGAGGAATCGGCCAGCGTCTTCATGAGCTGGCGGCAGCACAGGATCTGGCCGCGCCGGCCGGCGGCGGCCCAGATATAGGCGCGCACGGCCGTCATCTTGGCAAAGGAGCGCGTCTTGCCCGAGCCGCGTCCGCCGTAAGCGCCCCTGATGTCGGCTTCTCCGCTGAAGACGGGAAGAAGCTTCGGCGGAAGGCTAACCTGCGCTGCCGTCATCGTCGGTCAGCGCCACAAGCTCGACGCGCGTCACCGCCTCGATGGGGCCGCCATCCTCGCCCGTCACCTGCATCGGCAGGACCTTGGCGATGAGGCCGGCAAACACCTTCGGCTCGGCCTTGGCCAGAAAGACGCAATATCCCACAAGCCCGCCCTCGCCTTCACCATCGCTGCCCATCTCGGCGGCCGCCTCGAGAATGGCTTCCTTCAGCACCGCCGTCGCCTTGTTCAGCGCCGCAGGCCGGCGCCCGCTAGCAGCCTTCTTCCCGTCACGCACGGCCATCAGCTTTCCTTCGAACGTCTTTCAGCCGCCGGATCAGGGCGCGAAAGCGCGACGGATTCGATTGTCTGGCAAGGATTGGCGCGCGGCCTGCGGCCGTTCCGCTCGTCGAAGCAGGGCAAAAACAAAAAAAGCGGCCCGAGGCCGCTGCATGTCCGTAGATCCACGTATTCGACGTTACGATCTGTGCAGGAAATTAAGCCGGTTCGCGGCAGCGGTCAAAGGGTTCGCTTCTACGCGGGCGATCCTGTTTCTCATTCCGCATCAAATAGGAAAGGCGGCCCCGGGGCCGCCTCGTCTCCATAAAGCCACGTGTTGGACTTTACGATCTGCGCAGGAAATTAAGCCGCGTCGCGGCGGCGGTCAACGGTTCGCTGGGCGCGGCCCGCCCCTGGTGCCGCCCGCATCAGACAAGAAAGGCGGCCCCCGGGCCGCCTTCTCTGCGTCAAGCGCTCTCTTCACAAAGACAAGGACAGGACCTTGCGTTCTGCGCGGACAATCAGGCTGCGGCGCGGCGGCGGTCGAGGCCCCGGTAGTGGCGCGCAAGGGCGTTGCCGACGATGCGCAGGTCGCCGATCATATAGGGCAGGTCCCGGTCCTCGATGACGATATGCTGCACGACGGCCCAGAGGTTGGCGCCCGGGTGCTCGTCCTGCGCCCGCTGGATGGCGGCGCGGGCGGCAAGGTAGCGCTGGCGGATGCGCGCCTTGCCCTCCGCGTCGTCGGTGCCCGAGGCTCCGCCCTCGCCCCGGCGCAGCAGGCTGTCGGGCGCGTTGATCGACAGCATGTATTGCTCGCGGCAGGCGGCAAAGCGCGTCAGCGCCTCGTACTGGTCGGAGGCGATGCCGCCGCCTTCCTGGCCGAGAAGGGAAAGCCGCCCCATGACGCTGGCGGCCTCGGCGGTGCTGGCATCACGCGCGCAAAGGCCGAAAATCTTCATTCTGGCGGCCCGCGCCACCGCATCGGGCGCCTCGCCCGGCGTCTTCGCGCGGGAGATCGCGCCGCTGTCCGTGCGCGCCACCCCGGTCCTCGGCTTGCGGCCCGCCCGCTTGCGACTGCGCTTTTCTGCCTTGCTGGCCATGGTCAGGTCTCCTTGCCGTTTGAAAGGGGTTTTTCGAGAAGGGAAATGCGGGGCAGGCTGACGACCGCACCCGAAATCGTGACGTAGGGCACCCGCTCCACCCAGCGGTCGCCGACGAAGGATCGTTTGCGGGCGGGCGCCGGCGCGGCGGCCTCGGCGACAACCGGCACGGCCGGTGCCTCGAAGAGATCGCGGCGCCTGCGGGCGAGGTTTTCGACGGTCGCCTTCTTCACGCCGATGACCTCGGCAATGGCCTTCATCGTCATGCCGCCGCGGCGCAGGCGAATGCAGGTCGCGATGGCCTCGGCCGTCCACGGCCCCGCCTTCGGCATCGGGATTGCGCTTGCCGTCTTCGGCGGAAAGAGGTGCCGGTTGCGGGCGGCCATGCCGGAAAAGCTGCCGCGCGAAATGCCGAACTGCCTTGCGATACGGGTGGAGGTCTCGCCCCCGGCCCACAGGCGCGCGGCCTGCGCCATGGTCTCCTGCGTCCAGACGATCGCCCGGTCCGCCTTGCGGATACGGCCCCTCTCTCCCGTCGGGGCGCCGGTCTTTGCCACGGTGCTCATGCTGCGCTCCCGTGCCTGAAACCCGCGACGAGCCGGCGCACCCGCGCCACCGTCGCCGGGTCCTTCGCGGCCGGCGCGGCGGCAAGCGCCGCATGGGCCTCGCGCTTGCGAACGAGATCCTCGCGGTATTTGCCCGCCTCCGCCCGCGCGCGGCGGGCAAGCTCGGCCGGGCGCGGCATGAAGGCATAGTCCATGTCGGCATATTCGCCCTGGCGAATGCGGCGCATGGCGTCCCTGAGCCCCGCCTTCGGCACCGTGCGCAGCGCCAGCGCATAGGCCGCGACGAGCTCGCCGGCCGGAATGCCCGTGGGCACCGCCATGCCGGCCCGCTTCATCGCATCGATGCAGGCGGCGACGGCCTCGGTTGTTACGGGGGAAAGATCATCTGTCAGCGCAGTGATCTCGCGCTGCAAGGTCGAGCGTGTTTCCGGTAAAGTCGTCATCGGTGGTGCGTCCCAATACTTTGTCGATTTCGCGTTGGCAGTCGTCCTGGTGCTGCTGGAAGGCGGATTTGCGCGGCGGCGCCTGCGGCCGGTTCTGCGGCCTTTGCCGGCGATCCAGCCATTCCGGCTCGAAGCCCTGCCAGCCATTGGCGATCATCGCGTCGGCGGCGGCAGCGGGGTCCGGGCAGGCGGCGAACTTGCGGGCAAGGAGCCGGGCGGCATGGGCGGTGAGCGGCTTGCGCAGGCTCCGCCGATGGTCCAGCACCGCCTCGACCCGGTCGGCATCGAGCACGGCGGACAGCGCCTCCCCCGACGTGCGCTGGTCATCCGAACGCAGTGAGGATGTCTCTGGTGTGCTGGTGCCTTTAGTGCGTCGGGCTTGCGTCCGCGCTGCGTCTCGCGGAGGGCCGCCTTCCTGATATTTCGTGTAATTGCAGATGGTTATCTGCGTCTTTCCCGCGTCCGTGCGCGTTACCACCATGCCGTGGTCCTCCAGCAGCTTCAGGAAGGTCCGCACGCGCTTGTCCGACTTCCAGTTCCACGCCGCGGCAAGGCCGCGCAGCGTCACGAACAGCGCGCCGACCGGAACGGTCACGACCTGCGATCCGATGCGGTGCTGCGTCGGCGCCCAGGCCGCATGGGCGATCAGCCACAGCCAGGCATCGCTCGGCGACCGTTCGGCATCGGCAAACAGCGGATGATCGAGCAGGGAGGCCTGGATACGAACCCACCGCGTCATGGCGCACCCTCCCCGGCTTCGAGGAGAACGATGCAGGCGGCCGGCAGGCCGGCATTCCAATGCAGGCAAAGCTGCGCGCAGAGGTTCGCATCGCGGATCACGCCATGGTGCTCCAGGCAGGCGAGCACGGCCTTCGCCCGCTGGTCGAGATCGTCCCGCACGCTCCGGCGGCGCAGCGCAATCGACAGGCGGAAAGGCCCGGCTATCGGCGCCGCCGGCGGCTGGATGCGGCTTCCCGCCCGGTCGCACCACCGTCGATAGGCGGGCGACAGGCGAAGATCCGTGTCGCCGCCGGCAGAAGGCGACCGGCGCGCGGGCGGATATGGAAGGGCGATGCGGATCATGCGCGCACCTGCCTTTCGGGGGGATGGCACGCGCTGGCCGTGCGGAGACGACGGCGTTTGTTCCACCCGTTGCAGCCCCTCCCGCTTTTGCTAGAGTGCCCGTCATGGGGCGATGGGCGCGCATGGGCGGCATGGCGGCGGCAGCCGGACGGGTCTCGAACGACCGGGCGGCGGCGCTGATCCGTTTCGTCGAGGCCAATCCCGTCTTCCATGCCCTGAAGATCCTCGGCGGCACGGTCGGCTTCATCGTCGTGCTCGCGACCGCGATCCAGATCTGGATCGATATCGACGACCGCCGCGACGAACGGGCCGAGCGCCGCGAGGACGCCATCGAGCGGGCCTGGAACCGCCTGTTGCGCCCGGCGGTGGGCAATACCGGCAAGGGTCAGGCCATATCGCTTCTGGTGCGCGAAGGCGTGCCGCTCGACGGCGTGGATCTCTCCTGCGCCGCCATCGGCCGCTGGGCGGAGGGTGCCTGCGTCCAGCCCGTGGTCTTCGCCGGGATGGAGATGCACTCGGACCGGCACGCACCGATGACCTTCGAGCGGAACGTGCCGAATCTCGCGACGGGGGTCGATTTCTCCCATGCCATCATTCAGGGCGCGTCGATCCGCAATTTCACGCTGACGGGAACGTTCACCGCCGCCGTCATTCGCGATGCGAGGTTCATCCGCTCGCGGCTGCAGCTCGATCTTGCCGGCGCGGAGATCCGGCGAAGCGCCTTCGCGCTTTCCTCGGTGCATCTCGACGGGACGCCTCCCGCCCTCTACGGCGTGGATGTCAGCGGCGCCCTCGCGCCCTGGATTTTCGATCTCGACAAGGACGCGCTGCAGCGTCTGGTCGCCTGGGCGGACATGCCGCCCGCCGCGGCGCAGGAAACGAGCCTGCAGAAACGCGAGGAGGTGCTGGAAGCCATCATGTTGTGCGATCCAGAATGGACCGAGGGGGGCAGCCGCAGCGCCTACGAAGACCGCACCTCGCTCGTCGATCGCTACCATCCGCTGCTCGGCTGGCGCTGCGGGGACATGACGCTTGCCGCGGCGCGCACAGCCTATCCCGCAGCCTATAGGGCGGTTCTCGCGCCGTCGCCATAGGGGCATCATGCGCCCGCCCTCGCGTTTTCCGGGCGGCGCTCGCGCGTCGCCACATAGGCGCGCAGGTCCTGCAGCTTTGTCAGCCGGTCGCGCTGCGTGGCGTTTCCCGCCCCGCCGATGCGGGCGCGCAGGCTGCGGATTTCGTCGTCCAGAAAGACGACGAGCAGATGCGGTTCGGTCATCGGCCGGGCCTCCGTGCCGGCCAGGGCCGGCCTCGCCTGTCCTCGGCCGCGACCGGCGCATGGGCGGTTGCGGCCTGTTTCCCGCGCCTTGCCGGGGGCGGGCCGACGGCAGCTGTCGGTCTGGTCCTGAAGATATCTGCTGGGCGCATGATTGCGATTTCCCGTTGAAGGTTGCGATGGGCCGTCGGCTCCTGCCTCGAAATGCCAGGAGCCGGAACGGCATGGGCTTGGGACGCGCCGCCTCTCCGACGGGCACGCCGGGACCGGCGATGCCGCCGTTTCGTTCGGCGTCCGCATGGGCAAGCGCACCGGAAACGCGGCCCGGCGCGACACAGGAGCGCGGGCGCGACGGCGCCTGCGCGATGCGGCACCGGCGAAAGGTGCCTGAAGCTGGGAGAGGCGCGGCCGAGGGAGGAGGCAGCCGCGCCTCTCGTCGGTCATCGCGCGAAGGGGGATCGCTGCGATGGACCGAAGGGGAAATGGCCTTCCGGCGCGCCGGCCTCGTCGTCGCGGGCCTCGTCGTCCTCGGCATGCTGCTTCAGCAAGGCCCGGGCGAGCAGGACGACGACGGCGCCGGTGACGAGCGCGGCAAACACGGCGAGCAGGACAAGGGTCAGCATGGTCATGCCCCGCCCCTTTCCAGCGCCTTGCGCCGGGCAATCTCGCGTTCGGCGGCCTCACGATTGCGGCCGGAGACCGCGCCGATCTCGGGATCGACGATGATCGTCGTGCCGTCCTCGGTGGTGATGATGGAGCGGGGCCGGTTCATGCGGACACCTCGTCGAGCAGGGGTGTTTCGCGCCCGGCATCGCCGAAAATCGAAAAGGCCGCGGCGATATCGCAATCCAGCTTGCCGAGGCGGCGCGCGCGCTCGAGAGCGGTGGCAAGGTCGGCACGCCGGTGCTGCGCAGGGCCCCTTGCAAGGAAGGTCCGCCCATGGCGATGGCCGAAATCCAGCACCGCGGCGCGGGTCGCGCCGACATTGGCGGCGATGTGCCGTCCGCTGAGACCAAGCTCGATGCCGCCGTCGATCTGGGCAAGTTTCTGCTGCGTCGAAGCGCAGGCCCACCAGGACAGTTTCTGCGTCATGCCGCGTCCTCCTCGTGTTTCATCGCGCGGCGGCGCGGCCGGCAAGACGCGGCCGTTCCACGGGCTGAGGGTTGAAAATGAAGGCGGTCCGGCCGGTGCCGCGCCTTCGGGCGGATGGGGAGAGCGGGTTTGGCGGCGCCCTCCCCGTTTTGCGAGGTCGGGTCCCAGGGACCTGCGCCGGGCATGCTGCCGGCCGTTACACCATCCAGCCCTCCTGTCTGCCGGACCGTCCGGCGCCTGACGTCCGCCACGCGCCGACGCGCGGAGGCGTTGACGGGCAGATCTCGCCCGGCAGGCGCGCCTCCCGCGCCGGAGCGCAGGGACCGGATCGCGGTGTAGCTCCGCCCCGCCGCCGGGCCGGCCGTCGGCCAGCAGGTGGTGAGGCCTAAGCCACCGGAAGCAGCGCCGAAGCCATCCGGCCGGTGCAGCGCCGTTTCCGGCAAAAGGGGTGCGACGCAGTCTTCGGCCGCGCGCGTCGCCAGCGCGGAAGCCACGGCGGGAGAAAGGCCGTCCGAAGCGGGGATATCTTCAATGTCTCGTCGCCTGCGGGCAGAGGCTGCGCGCAAAAGAAGCGCCGCCGGGCCTGCAAGACAGGCGCCGTTTCGCGCCAAACGCCCGGCATCGGCCGAAGGCGCTGCCTCCGGCGTCACCGGAAGGCGGAAGGCCGCGCGGGCCTTGCCGTTGGCGATGATGGTGCGGGTCGCGCAGGTCATGCCGCGCTCCCGGCAAGGCCGACAAGGCTTGCAAGGTCCGGACGAAGCTCCTCCGGCGGAATGCCCGTCACCCGCGAAACGGTGTGCAGGCTTTCCGCCGGAATGCGCCGCCGGCCCGTCTCGTAACGCGACCACTGCACGCCGCTGACGCCGACGAGACCGCCGGCCGCCTCAATGCTGATCTTGCGCCCCCGGCGCCATGTCCTGATCTTTTCCATGCGAAGAAATTACCATATTGGCAATTCTCGTCAATGCAAAATATTACCAATTTGGCTATTCGTCTGCGCCGCATGCGGAATTAGGTTTCCGCTATGGTAAAAACTCGCCCCACCGACAAGCAGCCAGACGGCGTCTTCATCATCGAACGCATGGAAAAGGCGCGGCTGAACAACAAGCTGATCGCCGAGAAGATGGAGACGAGCGACGTCAACGTCTCCCGCCTCCTGACGGGCAAGCGCGGGCTCGACCTCGACTGGCTGCGCGCCTTCGCCGCGGCGCTGAACGTGCATGTCTCGGAGCTTTTCCTGCCACCGGAACGGGATTTGAGCCGGGTTGCCGACGATGACGAGATCCTGGCGCTGCTGCGCCGCATCGGCGGACTGGACGAGCGCGGGGTCGAGCTGGCCTTCACGGTGATTTCCAACCATCTTTCGGTCAGTCGATCGCCCAGACCATCATCATCTTCCGCTGATGATCGACCCGATACGTCCACGCCCCGCCGTGGATCCGCGTCATCTCGTCCACGATCCTGACCGCGGCCCGGTCGATGGCGACCGCCGGCTCCAGTTTCTCCCCTTCCGCCATATCGCGAAGCCTTGCGACCGTGTCAGCGTTACGGACCGCAGGCCGCGTCGCGTACCTAATCGCCATGTTCGCTCTCCCTTTCTGCCGAACCCGCACCTAGGATGCCCCGAAAAGGCGAACTAAACAAGAACGAAATAGGATTATTTTCACACACGCAGGACGTGGCGCGTTGCCGCATGCTCGCCCAGCAGGCGTCCTGCCGCCCGCGCATCCGCGCCGCCGCGGCATCGCCCGGACGCCCGGCCCGGCACCGCGCGGCCGGCTCATCCCCGGCCGTTTGCGCGGGGTGATTCTGCGCGCACCGGCCAATTCGCCAATTTCATTACCATTCAGGCAATTATTGGATTGACGCATAATTACCAATTTGGCAATCTTTGTTGCGCACCCACCCATCATGGTGGCAGGACGAGGAGCAGGGACATGGCCGAGGCCGATCGTTTCGAGATCGATTACACCTTCGAGGAAATCAGGCTCATCGGCGACGGCCTGATGGCCTGGGGAACCGCCGTGCTGATCGAGGACAATGACGACGACTTCTATGTCGATCGCATCCTCATCGACGGCAAGCGGCTCGACCGCGCCGGCACCGGCGCCATGGGCTTTCCGAGCACCGTCAACAAGGCGCTTTTCGAGGCCATCGCCCGGCAGATCGAAACCAGCCGGGACGCGCAGGAGACCTTCGCCGAAGCCATCTCCGCCCACCGCGCCGATAGCGCCGTCGCGGCCTGAGCGTCTCGCCCCTATCGAAGGAAAGCACCCGATGTGGACCTGCAACGACTATGTCCGAAACGCCCGGGTCGCCGATGCCGACGCGGCCCTGTGGGACAGCATGGCCGAAGACGCCATGCGCCGCGCCGAATTCTACCGCGAGAAGGCCGCGCAGCGCCGCCGCGATGGGCAGGACTACCGCGAACAGGCGGAGCGCAGGCACGCCGAAAGCGCGGCCGCGCAGGAAGGAAGCGCGGCATGACCGCGCCTTTCCTTGACGTGCTCTACCGATTTCAGGGCTTCGCCTGCGGCCTCGCGCAGGATGGGCAGGCCCTTCATCGTCACGACACCGAAGCTCCGCCGGAAGCCGCGGCAAACACGCCCCCATCCGGGAAGGCTTGCGCCCTCGCCCGCACGCCACGCCCCGGCGCGACGGCCGACGACGCGCGCGCCCCGTCGCGCGGGCGATGACGACAGCCGTCCCTCAGCGGGGAACGATGCGGATTTCGCTCGGGAATTTTCCGGTGAGGGCAGCCATGGGCAGAAGGCCCCAGGCGGGAATGGCGCTTTCGATGGAGATGGTCTTTCCCGCCGGCAAGACGGCCAGCACCGCCCGGTGCTGCCGCACGAATTCGCGCCGAACCTTCAGGAAACGCAGGGGCCAGGACAGAGAGGCAAATTTCCGGCGCAGCGATTTGCGCAGGAAGCGCGGATGCAGCGAGATATGGAAGGTCGCGCCCGCCCGCGCCAGAATGCTGGCCACAGCCGGCAGCAGCGAATATTCGCCGCCCTCGATATCGATCTTGATGAAAAGCGGATCGCCGGGCGAAGAGAACTCCCGCAGCACGTCCTCGAGGCGGCGGGAGGCCACCGTCCAGCTCGTATCCGCATCGGCCAGCAGGGCGCTCGACATGGAGTCACCGCCGCTCGAGCTGCTGCCCAGCACCAGCGGCGCACCGTCGACGGTGATCGCCGCATTGATGATCGTCAGCCGGTCGGCCCAGGCGGCCCCGCTGTTTTCCCGCGTGTTGGCCTTGAGTTCCTCGAAGGCGACCGGATCGGGCTCGAAGGCCACGCATTTTGCACCGAGCTGCGCCGCATAGAGCGCCGTCGCGCCGATCCAGGCTCCGACATCCAGAACCACGGTCGTGGGGCGGATGTTGTCCCGGAAGAAATCGAAGGTCTCGTTTTCCCACTGCCCGGCTTTCACGCCGTTCCAGAACGCCTTGTTCTTGCCGGTGAGGACCTGGAAGGAGAGGCCGTTCACCACGATCTTGTCTTGCATGGCAGCTTGTTTCCGCGACACGTTTTCCGAGAGAACCAAGCCGAAATGCGCATATTTCAGGCGCACGTTCAAGGTGAATGATCGTTTCGCGAACTCTATCCCGGATGTTGTCCGAAAGGCCGCGTCGGAAAGCATCGCCGGCCGCAAGGCGTCACTTGCGGACCTTTTGGTTTCGATCGCGCGAAAGTCGCCGCCCGAACCCGTTGCAGCATCGGAACCTGCCCCCGCTACGACGCAATCGGCGCGGAACAGGCGAAGGCAATCATCCGGCTTTGGTCCGAAGCCGTGATCGGGGCGTTACTTGTAGTCAGGAACTGGAATCGGCGCTTCACCATTCCATGATACGAGCAACCGCATATAGATGTCGTATGTGAGTTCTCCGGAAGCCATACCCCTGACGATGCGGCCGCAAACCTCCGCCAAAGCCTTAGCTGCGGACATGTCATTGAGGCGCTCGATCTCGGACCTTTCATCGTCATTCATACCCTCCAAGAGGGAGGTGGTGCAGGTCTCGATGAAGCGAAGTCGAGCCATGGGATATTTCCGCATGATTTCGGCCGTGCGCTCGAAGTTCTCTCGCCTCTCCGGCGCATCGCTTGCCCAAATCGAAAACGGCACGAGGAGAGGAATGCCCAGCGACATCAACAAATAAATTCGCCTCATACATCCCCGCTGGTTGTGCTTGCCTCACGCTTCCCCATCAAATGGATATTTGCAGGGGACTTCGCAAGCTGGAATGTTTCCTCTTGGCGCCCCCCGTAAACCGACCCATTCTCCGACATCGGAAAATCTGGAAATCAAGTCTCGCGCCCATCGGGATTTCTGCGATACGTTGCTGTCAGTCCTCTGATCGCAAAGGAAACCGGCGAATGCCAACCCTTGATATTCTGCTTGCATTCGTCGTGACGACCGCGGTTTTTGCCTTCATTCCGGGGCCGGCCATGCTGTACGCAGCGGCGCGGACAATGGCGGGCGGGCGGGAAGCCGGATTGATGGCCGTCCTCGGCATCCACATTGGCGCCTATGTTCACATCGTCGCTGCCGCAGCAGGATTGTCCGTCCTTTTTCACGCCGTCCCCGTGGCTTACACATTGGTCAAATTGGCAGGGGCCGGTTATCTGATCTGGCTCGGCATTTCCCTGTTCCGAGCGCGGGATGTCAGCGCGGACGATGTGATATCCGGCACGAGGAAGTCACCACGCAAAGCGTTTCTGGAAAGCATCACGGTGGAGGTTCTGAACCCGAAGACCGCGATCTTCTTCATGGCCTTCCTCCCTCAGTTCGTCGATAGCACCGCAAGCCTTCCCGTCTGGATCCAGTTTGCCATTCTCGGAACGATGGTGAACGCCATATTCACCTTTGCCGATGTCGTGAGCGTCCTGCTGGCAGGGCTGATCATGGCGAGGCTGAAGCAATCCAGCAGGGCGCAAAAGCTGGTTCAGCGGGCTGGCGGCACGATCCTCATCGGGCTTGGCGCCCATCTCGCCCTGCAACGAAACTGATCCGTCGCACCGTTCCAGATGATGGCGGTCGCTGCTTAGAATCGTGAGCCTGGGAAGCGCCGGCTCCCTGATCGCCCCACTTCCCTCACGTCGTCACCCGGAATGGCGGTTGTTGCTCGTCGGCTTGAAGCCGCCATCGCACGGCCAACCCGAACGTGACGCCAACAGCCGTCCCTCGTTCCGAACGGAAAACCATCAGTTCGCGCATCGTTGTGGCTTCGCAACTAGAGCATGTCAGGTTCAGATTGAACCAGGCATGCTCTAAACCCTTTTGTTTTCGTTTGTCTTTTCGGGAAACCGGTTCCCACTTTTCCCTGACAAACTCTAATGCTTGACGGCGCAGATCGGTATCTGGACGCCTGGAACCAATGCTACCTTGCTAATGGAGGCCTTGTCGCACTCGGCGTAGTTTTTCTTGGATAGGTCAAGTGCATATGAGCAGGCGCCAAGCAAAGTCTGAACGTTAAACGGCGTCACGGACTGCATCATATTGCGAAGGTCTGTCGAACACCTGGCCGCAAGGTCCGGCGGACCATCGCTGCCGATTCCGATAACGACTTTTGCAATGAATATGTCAAAAATTGCCGAGAACTCCGTCAAAATTCTGTAGCGTTTGTCGTCATTGGTAACCGCCTCCGACGCCAGCGAACTCATGGCATTTTCTGCTGCAACTTTCCGCAGGGCGAAATTTGCCAATGCATCGTCGAACTGACGTTGCGTTGACTCGAGTTTTTTCCGCAACTCGCCGGCTGTCGTGCCGCCAGATTTCAACGCTTCCGTGAGTCGGTTGTATTCGGCACTGGCCTTGGCGCCATTGTCACCTATCTTCTTGGCGAACGCCTCCAGCGAGTTCCTCATCGCCTTGTCTCCCCAGAGTTCGCTCGCTCTGTCGGAGAAACTTCCCTCTAAACTTCTAAGCAATGCGCCAGTGCTGCCAATTGCATCGCCCACCCCGACAAAAGAGCCAGCAATCCCCGCAACTGCGGTCGCTATATTCACGGCCTTCATTATGCCGCCAAATTTACTGTCCTTTTCCGCCTCCGCGATTTGAGCGTTGAGTTGAGAAATCTTGTCTTCATAGTATTTCGTCTGTGTAAACTGGTTTATTTCATTAAGGTTTTCGTTCGCGATGACCAGTTGCTCACGAATTTTCTGAAGTTCGCTTTCTACGTCTGCAGAATTCAGTGTTGCATTGAAAACCGCGACAGCCTGAGAGAGAAAATCTGAACCGGAATCGAAATAACTTGTCGCATCAAAGCTTCCATCCCGTATTTTGCATGCGGACAGATCGTGGGCGCGGAAAATATTTTTGAACCGTTCGTTCGATGTCAGGAAACTACGGGTGAAGCGATAATCGGCATCGCACAAATAGGACCGGAAGCTTCTAAGGTCGACACTAGCCGGATCCGCCACTCCGCCACCAATGGAAGTCAGCGTGTCGACGCCAGTTGCCACCGACGATCGCAAGGCAACGTCGGCGGTTAGCGCAGCAACAAAAGTCAACATGTCGGGTTGAATATAGTTTGTGATGGGGCGATCAGGCTGCGAGGGATCGTAGAGGAAAATTCTCTTCGAATCCCTCAGGTCGTGAAGCGGCTTGTGAGCAATCTCACGCTCCGCAACGTACTTGACCATATCGGAATACTTCGACTCATACCCTTCTTCATTGGAAGAAAATAAAGAAAACGAATAGATGTTCTGGTATTCATCAGGCGCTATCTGATCAATAGCTTTATCCAGTATGTCATATACAGCTGCAGTATCTTCCTTTAGCGTGTCGGCGCATTCCTCCCCATAGGCGTATTCATGTGAATTCGGATCTGCGTCCAGCCACGGCTCGCATGTCGACCAAACCAAGCCGATGGTTTTTTCGACATAGGATTGCAGATCGCGTCGTATTACGGCCGTGAGATCGCCTTCAGAAAAGTAATAGCGTGTACGGCGGGACGCAGGCATGTCCTCTGAGCTCAAAGGCGCTGCAAATGCCAAGGTTCCGCCGTATGTCAGGAAGGGCCCGCGTGTAAATATCGACAAATCCGCAGGACGATCACCTATAAATAGGCACGTAATATCTTTTGGACTGTATTAGTTATGAAATCTGTCAACTGCTTTCGAAATAATCTGGTCGGATAATTCCAGATTTAATTTGCCTATGTTCGGCTGCGCCTTATAGGCCGACAGTGCCGAGAACCTCTCGGTCATCTCGGATAGCGTGGCATCCTTGCCTTGCGGCACCAGGTATCTGGCAATGCAGTTCGGGAATCTCTTGTCGACTATCGACGCGGCAAAAGCCGGGGTCGGCAACAGAATTCCCAGGAACCCTAGGGCCATCAGGTGCTGGCTACGCCGCATATCTGCGATCCTGTCGAGGATTTGATACTTCTAATTATATCCTGAGAAATTGCACGGCTACAACTCTCGATTAGCAGGCTCCCACCCGACCGCCGCCCCATTTCTGGCCGTCGCACGACGCCTGCCCCTGTTCGCCACCTGTCGAGGAGGCATTTTTGCCGGAGCGTACCGGAATCGCCGAATCAGACCTTCCCGCGCATTAGACGAAAGTCGTAGGGTGCTTTCGCCCGCTTGTCATTTTGCGGGCACTCCCCCGCGTCACCAAGCCAAGCGTGACGCTTGTTTTGCCCCGCCCTCGTGCGGGGCTTTTTCTTGACTCTGCCAAAAACAGGAACATAATAGGAACAAAGGCGATGACCTTCGTTCCACCACCTTCCCCCAGCTTGCTGTGGCCTTCACAGGAGAGTGCAGACGTGTGCCCGCTTCAAGAGTACGAAGCCGAGATCGATAGCGTGGACGAGGCCGTGCGCGCCGCCCTCGCCTGGCATGATGGCGATGCGCAGGCGGCGATTGCGACGCTGCTGGCCGATTGCGCCCATCTGCGGCGCCAGCTCGAACTGACGCGCGCGGCCATGGGGCGCGGTTTTACGCGGGGATGGGAGCCTGCACCCTTGCGGGAATGACCCGGCCACCAGAGGCCCGGCCTGTTTCGGGGGGCTGAAGAATGGCGGTGGGCGCGTCCCTTGACGGGAAGCGCGCCGGTCTATGGCCGAAGGCTCAGCGCACCTGGTCCAGCAGGCGCTTGCATTCCAGAAGGTCGTAGAGCGCTTCCTGCAGCAGCGCCCGGTCTTCCTTGCCGACGCTCGTCTTGCCGAGCGAGATCTCCGGCGCTTCGTCGCTGCCGCCCACGAAGGAGAAGAAACGGCGGCTGGCGGGCGCCTTGGGGCGTCCGACGATCTGGTCCTCGTCGCTGCCGGCCTTCGGCGGCGGCGGCTCCTCGTGGCTGGCCGCGGCCAGCGCCTCCACGGTCGCAAGGTCCCCGCTCGCAATGGCGGCGACGAACTTGTTGCCGTTGACCTTGAGCAGCTTCTGCACGCCCTTGATCGTGTAGCCATGGTCGTAGAGCAGGTGGCGGATGCCCTTGAGGAGATCGACATCCTCCGGGCGGTAGTAACGCCGGCCCCCGCCGCGCTTCATCGGCTTGATCTGCGTGAAGCGCGTTTCCCAGAAGCGCAGCACGTGCTGCGGCAGGTCGAGGTCGTCGGCGACCTCGCTGATGGTGCGGAAAGCGTCCGGACTCTTGTCCATTCTGTCCTCGATGAAAGCTCGCGCCGGCGGCAGAAAAGCGCGCCGCCGAATCGTATTCATTTCAGCGGCTTGCCGGGCGATATTCAAGTTTCAAATTGTGCATGTACGCGCATTCGGCGGAAAAAGCGCCAAATCCCGTCCAAAAGCGGTAGCGGAGGTCCCGGCTTTCGCGAAGGGGTTGCCCTGTCGGCAACAGGGCCGACCCGCCCGGCCCGTTGCGCCGGCTCGTTACGGGCGCGCGCAATGCCGGCCGGCAGAGCCGGGTCGGAAAGCGTCGTCCGGAAACTGCGTCAGGATGCGGGGGATGCCGGCTTCTGCTTGGCCTTGCGCGAAAGATGCGATTTCAGCACCCGCTGCTTCAGCACGTTGGAAGCCTTGAAGGTCATCACGCGGCGCGGCGAGATCGGCACTTCCTCGCCGGTCTTCGGGTTGCGGCCGATGCGCTCGTTCTTGTCGCGCACCTGGAAGGTGGCGAAGGAGGAAAGCTTGACGCTCTCGCCCCGCACGATGGCGTTGCAGATCTCGTCGATCACGGTTTCGACAAGCTCCGCCGATTCGGTTCGGGAGAGGCCGACCTTACGGAAAACCGATTCGGCCAAATCTGCGCGTGTCACCGTCTTGCCGCTCATCGTTCCTCACCGATTTCCCATTGAAAGCGTATGGTTAGGGAGAGAAGAGTATTGTCCTTGCCCCCCCGGGTCAAGCGGCCCCGGCAAGAGGACTCGTATTGGTCTGCAGAACGGCGCCCGCAGACCGATACGCCCGCCGCAAGGGTTACCAGCGCAGCAGCACGGCGCCCCAGGTGAAGCCGCCGCCCACGCCTTCCAGCAGCACGGTCTGGCCGCGCTGGATCTTGCCGCTGCGCACCGCGACGTCCAGCGCCAGCGGGATGGAAGCGGCCGAGGTGTTGCCGTGCTCGTCGACGGTGACGATGAGCTTGTCCAGCGACATCTTCAGCTTCTTGGCCGTGCCCTGCATGATGCGGATATTGGCCTGGTGCGGGATCAGCCAGTCGATGTCGTCGGCGGTAAAGCCGGTGGCGTCGAAGGCCGAGACGATGACGTCGGTGATCATGCCCACCGCATGCTTGAAGACCTCGCGGCCCTCCATGCGCAGGTGGCCGACCGTGCCGGTCGTCGAGGGGCCGCCGTCGACATAGAGCTTTTCGCGGTGCGCGCCGTCGGAGCGAAGCTGCGTCGCCAGCACGCCGCGGTCCGCATTGGTCCCTGCCCCGTCCTGGGCTTCCAGGATGATCGCGCCGGCGCCGTCGCCGAAGAGCACGCAGGTCGTGCGGTCGGTCCAGTCGAGGATGCGCGAGAAGGTTTCCGCGCCGATGACCAGCACGCGCCGGGCAAGGCCGCCGCGAATATAGGCGTCGGCCGTCGTCACGGCATAGACGAAGCCGGAACAGACCGCCTGCACGTCGAAGGCAAAGCCGTGGTGCATGCCGAGACGGTTCTGGATGTTGACGGCAGTCGCCGGGAAGGTGTTGTCCGGCGTGGAGGTCGCGACGACGATGAGGTCGATGTCGGCGGCGGTCAGGCCCGCCTTGTCCAGCGCGGCGCGCGCGGCCGCTTCGCCGAGCGAGGCGGTCGTTTCGCCGTCACCGGCGATGTAGCGCTGGCGGATGCCGGTGCGCTGCACGATCCACTCGTCGGTCGTATCGACCATGCTTTCGAGCTCGGCATTGGTGAGCACCCGCTTCGGAAGCGCTGCTCCGAAACCGCGGATCACTGAACGAATCATTCTATACCTCGTCGCCCACGCCCTGGACGCCTTCGACAGGCCGGCCCGCGTGGTACTTCTGCAAATCTTTTTCGATCTTGTCTTTCAGGCCGTTGCGGACCATGTCGTAGCCGACATCGACCGCGGCGGCAAAGCCTTCGGCGTCCGTGCCGCCATGGCTCTTGATGACGATGCCGTTGAGGCCGAGGAACACGCCGCCATTGACCTTGCGCGGATCCATCTTCTCGCGCACCCGGTCGAAGGCGCCCTTGGCCAGGATGTAACCGAGCTTGGCGAGCCAGGTGCGCGACATGGCGGCCCGCAGATATTCCGCGATCTGCCGCGCCGTGCCTTCCGCCGCCTTCAGCGCGATGTTGCCGGCAAAGCCTTCCGTCACCACGACATCCACCGTGCCGCGGCCGATATCGTCGCCCTCGACGAAACCGTAATATTCGATCGTGTCGAAATTGGCCTCGCGGATGAGCTGGCCGGCGGCCTTGACCTCTTCCTGGCCCTTGATTTCCTCGACGCCGACATTGAGCAGGCCGAGCGTCGGTCTGTCGATCTCGAACAGCGCGCGCGCCATGGCGCCGCCCATCAGCGCGAAATCGAACAGCTGGTTGGCGTCCGCGCCGATCGTCGCGCCGATGTCGAGCACGATGCTCTCGCCCTTGAGCGTCGGCCAGATGCCGGCAATGGCGGGGCGCTCGATATTGGCCATCATGCGCAGACAGAATTTGGACATGGCCATCAGCGCGCCGGTATTGCCGGCGGACACGGCGACGTCGGCCTCGCCCTTGGCCACCGCGTCGATCGACTGCCACATGGAGGACTTGCCCCGGCCGCGGCGCAGCGCCTGGCTCGGCTTCTCGTCCATGGCGACGGCGACGTCGCAATGATGGAAGGTGCTGGCGGCCTTCAGCTTGGGATGCTGCGCCAGAAGCGGCTCGCATTCGGCGGCATTGCCATAGAGCACGAAGCGGATTTCGGGATGGCGCTCGAGGGCCTTGGCTGCGCCCGGGATGGCGACCTTCGGACCGAAATCGCCACCCATGACATCGACGGAAATTCTGACCACGCGAGTCTTGCCTTAGTTCTCTTGTTTCCAGCGGCAGAAGGCCACCGCGGCGGAATTCGGCCAAAATACCGCTTTTCGCCGGGGGCACAACTGAATTATCGGCGGCCTTACGGCCGTTTCAGTCTTTTTTCCAGTCCTTCAGGACGGCGAAGGGCGAGGGTTTGCGATCGTCCTTGTCGGTGCTTTCGATATGCCCGCCGAAGGCGACGTCGGCCCGGCGCGGATAGGGATCGATCGCCAGCGCCACATGTTCGGCGGCCACTTCCCCGGCATCGATCGTGTCGCCGGTGAAGACCTCCGGCGCGTCGGGACCGTCGGGATCGAGCAGCATTTCGCCCGTCTCGCTGGCCACCGGCAGGCGCGCCAGCTTGGACCCCTCGGGAACGAAGATCGCCTCGACCGGCTCGTCGATATGGCTTTCGACCGGATCGAGCGTCACCACGCAGGCCTGCACGATATCGGCGGTGACGCGGCCCTTCAGCCGCACGCCGTCGCGCTTCCAGCGGCGCACCTCGAAGGTCGCCGTCAGCGCCTTCACCTCGAGGATCGACCAGAGCGCGGCAAGCCCCGCCCGCTCCTCGGCATCGGCGCTGATCGTCACCTCGACCGGGTTGGCCGAGATGTGGCCGACCTTGACGGGATAGGAAAAGGGCGTTTCGTCGTCTTTCTTCATCGTCTGCCTTCCGGCCGCCTGTGGCGGCGAGTTCTTCTGGCCAGCCGCTATGGCGGCGTCTTCTTCAAGGCCCCCGCCGTCAGGCGGTGTGTTCCTGCGGGCCGGGTGCGGCCACATCGAGCGCGCCGAGCGCGATCGCGTCCTCGCCGACATCCGCCATCGCCGCCTCCGCGGTAAAGAGATAGGCGGCAAGCCCGTCCATCGCCGGCGCGCCCTCGCCCGCCTCGGGATGGATGTTGCGCCGGAGCGCGCTCGCCAGGCCCGCGCGGTCGCCGGCGTCCAACGCCGTCGCATAGGATTCCAGCCGGCCGTAGAACATGCCGGCGAATTTCTTCATGCGCTTGGGCACGCCGACATCGCCGACGCCGAGCTCGCGAATCGAATGGTCGACGTCCTCGAAGAAGGCATCGACGATCTCCTGGGCGATTTCCTGGCCGGACGTCGCGCTTTTGCGCGTGCGCCGGAAGTAAAGGATCAGCATCGCCGAGAGCATCTCGAAGCGGCCCATCACCGTGTCGGGAACATCAAGCGCTTCATAGAGATAGGGATGACGCGCCGCCTTTGTCAGGGTCGCGTATTGCTTTTCGACGATGCGCCGGTTGCCGTTTTTTTTGCCGAACAGGCCGAAAATCATCATAAAGCCTAGTTTTGCCCGATTCAAACCATGGAGCCGTTGCAAGTCATGTTGCATGACGGTCGAAGCTGGTTTACCGAAGCAGGCATGAATTGCAATGGCTGCGCGGCCATCATCGTCCCGGGGATGTTGTGAAGAGAGATTCTCAGAATATGAAGCTGTTGCGTAACGCCGCCATTGCCGTCGCCCTCTCCGCCTCCGTCCTGACGGCCTGCCAGGGCCCGAGCGAAGTCCTCTATCAGGGCTATGTCGTGGATCAGGAAACGCTGGCGCTGGCCCCGGTCGGCTCCTCGCGCGAGCAGGTGCTGCTGTCGCTCGGCACGCCGTCCTCGACCGCGACCTTCGACAACGAAGTCTTCTACTACATCTCGCAGAAGCGGAAGCGCTCCGCCGCCTTCCTGAAGCCGAAGGTCGTCGAGCAGAGCGTGCTCGCCGTCTATTTCGACAAGGACGGCAATGTCGAGCGCCTCGCCCATTACCAGCTGCAGGACGGCAAGGTCTTCGACATGATCGCCCGCGTCACCCCGACGGGCGGCGCCGAGACGACCTTCCTCGGCCAGCTCCTGCGCGGCGGTGCGAACCCCGGCACGGTGATGAAGAACATCTTCGGCAACAACTGATCCGAAGAATCCGATATTTCAAAAGGAAACCGCGGGGATCGCTCCCCGCGGTTTTTGTTTGGGCATCCAGGGCAATTGCGGTTCACCGAAACTGCCCTGGCGATTTCTCGTTGCCGGATTCTCCGACGCCGAAGCGTTGCCGCTTCGGCTGGAAATGCTCTTTGGTCCTGTCGCATTGTCCGACGCCGAAGCGTTGCCGCTTCGGCTGGAAATGCCTGGCTTACCCAGCCAGAACGGCGAGCAGCAGCAAGGCCACGATATTGATGATCTTGATCAGCGGGTTCACGGCCGGGCCGGCGGTGTCCTTGTAGGGGTCGCCCACGGTGTCGCCGGTCACGGCGGCCTTGTGCGCCTCCGAACCCTTCATGTGGCGGGTGCCGTCCTTGTCGACGAAACCGTCCTCGAAGCTCTTCTTGGCATTGTCCCATGCGCCGCCGCCCGAGGTCATGGAAATGGCGACGAACAGGCCGTTGACGATGACGCCGAGCAGCGAGGCGCCGAGCGCGGCGAAGGCCGAGGCCTTGGAGCCGGAAATCGCCAGCACGCCGAAATAGACGACGAGCGGGGCCAGCACCGGCAGCAGCGAGGGGATGATCATCTCGCGGATGGCGGCCTTGGTCAGCATGTCGACGGCGCGGCCATAGTCCGGCTTGTCGCGGCCTTCCATGATGCCGGGCTTTTCGCGGAACTGCCGGCGCACTTCCTCCACCACCGCGCCGCCCGCCCGGCCGACGGCGGTCATCGCGATGCCGCCGAAGAGATACGGGATGAGACCGCCGAAGATGAGACCGGCGACGACATAGGGGTTGGAGAGATCGAAGGAGATCGTGCCGATATCCGCGAAGTACGGATATTTGTCGCCGTTCGCCGCGAAATAGGCGAGGTCGTTGGAATAGGCAGCGAAGAGCACCAGAGCGGCCAGGCCGGCGGAGCCGATGGCATAGCCCTTGGTCACGGCCTTGGTGGTGTTGCCCACGGCATCCAGCGGGTCGGTGATGGCGCGCACGCTGTCGGGCAGCTCGGCCATCTCGGCAATGCCGCCGGCGTTGTCGGTGATGGGGCCGTAGGCATCCAGGGCCACCACGATGCCGGCCATGCTCAGCATGGAGGTGGCGGCGATGGCGATGCCGTACAGGCCCGCCAGCTTGTAGGTGGCGATGATGCCACCGACGATGACGATCGCCGGCAGCGCCGTCGATTCCAGCGAGACGGCAAGGCCCTGGATGACGTTGGTGCCGTGGCCGGTCACCGAAGCCTGGGCGATGGAGTTCACCGGGCGCTTGTTGGTGCCGGTATAGTATTCGGTGATCACCACGATGAGCGCCGTCACCACGAGGCCGAGCAGGCCGCAGATGAAGAGGTTCGTGCCGGTGATCTCCTTGCCGGCGACCGTGCCGATCGCGCCCCAGCCGATGGTGAGCGATGTCGCCGCGCCGAGACCGAGGATCGACAGCACGCCCGTCACGATGAGGCCCTTGTAGAGCGCGCCCATGATCGAGCCGTTGGAGCCGAGCTTGACGAAGAAGGAACCGACGATCGAGGTGATGATGCAGGCGCCGCAGATGGCGAGCGGATAGATCATCGCGCTGGCCAGAACCGGCGTGCCGGCAAAGAAGATCGCCGCCAGCACCATGGTGGCGATCAGGGTCACGGCATAGGTCTCGAAGAGGTCGGCCGCCATGCCGGCGCAGTCGCCCACGTTGTCGCCCACGTTGTCGGCGATCACGGCGGGGTTGCGCGGGTCATCCTCGGGAATGCCGGCCTCCACCTTGCCCACCAGGTCGGCGCCCACGTCGGCGCCCTTGGTGAAGATGCCCCCGCCCAGACGGGCGAAGATGGAGATCAGCGAGGAGCCGAAGCCGAGCGCGACGAGCGCGTCGATGACCTCGCGCGAGGCCGGTTCCTGGCCGAGAACGCCGGTCAGGATCGAATAGTAGATGGACACGCCGAGAAGCGCGAGGCCGGCCACCAGCATGCCGGTGATCGCGCCCGACTTGAAGGCGATGTCGAGGCCGGAGGACAGGCTGACGGACGCGGCCTGGGCCGTGCGCACATTGGCGCGGACGGACACATGCATGCCGATGAAACCGGCAACGCCCGACAGGACGGCGCCGATCAGAAACCCGATGGCGGCCGTTGCGGAAAGAAGCAGCCAGGTGCCGACGAAAACAACGACCCCGACGATAGCAATGGTTTTGTATTGCCGGGTGAGATAGGCCTGCGCCCCTTCCCGGATATAACCTGCAATTTCCTGCATGCGGGCATTGCCCTGGTCGGCGGCAAGCACCGACTGCGTCGCCCAGATGGCATAAACCACCGAAAGCAACCCGCATGCGATAACGCCAAACAATATGGTCATTTCGCTCTGTCCTCCTTGGAGACAGCGGGGTCCTCTCCCCGCCGCCGAGATGCGCCCGCCCCTTCTTGCCTCCTCACAAGCCAGGGGTGGTGCGCGGCCAGAGTGCGTTTGCGAATCGGTTGCGTCAAGTCGCCGCACTGCGGCAAGCACTTATGGAAAACGGATTTTTCGGCGCGGGTCGATGCGAACCGATTAGACGGTGGCGCGGCGCGTGCGCAGGACCAGCAGCAGCACGAGAACGAGGCTGAGACCGGTGATCGGCCAGAACATCAGGTTGATCGTCTGCCAGCCATAGGCGTTGAACACCTTGCCCGACGAGAAGGAGGCGAGCGCCACGGCGCCGAACAGGATGATGTCGTGGAAGCCCTGCACTTTGTCGGCCTCGTGCGGGCGGTAGCTGGAGGCGACGATGGCGGTGGCGCCGATGAAACCGAAGTTCCAGCCGACGCCGAGCAGGATGAGCGCCCCCCAGAAATTCCACAGTTCGATGCCGGCATGGGCGACGAGCGCGCAGGCCATGAGGATGACGAGGCCGGCGGCCACCACCTTCTCCGTGCCGAAGCGCTGGATCAGCATGCCGGTGAAGAAGCTCGGCCCGAACATGGCCAGCACGTGCCACTGGATGCCGAGCGTCGCCATTTCCGGCGAGAAGCCGCAGCCGATGACCATGGCGAGCGGCGCGCCGGTCATCATGAAGGTCATCAGGGCATAGGAGGAGATGCCGCAGATCATGCCCGTCATGAAGCGCTGCGTCAGCACGATCTCGCGCAGCGGCCGCACGGGTTCGCCCGAGGCGGCGCTTGCCGCCGTGTGGTCGGGCAGGCGCAGCGCCAGAAGCAGCGGCACGGCGGCAAGGCACAGCGGCAGCAGCGCGAAGAAGGCGCCGGCAAACAGCACCGGCTCGAAGAGGTCCTTGGTGAAGATCACCACCTGCGGGCCGAGAATGGCGGAAATGACGCCGCCGGCCAGGATCCAGGAGATCGCGCGGGGCTTGTAGAAGGACGGCGAGGCGTCGGCCGCCGCGAAGCGGATCTTCTGCGCGAAGCCGCCGGAAATGCCGATCAGCACGAAGCCGAAGGCGAAGAGCCAGAAATCGCCGCGGAAGAGCGCGATGGCGGCGACGACGCCGCCCCCTGCCCCGACCAGCGCGCCGACGACGAAGCCCTGGGCGCGGCCGAGCATGCGCGCGGCGAGCGCGACCAGCATGGCGCCGAGCGCGACGCCGACATTGAAGGCCGTCAGCGGCGCGGTGGCGAGCGACTTGTCGGCGCCGAGCAGGTTGTAGCCGGCAAGGCCGCCGATGGAAAAGGCGATGGGACCGGCCGAGGCGAGCAGCGCCTGGGCAAACATCAGCAGGAACACGTTGCGGCGGGCGGCCGACAGTTCCCGTTCAAGACCTTCGACCGTGCCAGTGCTCATTATGCCTACCGTTTATTTGCGATTTTCGGTCCGGACCTGCTTGGCGATCCGGTCAAGCACCGCATTCACCAGCTTGGGTTCCTCGTCTTCGAAGAACGCCTTGGCGATCTCGACATATTCCGTGACGATCACGGCGACGGGCACGTCCTTGCGCTCCTTCAGCTCGAAGGTGCCGGCGCGCAGGATGGCGCGCACCGTGGAATCGAGCCGCGACAGCGCCCAGTCGTCCTGCAGCGCCGCGCCGATCATCGGGTCGAGCTGGCGCTGGTCGCGCACGACGCCCGAAACGATCGAACGGAACCAGGAGGCGTCCGCCTTCAGATAGGTGTCGCCGTCGACTTCCTGACCGAGGCGGTGCGCCTCGTATTCGGCGACGATCTCGAGCACGCCGGCGCCGCCGATATCCATCTGGTAAAGCGCCTGCACGGCGGCAAGACGCGCCGCGCCGCGCTGGTTGGCCGGCTTCACCGGCTGCTGGTCCCTGTCCGTCGTCACTGTTCGCCGCCCAGTTTCTTCTTCAGCTCGATCATGGTGAGGGCCGCGCGGGCGGCAAAGCCGCCCTTGTCGCCTTCCGAACGACGGGCGCGCGCCCAGCCCTGGGCATCGTTCTCGACAGTCAGGATGCCGTTGCCGATGGCAAGGCTCTCGCTGACGGCGAGATCCATCAGGGCGCGGCTGGATTCGTTGGCCACGATGTCGAAATGGTAGGTTTCGCCACGGATGACCATGCCGAGGGCGACGAAGCCGTCATACCAGCTGCCGGCATTTTCCATGCCGTCGAGCGCCATGGCGATGGCGGCCGGGATTTCGAGCGCGCCCATGACGGTCACGATATCGTAGGTGGCGCCGGCGGCGTCGAGCGCGTGCTTGGCGCCGTCGAGCATCGCATCGGCCATGTCGTCGTAGAAGCGGGCCTCGACGATGAGGAGATGGGGATTATCGGTGTCAGCCATGATTCACCTGAAAATTGGAGGCAGGCCCCGCGCGGGCGAGCAGAGGCGGCGGTCAAACCATGCCCGACGGTGCTTGGCAAGCGATTTCCGCCCCGCCCGGCGATTTCGGCCCCCGGCATGGGCCTCGTTACAGCAAACGGGATTGACAGACATGAACGAAGAGTGAACGGTATATCAACCCCGGCAGAGGAGATCCGCATGGAGAAGCAGAACCCGCCCGTCGTCAATCTGGCGAAGCTGACGCTCGACTACTGGACGCAGGGCACCTTGTACGAATCCCGCGACACCGCCTTCGGCGCCCTTCTGGGCCTGAAGGATCTCGGCATCGGCTACAGCGAGGTGCCGCCCGGCAAATCGAGCTGTCCGTTCCACAGCCACCATGTCGAGGACGAGCTGTTCGTCATTCTCGAAGGGCAAGGCACCTATCGTTATGGTAGCGAACGCCAGCTCATCGGGCCGGGCGACGTGCTCGGCGCGCCGGCCGGCGGACCGGAAACGGCGCACCAGATCATCAACACCGGCACGGTGCCGCTCAAATATCTCTCGATCTCCTCCATGGCGGCGACGGAGATCTGCGAATACCCGGATTCCGGCAAGTTCCTCGCCAAGACGCGGCCGGCGACGGGCGGGCGCACGGATTTCCGCACCATCAACCGGGGCGGCGAAGAGGTGGATTACTGGGAGGGCGAGCCCGGCGCGTAAGGCGTCAGGTCAGGGAGGGGTCAGGCCGCGAGCGAGACGCGGTTGCGGCCGTTGCGCTTGGAACTGTAGAGCGCCTTGTCGGCATTGCTGAGCAGGGAATCGAAGCTCGTGCAGTCGGCATTGCCGAAGGCGATGCCGGCGCTGACCGTGCAGGAAATGGTGCGCCGGCCGATGGGAATGAGTTTTGCCGCGAAATCGGCGCGCACGCGCTCGGCGACGTTCTGCGCGCGGTCCGGCAGGGTGCGGTCGAGCACGACGATGAACTCTTCGCCGCCGAGGCGGGCGATGCAGGCGGCCGCGCCGCAGACCTCGCCCAGCACGTTGGCAAAGACCTTCAGCACCGCGTCGCCCGCGGCATGGCCGTGGCGGTCGTTGATGGCCTTGAAGCCGTCGATGTCGAAGGCGATCGCCGCCCGGTGCGCACCGACCGCTTCGTCGCCATAGCGGTCGAACAGGGCGCGGCGGTTGAGAAGGCCGGTCAGCGCGTCGGTATTGGCCGCCCGCTGGTGGCTTCCGGCGACGCGCCACTGGTTGAGCGCCAGCGACATGGCGCCGATGCCGGTAATGCCGATGATCGCCATGACGAGATTGAGATTTTCCGCCCAGTTGTTCGGGGCATGGCCCAGCACCCACTGACCGTCATGGATGAGCACGGCCGCGCAGAGCAGGAAGGAGACGGCGGTCAGCAGATAGAGGATGACGATGCCCGTCAGCGGCAGCGGCGCTTCGTGGCGGCCGCGCCAGTATTCGGCGGCGGTGGCGATCATCGACGCGGCGATCAGAAGGTTGAGCGCGATGAAGCCGATACCGTCAAGGCCGACGATCAGCCACGGCAGGGCAATGAGCGAGCAGGCCGTAAAGTGCAGCGCCATGCGCCGGCGGCCGCTGCGGTGCGTGCGGAAGCGATAGGCCGCGCCATAGATGAAGGCGAAGCCGACGAACTGCAGCATGAAGGCGAGGCAGCCGATGCGGTAATCGGGGTTCTCGAAATAGGCGCTGTAGGCGGCGACGGCCGGCACGATGCAGCCGATGCCGAGGGACCAGGACAGCAGGAACCGTTCGACCCGCGCCGACAGCCAGGAGGCAAACAGCGTCGCCGACAGGCAGAAGCCGGACAGGGCAATTGCCAGGAGGAGCGTGTTGTAGTCAGGCGTCATGCGTGAACGGTCTCCGAGGTCCGATGCGCGCACCCTAGAAGCCGAGAGGTATCGATATCGTTACCCCGAGGGCAATCTTCTCCGTCATACATGTGCCGTTACGGAACGCGGCGCTTCGATGTCACGCCAGCGTCACGCCAGCGCCGGCCGGACGGCCTTCGCCGCGCCCTTTTGGAGAGCATGGCATTGTGGGGAAGGCCCGGAATCGCGCCTGTTCCGAGCGGGATGAAAGGCGGCCGTCGCCCTGTCAAAGGGTGTCCGCGGAAAGACGGCGCGGGCTCCGGCTTCCCCAGGATGCGCGATGCCGGGACGGGACCGTTTGGCGCGCCCATGGGGAGCAGACGACCTGGAGGCCTATAGAGGGCGAACGCTGGCCGTCCCGGTTTAAAGCGGACGTGAGGCGCTGTCGCCCGGCCTTCCCACCGGCGGCGGGAAGGTTTTTTCGCAGGCTCCTTACGCCTTGGGCGCGGGGAACTCGGCGAGGCGCGCGGCGTAGCGCGCCATGGTGTCGACCTCGAAATTGATGAAGTCGCCGGCCTTGCGTTCGCCCCAGGTGGTCACTTCCAGCGTGTGGCGGATGAGGAGCACGTCGAAGACCGCGCCGTCCACCGCGTTGACGGTGAGCGAGGTGCCGTCGAGCGCGACGGAGCCCTTGGGCGCGACGAAGCGTTCCAGCCCCTCGGGCGCGCGGATGCGGAAGCGCGTGGCGTCGCCCTCGGCCTCGACGGAGAGGATCTCCGCCTTGCCGTCGACATGGCCCGAAACGATATGGCCGCCGAGTTCGTCGCCGATCTTCAGCGAGCGCTCGAGATTGATGCGCATGCCGGCCTTCCAGCTGCCGATCGTCGTCAGGCGCAGCGCCTCTTCCCAGGCCTCGACCTCGAACCAGCGGGCGTTCGCGCCCTCTTCCGGCAGCGCGGTGACGGTGAGGCAGGTGCCGGAATGGGCGATGGAGGCGCCCATGTCGATGGTGGCGGGGTCGTAGTTCGTGCGCACGCGCAGGCGAACGCCCTCGTTCATGGGCTCGACCTTCTCGACCGTTCCAATATCCGTGACAATGCCGGTAAACATCACTCGTCTCTTTCGTAATCGTATAGATGATCGGCGCCGTACTGCGCCGTGCGGCGAAGCGAAAACCCGTCCGGCGCCCGCCCGGGCACACATGGGGATGCCACCCCGTCCTTGCCAAGGGCCACGGCCCCGCCGAACAGGAGAATGCGGTCGACGAGCCCCGCATCGAGGAAGGATTGCGCCGTGCGCGCGCCCCCTTCCACCAGCAGCGAGGAAATGCCGCGCGTCGCCAGCGCCATCAGAAGATCGTCGAGCCGGCGCGGATCGCAGGTCAGGATTTCCACACCGGCGGCTTCGAGCGCGGCGGCGCGCGCCACAACGGAGGGAACGGCGTTACCCCCCTCTGGCCTGCCGGCCATCTCCCCCTCAGGGGGGAGATCGGGGAGGCAGGGGTTTCCTCTCCCCTTCCTCCCGACACCGCGGACAGGCCCTCGCCGGTGGAATTGGGATCGTGCCTCTTGTCGATCTCCCCCTTGAGGAGGAGATCGGGGAGACAGGATTTTCCTCCCCCCTTCGTCCTGACACCGCGGACAGGGCCTCGCCTGTGGAACTGGGATGGAGCCTCTTGTCGATCTCCCCCCTTGAGGGGGAGATGGCCGGCAGGCCAGAGGGGGGTGCCCCCACCTCGTCCCGCGACGCCACCACGATGACCGGCACCTGCCGCGCCGTCTGCGCCAGCTTGGAGGCCGGCGGCAGTTCCAGCCGGGGATCGAGCACGATGCGCACCGGCGAACGGCTTTCGAGACCCGGCAGGCGGCAGGTGAGTTCGGGATCGTCGGCCAGCGCCGTGCCGATGCCGACAAGGATCGCGTCCGTCTCGGCGCGCAGCACATGCACCTGCCCGCGCGAGACGGGACCGGTGATCGCCACCTGTCCCGCGCCCAGCCGGCCGAGCATGCCATCGGCGGAAACGGCAAGTTTCAGAGTCACATGCGGCCGCGTCTTCGTCTGGCGCGTCAGATAGGCGGCGAGCGCCGCGCGGCCGTCGGCCTCCAGAAGGCCGGTCTCCACCGTGATGCCGGCGGCCCGCAGCATGGAGAACCCCCTGCCCGCCACGCGCTCGTCCGGGTCGGTCACGCAGACGACGACACGGGCGATACCGGCGGCGATCAGCGCATCCGCGCAGGGCGGCGTCTTGCCGTGATGCGAGCAGGGTTCGAGCGTGACATAGGCCGTGGCGCCGCGCGCCGCAGCGCCGGCGGCGGCCAGCGCCTGCGTCTCCGCATGCGGCCGTCCGCCCGGCGCGGTCACGGCCGAACCGACAATGGTGCCATCGCGGACGATCAGGCAGGCGACGGAGGGATTGGTGGACGTCAGGCCAAGATTGCGGCGGCAAAGGCGGATCGCCGCCGCCATGAAGCGCGCATCGTCCCGCTCGCCGGACATCTAGCCGTCAACGCCCGGGTCCCGGGCGATCTTGGCGGCGACTTCGGAGAGGATCTTTTCGAAATCGTCGACATGGGAGAAGTCGCGATAGACCGAGGCGTAGCGCACGAAGCCCACGTCATCGAGCGCCTTCAGCGCTTCCAGCACCTGCAGGCCGATTTCCTCGGAGGCGATTTCCGTCTCGCCGGAGCTTTCCAGCCGGCGGACGATGCCCGAGACCGCGCGCTCGATGCGGTCCCGGTCGACGGGCCGCTTGCGAAGCGCGATCTCGAAGGATTTCAGCAGCTTGTCGCGGTCGAAGGGGGCCTTGCGGCCCGTCTTCTTGACGACCATCAATTCGCGCAGCTGCACGCGCTCGAAGGTCGTGAAGCGGCCGCCGCAATCCGGGCAGATGCGCCGGCGGCGAATGGCGGCCCCGTCCTCTGCGGGACGGGAGTCCTTCACCTGCGAATCTTCCGAACCGCAATAGGGGCAGCGCATGACCTCTCCTTGCTTGCGGGCGGCGCCGCGCGGAACCCCGCGCGACCCTTTTCCCGCAACAGCGTCTTACATGTAGGGATACATCGGGAAGCGGTCCGTCAGCGCGACGACCTTTTCCCGCACGGCGGCTTCGACGCCTGCATTGCCCTCGTCGGAATTGGCGACCTTCAGGCCGTCGAGAACCTCGACGATGAGGTTGCCGATTTCCTTGAACTCGGCTTCCTTGAAACCGCGCGTGGTCATGGCCGGTGTGCCCAGGCGGATGCCGCTGGTGACCATGGGCTTTTGCGGGTCGTTGGGGATGCCGTTCTTGTTGCAGGTCATGTGGGCGGCGCCCAGGATGGCCTCGGCTTCCTTGCCGGTCAGGTTCTTGGGGCGCAGGTCCACCAGCATGACGTGGCTCTCGGTGCCGCCCGAGACGATGCGCAGGCCGCGCTCGATCAGGGTGTCGGCCAGCACCTTGGCGTTCTTGACCACCTGTTCCTGGTAGGCCTTGAACTCGGGGCTCAGGGCTTCCTTGAAGGCCACGGCCTTGCCGGCGATGACGTGCATCAGCGGGCCGCCCTGGATGCCGGGGAAGATGGCCGAGTTGATCTTCTTGGCAATGGCTTCGTCATTGCACAAGATGATGCCGCCACGCGGGCCGCGCAGGCTCTTGTGGGTGGTGGAGGTCACCACATCGGCGTGCGGCACCGGGTTGGGATAGACGCCCGCGGCGATCAGGCCGGCGTAGTGGGCCATGTCCACCATGAAGTAGGCACCGATTTCCTTGGCGATCTTGCCGAAACGCTCGAAATCGATGCGCAGGCTGTAGGCCGAGGCACCGGCGATGATGAGCTTGGGCTTCTTCTCGCGGGCCAGGGCTTCCATGGCTTCGTAGTCGATCTCTTCCTTGGCGTTCAGGCCGTAGGAGATGACGTTGAACCACTTGCCGCTCATGTTCAGGGCCATGCCGTGGGTCAGGTGGCCGCCTTCGGCCAGGCTCATGCCCATGATGGTGTCGCCCGGCTGCAGCAGGGCGAAGAACACGCCCTGATTGGCCTGCGAGCCCGAGTTGGGCTGCACATTGGCGAAGTTGGCGCCGTAGAGCTGCTTGAGGCGGTCAATCGCCAGCTGCTCCACCACGTCCACATATTCGCAGCCGCCGTAGTAGCGCTTGCCGGGATAGCCCTCGGCGTACTTGTTGGTCAGCTGACTGCCCTGCGCCTGCATCACGGCCGGCGAGGTGTAGTTCTCCGAGGCGATCAGCTCGATCTCATGGCGCTGGCGACCGAGTTCCTTCTGGATGGAGCCAAAAATTTCCGGGTCGGTGTCGGCAAGGGAACGCGTGAAGAAAACGTCGGTGGCGGAAGACTGGCTCATCCTCGAGGCTCCTTAAGGGTGGGTGGCACGGTGTTTATCGTCCTCGCATGGCAAGGGCAATATCCGCTCCACGGTTTGCGCCATTTCCATGCGCCTTATGAAACAAAAACGACAGGGCGTCGAAAGCCGGAAAACAAAAGGCCCCGCGTTCCAGGGGAAGCGGGGCCGTCTGAAAAATCCGACAAAACGCCTTATTGCGGCAGCAGGTCGCTGTCGACGGCCTGGCCGCCTTCCTGGTTGTAGCCGGTCTGGAGGGCGAGTTCCGTCGCGCCGTCCTTCTGGTAGATGTCGTCGCGGAACTGCACGACGCGGTCCTTGGCCGACCAGGCGGTGATATAGGTGAAGAAGACCGGCACTTCCTCGGCCAGGGTGATCGGCGTGTTGACGCCGCCCTTGATGGTCGCTTCCATCTGCTGGCGCGACCAGCCGGGGGTTTCCTTGAGCAGCCAGACCGAGAGGTCGCGCACGTTCTGCACGCGCACGCAGCCGGACGATTCGAAGCGCATCAGCTTGTTGAACAGGCCCTGCTGGGGCGTGTCGTGCATGTAGACCTGATGCTCGTTGTGGAAGTTGATCTTCGTCGAGGACATGGCGTTGATCTTGCCCGGGTCCTGGCGGAACATCAGGTTCGGGGCCTTCTCGGCGTTCCAGTCGACCGTCTCGGGCGAGACCTCGGCGCCCGAACCGTCGAAGAGGCGGATCGAGTTGCGCGACAGATAGGTCGGATCCTTGCGCATCAGCGGCATGATGTCCTTCTGGATGATCGAGCGCGGCGCGGTCCAGTAGGGGTTGAGGATCACTTCATAGATCTTGGAATTGAGCACCGGCGACTGGCGGTCGATCTTGCCGACGATGGCGGTATGGCGCGAGGCGACGCGGCCGCCCTCGACAGCCTCGATATAGGCGGCCGGAATGTTGACCATGACATAGCGGCGGCCGAGGTCGCCGGACATGGACTGCAGGCGAACGAGGTTCGTCTGGAGCTGGCCGAGGCGGGTTACGGCCGGAACGTTCAGGGCCTTCAGCGTGTATTCGCCGACCGCGCCGTCGGCGGGAAGGCCATGGCGGGCCTGGAAGCGCTTGACGGCGCCATCGACGTAGGAATCGAACGCGCCGTTGGTGCCGGCCGAGCGCGGCAGGTCGCCCGAGATGATCAGGCGCTGGCGAAGCTGCTGGACGGCCGGATCGGCGACGCCCATTTCCAGCTTCTGCTGCGTGTTGACCGTCGGCCAGCCGCCGTTCGACACGATGTTCTGGTAATCGACGATGGCCTGCTGCAGGTAGCCGGAGCTGCCCGAACCGAAGATCGGGTTGTTGGAAACGACGGCGACGGCGGTACGCGAAGCCTCGGCGTCGAACTGGTCGTCCCAGTTACCGCGGCGCGGAGCATTGAGAATGTCGTCGAGCGCCGTCTGGGCGAGCGTCGGGCCGGCCACGGCGGCGGCGCCGAAGGTTGCGGCAGAGCGCAGGAACGCGCGGCGCGAGAACACATCAAATCCGGTTTTGCGAGACATCTATCCTACCATCTCCTGAGACGCCGCGAAGGCGGCGAGGTGCACGCGGCACGGCGCGCAAGGGGTTCCATACCCGATGCAGCTATCACGAACAGGGTTAACAAACGCAAACCGGCCCTGCCGCCCGCGCATACCTTAAGCCCAGCGTCCGGGTGTCACAGCAATATGGCCAATTCGTGTCTCGGAGGCGGATCGGGCAGCACGGAGAGGACACGACGGCGTGAGCGATTCGTCACCGTAAGCCCCCATCCAGCGGTCATGCGCCTGGCCACAGGCGCATGACCTTCATTCGTTCCGCCCTCTCCAATGGCTCTTGAAGGCGGGCCGGAACCTGCACACATAGTCGGTTAAAAAAACGGGAACGCCTTTCAACTGGGAGACAAATCATGACCAATATCTGCGACCGCGAGACGGCGACGAAGACGGAATGGTGGGAACCGGTCTTCAACAAAACCGCCCTTGCCACCGTGATCGTTGGCGCCGCGCTCAGCGCCCCTGTCTCCACCCTGTCGGAAACCCTCGCCACCTCGGCATTTGAGGCAGCCGTCAAGCGCAAGGAGCCCCATGTCGCATTCGCCCTCGCCATCGAGGCGGAAGTTGCGAAGGGCTATGCCTCCATCATCGCTCGGGAAGACAATCGCTTCGCCGGCATGCGTCAGAAGACGGCGGATGCCAAGGCTTGGCAGGAGGAGCTTCTTCGGCGCGAAAAGGCGCGGCAAGAAGCCGAGAGGCTTCAGCGGATGGCCGAGATGAAGGCGACAAAGGAACAGACCTCGCCCACATATTCGTGGCGCTTCTGATATTAAAGCATGTCAGGTTCAGATTGAACCAGACATGCTCTAAATTCTTTTGTTTTCGTTTGTCTTTTCGGGAAAACCGGTTCCCACTTTTCCCTGACAAACTCTAAGTTCGGCCGCCTCCGCCGCTCACCCCATCGGACACCGCCCTCTCCTCCGTCACCCCGGCCTTGAGCCGGGGTCCAGCCCGCTCGCGTCTGCGAGCGCAGGAGACGCATTTCAGCGGATGGCAGGCGCCCTCTCGCCGCGCGGACGCGCGGCGGCTGGATGCCGGATCACGTCCGGCATGACGGAGGAGAGGGCGATGCGAGAGAGGAAACGGCGGCGCTTGCTGCACGTTTTCGGGTGCAGAAGAAGACGCGAACATGCAGCCGTGCCGCCGGCATACCGTTCGGCAATTCCGAAAACCTCTCCTCCGTCATCCCGGCCTTGAGCCGGGATCCATCGCGCTCGCGTCCGCGAGCGCAGGAGACGCGTTTCAGTAAATGGCAGGCACCTCTCGCCGCGCGGACGCGCGGCGGCTGGATGCCGGATCAAGTCCGGCATGACGGAGGAGAGGCAGAGGCGAGAGAGGAATCGGCCGAACTTGCTGCAAGTTTTTTGGGTGCAAACGAAGACGCGAACATGCAGCCGTGCCGCCGGCATACCGTTCGGCAATTCCGAAAACCTCTCCTCCGTCACCCCGGACTTGATCCGGGGTCCATCGCGCTCGCGTCCGCGAGCGCAGGAGACGCGTTTCAGTGAATGGCAGGCACCTCTCGCCGCGCGGACGCGCGGCGGCTGGATGCCGGATCACGTCCGGTATGACGGAGGAGAGGGAGATGCGAGAGAGGAAACGGCGGCGCTTGCTGCACGTTTTTGGGCGCAGAAGAAGACGCGAACATGCAGCCGTGCCGCCGGCATACCGTTCGACAATTCCGAAAACCTCTCCTCCGTCATCCCGGCCTTGAGCCGGGATCCAGCCCGCTCGCGTCCGCGAGCGCGGGAGACGCGTTTCAGCGGATGGCAGGCGTGCGCTCGCGTCGGCGAGCGCAGGAGACTCACTCCGGCAGACAGCGGGCATTTTCGGATCGCATGGCCGCGCGGTGTCCCGCTTGGCACACCGAAGACAGCCGAAAAGAAAACACGGCAAAAGCCGGACGCGCAGGGGACGCGGCCGGCTTTTATGGAGGAGGTCGGAAATCGGGCCTGAAATTACAGGCGGTAGAGGATCGAGTCGTTCCAGAAGCGGTCGAGGCGCTGGAGCAGCTTGTTCATCTGGTTGAACTCGCCTTCGCCGATGCCGCCCACCTTCTGGATGGAGCCGATGTGGCGCTCATAGAGCTTGGCGACGGTCTCGGCGATTTCCTGGCCGCTTTCCGTCAGCGAGATGCGGACCGAGCGACGGTCGATGCGCGAGCGCTGGTGGTTGATGAAGCCGAGGTCGACCAGCTTCTTGACGTTGTAGGAAACGTTGGAGCCGAGATAGTAACCGCGCGAGCGCAGTTCGCCGGCGGTCAGTTCCGAGTTGCCGATGTTGAAGAGCAGCAGCGCCTGGACGGCGTTGACGTCGGAGCGGCCGGCGCGGTCGAATTCGTCCTTGATGACGTCGAGCAGACGACGGTGCAGACGTTCGACGAGGTGGAGGGATTCGAGATAGAGGTTGCGGATCGCGTCTTCCTGCGGGTCGACGGCGGGGGCCTGCTGCGGCTTGATCTTGGTGTTCATTGTTACTGCCTCACTGTTTTGTTTGGCGGTGTGGTTTGTTTTCCCGCCTTGAGTGAGAACCTAACGAATGCATCTAAAATTCTACTTAAACCGCAGCCTTAACAGCGCCTTACCGAAACGCGATGCTGTCTCAGGGTGAATCAGTTCTTACCGTACGGGCCTGGCGGCGGCGCTCCAGGAACAGCGCGGCGCGGAAAAGAACGAAGACGACAGCCACGGTAAGGTGCATGATGACCAGCAGCCGGTCGATGCCGAAGATCGAGGGATAGACCTCGTGCATGGCGATTTCGGTGGCCGCGGCGATGAGCCAGATCACCGGTCCCCAGGAGACGAGAAGCCAGAGCCCGACGGCGGCGACGGGGAAGAGAACGGCGAGCGCCGTGGAGGCCGCCTTCCAGGCCGGCGGCAGAAGATCGAACCGCCCCTGCCCGCCCAGCGAAAAGCCCGTCAGCATCGCCCAGTATTGCAGCGCAAACCACAGCGAGGCCACCGCCACCAGCCGCAGGAACAGCATGAACAGCGTTTCGATGAGGCTCGGTCTAGGGCCCTTGGCAGAATCAGCAACCATGGCGCGGACAGTAAGGGCAAGGCCGGCGGGCATAAAGCCCACAAAGCGCATCATGCACGGCCATATGCCGCAGGCCCCCTCCCCGCGGCCGATTTGATTGGCGGGGCCGCCGTGGTAAGAGGCGGCAAAGGCATCCAATCGAGGAAGGGCATCATGAACATCGTCGACGAGATCACCGGCCACCGCCGCATGCGGCGCAACCGGAAGGCCGACTGGACGCGCCGGCTGGTGCAGGAAAACCGCCTGACCGTCGACGATCTCATCTGGCCGGTCTTCGTCGTGCCGGGCAGCAATGTCGTCGATCCCGTCTCCGCCATGCCGGGCGTCAACCGCATGAGCATCGACCGGCTGGTCGAGGCGGCGAAGGAAGCGGCCGATCTCGGCATTCCCGCCCTCGCCACCTTCCCCAATATCGAGATGCACCTGCGCGACGAGACGGGCTCCAACAGCCTGGCCGCCAACAACCTCATCAACGAGGCGACGCGCGCCATCAAGAAGGCCGTGCCCACGATCGGCGTCATCACCGACGTGGCGCTCGACCCCTTCACCAGCCATGGCCATGACGGCGTGCTGCGCGGCGACGTCATCGTCAATGACGAGACGGTGGACCTGGTGGCCAAAGCCGCCGTCATCCAGGCCGATGCCGGCTCCGACATCATCGCGCCCTCGGAAATGATGGACGGGCGCATCGGCGCCATCCGCCAGGCGCTGGATGCGGCCGGGCACCACGATGTCGGCATCATGTCCTATGCCACCAAGTTCGCCTCCGCCTTCTACGGCCCCTATCGCGACGCCATCGGCACCGGCGGGCTGCTCAAGGGCGACAAGAAGACCTATTACATCGATCCCGCCAACGGCACCGAGGCAATGCGCGACGCGGCGCTGGACGTCGAGGAAGGCGCCGACATGCTGATGGTCAAGCCGGGCCTGCCCTATCTCGACATCTGTTGGCGCATGAAGGAGGCCTTCGGCCTGCCGGTCTTCGCCTATCAGGTCTCCGGCGAATACAGCCAGATCAAGGCCGCCGCGATGAACGGCTGGATCGACGGCGAGCGCGTGATGCTGGAAACCCTGCTCGCCTTCAAGCGCGCCGGCTGCGACGGCATCCTCAGCTATTTCGCCATGGACGTGGCGCGGCATCTGGCGAAGAAGGGGTAAGCCGGACGGCTTGCCTTCCCGCCTTCCGCTTCATTTCTGCCCACCGCATTGAGGTTTGGTGCGCAGACGCGCCGCCGGATGAGACGTGTGCTCTCACCGCGCGGGACGGCCGAGTCTTTCGCGCTCGCGGACGCGAGCGCGCTGGACCCCGGATCAAGTCCGGGGTGACGGAGGAGAGGAAAGCGGCCTTTCGGGCGCCTTGGGGAGGCGTGGCCCTCCTATGGCCTTCGATTCAATGCCTCGCGCACGCCTTTCAATCTCGGCATACCGCTTCATTCCGCGCACAAACCTCTCCTCCGTCATTCCGGCCCTGAGCCGGAATCCAGCCGCCGCGCGTCCGCGCGGCGAGAGGACTCGTCGTTGCGCGCTTCGCTGACACGGTGCGGCCAAGGGGCCGGATCCCATTCGGCATCCGGAGAAAAGGGTGCGGCGAAAAACGCGACAGGCAGGTGCCCGGCGCCGCGCGTCCCTGCCCCCATCGCCCATCCCCCGTTGTTTTCCCTTCGACAATCCCCATATGAGAGCGAGGTTCCACCAGGGAGCCATCAAGGAGACAGGCAGATGAGCGCTGATTTCAACGACACGCGGGTTCCGACGACGGACTGGCAGGCCTATCGCGGCGTGCTGTCGCGCCGGATTTTCGCGTTCCTGATCGACTATGCGATCGTCGCGCTGCTCTGGATCCCCGCCGCCGTCGTTGTGTTCTTCCTCGGCATCCTGACGCTCGGCCTCGGCTTCTTCCTCTATCCCGCGCTCTTCGCCATCGTCGCCATGCTCTATTTCGGCCTGACGATGGGCGGTCCCAGCCAGGCGAGCGCCGGCATGAACGTCATGGGCCTGCAGCTCGCCCGCGTCGACGGACGCCCGATCGATTTCCTGACGGCCGTCGTGCATCTCGTGCTGTTCTGGATCGGCAATGCGCTACTGACCCCGTTCATCGTGCTGGTCGGCCTCTTCACCGATCGCGGCCGCCTGCTGCACGACCTGCTGCTCGGCACGGTGATGGTGCGCCGCGACCGCTACTGACCACGATCGGAACGCGCGGCGCGGCGAAACCTTCAGGGGTCAAAACGTGCGGGCGAAATCCTCCAGTTGACCTTTTGCGGAACTCGGCCAATCTATTGGCATAGAAATGTCACATAGCGACGGAGTCGCTCCACGGCAGATGAATACGCAGGCAACCTCCTCTCCCCAGTTCTATCTCACCGCGCCGGCGGCTTGCCCCTACCTGCCGCAGGAGATGGAGAGGAAAGTGTTTACCCATCTGGTGGGTGAGCGCGCACCGGAGCTGAACGATCTCCTGACCCAGGGCGGCTTCCGCCGCTCGCAGAACATCGCCTATCGCCCGGCCTGCGAAACCTGCCGCGCCTGCATTTCCGTCCGCATCCTCGTCAACGAATTCGAGCCGCGCCGCACCATGCGCCGCGTGCTGGTCCAGAACGCCGACATCGTCTCGCGCGACTATCCGGCCGAGCCCTCCAGCGAGCAATATTCGCTCTTCCGCCACTATCTCGACGCCCGCCACCAGAAGGGCGGCATGTCCGACATGTCGGTGCTCGACTATGCGATGATGGTGGAGGACACCCATGTCCATACCAAGATCATCGAATACCGCCTGCGCGAGGAAGGCGCGGGCCTGAAGGAACGCCCGCAGGGCGAACTGCTCGCCGTGGCGCTGACCGACAAGATGGGCGACGGCCTGTCGATGGTCTATTCCTTCTACAATCCCGAGCTCGACCACCGCTCGCTCGGCACCTTCATGATCCTCGACCATATCCGCCGCGCCAAGGCGCTCGGCCTGCCGCACGTCTATCTCGGCTACTGGGTCAAGGGGTCGCGCAAGATGGATTACAAAACGAAGTTCCTGCCGCAGGAGCACCTGATGGCGCGCGGCTGGGAGCGGTATGAGGGAGACCAGACCGCAGTCCAGCCCTAGGGCAATCCGGTGGCGACAGGTTCACCGGCCCCGCTCCAGCCCCGTTGTTGCTCCAGCCTCCTGCTCCTTGTCCGACGCCGAAGCGATGCCGCCTCGGCCGCAATTGCCCTAGAATCGGTTCCCTCCGTGCCCCAGACTGATACCTCCGCCCTTCACCGCAAGGGCCTCCTCATCACCGCCATCGGCGGGCTTTCCCTGTCCTTCGACATTCCGCTGATCCGCCTGGCACAAGGCGAGGTCTGGTCGGTGCTGGCGACGCGCAGCCTCGCCACCTTCGTCACGGCGATCGTCGCCTGGTCGGTGCTGCGCTTCGTGCTCGGCAAGCGGATCGCGCTCGTCCCCGGGCCGCTCGGCGTCCTGATCGGCCTTCTCTACGGCATCAATTCGCTGACCTTCGTGCTGGCGGTGTTCAACACCTCGACGGCGAATGTCGTGTTCATCATCGCCTTCACCTCGATGTTCGCCGCGCTCATGTCCTGGATCTTCCTCGGCGAGCGCCCGTCGAACGCCACGCTTGTCACCATGGCGGCCATGGTCGGCGGCGTCGCGCTGATCGTGCATGACGGGCTGGAAAGCGGCAATGTCTTCGGCGACGCCATGGCCGCCTGCACCGCCCTCCTGCTGGCCCTGGCCATCACGCTCAGCCGCCACAGCCGGATGGACATGGGCTTCGTGCCGCTCGTCGCGGCCATCTTCCCCGGCATCGCCGCGCTGATCCTGCTGCCGCAAACGGGCTTCCAGATCGCCGATCCCGGCTTCATCCTCTTCAACGGGCTCGTCATGCTCCCGCTTGCCTTCTTCTGCCTGGCGACCGGCCCGCGCTATCTTTCCGCCCCCGAAGTCGGCATGTTCTACCTCCTGGAAACGGTGCTGGCGCCGATCTGGGTCTGGATCGTCTTTTCCGAAACGCCGACCACGCAAACCCTCGTCGGCGGCTCGATCCTCATCCTCGCGCTGCTCGCCCACTCGCTCTGGCAGATGCGCTCGAAGGCCCGCGCGGCAAAACAGGGCGACGCGGCGGCGGAGTTTCCCTTCACCGGTTGACCGGCGTCTTGCGGCGGCCCGCATCGAATGTTATAACTTGGTTATAACCAAGGGTCAGTGCCATGAACATCACCATCCGCAAGATCGGCAATTCCGAAGGCATCATCATTCCGAAGGACGTGCTTGACCGCATGGGCGTCAAGGCGGGCGACGAAATTACGGTGACGCAGGAAGGCAGCAAGCTGATCCTTGCCGCCGCGGACGGCGATTTCGACCGGCAGCTCGGCCATGCCGAAAAGTTCATGGATCGCTACAAGGTCGCGCTCAAGAAGCTCGCGGAATGAACATCCTCTTTCTCGACCGGCCGCTGGTCGAACGGCTTCATACGATTCAGATTCAGCGCTTTGGCGGAGCCTCCGGCCTGCGCGACGAGAACGCGTTCGAGTCGGCGCTGGCCCGTCCCGTCAACAAGGCCTTCTACGGCTGCGAGGACCTGTTCGAACTCGCAGCCGCCTATCTCTACGGGCTTGCAAAAAACCACGCTTTTGTCGACGGCAACAAGCGGATCGCAATCGTCGCGGCGGCCGTGTTCCTGATGGACAACGGCTTCGAGATCGATACCGACGACGCCACGCTCTATACCTTCGTCCTCGCCGTTGCGGCCGGCGAGATCGACGAAGAGGGCGCGACGCGCTTCCTGCGCGACGTCAGCGTCCCCTTCTCCGGTTGATCAGCCGCTGAACTTGCCGCTGCGCGGGAACCCCTTCGGCACGGTGCGGCCGGTGCTGGCGCGGTCGGCGAGCCATTCCACGAGCTCTTCCTTCGAGCGCACGAAGTTGCGGCCGGCGCTGTCGTCCCAGGAAAGGCCGTCGGCGATGGCGAAGCAGCGGATGTCGGAGACGCCGCCATCCTTGTAGCGCTGCAGGCGCACGCCCTTGCCGCGCGACATTTCGGGAAGCTGCGCCAGCGGGAAGACCAGCATCTTGCGGTTCTCGCCGACGACGGCGACATGGTCGCCGCGCACCGGCACGACGAGCTTGGCCTCGTCGGGCATGCCGACATTCATCACCTGCTTGCCCTTGCGGGTATTGGCGACCATCTCGGTTTCCGAAACGACGAAGCCGTTGCCGGCCTGCGAGGCGATGATGACCTTGCGGGACGCGTCATGCACGAAGGCGGTCAGGACGTCCTGGTCGTTTTCCATGTCGACCATGATGCGCAGCGGCTCGCCATGGCCGCGCCCGCCAGGCAGCTTGTCCGCGCCGAGCGTGAAGACCTTGCCGCCCGTCGTGACGATCAGCACCTTGTCCGTCGTCTGCGCCGGGAAAGCGACCTTGAGCGCGTCGCCCTCCTTGAACTGGAGGCCGGACGTATCGGCGATATGGCCCTTCAGCGCGCGGATCCAGCCCTTTTCCGAGATGACGACCGTGACCGGCTCCTTCTCGATCATGGCCTGCTGGATGGCCTCGACATCGGCCTCGGGGGCGCTGGCGAACTGGGTGCGGCGGCGGCCGAGTTCGGTCGCCTTGGCGAATTTCTTGCGGACCTCGCCGATTTCCCAGGCGACGGTCTGCCACTGCTTGTCGTCGGAGGCGAGCAGCGCCTCGATCTCTGCCTTCTCCTTCGACAGCGTGTCGAATTCGGTGCGGATCTCGAATTCCTCGAGCTTGCGCAGCGAGCGCAGGCGCATGTTGAGGATCGCCTCGGCCTGCACGTCCGTCAGCGAGAAGGTCTCCATCAGCGAGACCTTGGGCTCGTCCTCCTCGCGAATGATGCGGATCACCTCGTCGAGGTTGAGATAGGCGACGAGATAGCCGCCGAGGATCTCGAGGCGGCGGTCGATGGCGGCGAGGCGATGGCGCGAGCGGCGCTGCAGCACTTCGCGGCGGTGGTCGAGCCACTCGACCAGCACGTCCTTCAGGCCCATGACCTTCGGCACGCGCCCCATCGACAGCACGTTCATGTTGAGCGGGATGCGGCTTTCGAGCTCGGAGAGCTTGAAGAGCGATTCCATCAGGATCGTCGGGTCGACGGTGCGGCTCTTCGGCACCAGCACGATGCGCACGTCCTCGGCCGATTCGTCCCTGATGTCCTCCAGCAGCGGCAGCTTGCGGGCGATCAGCAGCTCGGCGATCTTCTCGATCAGCCGCGACTTCTGCACCTGGTAGGGAATTTCGGTGACGACGATCTGGTAGCCGCCGCGGCCGAGATCTTCCGTCTCCCATTTCGAGCGCACGCGGAAGCCGCCGCGCCCGGTCCTGTAAGCCTCCAGGATGCTCTCGCGGCTGTCGATGATGATACCGCCGGTCGGCAGGTCGGGGCCCTGCACGAACTCCACCAGCTTCTCCACCTCCGCGTCGCGGTTGCGGATGAGGTGCAGCGCGGCGTCGCACAGTTCATGCACGTTGTGCGAGGGAATGGAGGTCGCCATGCCGACGGCGATGCCGGAGGACCCGTTCGCCAGAAGGTTCGGGAAGGCGCCCGGCAGGACGATGGGCTCCTCGTCCTCCTCGTTGTAGGTCAGGCGGAAATCCACGGCGTCCTGATCGATGCCGTCGAGAAGCAGCGTCGCGACCTCGGCCAGGCGGGCTTCGGTGTAACGCATGGCCGCGGCGCCGTCGCCATCGCGGCTGCCGAAATTGCCCTGGCCGTCGATCAGCGGATAGCGCTGGCTGAAGTCCTGGGCCATGCGCACCAGGGCGTCATACACCGACTGGTCGCCATGCGGGTGGAACTTACCGATGACGTCGCCTACGATACGCGCGCATTTCTTGAAGGAGGAATTGGACCGGAGGCCCATTTCGCTCATGGCGTGGATGATGCGGCGGTGGACGGGTTTCAGGCCGTCTCGCACATCCGGCAGCGCGCGCTGGGTGATGGTCGACAGCGCATAGGCAAGGTAGCGCTCTTCCAGCGCCGCCTTGAGGTCGACCGGTTGAATATTCTCGTCTCCGCCATCGGGCGGCAAAGTGCTTTGTCCCATGGGACTTGACTAGCCGCTTGCCCGATTCGCGGCAAGGAATCCCGGGAATCCGGCTGTGGATAGCAGTTTGTAAAGCTTCTTTGAAATCTGCCCTCCTGAGGTCAGAAATCCATGGAAACTCCCCGCCGCATGAATATATTTGCCGCGCCGCCCGTCTAGGAGCGGTAACGGCAAGGCAGCCGTCCAAATAATTCAGAAAGAGAGCCTATCCATGATGCGCACCTCCCATTTCCGCACCCTCCTCGCTGGCGCCGCGCTCGCCGCCCTGGCAAGCCCCGCCTTCGCACTCGACGGCGCGGACCTGCTGGCAAAGCTGAACGCGACCTATGCCACGAGCGGCGTGTCCATCGCATCCTCGAACGTTGCCGTCGACGGCTCCACCGTCACGCTGGAAAGCGCTGAACTGAAGGCTTCCGGTAGCGAAACGCCGATCAAGCTCGGCAACGTCACCATGGAAGGCGTCGAAGAAGACGGCGACGGCGGCTACACGATCGAAACCGTGTCCTTCGAAGACGTCAACATCACCGAAGCGGAAGCCACCGTTACGGCCAAGGACCTCGCGCTGACCGGCGTCTCCGTTCCCGGCAAGGTCGTTCCCGGCACGCTCGAATCGCTGCTGATGTACGAATCGGCCACCGCCGGCCCGATCAGCGTCACCACCAAGGGCAAGGAAGTCTTCTCCATGTCCGGCATGGAAGCCAACATCACGCGCATGGACGCCGATGCGGGCCTCGAATTCGACGCGACGCTCTCCGATCTCAAGGCGGACCTGACCACTGTCGAAGACCCCAAGGCCAAGGAAACGCTCGACAAGCTCGGCATCCATTCGCTGGACGGCGAAGTCAGCATGTCCGGCAGCTGGGAACTGGCAAGCGGCAAGATGACGGTCGATGAATATGCCTTCGACTTCAAGGATATCGGCCGCCTCAACCTGACCCTCGCCTTCTCCGGCTACACGCTCGACTTCCTCAAGAGCATGCAGGAAGCCCTGAAGGCCGCCGAAGCCAACCCGAACAAGGAAGAGGCCAACGCCGCCATGGGCATGTCCATGATGGGTCTCGTCCAGCAGCTGACCTTCAACAATGCCTCGATCTCGTTCGAGGACGCCTCGATCACCAAGAAGCTGCTCGACTACGCCGGCAGCGAACAGGGCGTGACGGGCGACCAGATGGCGCAATCGCTGAAGGGCCTCGTTCCGATCATGATCGCGCAGCTCAACATGCCCGATCTGCAGAACCAGATCTCGGCCGCCGTAAACACCTATCTCGACGACCCCAAGAGCCTCAAGATCAGCGCCGAGCCGAAGGAGCCGGTGCCGTTCCCGATGATCATGGGCGCCGCCATGGGCGCACCGCAGACCATTCCGCAGGTCCTCGGCGTCACCGTCACGGCCAACCAGTAACAGGCGGCGCGTCCGTTCTGGACGCCCCCCTTCTGAAACAGGAAAGCCCGGAGCATCGCTCCGGGCTTTTTGCTTTGCATAACGCCGTTCCTAGCGTTGGGTCGGCACCGGCGTCGACCATTCGACGCGCCGCGTCGCATACATGGTGGCGGCGATGGCGACGAAGGAAATCAGCGCGCCGGCGAGCAGCGCATATTCGTCTTCCCTGAGCACCAGATACATCACGCCATAGGCCGACAGCAGCACGGTGCCGAGCGCCACGCCGCTGCGGCGGCTGCCGGTGGCGCTGCCGAGATAGGCGGCGATCAGCACGGTCGTCGCAAGCGCCGCCACCCCATAGGCCACGGTAAAGCCGGTATGCTCGGCCAGCGCCAGCAGCAGCACGTAGAAGACGATGAGCGCCAGGCCTGTGAGCACATACTGGATCCAATGCACCATGCGCCCGCCCTTCAGCTCCACGACGAAGACGGCGAGGAAGACGAGCGAGATGAAGCCGATCGAGTATTTCAGCGTGCGCGAGACCACCTGGTAGAACTGCACGGGCTCCACGAGGTTGATGCTCATCATGCTGCCCGACAGGGGCAGCGTCGTGCCCACCGCGACGCGGTCGATGCCGCGGGCAAGATAGGGGATCGTCCACTTGGCGGAGAAGTCCGTGGCGGTCACGGTCTTTTCCTCCGGCAGGAACAGGCCCTCGAAGCCCGGATGCGGCCAGTTGGCCCTGGCGGCGAAGGTCGTCGTCTGGCCGGCGGGCGCGACGGCGAAGCTGCGCGAGCCGTTGAGCGTCAGCGCGATCTCGAAGGCAAAGCCCGTCTCGATCAGCGGGCGCTCGATGGCCCGGTGCACGCCGGCGCTCGATTGCGGCGTCGCATAGCCGTCCGGCCCGGTCTCGGCCATGGCGGAAATCTGCCGCATGCCCGGATCGAACGGGCGCACCGCGCCATTGTCGATCTTGACGCCGGCATCGGAGCGGATGCCGGTGATGTCGTTGATGTTGAGCACCAGCAGCGCCCGGTCGAGCTGCGGCGTGCCGGCATATTGGGCAAGATCCTGCAGGATATTGCTGCCGAACCGGCCCTTCAGCGCCAGCGCGCCGCTATAGACGGGCAGCGTATAGATCGACAGGCGGCGCTCCTCGGTCTTGAGGTCCGCCGTCACGTCGAGCGTTTCGGGCATGACGAGCACCCATTCGGTCGCCTGCTCCACGACGGTGCGGCCATCGACCTCGCGGCTGCGCTGCACGTCGAAGGGCACGGCGAGATAGGGGCCGTTGATCGACTGCATGCCGCCCCAGCCGTTGGCGATGCGGCGGGAGACGTCCGTCGCCCGCTGCGCCCGCTCCTCGGTGAGGCCCCAGACGAGCAGGAGCGGCACCAGCAGCGCGACGGAGATGATGCCGATCATGATGAACTTGACGCCGGGCGAGCGCAGCAGCGTCGCGACGTTACCGCGTGTTTCCGGGCCGCGCCCTTCCGGTCCATAGGGTCCGGCATGCGGGAATTGATGGGATGACGGGACGGGATCGTCCCCTTCTGTCCTGGTCATGAAAAGTCCCTCCAGTCTTTGAAAAGCCCGTTTAAGGCGAGTTCACGCTAGGAGTGCATTTCGACCGATTGTGCGCGGAATTGGGATCGAGCGGCGGCGAATTCGCGGCATTGTGGCGTCTTCGCATTGCAGCAGACCCGGCGCGCGCGCCGGGTCCGGATGATGGGTCATGACCGTCGAGTGTTATTCGATGACCTGCACGACGGTGCGGGTCTGAGGGTTCACGATGACGCGGTGTTCGTTGAGGACCGTATAGGCATAGTCGGCATGGCCGTCGATGGTGTGGATCTCGACAACGTCCGGAAGCACGCTTCCGACGACCACGTCACCCTCGAAGACCACCGAGGGGACCTGCTGTTCCATCACATAGGTGCGGACTTCGCCCGGAATGACGACGGTCGACTGGGTGGTGACCGGGTCCTGCACGATGACGGTGCTCTGGGCATGGGCCGAGGCGGACAGCGTCAGAAGCGCTGCCGCGGTGGCAAGGATAAGCTTGTTGCGCATGTTCGTTCTCCTGTGTTGCACGGGAGGAGAACGGAAAAGCGGCCCGGCGGTTCCGGGCGGCGGGAACGGCAATCGCCCTTCCCGCCTGCGGTGTGTCAGTCCTTCTTGGACGGAACGACGCGCAGCGCCAGTTCCCGAAGCTGCGTCGGCGTTGCCGGCGATGGCGCGTTCATCAGAAGGTCCTGCGCCTGCTGGTTCATCGGGAACAGCGAGATTTCGCGCAGGTTCTTGGCGCCGACGAGCAGCATGACCACGCGGTCGATACCGAAGGCGCAGCCGCCGTGCGGCGGGGCGCCGTACTGGAAGGCGCGGTAGAGGCCGCCGAAGCGCTCTTCCACGTCCTGCTGGCTGAGGCCGACCTTCTCGAAGGCCTTGACCATCAGTTCCGGCGACTGGTTACGGATCGAGCCCGAGGCGATTTCGAAGCCGTTGCAGACCGCGTCGTACTGGTAGGCCTTCAGCTCCAGCGGATCCTTGCTGTCGAAGGCTTCGAGGCCGCCCTGCGGCATGGAGAAGGGGTTGTGCGCGAAGTCGATCTTCTTTTCGTCTTCGTTGTATTCGTAGAACGGGAAGTCGACGATCCAGCACATTTCGTAGCGGTCGCGGTCGACGAGGTTCAGTTCCTCGCCGGCGCGGGTGCGCGCTTCACCGGCGAACTTGTAGAACTTGGCCGGGTCGCCGGCGACGAAGAAGCAGGCGTCGCCGTCATCGAGGCCGAGCTGCGTGCGGATGGCTTCCGTGCGCTCCTCGCCGATGTTCTTGGCGAGCGGGCCCGCGCCTTCCAGCTTGTCGGCTTCCTTGCGCCAGAAGATGTAGCCGAGGCCCGGCTGGCCGGTCGACTGCGCCCAGGCGTTCATGCGGTCGCAGAAGGCGCGGCTGCCGCCGGTCTTGGCCGGGATCGCCCAGACCTGGACCTTCGGGTTGGACGCGATCATGTTCGCGAAGACCTTGAAGCCGGAGCCGGCGAAATGCTCGGTCACGGCCTGCATGACGATGGGGTTGCGCAGGTCCGGCTTGTCGGAGCCGTATTTGCGGATCGCCTCGTCATAGGGAATGCGCGGCCACTCCTTGGTGACCGGCTTGCCTTCGGCGAATTCCTCGAAGACGGCCGTCATCATCGGCTCCATCGTTTCCCAGACGTCTTCCTGGGTGACGAAGCTCATCTCGACGTCGAGCTGGTAGAACTCGCCCGGCAGGCGGTCGGCGCGCGGGTCTTCGTCGCGGAAGCACGGCGCGATCTGGAAGTAGCGGTCGAAGCCGGCGACCATCAGCAGCTGCTTGTACTGCTGCGGGGCCTGCGGCAGGGCGAAGAACTTGCCCTCATGGATGCGGCTCGGCACGAGGAAGTCGCGCGCGCCTTCCGGCGAGGAGGCCGTCAGGATCGGCGTCGTGTATTCGGCAAAGCCGGCCTCGCCCATGCCGCGGCGCATGGAGGAGATGATCTGCGTGCGCTTGACGATGTTACGGTGCAGCGTGTCGCGGCGCAGGTCGAGGAAGCGGTACTTGAGGCGCACGTCTTCCGGATAGTCGGGCTCGCCGAAGACCGGCAGCGGCAGCTCGCGGGCGGCGGAGAGCACTTCGATCTCCTGCGCGTAAAGCTCGATCTCGCCGGTCGGCATGCCCTTGTTCACGGTGTCGTCGGTGCGCGCCTTGACGAGGCCGTCGATGCGCACGACCCATTCGCCGCGCACGGTCTCGGCGGTCTTGAAGGCCGGCGAGTCGGGGTCGGCGACGACCTGGGTGATGCCGTAATGGTCGCGCAGGTCGATGAAGAGCACGCCGCCATGGTCGCGGACGCGGTGGACCCAGCCGGAAAGACGGACGGTGCCGCCGACATCGGACTTGCGGAGAGCGGCGCAGGTGTGGCTGCGGTAACGGTGCATCGTGGTATCCTGAAATGCTGACGGGCCGCGCGGGAGGGTCCCGGCGCAGCTACCCAAGAAAATCGCGCGGAAAAGCGCATGGCCGCGCCCGTTTGTCAAGGCTTGGCGGGTCTTTGCCGGGCCGGGACGCGGCGAATGCGCCCCTCGCCCGGCCTGCCGGCCGCCGTCTTCCCGCCCGTCGGGGCGGGGGAACGGGCCGCGTGCTTTTCCGGGCCGCCGTGCCCGGCCGGCGAAAGAATCACGTCAGGCGAAGGCGGCGCGGTTCAGCATCAGCCATTGCAGCAGCATGATCGTCTTGGCGTCGACGATGCCGCCCGTGGCGATCAGGCCATAGGCATCGTCGATCGGCATTTCGACGATCTCGATATCCTCGCCCTCGCCGTCGACGCCGCCGCCACGGCCGACCCGCTTGGCCGTGTCGATGCGGGCGGCGAAACACGAAACGCGCTCCGTCAGCGTGCCGGGGCTCGAATAGCTGTCGAAGAGATAGCGCGCATCGCTGATCGCATAGCCCGTCTCCTCCATCACCTCGCGGCTGACGGCCGCTTCCGGGCTGTCGCCGTCGAGAAGCCCGGCCGGGATCTCGAGCAGGAAACCGTCCTCATGGCCGCCGAAGAAGGCGCCGGGCCGGAACTGCCGGACGAGCACCACCGACTGGCGGCCGGGATCGACGAGCAGGATCGCCGCCGCCGCGCCATGGTCGTGCACCTCGCGATTGAGGAATTCCACCCGCCCGTCGGAGCGGGTCTGCTCCAGCACGATGGTGCGCAGATGGATGAACCGCTTCCAGACCGTGGTCTGCTCGACGATGCGGATCGGCGACGTCTTGTCTACCTGCATATCTCTACCTGCATGAAAAACCCTTCGGCTCAGGCCTTGCGCAGCCAGACGCGGTTGTCGTGGAAGGCCGCGCCGCCATAGGGCGCGACCGGATCGGCGCCCGTCAGCACATTGATGCCCTCGCCGTCGAGATGGGCGCTGTTCGGCCAGATGCCCTCGGCGATCAGCACGCCGGGCTTGGCGCCGTCCGTCACCTTGGCGTGCAGGCGCAGGTCGCCGCGCCCGTTGCCGAGGCGCACGATCTCGCCATCGGCAATGCCGTTCGCCGCTGCGTCCTCAGGATGGATCATCACCTCCGGCCGCCCCTCGCGCTCGTGCGAGCTCTTCGTCTCGGTGAAGCTGGAATTGAGGAAGCTGCGCGCCGGCGATGTCGCGAGGCGGAAGGGATGTTCGGCATCCGCCGTCTCGATGACCGCGACGTAGTCCGGGAAGACCGGCAGCGCCTCGTGCGGGCCGAAGGCGCCGAGCGACTTCGGCGGCTTGTTGGGGGCCGGCGTGTTCGTCCAGTTGGGGCGGAAGCGGAACTTTCCGTCCGGGAAGCTGAAACCCTTGGTGAAATGGGCGACGTCGAAATCCGGCTGGCAGTCGATCCACTTCTCCTCGCGCAGCCCGTCGAAGTCCATCTCGTAATAGGGCAGCATGCGGGTGATGTGCTCCTGCTCGGAAAGGCCGAAGCCCGGCAGGTGGGAAACGCCGAGGCGCCTGGCCAGCTCCTCGATGACGAAGAGATTGGTGCGCACGGTTTCCGGCGGCTCGACGAGCTTGGGGCCGAGCAGGATGTGCTGGTGGCCGCCGCCGCGATAGATGTCGTCATGCTCGACGAACATGGTGGCGGGCAGCACGATATCGGCAAGCTTCGCCGTATCGGTCATGAAATGCTCGTGCACCGCGACGAAGAGATTGTCGCGCAGGAAGCCCTCCTTCACCAGGCGCTGCTCGGGCGCGACATTCACCGGATTGGTGTTCTGGATCAGCATGGCGGTGACGGGGCCGCGCTCGCGCAGCGCCTCGGCGTCGCCCGTCAGCACGCGGCCGATCTGCGACTGGTCGAGCATGCGGATATCGGGATCGACCATCTTGGCGAGCGTCAGCTCGGCCTTGCGCAGGTGGAAGATGTCGGAATTGCTGTGAAAGGCCCCGCCGCCCTCATATTGCCAGGAGCCGAGCACGGTGGCGATGGAGAGCGCCGCATGCATCGAGACCGCGCCGTTGCGGCTGCGGGTGAAACCGTAGCCGAGGCGGAAATAGCTCTTCTTCGTGCGGCCGACCAGCGCGGCGAAAGCCTCGATCTCCTCGACCGTCAGGCCGGTGATGTCGGCCGCCCATTGCGGGGTGCGCGTCGCAAGATGCGCCTCCAGCCCGGCCGGGTCGTCGGCGTATTTTTCCATATAGGCGCGGTCGGCATGGCCGTCGCGGAAGGCGACATGCATGACGGCGCAGGCGAGCGCGGCGTCGGTGCCGGGCCGCAGCTTCAGCGCGATATCGGCCTGCTTCATCGTCGGATTGTCGTAGACGTCGATGACGACGATCGTCGCGCCCCGTTCCTTACGCGCCTTCACGGCATGGGTCATCACGTTGACCTGCGTGGAGACGGCATTGGTGCCCCAGATCACCACGCAATCGGACTTGGCCATCTCGCGCGGGTCGGGGCCGCGCAGCGTGCCGGCGCCCATGGTGAAGCCGGTCCAGGCCGGATTGGTGCAGATCGAGCCGAAGAAGCCGGAATAGCGCCGGGCATGGCGCAGGCGATCGATGGAATCGCGCTGCACGAGGCCCATCGTGCCGGCGTAATAATAGGGCCAGACGGCCTCGCTGCCATGGGCCTGCTCGGCCTTGACGAAGTTCTCCGCGATGGCGTCGAGCGCCGCCGCCCAGGAAATGTCGCCCCAGTCGCCGTCGCCCTTGGCGCCCTTGCGCACCATCGGCTTCATCAGCCGGCCGGGATGGTAGAGCCGCTCGGCGTAACGCGCGACCTTGGCGCAGATGACGCCGGCCGTATAGCTGTTGTCGGGGCTGCCCTTGACGCGGCCGATGCGGCCCTCGGCGCTGATCTCGACATCGAGCGCGCAGGTGGAGGGACAGTCGTGCGGGCAGGCCGAGTGGCCGATCCGCGGTTTTCCGAGATGGGGGGTCGCAACGTTCATGGCTTTTCTATAGGACAGAGCGGAAACGGCCAAAAGGCAAATCATTCTACCATTGCAACAATTCATCGTCGCATCATTGCGGATGATTTGAGACGCCGCCGCGGGGCTCACATGAACTATCGCCACATCTACCATGCCGGCAATTTCGCCGATGTGCTGAAACATGCCGTGCTCGCGCGCCTCGTGCTCTACATGCAGGCCAAGGACAAGGCCTTCCGCGTGCTCGACACCCATGCCGGCATCGGCCTCTACGACCTCTCCAGCGAGGAGGCGCAGAAGACCGGCGAATGGCGCGACGGCATCGGCCGCCTGCTCGACGGCGACCTGCCGGCCGACATCGCCGAGATTCTCGCGCCCTATCTTTCGGTTCTTCGCGAATTGAATCCGCAAGGCGGCGTAACCCATTATCCCGGCTCGCCGAAACTCGCCCGCATGCTCTTCCGCCCGCAGGACCGGCTCTCGGCCATGGAGCTGCACCCGGACGACTACGAGACGCTGCACCGTCTCTTCGACGGCGACTTCCAGAGCCGCATCACCAGGCTCGACGGCTGGCTGTCGCTCGGCGCGCATCTGCCGCCGAAGGAAAAGCGCGGCATCGTGCTGGTCGATCCGCCCTTCGAGATCGAGGGCGAATACGAGCGGCTGGTCGACGGGCTGGAAAAGGCCGTGCGCCGCTTTGCCGGCGGGGTCTATTGCCTGTGGTATCCGCTGAAGAAGAACGCCCCCATCCCCGCCTTCCACAAGGCGCTGAAGGAGACGGGCATTCCCAAGATGCTCTGCGCCGAACTCACGGTGAAGAGCGACCGCGAGACGACGGGCCTGACCGGCACCGGCCTCATCGTCGTCAACCCGCCCTATACGCTGAAGGGCGAGCTCGACGTGCTGCTGCCCTTCCTCAAGACGAAGCTGGCGCAGGACCGCTTCGCCTCGGCGCGCGCCTTCTGGCTTGCCGGAGAAACGAAGACCTCTTGACCTTTGCGGTCTGGCGGCAACAATCGCGCGCCGAACCGGGAGCCCTTCATGACGTCTTTTCCTGCGGCCGGACGATGATCCGCCGGCCCGCCCCACCCCTCGCCCGCGCCGGCTGGCTGCTTCTTGCAGGCCTCGTGACGCTTGCCGGCTGCGGCGAGGACAAACCCGCCGAAAAGCCGCAGGCGAAAACCGAGCAGAAGAGCGGGCAGAAGACCGAGACGCGCCGCACCGCGCCGGAAACCCGCGACACCGTTCCGCGCGACACCGTTCCGCGTGGCCCCGTTCCGCGCGGCAAGGGCTTCGATTTCTACGTGCTGTCGCTCTCCTGGTCGCCGACCTGGTGCGCCGCGAACGATACCGGCGGCAAGACGCAGCAATGCCGGCGCGGCGAGAACAACGGCTTCATCGTGCATGGCCTGTGGCCGCAGAACGAGCGCGGCTATCCGGAATATTGCGCGACGCGCGAGCCGGACCGCGTGCCCGACGGTCTCGGCCGCACGATCCTCGACATCATCCCCTCCATGGGCCTGATCGGCCACCAGTGGCGCAAACACGGCAGTTGCTCGGGCCTTGGCCAGAAGGACTATTTCACCGTGGTGCGCGCCGCCTACGAGCGCATCGCGATCCCCGCGGCGCTCGAGGCGCAGCGCGGCGCCGCGCGCCTCACGCCCGATGCGGTGGAACAGGCCTTCATCGCCGCCAATCCCGGCCTTCGCCGTGACGGCATGGCCGTCACCTGCGAGGACGGGCGGCTGGAGGAGGTGCGCGTCTGCCTGAATGCCGACCTCAGCTTCCGCGCCTGCCCGGCGGTCGACCGCGCCGCCTGCCGCATCAAGTCCATCGAACAATTGCCCATCCGCTGAACAGGACCATTGCCATGAAGATCTTCTATTCCGACGCCTCGCCCTATTCCACCAAGGTGCGCATGGCCGCGCATTATGCCGGCCTTGCCGCCGAGGCGGTCGCGGTCGACACCAATGCCGATCCGGCCGAACTCCTCGCGGCCAATCCGCTCGGCAAGATCCCGACGCTCGTGACGGACGACGGCCTTGCCGTCTTCGACAGCCGCGCGATCATGACCTATATCGACCGCCAGACGCGCGGCGCGCTCTATCCGCGCAACGCCGCCAAGCGCACGGAAACGGACATTCTCGAAGCCACCGCCGACGGCATCTGCGACAGCCTGCTCGCCATCGTCTACGAGCGCCGCCTGCGGCCGGAGGAAAAGATCCACCAGCCCTGGATCGACCGTCAGTGGCAGAAGGTGGAGCGGGCGCTCGACCATCTGGAAGCCAACATGCCGCGCCTCGGCAAGAAGCCGAATGCCGGCCATTTCGCGCTGGCCGCCATGCTGCGCTACATCGAGCTGCGTTTTGCCGGCAAGTGGCAGCGCGGCCGGCCGAAGCTGAAGCGCTACCTCGCCCGTTTCGAGGCCGTCTTCCCCGACTACGCCCAGTTCAAGAACTGAAGAAACGAAAAAGGCCGGGCTTTCGCCCGGCCTTTCCGCATTCCCGAAGCCGTGAGGCTTAGAACTTCACGCCCATACCGACGCGGACGCTGTGGTCTGCCGAAGCGCCACGAACCGTGGTGCCGCCGAGGTCGTAGTTCTTCTTCTGGTAGTCGCTGTAGCGGTATTCGACGCGCGCCGTGATGTTGTTCGTCACGAAGGCTTCTGCACCGACGCCAGCGGTCCAGCCGAGAGCGTTCTTGTCGTCCTTGTTGCCGGCCGTGTCCTTCATTTCGACATTGGCGGCAGCAAGACCGGCCGTGCCGTAGAGAAGAACGGGGTTCAGGTCGATACCGACGCGGCCACGGATGGAGCCGTTGACGCCCTGCTTGGTGCTGACGCCGGCGGCCGAGTTGTGCGTGTCGACGCCCGAGTAGTTCAGGTCGGTTTCAGCACCGTAGACCATCTGGCCGTTCTGCATGTTGTAACCGCCGTAGAGGCCGCCGCCGAAGCCGTTGCCCTTGGCGCCGCCCATGTCGGAACGCTGGTAGCTGGCGGTACCGCCGACATAAGCGCCGGCCCAGTTGCCGCTGGCAACCGGCTCGGAATATTCAGCGGCCGGAGCCTGCGGAACTTCGTCGATGGCATCGGCTGCGTGAGCGGCCTGGAAGGCGACCATGGAAACGGTCGAAGCGATGAGGGTGGCGATGAGTGTACGCATGATATTCTCCTTTACTAAACGACGCCCTCTCTGGGAGGATTGTCGGGCATCGTCATTCCAATTCAGTCCCGCCCGGTTGAGCGGAAATTGAATAAAGATTGAGGAATTGAAAGAGCCAAAATGTGAAATCTTTGCGGCAGACCAGCGGCACAAATGGGATGTGACTTTTGAACAACAGGCATTTCATTAACCATGATTTTAGAAACCATCAAAACTGGTAAAATATACTTCAAATTACTTTGAAGATGCTCCTGCGGTTAATTTTTCCGCAACCAATTTTCAGGGGGAGTTTAAGCCTGCGCAGAGATGTCTATATCTTTGGCCGGTTAATCAAAAGAATCGGCAGGACGGACTTTCTTGAAGCAGCCTTTGAAAACGGCCCTCGTGACGGGCGGCGCGAAGCGCATCGGCAGGGCCATCGTGGAAGACCTTGCGGCGGGCGGTTTCGCCGTCGCCATCCATGCGAACGAGTCCCTCGAGGAGGCCGAGGCCCTCGCCCGCGCCCTTGCCGAACGGGGCCTGAAAGCGGCGGCCGTCGCCGGCGATCTCTCCGACGGGGCGGCGACGGGGCGGCTGATCGCCAGGGCTACGGCCGCCATCGGCCCGCTCGACCTGCTCGTCAACAATGCCTCCCTCTTCAAGCCCGACACGGTCGAGGCCTTCGACGATGGCCTGTGGGACCGGCATTTCGCGGTGCATGTGAAGGCGCCCTCCATTCTCGCGCGCGATTTCGTGCGGCAATTGCCGGAGGGCGTCGCCGGCTCCATCGTCAACATCATCGACCAGCGCGTCTGGAATCCGACGCCGCGCTACTATTCCTACACGCTCTCCAAGTCGGCGCTGTGGATGGCGACACGCACCATGGCGCAGAGCTTTGCGCCGCGCGTGCGCGTCAACGCCATCGGCCCCGGCCCGTCCCTTCCCAACGAGCGGCAGGACGATGCGGCCTTCGCGGCGCAGGTGGCGGGGCTGATCCTGCGCCGTGGCCCCGATCTTGCCGAATTCGGCCGCACAGTTCGCTTTTTGTTCGACACGCCGTCCATAACGGGGCAAATGATAGCGCTCGACGGCGGGCAGCATCTCGCCTGGGAAACCCCCGATGTCGCGGAGATCGCGGAATGAACGGCCGGAAGGTGGAGGATGGCGGCATCCTCTATGACGAGAACGAGGCGGACGAAGAGGACGAGCTTGTCGAAAGCCCGGCCGCCAGCCCCATCGCGGCCGACATGGACTGGAACGAGGGCGGCGACGTTCCCGAGGGCCTGATCGGCGCGGAGCTGATCCAGGTCTTCGTCAAGCGCCTGCCCAACAGCCCCGGCGTCTACCGCATGTTCAACGCCGACGGCGACGTGCTCTATGTCGGCAAGGCGCGCAGCCTCAAGAAGCGCGTGACGAACTATGCGCAAGGGCGCGGCCATTCCAACCGCATCACCCAGATGATTCGCCAGACGGCGAACATGGAATTCGTGACGACGCGCACGGAGACCGAGGCGCTGCTGCTGGAAGCCAACCTCATCAAGCGCCTGCGCCCGCGCTTCAACGTGCTGCTGCGCGACGACAAGTCGTTTCCCTATATTCTCGTCACCGGCGACACCCGCGCCCCGGCGATCTTCAAGCATCGCGGCGCGCGCAGCCGCAAGGGCGACTATTTCGGCCCCTTCGCCTCGGCCGGCGCGGTCGGGCGCACCATCAATTCGCTGCAGCGCGCCTTCCTGCTGCGCACCTGCACCGACAGCGTCTTCGAGACGCGCACCCGGCCCTGCCTGCTCTACCAGATCAAGCGCTGTTCCGGCCCCTGCACCCACGAGATCCGCGACGCGGATTATGCCGAGCTGGTGCAGGAGGCGAAGGACTTCCTCTCCGGCAAGAGCCAGAAGGTGAAGGCGCATATGGCCGAGGCCATGAACGCCGCCGCCGAGGACCTCGATTTCGAGCGCGCCGCCGTCTACCGCGACCGGCTGGCCGCGCTCTCCCACGTCCAGAGCCATCAGGGCATCAACCCGGCCGGGGTGGAAGAGGCCGACGTCTTCGCCATCCACCACGAGGGCGGCGTCTCCTGCATCCAGGTCTTCTTCTTCCGCACGGGGCAGAACTGGGGCAACCGCGCCTATTTCCCCAAGGCCGACCCGCAGCTGACCGGCGCGGAGGTGCTGAACGCCTTCCTCGCCCAGTTCTACGACGACAAGCCCTGTCCGCGGCAGATCCTGCTTTCCGAGCCGGTCGAGGAGATCGACCTGCTGTCGCAGGCGCTTTCCGAGCGGTCCAACTACAAGGTGACGATCTCGGTGCCGCAGCGCGGCGAGAAGAAGGACCTCGTCGACCATGTGGTGGCCAACGCCCGCGAGGCGCATGGCCGCAAGCTGGCGGAGACGGCCTCGCAGTCGCGCCTGCTGGAAGGTTTCGCCGCCACCTTCAAGCTGCCCACCACGCCGCGCCGCATCGAGATCTACGACAACTCGCATATCATGGGCACCAATGCCGTCGGCGGCATGGTGGTGGCGGGGCCGGAAGGCTTCGTGAAGGGCCAGTACCGCAAGTTCAACATCAAATCGACCGACATCACGCCCGGCGACGACTTCGGCATGATGAAGGAAGTGATGACCCGGCGCTTCTCCCGCCTCATCAAGGAAGAGGGCCTGCCGGACCGCAGCGCCGACCAGAACGCCGAGGCGGCGGACCTGCCCTTCCCCGCCTGGCCCGACGTCATCCTCATCGACGGCGGCCAGGGCCAGATGACGGCGGTGCGCGCCATCCTGGAAGATCTCGGCATCACCGACCAGGTCGTCGCCATCGGCGTCGCCAAGGGCGCCGACCGCGAGGCCGGGCGCGAGCGCTTCTTCATGAAGGGCATCGCCGACTTCTCGCTGCCGCCGCGCGATCCCGTGCTCTATTTCGTGCAGCGCCTGCGCGACGAGGCGCACCGCTTCGCCATCGGCTCGCACCGGGCGCGGCGCAAGAAGGAGCTGGTCAAGAACCCGCTGGACGAGATCGCCGGCATCGGCCCGACGCGCAAGCGCGCGCTGCTGCAGCACTTCGGCACGGCGAAGGCCGTCTCGCGCGCCGCCATGGCCGACCTGATGGCCGTCGACGGCATTTCCGAAAGCGTCGCCCGCCTGGTCTACAACCATTTCCACGACGACGCGGCTGGATAGGGATGGCGGATACGGCGTCGCGGCGGGCGTGTTTTCCCGGCGAAAGTCCCTGTCAAAACCGGCTTTCTTGACCGGAAACAGCCCGCGGCAGACTTATTGTGCGGCCCCTCCGTAAATTCGCCAAGAATTGCCGGAAACAAAGGTTGACGGCACAGTCACAAACACCTCATCTAGCCGCAAGACAGTCGAGACTGAAGATTCCATGGCCTCCCGCGCATATAGTATTCCGAACCTCCTCACCTACGCCCGCATCGTGGCCGTTCCGCTGATCGTGCTCTGCTTCTTCGTCGAAGGGCGGCTGCAATCGTCGGACTTCGCACGCTGGACGGCCGTCGGCCTCTTCGCCGCCGCCTCGATCACCGATTACCTCGACGGCTATCTCGCGCGCATCTGGAACCAGACGTCGAATATCGGCCGCATGCTGGACCCGATCGCCGACAAGCTGCTGGTCGCCTCGGTGCTGCTGCTGGTCGCCGCCGACGGCACCATCGCCGGCTGGACCATCTGGGCCGCCATCATCATCCTGTGCCGCGAGATTCTCGTCTCGGGCCTGCGCGAATATCTCGCCGTCCTCAAGGTTTCGGTGCCGGTGACGCGCATCGCCAAGTGGAAGACGACGATCCAGATGCTGGCCATCGGCTTCCTTCTGGCCGGCCCGGCCGGCGAAACGGTGCTGCCCTACACGACCGAGATCGGCATCGCGCTGCTCTGGGCCGCCGCGCTCATCACCATGTATACGGGCTACGACTATTTCCGCGCCGGCCTGAAGCACATCGTGGACGAATAGCATGACGAAGCTCGTCTACTTCGCCTGGGTGCGCGAGCGGATCGGCAAGGGCGAGGAGGACCTGGACCTCCCCGCCTCCGTCAAGACCGGCGGCGACCTTCTGCGCCACCTCAAGACGCTGGGCGACGACTATGCCCATGCGCTGGAGCACGAGAAGGTCATCCGCATCGCGATCAACCAGGAACATGTCGAGCATGACGAGCCCATCGCCGGCGCCCGCGAGATCGCCCTCTTCCCGCCGATGACGGGGGGCTGAGGCCATGACCGGCGGCGCCGCGGCACCGGTCGTCGTCCGCGTCCAGCACGCGGATTTCGACGTCGCAGCCGAAACCGCGCGCCTGACGACAGGCCCTGCCGCCGCCGGCGCCATCGTCGCCTTCACCGGCCTTTGCCGCGACGAGGGCGGCAGGCTCTCCGCCCTGGAACTGGAACACTATCCCGGCATGGCGGAAGCGGAGATCTCCCGCATCTGCCGGGAAGCGATGGACCGCTTCTCCCTGCTCGGCCTCACCGCCATCCACCGCGTCGGCAAGATCGCGCCGGGCGAAAACATCGTGCTGGTCATCGCCGCCGCGCCCCACCGCCACGCCGCCTTCGACGGCGCGTCCTTCGTCATGGATTACCTGAAGACCTCCGCCCCCTTCTGGAAGAAGGAGCATTTCGCCGACGGGCGCACCGGCGGCTGGGTGGATGCCAAGGAAAGCGACGACCGCGCGCGGGACAAGTGGTCCTAGGGCACGTCTACGGAATCGGCTGCTCGCGGCGAAAGATCACCAGCAGCAGCACCAGCGCGGAAAAGATCACCAGATCCCGCCAGAGGAAATCGCCATAGGCGCTCCACAGCGTTTCGGCGAGCCCCATGGCCGCGCCGCCGAGCGCCGAGCGCAGCGGCGCCCCCGCCCCGCCGATGGCGGCGATGAACAGCACCTTCACGCCGAAGACGAGGCCTGAACCGAAATCCATGTTGCCGTAATAGGAAACGGCGAGAATGCCCGTGAGGCTGGCGACCAGCGCCGCGCCGGCATAGGCGGAGAGATAGACGCCCGCCGCATCGACGCCGCACAGTTCCGCCGCCTGCCGGTCCTCCGACACCGCGCGCCAGCGCCGGCCCCAGGCGGAACAGGCAAGGAAGAGATAGCCGAAGGCGACGATGGCCGCCATGGCGGCGGTGTTGATCAGTTGCAGCACCGTCAGTGCGACCGGAAAGGCCGGATCGTTCCAGAAGACCACCGGCGTGCCGAGCAGCGGCGGCAGCCAGAGGCTGCGCGTGTCGGAGGCAAGCCGCGCCGTCTCCATCAGCACCAGCACCACGCCGAGCGCGGCCACCACCACCGTATTGTCGGAGGAGAAGGCGAGCGGGCGCATGACATGCCGCCCGATGACGAGCCCCGCGCCGACGCCATAGAGGAGCCCCGCCACCGCGCCGAAGGCGAGCGCGGCCGGCAACACCAGCCAGAGCCGGCCCCAGCCGAAACCGGCAAACAGCACGAACATCTGCGCGGCGAAGGCGAAGAGCGCGCCATAGCCGATATCGGCCCTTCGCGTCACCGCGAAGGCGATGGAATAGCCGAAGGCCAGCGCGGCGTAGAGCGCGGCCACGGGCACGGCATTGGCGATCTGCTGCAGGAAATAGGCCATCGCGGTTTCGGTGTCGGACAGTTTCGGTGTTGTGGGGGCGGGTTCGGTGTCGCCGCAAATTATAACTGGCAAAATTGCTTTTACCAGTTAGAATATCGCATGACCTTTTCCTGGACCCCGCATCGTTTCTCCGGTGGCGCGCTTGCGCTCGACGTCGCGAACTCCGTCGTGCTGCGCAGCGATCCGGCGCGGCGCATCGACCGCTTCGCCGAGCCGGCGACGATGGATGCCTTTCCCGCCGGCGCGAACCGGCATGGCGCCGAACGCACCCTCTTCGGGCCGCTCGAGCCGGTGGACGCATCGGCGCGCGCCGGGCTGGTCGCGCTGCGCGAGGCCGTCGACCGGCATTTTCGCGCCGAGGTGCAGGGGGCCGGAACGCCGGCGCTGCTCGCCGACCTGCTCGAGGCCATAGCAGAGGTGCTGCGCCGCTCCGGCGACCGGCCACAGGCGCTCGACACAGCCACCGCCCGCTCCGCCCTGCTGCTGCTGACCCGGCCGGAGCCGGACCGGCTGAAGATCTGCCCCAACTGCCACTGGCTCTTCCTCGACCGCAGCCGCAACCGCTCGCGCGCCTGGTGCGACATGGCCGTCTGCGGCAACCGGGCGAAGGCCAGCCGCCACTATCGCCGCAACCGCGAGGAGCCCCGGCCATGAAGAGACTGCTGCCGATCCTGCTGGCGCTCACCCTGCCGCTCGCCGCCTGCCAGCGCGAGACGGGCCCCGATCCGCTGAAGCTGACCGGCAAGATGTTCGTCTTCAACTACCGCCTCGCCTATGCCACCTATATCCTCACGCTGGAACAGACCCAGCCGCTGCCGGAGGGCTCGGTCGTCAAGGCCGCGTTCGAGAACCCCGCCGGCGGCACGCCGCTGACGCTGGAGCGCAAGATCTTCCCCAACCTGCCGCGCGTGGTGCTGGAAAGCCCGGACATCACCTGCGTGAAGAAGAACCAGCCCTACAAGGTCACGGTCTCGGTCGTCGGCCCCGACGGCGCGCAATTGCAGGCGCTGGAAACCGAGGTGACGTCGAATGTCGACCAGAGCGTGCTGCCGGCGAAAGCGCTCGTCGTCGGTCCCGGCTACGACCCGAACCCGGAGGTCTTCAAGGACGGCAAGGCGCCCGCGCATTTCGAAATGGCGAAGTGCCCGTCCGAGTGAATATTCCGAACCGCTGATCCGTACCGCCTGAAACGGTTCGCCGCGGGAGGAGACGCATGAGGTTCCTGCCAGTTCTTGCCGCCAGCCTTGCCTTGCTGGTCACGTCCGCCCGGGCCGAAACGCCGAAGGCCTGCGCCACCGCCATCCTCACCCTTGCCGATGCCGTGCTCGCCGGCCGGGAAAAGCTGCCGAAGCTGAAGGCGCGCGGCATCGGGGCCGAGGCCGGCTATCTCAAGATCCGCTATGGCGGGCTTTCGCCCGACGAAGCCGCCACGCTCGCCCACGGCCTTCGCGATGCCGGCGTGCGCGAGGCGCTCGACCTTGCCGGCGCGGTCGATGCCTGGCGCGGCGGCTTTGCCGCCGTGACGGTGACCCCTGCCGAACTCGGCGGCCAGATCTCCACCCTGCGGGCGATCCTCCAGCACGGCGATGCGGAAGCCCTGCTGGCCGCCCTCGCCGCGCTGCCGCCGGAAAAGCGCATCTCCACGCTCCAGCGCATCGTGCCGGCGGTGGTGGACTGGCCGGACGAGAAGAAGATCGCGCTTTCGGCCATCGCCCGCAAACACGACCTTGCCTATCTGGAAGCCGGCCTTGCCGCCACGCTGCGCGATCCCGACGGCTGGGCCGATTTCGCCGCCAGTTTCCGCGATCCGACGAAACTCATGGATTTCGTGCAGGCCTGGAGCTGGGCGCCGGCCCTCGTCGGCCATCCCGTCCTGCCACGTTATCCGCTGAAAGCGGCCGACATGGAGGCCGCGCGCCGCGCCATCCATACCATCACGATCACCGCCGCGCGCGAGCCCGAGCGCGATTTCCTGATGACCTACCTGAACCAGACGGGCGATATCCCGGCCACGGAAAAGGCGGCCCAGGTGCTGCTGGCGGCCGTGGATACCGGCGAGATTCACCAGGACGGCCTGCTCGACCCGGCCTGGCTGACGGCCTATCGCGCCCTGCGGGCGGCCTCGGCCGACCCAGCCGCCATGGACGGCACGCTCGCCACCATTCCCTTCTACGGCCGGCATTACCTGACGGCGAACGGCGAACGCACGGTGCGCGACGTCATCGACCGCCTCGTCGCCATCAAGGCGCTGACGCCCTATCTCACGGGAAAGCAAACCGCCTTGCCGGCGATGCCGGCGGACCTGAGCGCCGCCTTCCAGCCGGCCTGGCCCGTCTGGAGCGAGATGGCGGGGGCGCTGAAAACCGCGCCGCTGACGCCGCTCGCCAAGGACAGCGAAAAAGCATCCATCGTCGCCGAGCTTCTGTTTGCCGCCGGCGATACGGCGCGGCTTGCCGATTTCGTGCTGGCGGTCGAGCCCCCGGAAGCGCAGCTCGCCATGGCGACGGATTTCGCCATGCGGCTCGACCGGGGCTGCGGCAGCGCGATGTATCACCCGGGCGAAGCGATGATGCTGTCCGGCCAGCCGATCTACCGCTTCGATCCCGTACAATAAGTTGGACCGCAACAAAAAACCGGGGCCTTTCGGCCCCGGTTCAACTATCATTTCAAAGGCTTCCGGCCTTGGCCGGACAAACCGATTCAGCCGACGATTTCGGTGTCGGAGAACCAGTACTTGATTTCCTGGGCAGCGGTTTCCGGAGCGTCCGAACCGTGAACCGAGTTCTCGCCGATGGAGAGAGCGTGGGTCTTGCGGATGGTGCCCTTCTCGGCCTTCTTCGGGTCGGTGGCGCCCATCAGGTCGCGGTTCTTCAGGATGGCGCCTTCGCCTTCCAGAGCCTGGATCATCACCGGGCCGGAGATCATGAAGTTCACCAGGTCGTTGAAGAAAGGACGGGCCTTGTGCACGGCGTAGAAGGCCTCGGCCTCGCCGCGGCTCATCCAGACGCGCTTGGAAGCAACGACGCGCAGGCCTGCGTCTTCGAGCATCTTGGTGATGGCGCCGGTGAGGTTGCGCTTCGTCGCGTCCGGCTTGATCATCGAAAAGGTGCGTTCAATCGCCATTTTCTCGTTTCCCTTGGTTTTCCGGTGAAAGTGGCGGTTCCATAGCCGCCAACGCCCGGCAAAACAAGAGGGGCGCGGCGTTTGGCGATCTCAGCGGCAAAGTTTCATGCCGCCGTCACACGATAGCCGGCGCCGCCGTGCAGGTCGAGGCAGCGGGCGAACCAGAGCGCGACCGGGTCGTCCGCCTCCAGCACCCTTGTGCCCGCCGTGGTGCGCAGCCATTGCAGCGCGCCGAAGACGATATAGTCAGGAAAGAGCGGGCCCTCGCCGCCGATGAAGGGCTGTACCTTCAGCATGTTGCGCAGCGGCTGGAGCTTCTTGGCGAAGGCGTCGATCTCCGCCTTGCCGGCCGCCGCGATATCCTCCAGCGAGGCGCCCAGCCGCTGCTCGCGGCTCTGGCGGAAATAGTCCCGGTCGGCCGGGCCGAGCAGGTTGTGAATGTCGAGAATGGCGATGCGGGTGATGGCCATGTGCAGGATCGACTGCGACCAGTTCTCGATGAAGCGCGCCATCGCCTTGCCGCCCTCCCCGCCGAACAGCGAGGGACGGTCGGGATAGGCCTCATCGAGATAGAGGGCGATGTCGAAGCTGTCGCGCACCAGCCTGTCGCCATCGCGCAGCAGCGGCACCGTCGCCGTCGCGCCGTCCTCGATGGCATGGATTTCGGTGAAGCCGACCGGCACCGTCTCGTAGTCGAGGCCCTTGTGGGCGAGCGACATCACCGTCTTCCAGACATGGGGCGAAAACTGGCGGGCCTTGTCGGCGCCGGCAAGCGCATAGAGCAGTCGGGTCATGAAAGCCTCGTGATCGGGGTTTCGCGCATAGGAGCGCAGGACGGCAGCGAGCGCAAATCAGATAATTTCATGGGTGCCATTCATGCCGGCGATCCGCGCCTCGTCTATAGTCCGGCAAACCGGAGCCATAGCGGTGACATGCGATTCCCCGCAATGGCTCCAGCCTCGACGCCGAAGCGCCATCGCCTAGGCTGGAAACGATCTAGGGAGACAAAGACCGCGATGCGCGACCACTACCGCCTGTTCGCCGCCTACAATGCCTGGGCCAACCGCACGCTCTACGAGGCCGTCGGCAAGCTGGACGACGAAGCCTACCGCCGCGACCTCGGCGCCTTCTTCGGCTCCCTGCACCGCACGCTGAACCACCTCCTCACCGCCGACCGCATCTGGCTGAAGCGCTTCACCGGCACCGGCGAGGCCCCGACAAGCCTCGATGCGATCCTCTTCGAGGACTTCGCGGGTCTGTGGGCCGCGCGGCAGGCCGAGGACGCCCGCCTCATCGCCTTCGTCGATTCGCTGAGCGAGGAGAAGATCGCCGCCGATTTCACCTACAGCCCCATCACCAATCCCACGATCATCACCCACCCGCTCGCCCCGGCCCTCACCCACGCCTTCAACCACCAGACCCACCATCGCGGCCAGTGCCACGCCATGCTGACCATGGTCGGAGGACCGAGCCTTTCGCTGGACTTGATTTATTTCGCGCGGACTGAGGGGGTGGAGTTTCTCAAGTAGCTAGACGGGAGAACGCAACTGCTACGCACGCACGCAAAACGAGATGAGCTCGTCCAGAAAGTCCACCGATTTCCGGAGATAATTCGGGTCATGTGGGCGTAGCGCTACGGTATGCCGGAGGCTGTACAGCGTAACCCGTGAGGCCTCTGCTAGCCCCTTACGTGCCACCTCCCAGCCGGTGTCGAGCCGGTGGACGTGTTTGCCCCGGAACATGATGCCGTGCTCGCCCTGACGCTTTGCATGAGCCTTGAGGAGCACCTCAATCACGGCAGGCCCAACGCGTACCTCCGGACGGTATTTTTTCGTCTGGGCGCGCCCGTCGGGGTTCAGGCGGATGATGCCGCTGTTGAAGCCGATTCGCTCCCACATCAGCTCGGTTACGCCTTCGAGGAGCTGGTGGCGGAGTTGGGTAGTGCCTTCCTTTGCGCCCGGCTCGGCATTGCGCCGTCATTTCGCTCGGCCAGCTACATCGACAGTTCGCTGAAAGTTCTGAAAGGTGACAACCGCGCCATTTTCAGTGCCGCCAGCTATGCTGGACATGCGGCGGACTGGCTTTGGAAGGAGGCTTTCCCAGAGGCTCCGTCCGAGGACTTTCGACAGGCGGCCGAATAGCGATTAATCTTACCGCATCCTTCGGGGTGCGGCAGTATTTTTTCGCGCAGCCTGTTCACGCATAAGGTAAAATAATGAAATGACAGAAAATGACCTCTTCCCTTCAAGTCAGCGACGCTGAGTCTACCGCAGTCCAGAAGACACTTCACCGCGTATCGCTTGATGCAATTGAAAACGAAGTCGCATCCATTGAGTACATCCGCCCTAACGGGGCCGATTATATGACGATAGCAGTTGTGATCATGCGGAACGGCTATGTTGTCCTCGGAAAATCAGCGCCTGCTGACCCTGAGAACTTCAACAAAGAGCTTGGCGAAAAGTTTGCGCGCGAAGATGCCATCCGCCAAATTTGGCCGCTGATGGGATACGCCCTCCGCGAGAAACTCGCGTCGTAAGCGCCTCTCGTACAAAACCCCGGCGGGGTCATTTGATTGACGCCGTCGAATTCACATCACCGCGCCACCACTGGACAATTTGACCGGGGCCATAGACCGCTGCAGATGCCACCAGCACCAGAGAAAAGAACAAAAGAGCGGTTACGGCAAATCTCCCGACCGCCGAAGCCTTGAATCCAAGAATTTCAAAAGTAAGGGAATCTTTCTGGTCATCCATGGTCGTAGTTCTCCTTAAAAAGAAACTATGACCGCTGCTCCTGCTCCGCATATTGCTGGTGTTTGACTCCGACGCAAGTGGAACCCCTAATTTTCGGCGCTCATCGCTTTGCCGACGCAAGGCTCGTGCAGCATTTTCGCACGCTAACACATTGTTTTTCCTAGAAGTGCGTCCACCCATGCCTCAAAGAGCGTCGCGGGGATAACTTGGATAGGCGTAGCTCCACATCATTTTGTGGCGGAAACGTTGAACATGACCTCTCGCAACGTATTGTTTTTGTTTGTATTTTCTTGCGACTTTGCACAGCCGATTCACGGGCGGCATAACCGCCCATGATTGTCATCGACAGAGAGCTTCCATGGATACGTCGAGACTTTGTACCGACAGCTGGGTTTCCAGTGGCGATTTCGCGACCACCCAGCCCGCAACGGCCAGCTTCACCGCGCCTTCCAAGGACGGCCAGATGGATTTGAGGAAGTCGAGAACGGCTTGCAGCCACATTACTGGACAGTGGTGGGGGAAATCTCTGCGACCGCTTCGGCAGCGTCCTTTACGGCCTGCTCAGCCTTTGCCGCATGATACTGAGCTGAGAAGCTGGCAGCCTGCGCATCAAGGAAGTTGGCAATATCGGGATAAACGAGCAGACGTGCCGTGCCCACTGCGCCGTAGAGAACAAAGACAGCCGCGATTGAGAGAGCGAGCTTCTTAAACATTGCAGAACCTTTTCATTAGGAAGAACTACAACACGAGCAGGCTACTCCCGCAACAGAATTTCTTTCAGTTCATCGAGGGATAAATGGGGGTTGCGATGATGCACCATGCGGTGGCAGTTCGCGCACAAGAGGGCAAGGTCCTCTTCCTTCGTAATCTCGTCAGAACCATCTCGTGTGTGCAGGGGCTCGATGTGGTGGCACTCGATATAACCCTTGCCGTATTCGCCGTATGCCTCCTCGAAATCGAAACCACAGGCCTCGCAGATAGGAGTACGATTCTGCTTGACCGCAGCAACGATTGCCGCGCTGCGAAGTATCCGCTCCATTTCTACTACTGCTCGTTTGCCTTCGAGCACGGATATTTCCAGACTTTCGTTAAGCACATATATCGGCAGCACGGCCCCGATAGCGGAAGTCACGCGAGCGACGCTGTTCCCCTTCCTATTGCCTATCTTGAAACCAAGTTTCGTGGCCTCATCAATCACCGTATCTAAGTCCAGCTCTCTACTGGTGGTTTGAGGAGTGTGAGCGGCGGCCCACACCGCTTTAAGAGGGTAGTGAAACCCTTCATGCACGATGGACCGCGTCTGCCGCTGCCCCTTGATGAACTTTCTCGAGAAGCCTCGCCCTCTCATGCGCGCTAGAGACATAGCTTTGAGTACGCTTTCTCGCGTCGGCTTCTCCATCGCATATCCCAAGCAAAAAGGGGCGGCACCCCCCGTGCGCCCCTTGGACCACCTCACGCTTCAGAGAAAGGAGTTAACCTTAAGCAGGTTCAGCGTAGCGCGACATTTATCCTTCGACAATCTCTAAAGTGAACGAGCGCTCACCAATTTCCTTCCGCAGAAACTCTACTGCAATGCGACTGTCGGCTACACTGACACCAGCTGGCTAACAATGAACCCCATCCCCACCAGCAGATACCCCTCCGTATCCTTGTGCGCGTTACCCCCATGTATTAGAATTCCAGTACGGTTGGGAACAGCCTGCAACTGCTACACACGCTTGTATTTTACTGTCGCCCCGGTGTACCACCCGTGCGGTCGCGCCTAGTACGTGCCGGGTGGAATGCAACTCACGCCTATCTGATTGTGTCGCCATGCGTCTTCGAGCACATAGATCGGCTTAGACAAGCCGGTAACGCCTTATCATGGTTGTTGTCTTGGCTGGCGAGACGGCTTCAACCAGCCCACCCATTCAGCGTGAAGTCTATGCACACGGCTTGATGGTCGAAGTGCGCTTAGTCCGATAAACCGCTTGTCTCCCTCTCCACTCCGAACACAGAAGAAGATTTTATGTCCGTGAAAGACGTACAGGCCGCCATCAAGAAATTTCTGGCCACGGACACGCCGCAGGTTCTGTGCATTCGGGGGGCATGGGGGACCGGCAAGACTTATACGTGGCAGCGGCTTGTTAAGGAGTTGCGCGGCTCGGAAAAGACCATTGCCCTCGGTCAGTACGCGTATGTGTCCCTCTTCGGCATAAACTCCATTACGGAGCTCAAGGGCGCCATCCTACAGAACACCGTCCAACGTAAGCAAATTGGCGATGAGATTTCGGAAAACACAATCAGAACGCGGCTGACCGGCGCCGAAAAGGGTATGAAGGCGCTCGTGATGAGGTTCGCGACGACCTTGGGCGAAAACATGTTCGACCATTTCGTAACGGCTCTGTCCGCGTTCTCATCAAGGCAAATCATCTGCATCGATGATCTGGAGCGGAAAGGGGACAAGCTCCGGAGCGTCGATGTTCTGGGCTACATATCGCACCTCAAGGAAGACCGGAACTGCAAGGTAGTGCTTCTTTTCAACGATGAGCAACTGAAGGACATGAAGAAGTTCGAGGCCTACCTTGAGAAGGTCGTGGACATCTATCTCCGATTTGACCCGACCCCCGAGGAAATCGGTCATATCGCCATTACCGATGAGGACGGCCCGCTTGGCAAGATGGTTCGTGACAATGCCATAAAGCTCGGCATCAGTAACGTGCGAGTGATACGCAAACTCTTCGGGCTCGTGAAGGAGGTCGAACCTCTCCTCAGGGCATACGACAGCACAGTTTTAAAAACCGCTGCATCGACAATCATGCTGCTTGGATGGAGCTATTTTCAGCCCAAATCAGCTCCCCCGCTTGTATACTTGAAGCGAATGAATACCTATATGCCGACAAAGGTCGATGAGAAACTCGACATGAGATGGCGTGACGTTCTACGCCGGTACGGATACTCATCAACCGATGATTTCGACCTGCTTCTTCTGAAGGGAATAGAAAACGGCTACTTCGATGTGACAGAGATCAACCTGCAAGCGGCCCAGCTCCACCAATCAGCTGAGCGCTCTACCATGCAGACGAAGATGCAACGCATTTGGGATGACTATCAGACCTCATTCACCATACCCGCCGAAGACATCCTCGACCGGTTTCACCAGTGCTACCTCGAGAACATAAACCTCATCAGCATCGGCGAAATGGCAAATCTCGAATGGTTCTTCCGTGAGCTTGGCGATGAGCGTTCGGAGGACTTGGTTGACAGGTATATCGAACAGAACCGTAACACGCCTATGGCTTTCGATTACGACCGGCTAAGACGATTTGGACAGGAACTTCCCGAGGCGGTCCACCAGAAGATTGAGACAGCGCGTGCTGCTCAGGTCCCAATATTACCCCCACAAGAGCTCCTGAAAGCGTTGGCGACGCGAGGTTCTGACAAGGAAATCTTCATACCTGCCTCCAAGCTCCCGCTTGAAGAATACGTCAAGGCAATGAAAGAGAACGAAGGGATGGCATTCTCTGATATTCTCACGGGTTTCCGCCAATACCTGAACACCGGCGGGCTCGACCCAGCATGTCATACCATCATGGACAAAGCGGGCGAAGCCTTGAGGGAAATTGCGAAGGAAAGTCCAATCAATAACATGCGCGCCCGCCGACTGGGGCTGATTGAGCGCTTAGAGCAAAACGAGCTGGAAGCCGCCGCAGCCGCCCAAGCGGACGATCTGGCATACACGGAGCGCACGAAGACCGAAATCGATCTTACCACAGCCCGAACGTCCGGCCGCCAAGATACCCCGCCGAAGCGAGGACGAAAGTCACAAGAACGGCCACAATAGCAAAGCGACCATGGGCGCCGGCCTTGATGCCGAGAATTTCGAGGAAGAGGGAGTCTTTGCTTTCCATTGCGCGGTCCTTTCACCAAAAGAAATGGATGAAAGTCGCTGCTAGCTGCTACGCAGTGTGCAGGTGATTCGGGCGGCGGTGGAAGTACAAAACAATCTCCCACAGATATTCACATATAGTCACACAAATACGACCGGTGAAAAATGCTTGTTTCAGGACCAGAACGCTACGAGATCAGCTACACCCCGAAGGCCTTCACCGTCTTGTGCGCAAAAGGTACAACCAAATTCTCTGGGCTCAGCACATCCAATCTGCCCAAGCTCTATATAGCTTCGATCGATGGTATCCCTGTTTATGTGGGCATGACCAAACAATCGATCCGAGCACGGCTGCGATATGGCTGGAAAGCAGACGGGAAAGATGGTTTCTACGGGTACGCTTGGCGCCATCATGGCTCTAAAGCCACGCTGGACGTTTGGCAGCACACTGACGCCATAGAGCGGAATGAGAGAGATATTGAGACGGTAGAGGCCGAGGTCGTATTCCTTATGCGGCAAGCAGGCCAATGGCCCGCCTTTCAAACCGAGATCCACTTCTACCCCTCAAACGACGAGCATCGGCGGATCGCATCCGAGATCGTCAGCCGGTACAATCTCTAGCGCCGCTTACGACAGGTCTTGCGGACGATGACGCGGCGCATCTCAAGGCCAAAGTAGTCAAGGATCTTATGGCCGGGATTGCCGTACTCGCGCGGCGCTTTGTTCACGAGCTGCTGGGATACACCGATTTTGAGGGCAGTTTCATTCTGGGTGGTTTCCTTTTGCGCCAGTTCACCAACCATCCGGCGGACCTCTCCAGCCTTCAGCACTTCGATCATTTCAGTTTTCATGGCTAACCGCCTCAGCAATCAGCTCATTGAGTTCCTCAAGAGAAGGCTGGACAGGTCGGGCTTGGCCATGGGGATTTCCAAGGCCCGAGCCTTTCGCTCGACCTCATCTATTTCGCGCGGACGGAAGGGGTGGAATTCCTCTAGCTCCCATCGCCATCCCCTTGTGTCGAGACGGACGGAATTCGGCCGCCCTGCCTTGTCAACAGGTCTGGATTTAAAGGCGAGTGGCATCTTCCAGTTCCTGCAACAGTAGTGATACAGTAGCAGCGTATGGAAGCGCTCATTCCCGATTTGCGGGGGCGGCTCCGCCCTGTCACCCAGGTGACAGGCAGGGGCGTTCGGGGATGAAATAGTCGCAGCCATTGGGGCCGACGCCGAATGGCGCGCGCCTCGCCCGGAGAGAGGAAAAACAATGGCAAGAACGACCGAAGAGTGGGCCGGCCTGCTCGGCAGTACGCTTTGCAAGATGGCGCGCGTCTATGGCACGGACGCCCCCGACGCCTACCTGCCCGAGGATTGCTACCCCGTCATCGAAAAGACCTTCGAGGTGGCGATGAAGGAAGCGCGCGCGGAGGGCTATGCCGCCGCCATGCGCGACATGCAGCAGAACCGCCCGGCCCGCAGCGCCGGCGCACCGCGCCTGACGGTGATCGGCCAGGTCATGCGGGTCTTCCCGCTCGGCCGCCGCTTCGCCTGAGCGATCCCCTCTCCTGCGGCGCCGCGTCTTTGCGGCGCTGCCGGTTGCGCGAAGTTGCGCATCGTCAAGTCCGGTCGCTTTGTTAGTTCAGCACACGCAAAATTAACCGCGCAATCCGATAGTTACGCCGACTGACCTTCCCCCGGCGCCGGCTTTTGCCGCGCCCCATCCGACGGCGTTTCATGAGTAGCAAAGCCACCCCAGTCTCCAGGGACACCCAGCCGGCCGTTCCGCCGATCATGGCGCGCATCGCCCATGTCATGGCCAATCTCGGCATCGCCGCCCTGCCGCGCAATTACGAACTGCTGTTCGAGGCGCTGAACGGCAATGCGGGCGTGGCGCGCGAGATCGCCGCGCTCGGCAAGGCGCCCGAGCAGGGCGCGCTCGATGCCGTCGCGCTGCGCCATTCGCTGCCCACCCACAATGTCCTTGCCGCCGGGCAGGCCGCCGGCGAAGCCGTGCAGTTGCTGTCGGAGATCGCCCGCACCGCGGACGAAAGCCATCGCCAGCGCGCCGCCGCCGTGCAGGAGCTGGAAGAGATCGCCGCGCGCATGAACCGCGACCCGGTGCTCGGCATTTCCGATTTCGCCAGCGACACGGTGCGCCTGCTCTCGCTGGTGCGCGACATTCTCGGCACCGACCGGCTCGCCGCCCTGCGCATGGGCGACCTCCAGGCCCATCTCGACGGCCTGCGCTCCGGCCTTGCCGTCAGCCGCGAGGCGCTGACGCACGATCCGGTGACCGGCCTTGCCAATCATGCCGCGCTGCTCGGCCGCCTCCGGGGCTTCTTCAAGGACGAGGCGGCGGAAGGCACGGCTGCGCTGCTGCTCTTCCGGGTCGAACAGCTGAAGGACTTCGCCGAAAGCCATCCGGCGGGCGCGGCGGAAAAGACGCTGAAGCGGCTCGCCGCCATCTTCCGCCGCTCGGTGAAGAAGGAAGACTTCGTCGCCCGCACCGCGCCCGACGCCTTCTGCCTGCTGCTGCGCAATGTCGACCGGGAGATCGCCGTCACCATCGCGCGCCGCGTCGCCGCGCGGGTCGCGGAAAAGCCCTTCCCCTTCATGGACCGCGAGTTGCCGGCCGGCTTCCTGACGCTGACGGCGGGCGTGGCGATGAGCGATTCGGCGCAGACCCCCGCCGCCTTCTACGATCAGGCCGACCAGGCGCTCGCCTATGCGGCCGAAAGCGGCATCGCGCTGCGCATCTATTCGGCGGAAGTCGCCGAACGCGCGGGCCGCACCTACAAGGGCCAATAGCGCGGCCCTGATGGCCGCATTTTTCGACAAAATGTGAGCGCAAACCGCTTCGCACTTTTGCGGAAATTGCTCTATAGACCCGGCATGATCACGATTTCCGGCCTCACCGCCCGCGTTGCCGGGCGTCTCCTCATCGATAACGCCACCCTTTCGCTGCCGAGCGGCGTGAAAGTGGGCATCATCGGCCCCAACGGCGCCGGCAAGTCCACGCTGTTCCGCGTCATCACCGGCCAGCTTGCCGCCGAAGCCGGCAGCATTTCGCTGCCGAAGAACGCGCGCATCGGCCAGGTGGCGCAGGAAGCGCCGGGCACGGACGACTCCCTCATCGAGATCGTGCTGGCCGCCGATACGGAGCGCGCCAGCCTTCTCAAGGAAGCCGAGACGGCGAGCGACCCGCACCGCATCGCGGAAATCCAGACGCGGCTTGCCGATATCGGCGCCCATTCGGCGGAAGCGCGCGCGGCGAGCATCCTTGCCGGCCTCGGCTTCGACCACGAGGCGCAGCAGCGCCCGGCCAAGAGCTTTTCCGGCGGCTGGCGCATGCGCGTGGCGCTCGCCTCGGTGCTGTTCTCCGAGCCGGACCTCCTGCTGCTGGACGAACCGACCAACTATCTCGACCTCGAAGGCACGCTCTGGCTGGAAGACTATGTGCGGCGCTATCCGCACACCGTCATCATCATCAGCCACGACCGGGACCTCCTCAACACCGCCGTCAACGCCATCGTGCATCTCGACCAGCAGAAGCTGACCTTCTATCGCGGCTCCTACGACCAGTTCGAGCGCCAGAAGGCGGAAGCCGACGAATTGCAGATGAAGGCGAAGGCCAAGAACGAGGCCGCGCGCAAGCACCTGCAGAAGTTCATCGACCGCTTCAAGGCCAAGGCCAGCAAGGCCAAGCAGGCGCAGAGCCGGGTCAAGGCCCTGGAGCGCATGGGCACGGTCGCGGCGGTCGTGGAAACCCACGTCCAGCCGATCACCTTCCCCGAGCCGGAAAAGCAGCCCGCCTCGCCCATCGTCGCCATCGAGGGCGGCGCGGTCGGCTATGTGCCGGGCAAGCCGATCCTCAAGCAGATCAACCTTCGCATCGACAATGACGACCGCATCGCCCTGCTCGGCTCGAACGGCAACGGCAAGTCGACCTTCGCCAAGTTCATCTCCGGCCGGCTGGAAGCCGAGACGGGCGCGGTCAAGCGCGCGCCGGGCCTCAAGATCGGCTTCTTCGCCCAGCACCAGCTCGACGACCTCATGCCCGAGCAGTCGCCGGTGGAGCATGTGCGCCGGCTGATGCCGGAGGCGCCAGAGGCCAAGGTGCGCGCCCGCGTCGCGCAGATGGGTCTTGCCACCGAGAAGATGTCGACCGCCGCCAAGGACCTGTCGGGCGGCGAGAAGGCCCGCCTGCTGATGGGCCTTGCCGCCTTCGACGCGCCGAACCTTCTCATCCTCGACGAGCCGACCAACCATCTCGACATCGACAGCCGCCGCGCGCTGATCGAGGCGCTGAACGACTATGACGGCGCCGTCATCCTGATCTCGCACGACCGGCACCTGATCGAGGCGACCGTCGACCGGCTCTGGCTGGTCAACAACGGCACCGTCAAATCCTTCGACGGCGACATGGAGGAATATCGCGGCCTTATCGTCCAGTCCGGCAAGCGGGACGAGAAGGACAAGCCCGCCGCCGCCGGGGGCGAAGCCAACAAGGCGGAACTGCGCAAGGCCAATGCCGACCGGCGCGCCCAGCTCGCCCCGCTGAAGAAAAAGATCAACGAAATCGAATCCCTGACGGGAAAACTGCAGAAGCAGATTCAGCTTCTTGATGCGGAACTTGCGGACCCCGCGCTCTACGAGAAAAATCCGGCCAAGGCCGCCGAGAAGGCCAAGCTCCGCTCCATGGCCGTCGACAAGCTCAACGACGCCGAGGAGCAGTGGCTGGAGCTTTCGTCCGAATATGAGGAGGCGATGGCCGGCTGATCCGGCCTCGCTTACAAGAAATGCCTGAAAAACAGGCAGATAGCCGGGCGCGCGCCCTACGACGAAAGTCGTAGGCGGGCCTTTCCGGCTTCTTCGTTCCGCGGCTTGAAACACCCTCCCCGACATGGTTAGCTCCCGCGTGATGACACGAGGGCGGGTGAAAACACCCGTTCGCCATTGGGAGGAAACTATGGATCGTCGTTCATTCATCAAGAAAGCCGGTGTGGCTGGCGTCGGCGGTGCGGCCGCCACGGTGCTTGCCGCCCCGGCGCTCGCGCAGAGCAATCCGAAGATCAACTGGCGTCTCGCCTCGTCCTTCCCCAAGTCGCTCGACACGATCTATGGCGGCGCGGAAGTGCTGTCGAAATACGTGTCCGAAGCGACGGACGGCAATTTCCAGATCCAGGTTTTCGCCGCCGGCGAAATCGTGCCCGGCCTGCAGGCCGCTGACGCCGCCGCCGCCGGCACCGTGGAAGCGGCCCATACCGTTTCCTACTACTACTGGGGCAAGGACCCCGTCTGGGCGCTCGGCGCGGCCGTGCCCTTCGCGCTCAACGCGCGCGGCATGAACGCCTGGCAGTACCATGGCGGCGGCATCGACCTCTTCAACGAATTCCTCGCCACGCAGGGCCTCGTCGGCTTCGCCGGCGGCAACACCGGCACCCAGATGGGCGGCTGGTTCCGCAAGGAGATCAAGTCGCCGGCCGACTTCAAGGGCCTGAAGATGCGCCTGGGCGGCGGCCTGGTCGGTGAGGTGATGCAGAAGCTGGGTGCGGTGCCCCAGAGCATCCCTGGCGGCGAGATCTACCAGTCGCTGGAGAAGGGCACCATCGACGCGGCCGAGTGGGTGGGCCCCTATGACGACCAGAAGCTGGGCTTCAACAAGGTGGCGCCCTTCTACTACTACCCCGGCTGGTGGGAAGGCGGTCCCGAGGTGCATGCCATGTTCAACAAGGCGGCCTTCGACGGCCTGCCGAAGGCTTATCAGTCGCTGCTGCGCACGGCCTGCCAGGCGACCGACGCCAACATGCTGCAGAAATACGACTACCTGAACCCCGCGGCCATCAAGCGCCTCGTCGCCGCCGGCGCGAAGCTGAGCCCGTTCAGCCAGGAAATCCTGTCGGCCTGCTTCGACGCGTCCAACGAGGTCTATGCCGAGATGGAAGCCTCGAACCCGACCTTCAAGAAGATCTGGGACTCGATCAAGGCCTTCCGTGGCGAGTACTACCTCAACGCCCAGATCGCCGAATACAACTACGACACCTTCATGATGATCCAGCAGCGCAGCAACAAGCTGTAAGCGGATCGGCATCGAAGCGGAAACGAACCCCGGGGCTTCCCCGGGGTTTTTCTTTGCGCGCTGCGCGGCCGCTCAAACGGACGGACCGGAGATCGCCTTCTCGAAGAACACGCGATTGAAGCCGTCCTCCGTGCGGCGCGCCACCTCGACGTAGCCGAGCCTTGGATAGATCGCGAGATTTTCGGTCATCTTCTCGTTCGTGTAGAGATGGACGGCGGAAAGGCCGCGCCGCAGCGTCTCCGCCTCGCAGAAGCCGATCAACGCCTTGCCGACGCCACGCCCGGCCGCCTCCGGCAGCACGGCGACGCTCTCCAGCAGCATGTGGTCGCCCTCGGGCAGGAAGATGATGAAGCCCTGGAAGGTATCGCCCTCCACCGCGACATGCACCGTGCCGCCCCTGATCTCCGCGGCGAAATCGGCAAGCATCGGCGCGGGCTTGCGGCCGATGGCGGCGACGTAACGCGCATAGGCCCTGTCGGCGCAGTCGCGGATCCAGGCCTCGTCGTCCGGCCGGGCAAGCCTGATCATTGCTGTCCCTCCCCTCGTTCCCTCTCCGCCGTCGGTGGCAGGTCCTGCGGTTCGCCGATCTCCACGGCATGGCGGTCCGGATCGTAAAACCGGAACACGCGCTGGCCCCAGGCCTGCTTTTCGACGGGATGGATCAGCTCGACATGCGGCGCGATGGCCGCGAAGGCGGCGTCGATATCGTCATGCTCGAAATAGAGCAGCAGGTTCTTCCGCCCATAGGGCGCGTCCGTCTCCGAAGCCTCGCCCCACACCGTGCGTTCCAGCGCCGGGCCTTCATGAAGGGCAAAGCCCGTCTCGAACAGAACGAAGCTGCCGAAGTCCTCCAGGACGGTCAGGCCGAGGCGCTCTTCGTAGAACCGGCGCGCACGGGCGATGTCGCGGACGAAGGGGATGGGATTGACGAAGCGCATCAGGGGTCCTGCCTTGCGGTCATGGAAAAACCGCCTGCAACGAGGTTACAGGCGGTTCATCGGCGTCGGCAATCGAATTTGCCGTCAGTTGAAGGACGGCGGGCTCGAAAGGTCGGTGGCGGGTTTCTGCTCCGTGCCCTGCTGGCCGCCCTCGGCCGGCTTCTCGCCGCCGCTATCGAGCGGGTTGCCGGCGGGAAGCTGCAGGCCGCCCGGCAGGCCGAGACCACCGCCGCCATCGGGTAGGGTCATGCCGGTGCCGAAGCCGGGAACCTCGATCTTGATGGTCGCCGGATCGACGCCGCTGCCCTCGCCCTTGTAGTGCATGACCATGCTGGGGAAGAGGATGGTGAGGCCCACCATGACGATCTGGATGCAGACGAAGGGCACGGCCCCCCAGTAGATCTGCCCCGTCGTCACCGGCTGGGTCACCTTGCCCGTCACCTTGTCGAGATAGGGCACCTTGGCGGCGACCGAGCGCAGGTAGAAGAGCGCGAAGCCGAAGGGCGGGTGCATGAAGCTCGTCTGCATGTTGATGCCGAGCAGCACGCCGAACCAGATGAGGTCGATGCCGAGCTTGTCGGCGGCCGGCGCGAGCAGCGGCACGATGATGAAGGCGAGTTCGAAGAAATCGAGGAAGAACGCCAGGAAGAAGACCAGCAGGTTCACCGCGATCAGGAAGCCCGTCTCGCCGCCCGGCAGCGAGACCAGCAGGTGCTCGACCCACAGATGCCCGTTCACGCCGTAGAAGGTGAGCGAGAAGACGCGGGCGCCGATGAGGATGAAGAGCACGAAGGCCGACAGGCGCGTGGTGGCCGTCAGCGCCGAGCGCACCACGTCCATGGTGAGCCGGCCCTTGGCCGCGGCCATGAACAGCGCGCCGACCGCGCCCATGGCGCCGCCTTCCGTCGGCGTCGCGATGCCGAGGAAGATCGTGCCGAGCACGAGGAAGATCAGCGCCAGCGGCGGGATCAGCACGATGATGACCTGCTGGGCAAGCCGCGACATCATGTCGATTTTCATCGTCTTGTCCGCCAGCGCCACGACATAGATGAAGATGACGCCGACGGTCGCGCCGAGGATATCGGCATTCTCGCCATGGGTCGGCGAGAGATAGACATGGGCGGCATAGGCGATGCCGGCGGCCACGGCGAGCGCGATGAACAGCGACGTGACGCCCGAGCCGAGCGAACGCGCCTCCAGCGGCAGGGCCGGCATGGAGTTCGGCCGGATGATCGACATGATCAGCACGTAGCCCATATAGAGGCCGGTCAGGACGAGGCCCGGAATGAGCGCGCCGGCATACATATCGCCCACGCTGCGGCCCAGCTGGTCGGCCAGGATGATCAGCACCAGGGAGGGCGGGATGATCTGGGCCAGGGTGCCCGAGGCCGCGATCACGCCCGAGGCGATGCGGCGGTCATAGCCGTAGCGCAGCATGATGGGCAGTGAGATCAGGCCCATGGAGATCACCGAGGCGGCCACCACGCCGGTGGTCGCGGCCAGCAGAGCGCCCACGAAGATCACTGCGAAGGCCAGGCCGCCGCGGATGGGGCCGAAGAGCTGGCCTATGGTGTCCAGCAGGTCCTCCGCCATGCCGGAGCGTTCCAGGATCAGCCCCATCAGGGTGAAGAAGGGAATGGCCAGCAGGGTGTCGTTCGACATCACCCCCCACAGCCGTTCCGGCATCGCGTTGAGCAGCGGCCAGGAGAGATTGATCGAATCGGACAGCGGCGCGAGTTCCACGCCGATGATGAAGAAGAGCAGACCGTTCGCCGCGAGCGAGAACGCCACCGGATAGCCCAGCAGCAGGAACACGATCAGCGACATGAACATGATCGGCGCGAGATTTTCCGCAATGAACTCGATCATGCGCCCTTCTCCTCGGCTGCAACGTCAAGCGGTGCGTGGGTGGGCACGTAGGGGGTCGGGTCCTCCAGGTTGCCGCTCATGATGGCGAGCTTCTTGATGATTTCCGACACGCCCTGGAAGGCCAGCAGCACGAAGCCGGCGAGCAGGATGGCCTTGGCCGGCCAGACGATGAGGCCGCCGGCGCTGGAGGAGCCCTCGCCCGAGCGATAGGACATCAGCACATAGGGCACGAGGAAATAGACCATCAGCAGCACGAAGGGCATCAGGAACAGGAGATGGCCGAGCAGGTCGATCCAGTGCTGCACCCGGCGGGAGAACTTGCCGTAGACGACGTCGATGCGGATATGCTCGTTCTGCGCCAGCGTATAGGCGGCGGCCAGCATGAAGGCCCCGCCGAACAGGTACCATTGCGCCTCAAGCCAGGCATTGGACGATATGTTGAAAACCTTTCGGACGATGGCGTTTCCGGCGCTGACGAGCACGGCGACGAGGATCAGCCAGCCAACGGCCTTTCCGATATTTTCCGTGATAGCGTCGATGAGCCGGCTGAAAACCAGCAGCGTTTTCATGAGAACTCCTCCCCGCCCGGCGTGTTATTGCTTTGGTGCCAGGCACCGTCAGAGTGCCGATTTCAGGCCTCGTTTCAAGTCCGCAGCCCTGTTTTCCCGGTCTTAGCGGCGGCATTAGACGAAAGGCGAAGACGGCATTTGGGCAGATGCACAAACGGTAGGCAGAAGACGGTGCAAGGGCGCTCTTGCCCCCGCCGAAGGTTCTGCTAAAACAACGGCCGATTTGTCATACAAATGAGGGCGGAGACATGTCACCGATCAATCTCGCAATCGTCGGCGTCGGCAAGATCGTGCGCGACCAGCATCTTCCGGCCGTTGCCGGCAATGGCGACTACCGGCTGATCGCCGCGGCGAGCCGGCACGGCACGGTCGACGGCATCGACAATTTCAAGTCGATCGACGCCATGCTGGCGGCGGTCCCCGGCATCGACGCCGTCTCGCTGTGCATGCCGCCGCAATATCGCTACGAGGCGGCCGAAAAGGCGCTTTCGGCGGGCAAACATGTCTTCCTGGAAAAGCCGCCGGGCGCGACGCTCTCCGAGGTCGCCGACCTCGAGGCGCTTGCCGCCGCCAGGGGTCTGTCGCTCTTTGCAAGCTGGCATTCGCGTTATGCGCCGGCCGTGGAAGCGGCGAAGGCCTTCCTCGCCGGCACGACGATCCGCTCCATGCGGGTGATCTGGAAGGAAGACGTGCGCCACTGGCATCCCAATCAGGACTGGATCTGGCAGGCCGGCGGCCTCGGCGTGTTCGACCCCGGCATCAATGCGCTGTCCATCGTCACCCATATCCTGCCGCGCCCGGTCTTCATCACCGCCGCGACGCTGGAATTCCCGGAAAACCGCGACGCGCCCATCGCCGCGTCCATGACCTTCTCCGACGCCAAAGGCCTCGACCTTGCGGCCGAGTTCGACTGGCGCCAGACGGGCAAGCAGAGCTGGGACATCGTGGCGGAAACCGATGCCGGCCGCATGGTGCTCTCCGAGGGCGGCGCGAAACTCTCCGTCGACGGAAAGCTGGTGCATGACGAGCCGGAGCAGGAATATCCGATGCTCTACAGGCGCTTCGCCGAGATCGTGAAGGCCGGGACGTCGGATGTCGACCTCGCCCCCTCCGCCATGTGGCGGACGCCTTCATGCTCGGGCGGCGCAAGTTCGTCGACGCCTTCCACGATTGAAAAAAGGCCCTCCGCGCGGAGGGCCTTTTCATTTTTACCGATCAGGCCGCGGCGGCGACCGGGCGCGGGCCCGGCCGCCGGAGCAGCAGCACCGAGAGCGCGGCCAGCACGCACATCAGGCCGGCGATCTGCAGGGCGGGCATGTAGGTGTCGTAGTCGCTCTTGAGGGTGCCGGCGCCGAAGGCGGCGGTGGCGGCGCCCAGCTGGTGGCCGGCGAAGACCCAGCCGAAGACCAGCCCCGCCTTCTCGCGGCCGAAATTCTCCGCCGCCAGCTTGACGGTCGGCGGCACCGTCGCGACCCAGTCGAGGCCGTAGAAGACGGCGAAGACCGAGAGTTCCAGCATGCTGAAACCGGAGACCGACAGGTAGAGCAGCGACAGACCCCGAAGACCGTAGAACCAGAAGAGCAGGAAGCGGTTGTCGTAGCGGTCGGACAGCCAGCCGGCGAAGACGGTGCCGATGAAATCGAAGATGCCGATGACCGCGAGCGTGCCCGCCGCCGTGACGGCCGCCATGCCGAAATCGCCGCAGATCGAGATCCAGTGGGTCTGGATGAGGCCGTTGGTCGACAGGCCGCAGACGAAGAACGTGCCGAACAGCACCCAGAAGACCGGGTTGCCGGAGACGCTGCGCAGGGTGACGAGCGGGGCGAGCAAGGTGGCGCCGAGGGAATGGTCCTGCCGGGGCGGCACGGCGACGGCCGTCTCGCCATAGGCCGGCAGGCCGATATCGGCCGGATGATCGCGCATCAAGAGAAGCACGAGCAGCATGGCGGCGGCGATGACGGCGACGGAAAGCGTCAGCGCCGCGCGCCAGCCATAGGCCTCCGTCAGCGCGGCGAGCAGCGGCAGGAAGACGAGCTGGCCGGTGGCGTTGCTCGCCGTCATCAGGCCGACGACGAGGCCGCGGCGCTTGGAAAACCAGCGCGTGGCGACCGTCGCGCCCAGCACCAGCGCCGTCATGCCGGTGCCGACGCCGATCACCACGCCCCACAGCAGCAGGAGCTGCCAGACCTCGGCCATGAAGAAGGAGGCGACGATGCCGCCCATGATGAGGGCAAGCGCGCTGGCCACCACCTGGCGGATGCCGAAATGGTTCATGAAGGCGGCGGCGAAGGGGCCGAGCAGGCCGAACAGCACCAGCCGCACCGCCATGGCGGAGGAAATGTCGGCGATGTCCCAGCCGAATTCCTCGTGCAACGGCTGGATCATCACGCCCGCCGAGCCCATGGCGCCGGCCGTCGCCAGCATGGTGAGGAAGGTGGTCGCGGCGACCACCCAGCCGTAGTGGAGGTTGCGGCGCGCCATCCATCGGGCGAGGCTTGCGGAGACCATGGTCGACGTTTCCTTTCGTGATGCCGCCGATGCGGCTGGCGTTTCATAATGCCGCCGGTGCGGCGGATTTTCCGGGTATCTGCCCGCAGATACGGGCAGATACCCCTTTCCTGTCAAAAAAACTCAGAGCGCGGCGAGAAGCCGCCGCAACTGTTCGGCGCCGTCGGGCCCGAGGCGCGATTCGATGCCCGCCTGGACGCCGTCCCACAGCGGCGCGCCTTCCCTCAGCACCGCCTGCCCCGCCTCGCTCACCGTCAGCGTGGCCTCGCGCTGGTCCTTGCCGGGGCGGATATCCACCAGCCCCATGCGCTCCAGCACCTTGGCATTGCGCCCCACCGTCGAGCGGTCGAGTTCGACGCGCTGGCCGAGATCGGTCAGCGACACCGGCGCCATGCGGTTGATGTTCCGCAGCAGGCTGAACTGCGCGATGTTCACGCCGAGCGGCGCCAGCGCCTCGTCATAGTAGGACGAGACACGGCGCGAGGCCTTGCGCAAGACGATGCAGTGGCAGAGGTCCTTGGTCATGTCGCGGGTATATACCCATGAATGCCCAACGCGCAAGAGGGCGCGAGCGACCGCCGCCCTCTCCCGGCGGCGGTCCACGCCCGATCGTGTTGGGGAATGCGGTGGATCAGGCCTTCTTCGCCCAGCGTCCGTCGCTGTTCTGCTGCCAGTAGGTGAGCGTGTGGCCCTCGCCCTTCAGGCGCTTCCAGTGCGCGCGCGCCGTCTCCACCTCGTCCTGGTCGTAGCCGTCGAACATGAAGATGACGCGCTCATAGGCATCGAGCGGCGGCGGCTCGGCGCCGGCGACGAGGAAGCGCACGGTGGCGGCGTTCGGATTGTCGGGCGAAGCCGTCAGCAGCACGGGCTGGTCGGCCGGAAAGGCCTGCTCGTCCGTGCCGTGCGGCAGGAAACTGTCCTCGCGGAAGGTCCACAGATGCGTGTCGAGCGCGTCGCGGCGCTCGGCATCGCCCGCCTGCACGACGACGCGCCAGCCGCGCTCCAGGCTCTTGTCGAGCAGGGGCGGCAGCGCGTCTTCGAGCTTGGATTCCGTCAGGTGATAGAAGAGGACCTCGCTCACCTCTCCCTCACCCCTCGTAATTCGCGCGCACCAGTTCGTCGAGCAGGCGCACGCCGAAGCCGGAGCCCCAGGACTGGTTGATCTCGTCGGTCGGCGAGCCCATGGCGGTGCCGGCGATGTCGAGATGCGCCCAGGGCGTGTCCTTGACGAAGCGGTGCAGGAACTGCGCGGCGGTGATCGAGCCGGCATAACGTCCGCCGGTGTTCTTCATGTCGGCGAACTTGCTGTCGATCATCCGGTCGTATTCGCGGCCGAGCGGCATGCGCCACAGCCGCTCGTTGGTGGCAAGGCCGGCGGCCGTCAGGCGCGCGGACAGCGTGTCGTCGTTGGAGAACAGGCCCGCATGGTGGCTGCCGAGCGCCACCATGATCGCGCCGGTCAGCGTCGCGAGGTTGATCATGAACTGCGGCTTGAAGGTCTCGTTGCAGTACCAGAGCGCGTCGCACAGGACGAGGCGGCCTTCCGCATCGGTGTTGATGACCTCGATGGTCTGGCCGGACATCGACTTGACGATGTCGCCGGGGCGCTGGGCATTGCCGTCGGGCATGTTTTCCACAAGGCCGAGAATGCCGACGACATTGGCCTTCGCCTTGCGGGCGGCCAGCGTGTGCATGAGGCCGATGACGGCGGCCGCGCCGCCCATGTCGCCCTTCATGTCCTCCATGCCGGCGGCCGGCTTGATCGAGATGCCGCCCGTATCGAAGACGACGCCCTTGCCGATGAAGGCGATGGGGCGGTCCTTCTCCTTGCCGCCCTTCCACTGCATGATCGCAAGGCGCGGCGGACGCACGGAGCCCTGCGCGACGCCGAGCAGCGCAGCCATGCCGAGCTTCTTCATCTCGCGCTCGGTGAGGATATCCACCTCGACGCCGAGCTTTTCGAGCGCCTTGGCCTTGTCGGCGAATTCGACCGGGCCGAGCACGTTGGCCGGCTCGTTGACGAGGTTGCGGGCAAGAATCACGCCCTCGGCGACCGCGTCGGACACCTCGTTGGCCTTCTTGGCGGCGCTCGCGACGGCGGTGACGAGCGTCACCTTGACGCTCTTGGCGTTCTTCGCCTCGTCGTCCTCGCCCTTTTTCGTCTTGTAGATGTCGAAGCTGTAGGCGCCGAGCTGCATGCCGAGCGCGAAGTCCGCCGCGTTCCTGTCGGTGACGGAAACGCCGGGCGCGTCGAGATAGACGGTCGCCTTCTCGGCGCGGCCGATCCGTGCCGCGGCAGCGCCGCCCGCCTTCAGCCAGTCATGGGCCGTCAGCTTGTCCGCCTCGCCGAGGCCGAGCACGAGGATGCGGTCGGCGGATGCGCCGTGCGGGGCGAGAACATCGAGGCTCTTCAAGGCCTTGCCGGTGAATTTCGCCACATCGGCCGCGCGGGCGACGACGCCGTGCGGATCCACCTCGCCGATGCCCGCCGCCTGCCCGCCGGAGATCTGGAGAAGGACGGCGAGGCCGCCGGATGCGCGCGCGCTCTTGGCAAAACCGATGTCGAATTTGGAAGGCATGATTCACTCCGCAGGGGGCCGTACGGCCTTTCGTTCGGCCGCAAAGGCCGCTATTGCCACCAATTCCTTGTCGCTTTTGCGACGCTTGGCAAGATGCGCCCGCTTGTTTAGAGATCGTTAGGCATGCTTGTTCGCCATAAATTTTCCATCCGCGCGCAGACTCTGCGCTATGGCGTCAGCCTCAAGAAAGCTTATATGCCCATTGCAGTTCCGTTGATGGGCGTCGTGGACGCGGGACGAGAACCGCTTGTCGGACGTGCGGACTGAAAGATGAAACTGATCGAGCGCTATATCCTGCGGCGGGCGTCGCTCATGTTCGTCGCCACGCTCCTGCCCCTGCTCGGCATCGTGTGGGTGACGCAGGCCCTCAGCAGCATCAACCTCGTCACCGACAGCGGCCAGTCGATCTTCGCCTTCGTGAAGCTCGCCACCCTCATCCTGCCCTCGGTCATCCCGATCATCCTGCCCTTCGCGCTGGTCATCGGCGTGTCGCAGACGCTGACCGTCATGAACGCCGATTCGGAGCTGACCGTCCTCAATTCGGCCGGCAGCTCGCGCACCACCATCATCCGGCCGATCATGATCCTCGCCGTGGCGATGAGCCTCGTCTCCTTCGCCGTCGACAATTTCGTCGAGCCCTATTCCCGCATGGCCGTGCGCAAGATGATCGCGACCGCCCATGCCGACATGCTCTCCTCCGTCGTGCAGGAAAACACCTTCCGCAAGGTCACCGACGGGCTCTATGTGCAGGTGGCCGAGCGCCGCAACGGCGGCGTGCTGCACGGCCTCTTCGTCGCCGACACGCGCGATCCGCGCTTCGAAATGGTCTATTATGCCCGCGAAGGCGCGGTGGACGAAAACTCCTCCGCCCTTGTGATGAAGGACGGCGAGGTCCACCGCAAGCTGCCGGACGGCAACGTCTCCATCATCAAGTTCGAATCCTACGCCTTCGACCTTGCCGACCTCACGCAGAGCACCGGCACGTCGAACGTGCGCGCCAAGGACCGGGACCTGCCCTATCTCATCCATCCCGATCCCGAAGATCCGCAATACAAGAAGAATCCCGGCGCCTTCACCGCCGAGCTGCACCGCCGCTTCAGCGAATGGCTGTTCCCGGCGGTCTTCGGCCTGATCGCCCTCGTCGTCAGCGCCGACGCCCGCTCGCATCGCGAGGCGCGCATGCATCCCATGATCACGGCGCTGCTGACCGCGCTCTTCGTGCGCTGGGCCAGCTTCTACGCCTCGAACAATGCGGAAGAATCGGTCTATTTCATCCCCGTCATGTATCTGATCCCGATCGTCACGGCCGGCCTTGCCATCCGCTATCTCGCGCGCAACAAGAGCCTTGAAATCCCCGCCACGCTCGGCGAGCGCCTCACGGAACTGCGCGACCGGATTCTGGCGCGCCTGCGGCCGGGCGCCGCCCCCACCGGCGGGAGCGGCACGCCATGATCGGCACGCTCGGCTTCTATTTCTTCCGCCGCTACATCGTCACCACGCTCTGGTTCCTGCTCGGCATCTTCTCGCTGGTCTTCATCATCGACTTTTCCGAAATGTCGAACCGCGTCGGCGCATTGCCGGGCTATACGCTGAGCACCGGCCTTCTCGTCACGGCGCTGCGCATCCCGACGATCCTGATGCAGACCGTGCCCTTCGTCGCGCTCTTTTCCGGCATGGCCGCGCTGATCTCGCTCAACCGGCGCTACGAACTGGTGGTGACGCGCGCGGCCGGCATTTCCGTCTGGCAGTTCCTGCGCCCCTTCGTCGTCGGCGCCTTCCTCTTCGGCCTGCTCGCGGTCCTGACGCTCAATCCGCTCGCCGCCTGGGGCAGCCGGAAGGCTCTGGAGTTCGAGGCGTCCTGGGGCGCGACCAATGCGGCGCGCTCGGAAACCTCCATTCCGTGGCTGCGCCAGATCTACGACAAGGACGAGGCGATCATCGGCGCCAAGGCCGTTCTCGACAATGGCACGCGCCTTCTCAACGTCTCGGTTATCCACTTCGATGGCGACAGCCGCATCGTGCTCCGGCAGGACGCCGACTCGGCCACTTTGGAAGATGGTTACTGGCTTCTTAAGAATGTGAACGAAACGCGCAGCGGTGAACTGCCGGTTCGTCTCGCGGAGGTACAGCTTCGTACCAACCTGAAACGGGAGTTCGTTCAGGAGAGTCTGGAAAAGCCTGAAAGCATTGCCTTTTTCGAACTCGGCCGGAAGATCGCGGCGGCGAAGTCCTTCGGCTTCCCGACGAATGCGATGGAAACGCAGTTCCATTCCATGCTCTCGCTGCCGCTGCTCCTGGTTGCGATGACGCTGATCGCAGCCTGTGTATCGTTAAAATTTAGTCGGTTTAATCAATCGCGTGCGGTGATTCTGGGTGGAATCCTGTCAGGCTTCATGCTTTATGTCGTCACCGTGCTTGTGAAGGCATTCGGAAGCAGCGGTGTTGTTCCTCCGTTCGTTGCGGCCTGGCTCCCAGTGGTCGTCGCAATGTCCTTGGGCGCGACGATTCTTCTCCATCAGGAGGACGGCTAGTGGCGGTAGGCGCCCGCAAAACGAATCGGTGGTTGAAAGCCGCCCTGCTTGCAGGTGCGGCCATGTGCGCCCTCATGCCCGCATTCTCCCTGCCCGCTTCCGCGCAGATGACGGACATCTCCACGATGGAACCGAACATCCCGGAAGGCAGCAAGCTGCTGCTCGCATCCAACGAGCTCGTCTATAACAATGACAATCAGACGGTCGTCGCGCGCGGCGCCGTGCAGATCAATTACGGCGGCTACAAGCTCGTCGCCCGCGAGGTCGAATACGACCAGAAGACGGGCCGGCTGAAGGCGCGCGGCAATATCGAACTCGTCGAACCGACCGGTAACCGGGTCTATGGCGAAGAGATGGACCTGTCGGACGATTTCGCCAACGGCTTCGTCAATGCGCTGCGCATCGAGACCACCGACCTCACCAAGCTGGCGGCGACCAGCGGCGAGCGCGTCAACGGCGAGGAGATGATCCTCAACCACGCCGTCTATACCGCCTGCACGCCCTGCGCCACCAATCCGACCCATCGCGGCCTGTGGGAAGTCAAGGCCGAGCGCGTCGTGCAGAACGGCCGCACCCGCACCATCCGCCTCGAGCGCGCGCGCTTCGAGATGTTCGGCAAGCCGATCGCCTATATTCCGGTGCTCGAGCTGCCCGACCACACCGTCAAGCGCAAGACCGGCTTCCTGTTCCCGCGTTTCCGCTACGCGCAGAAGCTCGGCCTCGGCATGACGGCGCCCTATTATATCGCCATCGCGCCCGACATGGACGCGACGCTGTCGCCCACGGTCTTCACCAAGCAGGGCTTCCTCATGGAAGCCGAGTTCCGCAAGCGCTTCCATAACGGTCAGATCACGCTGCACGCCGCCGGCATCCGCCAGCTCAGCGCCGATTCGTTCACCAAGAACACCAGCGACTGGGAAGAAGACGGCTTCCGCGGCATGGTCGGCTCGACCGGCAAGTTCCAGATCAATCCGCGCTGGACGTTCGGCTGGAACGTCATGACGCAGACCGACAACAACTTCTCGCGCACCTACGATATCGACGGCTTCAAGGACGATACCTTCGTCAACGAAGGCTATCTGTCGGGCCTCGGCCGCCGCAACAGCTTCGACCTGCGCGCCTTCTATTTCGACGTGCAGGACGCCGATCCGCTGGACAAGGCCGAAAGCAAGCAGGCCATCGTCCAGACGCTCGACCACGAATATATCGTGCCGCAGCCGGTGTTCGGCGGCGAGCTCAGCGTCACGACGAACCTGACCAATATCGAGCGCGATCTCGCCGACACCTACACGGTGGGCGGCAAGGACCGCTTCCGCGGCCTTGAAGGCGGCACCACGCGCCTGACCAGCGAACTGGAATGGAAACGCCAGTTCGTCGTGCCGGGCGGCCTCGTGCTCACCCCTCTCCTCGCCGCCCGCGGCGACATCCACCGCCTCGACATGCGTCCGCCGGGCGCCGGTTATGCCGGCACCTACGAGATGGACGATTCGGCGACCCGCGCCATGCTGACGGCCGGTCTCGAGGCGCGCTACCCGATCCTGGCGACCACCGACACCAGCACGCATCTCTTCGAGCCGATCGCGCAGATCTATGCGCGTCCGAGCGAGGACCTTGCCGGCGGCCTGCCGAACGAGGACGCGCAGAGCTTCGTCTTCGACGCCACCAACCTCTTCGAACGCGACAAGTTCTCGGGCTTCGACCGCATCGAGGGCGGCACGCGCGCCAATCTCGGCATCCGCTATACCGGCACCTTCGACAATGGCGTGCAGCTGCGCAGCATCATCGGCCAGTCCTTCCATCTGGGCGGCGTGAACTCCTTCGCGACCGACGATCTCGTCAATGCCGGCGCCAATTCGGGCCTCGAGACGGACGTTTCCGATTATGTCGGCATGGCGGGCGTCGACCTGCCGAACGGCATTTCGTTCTCCACCCGCGCACGCCTCGACAAGGACAACCTGTCGCTGCGCCGCTCCGACACGTCGCTGCGCTTCGACGGCGCGCGTTTCGAGACGGAGCTGACCTATACGCGCATCGCCTCGCAGCCGCTCTACGGCCTGATCGATTCCGCCAGCGAGGTTCAGGGCGCGGCCGCGTTCAAGTTCCACGACTACTGGTCCGTCTTCGGTTCCATCACCTACGACATCGGCAACCACGTCGTTTCGCGCAATGGCGTCGGCCTGTCCTATGACGACCGCGACACCGTCTTCTCGATCGTCTACGAGCAGACGCGCGACAAATCGAGCAGCGTGGCGAACGACTGGTCGATCGGCGCCCGCCTGATGTTCCGCACCATCGGCGACATCCAGGTCGGCGACACGACGCTCACCGGCTTCTGACGGGCCTGCCGCGGGCTGCTCTTGTCATCGTTTGGCCGCATGTATTATGCACATCCGGGAGAGTTTTCCTCCCGGTCCCCGCGCTTGAGCGGGCGGGAGCGTGCGAAATGGGTTTGAAAAAGGGACTGGCATGATGGGCAGACAATCTCTGGTGCGTTCCGTGATGATGGGCCTCGCGCTCACCGCAGCGGTGACGTTCTCCGCCCCCGTGGGCACCGCTCAGGCTGCAAGCTCGGTTGTCGCGGTCGTCAACAACACGGCGATCACCAGCGGGGATGTCGAACGCCGCGTCAACTTCCTGAAGCTGCAGCGCGCCAAGGGGAACCTGCGCAGCCTCGCCCGGGAACAGCTGATCGAGGATGCGCTGAAGCGCGAGGAAATCACCCGTGCCCGCGCCTCCGTCACCACGACCGAGGTCGACGCGGCCTTCGCGCGCTTTGCCTCCTCCAACAAGATGACGCCCGACCAGCTCGGCAAGATCCTCAGCCAGGCCGGCGTCGGCGCCGAACACTTCAAGCAGTTCATCGCCCTGCAGATGAGCTGGCCGCGCATCGTCAACGCCAAATACGGCCGGACGACCAACGGCAAGTCGCTCGTCGAGCGCATGCAGGAAAACGGCGGCAAGAAGCCGGTGACGACGGAATACTTCCTCAAGCAGGTGATCTTCGTCGTGCCGGAAAAGCGCCGCAACGCCATTCTCGGCAAGCGCAAGGCGGAAGCCGAAGCCTCCCGCTCGAAGTTCCCGGGCTGCGAGGGCGCCAAGGCCTTCGCCGCGACCATGCATGACGTGTCGATCCGCGACCTCGGCCGCGTGCTCGCGCCCGAAATGCCGGCGGACTGGAAGCCGCTGATCGAAAAGGCCAAGGGCCAGACGACCGGCACCCGCGTCACCGAGCGCGGCGTCGAATATCTCGCGATCTGCAAGCAGCGCGAAGTGAACGACGACGTCGCCGCCGAAATGGTCTTCCGCGCCGAGGACCTTGCCAACAGCAAGGGCAACGAGAACGACGAGAACAGCAAGAAGTACCTCGCCGAACTGCGCAAGAAGGCGACGATCACCGAACGCTGACGACAGGCGCCCCGGCCGCGGGGCGCTGACCCACCCCGCCGGCGGTCTCGAAAGCCCCGGCTTCCGTTTCCAAGCAGGTCCGGATCGCGGTGCATGCCGCCCCCGGGACTGCCCTTCCGGCAGGGCCTCATGACGACGACGCACACACCGCCGCTGGCGCTCACCATGGGCGACCCGGCGGGGATCGGGCTGGATATCACCCTTGCCCTCTGGTCGGACCGCAAGACGCTTTCGCTTCCCCCCTTCCTCTTCATCGGCGACGCCGCGGCCCTTGCCGAACGGGCCGCCCTGCTCGGCCTCGACGTCGCGCTCGCTGCGGCGACGCCCGAGACGGCGGCGGCCGTCTTTTCCGACGCCCTTCCGGTCCTCGCCGCCGATTGCGCCGCGCCCGTCGTCGCCGGCGAACCCGATTCCCGCAATGCCGCCGCCATTACCGGCGCCATCGAGACGGCCGTCGCCCTGACCATGGCGGGCCGCACGGCCGCGGTCGTCACCAATCCCATCGCCAAGGCCGTGCTTTACGACGCCGGCTTCGGCTTTCCCGGCCATACGGAATTCCTCGCCGATCTCGCGGCAAAGGCAACGGGCGAAGAAAGCCTCCTGCCCGTCATGCTGCTGGCCGGACCGAAGCTGCGCGCCGTGCCCGTCACCATCCACATTCCGCTGAAGGACGTGCCGGACGCGCTGACGGAGGACCTCATCGTCGAGACCGCCGTCATCACCGAACGGGACCTTCGCCAGCGCTTCGGCATAGCCCGGCCGCGCCTTGCGATTGCCGGCCTCAATCCGCATGCGGGCGAAGGCGGCGCGCTCGGGCTGGAGGACGATGCTATCGTGCGCCCGGCGGTCGAACGCCTGAAGGCCGCCGGCATTTCGGCCGTCGGCCCGCTTCCGGCCGACACGATGTTCCACGACGCCGCCCGCGCGAGCTATGACGTGGCGCTCTGCATGTATCACGATCAGGCGCTGATCCCGGCCAAGGCGCTCGGCTTCGACGATTCCGTCAATGCGACGCTCGGCCTGCCCTTCATCCGCACCTCGCCGGACCACGGCACGGCCTTCGCGCTCGCCGGCAAGGGCGTCGCCAGGCCCGACAGCCTGCTGGCGGCGCTGCGCCTTGCGGCCACCCTTGCCGTGCATGAACGCAACACGAAGGAGACGGCGTAATGGCTGCCCTCGACGGACTTCCGCCGCTGCGCGACGTCATCCAGCGCCATGGGCTGGATGCCAAGAAGGCGCTCGGCCAGAACTTCCTGCTCGACCTCAACCTCACGCAGAAGATCGCCCGCACGGCCGGCCCCATCGAGAACCATACGGTGATCGAGGTCGGCCCCGGCCCGGGCGGCCTGACGCGCGCCATCCTCGCGCTCGGCGCAAAGCGCGTCATCGCCATTGAGCGGGACGCCCGCTGCCTGCCGGCGCTGGCGGAGATTTCCGACCACTATCCGGGCCGCCTGACGGTCATCGAGGGCGATGCCCTGAAGACCGATTTCGAGGCGCTGGCGCCGGGCGAACCGGTGCGCATCATCGCCAACCTGCCCTACAATGTCGGCACGCAGCTTCTCGTCAACTGGCTGCTGCCCAAGACTTGGCCGCCCTTCTGGGACTCGCTGACGCTGATGTTCCAGCGCGAGGTGGGCCTGCGCATCGTCGCCGAAGAGAACGACGACCACTATGGCCGCCTCGGCGTACTCTGCGGCTGGCGCACGGATGCGCGCATGGCCTTCGACGTGCCGCCGCAGGCCTTCACGCCGCCGCCGAAGGTCACGTCCTCGGTCGTGCATCTGGAACCTGTGCCCAATCCGCTCGCCTGCGATGTCTCCGCCCTCGAACGCGTCACCCACGCCGCCTTCGGCCAGCGCCGCAAGATGCTGCGCCAGAGCGTCAAATCCCTCGGTGGCGAAGCCCTGCTGGCCAAAGCCGACATCGACCCGCAGCGCCGCGCCGAGACGCTGAGCGTCGAAGAATTCGTCCGGCTGGCCAACGCCCTGTAAGAGGCGCCGCGTCCCCAAGCGCGGCATCACCCCGGCGTTCCGAACTCACCGCCTCCCTCTCCTCCGTCACCCCGGCCTTGAGCCGGGGTCCAGCGCGCTCGCGTCTGCGAGCGCGAAAGTCTTCCATCACCAGATGCGAGGCGTCCTCTTGCCGCGCGGACGCGCGGCGGCTGGATCCCGGCTCAAGGCCGGGATGACGGAGGAGAGGTTGGTGCGCGGGGAATGAAGTCCTGTGCGGAGAATGATGCGCATGTGCGAAGTGCGTGAAGGCAAGGGCCGCGACGGCTTAACTCGAACCGCCTCGGAATATTTCGGCGGCTGTCAACGCGTTATAGCAAGCCACGCCTCCCCCAAAGCCTCCGGAACGAACCGCCTCCCTCTCCTCCGTCACCCCGGACTTGATCCGGGGTCCAGCACGCTCGCGTCCGCGAGCGCGAAAGACTCCCGTCACCAGATGCGAGGCGTCCTCTCGCCGCGCGGACGCGCGGCGGCTGGATCCCGGCGCAAGGCCGGGATGACGGAGGAGAAGTTGGTTCGCAGGGAATGACGATGCGGCTGTTGAGCCGCATCCGTGCGGGTATGGCACGCAAAGGCGGCGGCGTGGCCGCGCAGAGGCGGCCGCGTGGGCGGACGCAGGCGGCGGCCGCTTGGCCGCCCCCCTCAGAGCACCGGCTTTTCCGTCACCAGTTGGGTCACGAAGTCGAACAGGCCGTGGCGGCGGTCGCGGCGCAGGCGCTCGGCCTTTACGATGCTCTGCACGGCGTCGAAGGCGACCGACAGGTCGTCGTTGAGGATGACGTAATCGTATTCCCGCCAATGCTCGATTTCCGCGCGGGAATTGGCGAGACGGGTCTGGATGACCTCTTCCGTGTCTTCGGCGCGGCGGTGCAGGCGCGATTGCAGTTCGGTCATCGAGGGCGGCAGGATGAAGATGGAGACGACGTCGGCCGGCATCTTCTCCTGCAGCTGCTGGGCGCCCTGCCAGTCGATGTCGAACAGCATGTCGCGGCCCTTGCCCATCGCCTCTTCCACCGGCTCGCGCGGCGTGCCGTAGAAATTGCCGTGCACCTCGGCCCATTCCAGCAGCGCGTCGCTGTCGCGCAGCCGCTCGAATTCCTTGTGGTTGATGAAGTGGTAGTGCCGGCCGGCGATCTCGCTCGCCCGGCGCTGGCGCGTCGTCACGCTCACCGACAGGCTGAGGCCCGGATCGGCCTCCAGCAGGTTGCGGGCGATGGTCGACTTGCCGGCGCCCGACGGCGAGGAGATGACGAGCATCAGCCCGCGGCGCTCGATATGGATCTGCTTCGACGGTTCGGCCATGGCCTACTCCAAATTCTGGACCTGTTCGCGGAACTGGTCGATGACGACCTTCAGTTCGATGCCTGCAGCCGTTACAGCAGCGGCGTTCGACTTGGAACAGATCGTATTCGATTCCCGGTTAAATTCCTGTGCGAGAAAATCGAGCTTGCGGCCGATCGGCCCGCCCTCGGCGATGAGTTCGCGCGCGGCCGCGACATGCGCCTTCAGCCGGTCGATCTCCTCGCGCAGGTCCGCCTTGGTGGCCAGCAGCGCCGCCTCCTGGTGCAGCCGGTCGCGGTCGAGCGCGCTCGCCCCCTGCATCAAAACCGCGACCTGCCCGGCCAGCCGTTCGGCAATGGCCGCAACGCCGCGCGAAGGATCGGCCTCCACCGTCGCCGTCAGCGCCTCGATGCGGGCGACCTGGCCGAGCAGCACGCCGGCAAGCGCCGCGCCTTCCTTGCGCCGCATCTCGGCAAGACGGGCGACCGCCTCGGCAAAGCCCGCCCGGATGTCGCCGTCGCGCGCCGTGCGCTCCGCCTCGCTCTCCTCCGCCTCGCGGAAATCCACGACGCCGCGCATGGTCAGCAGCGTGTCGAGCTTGACCGGGGCGGGATCGACGATGCCGGCGAGCTGGTCGCGCAGCGCCAGCACGGCGGCGAGCGCCCGCTGGTTGACGACGGCCTCGATCTGCGCCTCGCTGACGCCCGCCGCAAGGCCGATCTGGATATTGCCGCGCGAGAAGGCCTCGCCCGCCAGCCGCCGCACATCGGCTTCCAGCGCCTCGAAGCCGGGCGGCAGGCGCAGGCGCAGGTCGAGGCCCTTGCCGTTGACCGAGCGCAGCTCCCAGGCCCAGCGCGTGCGTCCGCTGGTTCCCTCGACCCGCGCAAAGCCGGTCATCGATTGTAATGTCATGTCAGCCTCCAATGGCGCCTTGCCGCGGCGGGGCCGGGAACGGGCAGCCGGATGCGCGCGGCAGGCGCGCCATCGTGGCTGCCAAAGTGAAGCAGTTTCACGGCGTTGGAAACCTGCGGGACCGCCGAACCGCCCGCGATCCACATCAAAGGTGAGGCCGGAAAACAAAACGGCCCCGGACGCGGACGCCGGGGCCATGGTCTCGTGCCGTCCGTCCCGTTTACTGGGACGTCGTGGCCTCGGTTTCCTTGGCGGCTTCCGCCGCCTTTTCCGCTTCCAGCTTGCGCCAGCGGCGGACATTCTGGTTGTGCTCGTCCAGCGTCTCGGCGAAGACGTGGCCGCCCGTGCCGTCGGCGACGAAGTAGAGGTCGGAGGTGCGCGACGGGTTGGCGACGGCCTCCAGCGCGGCGCGGCCCGGATTGGCGATCGGCGTCGGCGGCAGGCCCTTGATGATATAGGTGTTGAAGGGCGTCTGCTTTTCGAGGTCCGACTGGAAGATCGGCCGGTCGGCCGGTTTGCCCTCGCCGCCGAAGATGCCGTAGATGATCGTCGGGTCGGACTGCAGGCGCATGCCCTTTTCAAGACGGTTGAGGAACACCGAGGCGACGCGCGAGCGTTCGTCGGCGCGGCCCGTTTCCTTCTCGACGATGGAGGCAAGCGTGACGAATTCCTCGCGCGTGGCGATCGGCAGGTCGTCGTCGCGGCGCTCCCAGATCTGGTCGATCAGCGCCTTCTGCGCGTCGAGCATCTGATGCAGGATATCGGCGCGCTTGGTGCCACGTGAGAACTTGTAGGTGTCGGGCATCAGCGAGCCCTCGACCGGCAGGTCCTGCGGCAGTTCGCCTTCCAGTACCGGGTCCTCGGTCAGGCGCTTGAACACCTGCTTGACCGTCAGGCCCTCCGGCACGGAGACGCTGTAGAGGATCGACTTGCCGGACTTCAGCAATTCGACGATCTCGCGCATCGAGGCGCCGGCCTTGATCTCGTATTCGCCGGCCTTCAGCGTCTCGCCGTCGAGATAGACGCGCGAGAGCACGCGGAAGACGCGGCTGTCGCTGATGATGTTGTTGCGCTCGAGATTGGCGGCGATCTCGTTCGTGCCGGCCCCGCCGCGCACGATGAAGTTCGTGTTGGCCGTCAGCGGCCCCTGCTCGTCATAGCTCTTGACGCCGTAGTAGAAGATGCCGACGCCGATGATCGTGGCGAAGACGACCACGGTCATGACGAAATTCAGGAAGATGACGACCTGGCTGCGGGCCTTGCGCGAGCGGCGACGGCTCGGCGGCTCCGGCACCTGTTCGGGCCTGAGGGCTTCTTTGGCGGATTTGGGGATGATGCGCGGCTGGCCGGAAGCCTCGCCACGGCCAAACTGCGTCTCGCCGGATTCGTTCGTGTCGCTCACGGACTGTCCTCATGGGTTCGGGTATTGCCCGCTGTGTTCAACAGAGCAATACGGCAAAAGCAGGGTGTGCGGCGCGCCGGGGCAAGGCCCGGTCCAGGTCAGGCGTCGTAGCGCTTGAGAACCAGCGATGCGTTCGTTCCGCCGAAGCCGAACGAGTTGGACAGCGCCACGTTGATCTCGCGCTTGCGGGCCTTGTGGGGCACCAGGTCGATCGCCGTCTCGACGTCGGGATTGTAGAGGTTCAGCGTCGGCGGGGCGATATTGTCACGGATCGCCAGCGCGGTGAAGATTGCCTCGACGGCACCGGCCGCCCCCAGAAGATGGCCGATGGCCGACTTGGTGGACGACATGGAGATGCGGGACGCCGCATCGCCGACAAGCCGCTCGACGGCGCCAAGCTCGATCGTGTCGGCCATGGTGGAGGTGCCGTGCGCATTGATGTAGTCGAGTTCGCTCGCCGGAATGCCGGCGCGCTTCAGCGCCATGGTCATGCAGCGGAACGCGCCGTCGCCATCCTCGGAGGGCGCGGTGATGTGGAAGGCGTCGCCGGACAGGCCATAGCCGATCACTTCGGCATAGATCTTGGCGCCGCGGGCTTTCGCGTGTTCCAGCTCTTCCAGAACGACGATGCCGGCGCCCTCGCCCATGACGAAGCCGTCGCGGTCGCGGTCATAGGGACGGGATGCGGCGGTCGGGTCGTCGTTGCGGGCGGTCGACAGCGCCTTGCAGGCGGCAAAGCCGGCCAGCGAGATGCGGCAGATCGGCGATTCGGCGCCGCCCGCCACCATGACGTCGGCGTCGCCCAGCGCGATCAGGCGGCTCGCGTCGCCGATCGCATGCGCGCCGGTCGAGCAGGCCGTGACGACGGAATGGTTGGGGCCGCGCAGCTTGTGCTTGATCGACACCTGGCCCGAGGCGAGGTTGATCAGGCGGCCGGGAATGAAGAAGGGCGAGATGCGGCGGGGGCCCTTGTCGCGCAGCGTATAGCCGGCCTCGACGATGCCTTCGAGGCCGCCGATGCCCGAGCCGATCAGCACGCCGGTCGCGATCTGGTCCTCGTTGGTCTTGGGATGCCAGCCGGCATCGGCAAGCGCCATGTCGGCCGCCGCCACCGCATAGATGATGAACGGGTCGACCTTGCGCTGTTCCTTGGGTTCCATCCACTGGTCGGCATTGTAGGTGCCGTCGGTGCCATCGCCGAGCGGAATGGAGCAGGCGATCTTTGCGGGGAGATCCTCGACCTCGAAGGTCGTGACTTTGGCGGCGCCGCTGCGGCCTTCCAGAAGCCGGCTCCAGGTCACTTCGGTGCCACAGCCAAGCGGTGATACCATGCCGGTACCCGTGATAACGACACGCCTCATCGTCCGTGATCCACCCTTTGTATTCTCGTATCCGTTGCCTCGTGACGAGGTGGGCCTCCCGGAGGAGACCGGGACGGGCCGCCGAAGGCGACCCGTCGGCAGTCAAATCAGGCCTGGGCCTTCTCGATGAACTTGACGGCGTCGCCGACCGTCAGGATCGAGTCGGCAGCGTCGTCCGGGATCTCGACGCCGAACTCTTCTTCAAACGCCATGACCAGTTCGACGGTGTCGAGCGAGTCCGCGCCAAGATCATCGATGAAGCTTGCGCCTTCGCTGACCTTTTCGGCGTCAACGCCCAGATGATCAATGACAATTTTCTTTACGCGTTCTGCGATATCGCTCATGTCGGATTCCTCGACCTTTGTTTTTGATCGGTGCCTGTCACGGCACCGGACACTCAACACGCCCGATGTGCCTCAAGAACACATCCGGCAATCCCTTCAACCGGCAATGCGGGATCGACGATCCTGTTGCGTATCGCCCGATCGCTCAGGCTTTTGCCGGTCGACTGCTGGCAGTCATGGCCCGATTAACACGGTTTATGCCTGCCGCAAAGCCTGAAAATGGCCGGTGCGCCAGCGGTCAACATGCAATTTATGCTGCTTCGCCGGGCGCTTGGGGCCAGGTTCAGATCATCGCCATGCCGCCGTTAACGTGCAGCGTCTGGCCCGTCATGTAGGCGGCTTCCGAGGAAGCGAGGTAAGCGACGGCCGACGCGACTTCCGCGCCGGTGCCCATGCGCTTCATCGGGATCGCTCCCATGATCGCTTCCTTCTGCTTGTCGTTCAGCTTGCCGGTCATCGCGCTTTCGATGAAGCCGGGGGCGACGCAGTTGACCGTGACGTTGCGGGTCGCGATTTCCTGGGCGAGCGACTTGGTGAAGCCGATCATGCCGGCCTTGGAGGCGCAGTAGTTCGCCTGGCCCGGATTGCCGGTGACGCCGACGACCGAGGTGATGTTGATGATGCGGCCGTAGCGGCGGCGCATCATCGGATGGGTCAGCTCGCGCGTCAGGCGGAAGACCGCCGTCAGGTTCACTTCCAGAACCGCGTCCCAGTCCTCGTCGCTCATGCGCACGAAGAGGCCGTCCTTGGTGATGCCGGCATTGTTGACGAGGATGTCGACGCCGCCAAGCTCGGCTTCGGCCTTTTCGCCCAGCGCCTTCACTTCGGCGCGGTCGGAAAGGTTGGCCGGGAAGATGTGCACGCGTTCGCCAAGTTCGCCGGCAAGCGTTTCCAGCTTTTCGACGCGGGTGCCGTGCAGGCCGACAATGGCGCCCTGGGCGTGAAGCATGCGGGCGATCTCTTCGCCGATGCCGCCGGATGCGCCGGTAACGAGAGCCTTGCGGCCGGAAAGATCAAACATGGTTCCGTTCCTTTATAGAGGGATCAGCCGATGAGCGCTGCAAGCGCGCTGTCGATGTCGGCGGGCGTGTTGACGGCAATGCCGGTGACGGACTTGTCGATGCGGCGCGCAAGGCCGGTCAGCACCTTGCCGGAGCCCACCTCGTAGAGCGTCGTGACATCGTTCTTGCCGAACCATTCCACCGTCTCGCGCCAGCGGACCTGGCCCGTGACCTGCTCGACGAGCAGGCGCACGATCTCCTGCGGGTCGCTGACCGGCGCGGCGCGTACATTGGCGATGACCGGCACGACGGGGGCCCTGGCCTCGACGGCGGCGAGCGCCTCGCGCATGGCGTCGGCGGCGGGCGCCATCAGGGCGGAATGGAAGGGGGCGGAGACGGACAGCATCAGCGCGCGCTTGGCGCCCTTGTCGGTCGCGAGCCGGGCGGCCACTTCCACCGCCGGCTTGGCGCCGGAGATGACGAGCTGGCCGCCGCCATTGTCGTTGGCGATCTGGCAGGCGCCGCCGGCGGACGCTTCCGCGCAGATGGCTTCGACATCGGCCTGTTCGAGGCCGATGATGGCGGCCATGGCGCCCTCGCCGACCGGAACGGCCGACTGCATGGCGTTGCCGCGAATGCGCAGCAGGCGCGCGGTGTCGGCCAGCGAGAAGGTGCCGGCGGCGCAGAGCGCCGAATATTCGCCCAGCGAGTGGCCGGCGACGTAGGAAACCCGGTCCTTCAGCGACAGGCCGCGCGCTTCCAGCACCCGCATGACGGCGATGGACACGGCCATCAGCGCCGGCTGGGCATTGGCCGTCAGCGTCAGCGTCTCCTCGGGACCGTCGAACATGATGGCGGAAAGCTTCTGGCCGAGGGCGTCGTCGACTTCCGCGAAAACGGCGCGCGCTTCGGGGAAGGCGTCTGCGAGTTCCTTGCCCATGCCGACGGCCTGGCTGCCCTGACCGGGGAAGGTGAATGCTACGCTCATAGGGGTTTCTCCCGTCTCTTGTTTTCCTTTCCATTCACATTCCAGCCGCGCAAGTCAAGGCATTGCGGCCTTCCCGCCCCTTCGAGGGCCGCGCTTTCCAAGGCCTTGCACAGGGAATCGCCCCCGCCGGCTTGCACTTCGCGGCGACGCGCCTACATTCGCGCCGTTCCCACAACAGGATATTCCCTCCCATGAAATACAATCCGCTCGGCAGGACCGGCATCAGCGTGTCGGAAATCTGCCTCGGCACGATGACCTGGGGTTCGCAGAACAGCGAGCAGGACGCGCACGACCAGCTCGACTACGCCTTTTCGCAGGGCGTAAACTTCGTCGACACGGCCGAACTCTACCCCACCACGCCGCTCTCGCCCGAGACCTATGGCGACACCGAACGCTTCATCGGCACGTGGATGAAAGCGCGCGGCAACCGCGACAAGGTGGTTCTCGCCACCAAGGTCGCCGGCCCCGGCCGCCCCTATATCCGCGGCGGCGCGCCGCTCAGCCGCGCCAGCATCCTCGCAGCCATCGACGCCAGCCTCCAGCGCCTTCAGACCGATTACGTCGATCTCTACCAGCTGCACTGGCCGAACCGCGGCCACTACCACTTCCGCAACGCCTGGAGCTACGACCCGTCGAAGCAGGACCGCGAGAAGGTCGCGGCCGAACTCCTGGAAGCGCTCGAAACCGTCGGCGACCTCGTCAAGGCCGGCAAGGTGCGCGCGCTCGGCCTTTCCAACGAGACGGCCTGGGGCACGATGCAGATGCTGCGCCATGCCGAGGACAAGGCCCTGCCGCGCGTCGCCTCGATCCAGAACGAGTATAACCTGCTCTACCGGGCCTATGATCTCGACCTTGCGGAACTCTCGCATCACGAGGAGGTGGGGCTGCTCGCCTATTCGCCGCTCGCCGCCGGCCTTCTCACCGGCAAGTATCTCGACGGCGCCCGGCCCGAGGGCTCGCGCGTCACGAAGAACGGCGATCTCGGCGGCCGCTACCAGCCACATCAGGAGCCGGCCGTCCGGGCCTATGTGGAGCTTGCGCGGGAAAACGGCATCGACCCGGCCCAGATGGCCCTCGCCTTCTGCCTGACCCGGCCCTTCATGGCCTCGGTCATCATCGGCGCGACGTCGATGGAACAGTTGAAGACGGATATCGCCGCCAAGGACCTGACGCTTTCGGCCGACGTCGCGAACGGCATCCGCCGCATTCACCGGCTCTATCCGGCGCCGATGTAAAAAGAAAACCGGGCGGCTGTGAAGTCGCCCGGTCCGATAGACGACCGATAGACGAAGACGAACCGGGCCGCCTTGCGGCCGCCCGGTCGGCCGTCAATGGACGGGCTTGGGTTCCTGCGTTTCCGGCAGCAGCCAGTTGAGCAGCACGGCGCAGAGGCCGCCGGTCGCGACACCCGATTCCAGCACGTCCTTCAGGAAGCGCGGCATGTGCGAGACGAATTCCGGCACCTGCGAGACGCCGAGGCCGAGCGCCAGCGAGATCGCGATGATCAGCAGCGCGCGGCGGTCGAGCTGGAGGCCGGCGAGGATGTTGATGCCGGAGGCGGCGACCGCGCCGAACATGACGATGACGGCGCCGCCCAGCACCGGCTCCGGAACGGCCTGGATGATGCCGGCGATCGTCGGGAACAAGCCGAGCAGCACGAGCACGCCGGCAATATAGACGCCGACATGGCGGCTGGCGACGCCGGTAAGCTGGATGATGCCGTTGTTCTGCGCGAAGACCGAGCTCGGGAAGGTGTTGAAGATGCCTGCCAGCAGCGAATTCGCGCCGTTGACCAGCACGCCGCCCTTGACCCGCTCCATCCAGACCGGGCCTTCGACGGGCTCGCGGGAGATCTTGCTGGTGGCGGTGATGTCGCCGATGGCTTCGAGCGAGGTCACCAGATAGATCACGACCATGGGCGCAAACAGCGTCCAGGAGAAATCCAGCCCGAAATGCAGCGGCATCGGCACCTCGAACCAGGCGGCCTGGTGCACGCCGGTGAAATCGAGACGGCCGAGCGAGGCGGCGAGCGCATAGCCGGCGCCGAGCGCGATGATGATGGCGGCGCTGCGCACCCAGACGACCGGGATGCGGTTGAGCACGATGATCAGGCCCAGCACAGTACCCGAGAGCAGCAGGTTCTCGCCATTGGCAAAGGTGCCGGACTGCATGGCGCCGAAGCCGCCGCCCATGCTGATGAGGCCGACCTTGATCAGCGTGAGGCCGATCATCAGCACGACGATGCCGGTGACGAGCGGGGTGATGAATTTCTTCACGAAGGGCAGGATGCGGGAGAGCCCCATCTCGATGAAGGACCCCGCGATGACGACGCCGAAGATGCAGGCCATGACGGCCTCCACGGGCGTGCCCTGCTTGACCATCAGCACGCCGCCGGCGATCAGCGGGCCGACGAAGTTGAAGCTCGTGCCCTGCACGATGAGCAGACCCGCGCCGAGCGGACCGAAGCGGCGGCACTGCACGAAGGTGGCGATGCCGGAAATGACCAGCGACATCGAGACGATCATGTTGGTGTCGCGGGCCGAAACGCCGAGCGCCTGACAGATCAGGAGGCCCGGCGTGACGATCGGCACGATGATGGCGAGCAGATGCTGGATGGCGGCGAGCAGCGCGATCAGCGGCTTCGGCCGGTCCTCGAGCGCGAAGACCAGTTCGTCGGCGGCCGCCGCTCCCGGCGACACCTCCGGATGGGTATGGGCGTTCATGCGCGGCCCTCCATCCGGCGCTTGAAGGCCCGGTTTTCGATTGAATTGCATGCGTGTGAGCCGCACCGTGCCGAGGCACGTTCGTTGTGGGTCGCCATGGCTTCTCCTCCCGGCGTGATGGGGTTTTGCCCAAGGGGGTCCGAAGCCTCCACTTCGGGCAGGAGAAGCTAGCCGAGTTTGCCGGCAAGACATTCCCCCCAAATCGTGAAAGAGTTTCACGCGAGCGCCGGGGTGCGGCCCGTTTCCGCCCATGCCTGCGGACAACATGCCTGCGGACAAAAAGAAACCCGCCGTTTCCGGCGGGTTTCCTCATGCCCCATGCGGGTGATGTTACGGCGTGGTGGTGGTCGCACCGCCACCTTCGGCCGGCTGGCTTTCGAGCGGCTGGGTGCCGCCCGTCGCGCCGCCGGTCGCACCGCCCGTTGCACCGCCCGACTGGCCGTCGGTGGCCGTGCCGCCCGCCGGCGCGCTGTCCTGCGTGCCGATGGCGGACGTGTTGGCATTCGGGTCAACGCCATCACCCGGCGTTCCGCTGCCGACGAAATAGAAGATGCCCACCGCAACGAGGACGGCGAGAATCACGGCCACGGCCCAGCCGCCCGTTCCGCTGCCGCCACTGGTCTGGTTGACGACGGTCGGGCCGCGGTCATCCACCGGACGCGTCACGCGATCTTCCGGGGGACGATTGACAAGGTTGGGGTCTTGCATGTCGGTCACTCCATCTGGTTGGATCGACGGGAAAACGCGACATCTGCCATTTGGTTCCCGCTCCGTTTCGAAACGGGGCAGCCGCTTTGTCGGCACGGGCCTTGCTTTCCCGCGAAAAATCCGTATAAGCGCGCTGTTCAAAACACCCGGGTCACCGGCTGGTGGCTGAACGGAGGGCCGGCATATCGCAAGATCTGCCGTTTGGGGCCAAGGGCTCCGGCCTCCCGTGTCTCCGCTCTCGACCGTCTGGATGATACGCTTTTCTTGCTTCGGGCATCTGCCCCTGAGAACTGTCGTTGAGGCTTGGCGCCGGTTTCGGGTGTAGTTTAACGCAAGAAAGGCAAAGCCACATGGCTCTTTACGAACATGTATTCCTGGCCCGCCAGGACGTGTCCGCCCAGCAGGTCGACGCTCTCGTCGAACAGTACAAGGGTGTGATCGAAGCACACGGCGGCAAGGTCGGCCGGGTCGAAAACTGGGGCCTCAAGTCCCTGACCTACCGCATCAAGAAGAACCGCAAGGCGCATTACGCGCTGATGGACATCGACGCTCCGGCCGCCGCCATCCACGAGATGGAACGCCAGATGCGCATCAACGAAGACGTTCTTCGTTACATGACCATCGCCGTCGAAGCCCACGAAGAAGGCCCGTCTGCCATGATGCAGAAGCGCGACCGCGACGACCGTCCGCGCCGTGATGGCGACGACCGCGGCCCGCGCCGCGACTTCGGCGACCGTCCGCGCCGCGACTTCGGCGACCGCCCGCCGCGTGGCGACCGTCCGGCCCGCGAAGACCGCGCGTAATCGAAGCAGAAGGAGACTAAGACAATGGCTGATACTTCCTCCGCTCCGGCACGCCGTCCGTTCCACCGCCGTCGCAAGACCTGCCCCTTCTCGGGCGCAAACGCTCCGAAGATCGACTACAAGGACGTCCGTCTTCTGTCGCGTTACATCTCCGAGCGCGGCAAGATCGTTCCGTCCCGCATCACGGCCGTTTCCCAGAAGAAGCAGCGCGAACTCGCCAAGGCGATCAAGCGCGCCCGCTTCCTCGGCCTGCTGCCCTACGTCGTAGCGTAAGGACGTGACTCTACGGCCTGACTCGACGTCGGGCCGAGGCACATGACTCCGGGGGAAGACGGTCTTCCGCCTTCCCCTTCTCCCTTCCGCGTTGGGCGCGGATCGGAACCACGGCTCTTCGGAGCCAAATCCACCGGCTCCCCCGGAGCCAAATCCCATGTTGGGGATGTCTCCTGAATCAATCTGTCAGGAACCTCCTCTAACTGTCTGACCGGACAGGACAGCGAACCCGTGAAGACCCTGACGCCAACCTCGATTGCGACCGGCCTCGTTGCCGGTGTGACCGCCGCTCTGCTGTCGCTGAGCGCGAATGCGCAGTCGTCGCTTGCGATCGTGCTTTACGCCGCGTCCGCCCTTCCCATCCTGATCGCCGGCCTCGGCTGGGGCAATGCCAGCGCCTTCATCGCCGTCGTCGCCGGCGGCATCACGGCCTCCGCGCTGGTCTCCTCGCATTTCGCCGCGCTGATCGTTCTCATCACGCTGATCCCGGCCGGCTGGCTGAGCAACCTCGCCAACCTCGCGCGCCCCGCCTCCGAACTCGGCGGCCCGGACAATGCGCTCGCCTGGTACCCGCTGTCCAACATCCTCGCCCATCTCGCCGTCATGGTGACGCTCGGCATGATCGCGGTCGGCGCCATCGTCGGCTACAACAGCGACATGGCCGGCCGTCTGGTCGACATCGTGCTCGAGACGCTGAAGGCGCAGGAACCGCTCTACAATCCCGACGCCAATGCCGTGGCGCAGCTGAAGTCGATCTTCGCGCTGGCGCTGCCGCTGGTGCAGGGCGCGCTCTGGGTGTTCCTGCTGTTTACGGCCTATTACATCGCGACCTTCGTCGTGCGTGTTTCGGGCAAGGGCCTGCGCCCGCGCGAGGATATGCCCTCGACGCTGCGCATGCACCGCAATGCGATCTTCTTCTTCCTCGCCGGTCTCGTTCTCGCCTTCCTCGGCGGCGTGCCGGCGATCATCGGCGCGCTCGTCTGCGGCACCTTCGGGGCCGGCTTCGTGCTCGCCGGCTTCGCGAGCCTGCATTTCAGGACGCGCGGCAAGCCGTGGCGGCTCTTCGCCCTGTGGTTCGCCTATCTCTCGGTATTGCTCTTCACGATACCGGTCTTCGCCATCCTCATTCTGGGCCTCCTGGACACGCGGCGCACCATCGCGCTGACGCCCTCCGGCCCGGCAGAGCAGAAAAACCCGAACACCTGAACTCTAGAAAGGAACTCTAAAATGGACGTCATTCTTCTCGAACGCATCGCCAAGCTCGGCCAGATGGGCGAAACCGTAAAGGTTCGCGACGGCTTCGCCCGTAACTACCTGCTGCCGCTCGGCAAGGCGCTGCGCGCCAACGAAGCCAACAAGAAGCGCTTCGAATCCGAGCGTGCGACGCTCGAAGCCCGTAACCTCGAGCGCAAGTCGGAAGCCCAGACGGTTGCCGAAAAGCTCGACGGCAAGTCCTTCGTCATCGTCCGCTCGGCTGGCGAAACCGGCCAGCTCTACGGTTCGGTCGCCGCCCGCGACGTCATCGAAGTCCTCGCTTCCGAAGGCTTCAACGTCGGCCGCAACCAGGTCGAACTCAACACGCCGATCAAGGCCATCGGCCTGCACAAGGTCGTCCTGCACCTGCATTCGGAAGTCGAGATCGCCATCGAAGTCAACGTTGCCCGCTCCGCCGACGAAGCCGAGCGTCAGTCCAAGGGCGAAAGCCTGACCTCCGCCGACGCCATCTACGGCGTTGACGAAGACGCGCTGACGGCCGCCGACTTCTTCGATCCGGAAGCCGACCTCGAAGACGGCGAAGACGCCTAAGACCTCTTGAACGGGCCGGCTCTGCCGGCCCGTTTGCTTTTGGCCGACTGTTTTTCGCCGCCTTCCGTCGGCAGGCCAAAAAGCACGGGTTGAAATCCCGATTTTCACATCAATATTTATGTGTCGTTAGACTGGATTGGCGGTCGGGCCGCTTGCCAGGCCGGTTTCCGACCAGACCCAGACCCGTTCCGCCAGATTTTTTAAGCGCGACGGAGTTTAGCGAATGAAATTCATTGTACAGGCTCTCGTTTCCCGCCTCGTCGAGACCGGAAATCTGACGATCACCTACCCCGATGGCACAAGCCAGGCCTTCGGCGATGGCACCGGCAATGCCGTGCACATGCGCATCAACACCCGCAAGGCCCTCTTTGGCCTCGCCATCGACCCCGCCTACTATCTCGGCCACCATTACGGCACCGGGGATATCGATATCGTCGAAGGCGACATGTACGGCCTTCTCAAGACCATCTTCACCGGCAATCCCGACTTCCACTATTACGACACCGGCTGGAACCGCCTGCTCGACCGTGTGCGCTATCTCTTCCGCTGGGTGCGCGAGAAGAACAGCGTGGTGCGCGCGCGCCGCAACGTGCAGCATCACTACGACCTGACGGGCGACCTCTACGATCTCTTCCTCGACAAGGACCGGCAATATTCCTGCGCCTATTTCGAGCGGCCGGACCAGACGCTGGACGAGGCGCAGCTTTCCAAGAAGCGCCATATCGCCGCCAAGCTCAACATCATCCGGCCCGGCCAGAGCGTGCTCGACATCGGCTGCGGCTGGGGCGGCATGGCGCTCTACCTCGCCCGCCAGCTCGGCGCGCAGGTGACGGGCGTCACGCTCTCCGACGAGCAGCACGCGCTGGCCGTGAAGCGGGCGAGCGAGGCCGGGCTTTCGGAAGAGGTGACGTTCCTCCTGCAGGACTATCGCAACACGGACGGGCCCTTCGACCGCATCGTCTCCGTCGGTATGTTCGAGCATGTGGGGCGGCCGAACTACCTCACCTTCTTCAGGAAGAGCGCCTCGCTCCTCAAGCGGGACGGCGTGATGCTGCTGCACACGATCGGCCGCACCGACCGCCCCTCGGCGAACAACCCGTTCATCGAGAAATACATCTTCCCCGGCGGCTATATCCCGGCCCTGTCGGAGGTGATGCAGGCTGTGGAAAAGAGCGGGCTGGCGGTGACGGACGTGGAGATTCTCCGCCTGCACTATGCCGAGACGCTGCGCCACTGGCGCGAGCGCTTCATGGCGCGGCGCGCGGAGGCGAAGGCGCTCTATGACGAGCAGTTCTGCCGGATCTGGGAGTTCTATCTGGCGGCGTCCGAAAGCGCCTTCCGCTGGCAGAACCTCGTGGTCTTCCAGCTGCAACTGGCGCACGACCAGGCGGCCGCGCCGCTGACCCGCGACTATATCGGCCACGGCGAGGATTGCCTGCGGGCGCACGAGGGCGATGCGAAGGGCGACCGGCGCGGCGCGCGGCAATATCCGAAGGAGGCCTCGCTCTGAGATTCGCGGCGCGAGTCAATCGCGCAACGGCAGGCCCGGCGAAATCCGGGCTTGCCGTGTTTGCCGCGCCTGTGGAAAAGTCTAACATCGGGCCTAACGGTCGGATGGGGTCGGAACTGCTTGACCCCCGGACGCAAAGAACCCAAACCACCGGGCTTCAAGAAACAGGGACGGGAGATTCGGGACGATGAACGATGCCGTGCGCAAGCTGAACCAGCCGGGCCGCGACGCGACCGAGCTGCATCACCGCGAGGCGCCGAACAACGTCGAGGCGGAGCAGGCGCTGCTGGGCGCCATCCTGATCAACAACGACGCCTATTACCGGGTCTCGGACTTCCTCAAGCCGATCCATTTCTTCGAGCCGCTGCACCGCAAGATCTACGAGCTTGCCGGCGATACGATCCGCATGGGCAAGATCGCAACGACGATCACGCTGAAGACGCACCTGCCGACCGACGTGAAGGTCGGCGAGCAGACGGTCTCGCAGTATCTCGCGACGCTCGCCGCCGGCGCGGTGACCATCATCAACGCGGAAGACTATGGCCGCGCCATCTACGACCTCGCGCTCCGCCGCTCGCTGATCACCATCGGCGAGGACATGGTCAACATCGCCTATGACGCGCCGCTCGACATGCCGCCGCAGAACCAGATCGAGGATGCCGAGCGCCGGCTGTTCGAACTGGCCGAAACCGGCCGCTACGACGGCGGCTTCCAGTCGTTCAACGACGCGGTCGCCCAGGCCATCGACATGGCGGGCCAGGCCTTCGAGCGCGACGGCTCGCTGTCAGGCATTTCCACCGGCATCCATTCGCTCGACGGGCGCATGGGCGGCCTGCAGCGCTCGGACTTGATCGTGCTCGCCGGACGTCCCGGCATGGGCAAGACCTCGCTTGCCACCAACATCGCCTACAACATCGCCGCCGCCTACGAGCCGGAAGTGCAGGCGGACGGATCCTTCAAGGCCAGGAACGGCGGCGTCGTCGGCTTCTACTCGCTCGAAATGTCCTCCGAACAGCTCGCAACGCGTATCATCTCCGAGCAGACGGAAGTCTCCTCCTCGAAGATCCGCCGCGGCGACATTTCCGAGGCCGACTTCGAAAAGCTCGTCGCCTGCTCGCAGATGATGCAGAAGGTGCCGCTTTATATCGACCAGACGGGTGGTATCTCCATCGCCCAGCTTTCCGCCCGCGCCCGCCGCCTCAAGCGCCAGCGCGGCCTCGATTGCCTGGTGGTGGACTATATCCAGCTCATGACCGGCTCGGGCAAGTCGAGCGACAACCGCGTGCAGGAAATCACCCAGATCACCACCGGCCTCAAGGCGCTCGGCAAGGAACTGAACGTGCCGATCATCGCGCTGTCCCAGCTCTCCCGTCAGGTGGAAAGCCGCGAGGACAAGCGCCCGCAGCTCTCCGACCTTCGCGAATCGGGCTCCATCGAGCAGGACGCCGACGTGGTGCTCTTCGTGTTCCGCGAGGAATATTACGTGAAGAACCTCGAGCCGCGCGACGAGTTCGACCCGAAATACGAAGAATGGAAGATGCAGTTCGAAAAGGTGAAGGGCACGGCGGACGTCATCATCGCCAAGCAGCGTCACGGACCCACCGGCACCGTGAAGCTCGCCTTCCAGTCGGAATACACCCGCTTCACCGACCTCGCCGACCCGTCCTTCAGCCAGTACGAACACTGAGGCCACGCTTCGGGCTCGGTCACGAGCCCGAAGATCCCGCCTGCGCCAGCCGCCCCCGGCTCCCTTGCGTCCGCGCGAGGCCTTTCCCCGGCCTCCCGACCGCCACCGTCAGGCCTCCCCTCCGCCGCTCCGGCTTCTCGGCCCTCTCCTTTGCCCTTCTGCAACCTCTCCTCCGTCATCCTCGGGCTTGACCCGAGGATCCAGGTCACGAATGCAAGGCGTGCCGCAGGGCATGGATCCTCGGGTCAAGCCCGAGGATGACGGAGGGCGAAGATGTGCCTCACGGGAGGACGCGCTGACTGCCGACCGGTCCGAACGAGCGACCCCGCCGCCCCTCACTTCCCGTCGAAAGCGGGTGCCTTGCAGAAATGCGCGGCGATGGCGAGGGCGTGGCGGCCGCGGGCCTTTTGTTCGGCATCCATCATCGGCAGGTCCAGCCGGTCCGAGCACATCTCGTCGGACGCGGCGCTTTCGCCCGACAGCGACAGGCGGCTGGAACAGAAGAGGCCCTTGCCCGTCATCACGACCTGCTGCGCCGATGGCGCATCGAGCGGAACGGGATTGATCTCGGCGATCATGTCGTCGACGGAGGCATAGGCGGCAATGGTGGTGATGCGGCTGAGATCGACGAGGCCGAGCGTCAGCACCGCCCATTTTTCGGGAAACTGCAGGGCGGAGATGGTGCGGGCGCGGCAGGGCGCGCCGGAGACCTCCAGCCGCGTCACGAGCCGCGGGGCATTGGGATTGTCGACGATGGAATAGTAGACATCGGCCCCGGCCTGGCGCTCGGGCTCCGCGCCGTCCTGCGCAAGCCCCAGCAGCACGGCATGGGCCTCGCGCATCTCGCCATCGCTCGGCGCATGTTCGGCCGCCGCCGGCGCAAGACACGCAAGGGCTATCGCCACCGCCCCGAGGGCCGTTTCCATTCTGCGCGCCATTCTGCTTCCCTTTTTTGGGGCGCACCATAGAGGCGGCCCCTGCCGGCGGCAATGCGCGAGGGCGGCATATTGCTGCCATGGTCCACAGGCTGTATTCAGGGACATGAGCCCGCACCATCTGCACAACCGCCCCACCCTGCCCGTCGCCGGCGAGGATCACGCCCGCCTGACGATCGATCTGTCGGCGCTGGCCGACAACTGGCGCGCCATGGCCCGCCGCTCGGGCGCCGCCCGCACGGCCGCCGTGCTGAAGGCCGACGCCTACGGTATCGGGCTGGAACCGGCCGCCCGCACCCTCCACCACGCCGGCGCGCGCGACTTCTTCGTCGCCACCCCGGCGGAAGGCGCGGCGCTTCGGGCCGTGCTGCCGGATGTGCGCATCTATGTGCTCTCGGGCATGTGGGCGGGGTCGGAACGGCTGTTCTTCGAATTCGACCTCGTGCCGGTCATCGTGTCGGAAGAGCAGCTCGTCGTCTTCATGGCGGCCATCGCCGAGAGCGGCGACCTGCCCTGCGTGCTGCATGTCGATACCGGGATGAACCGGCTCGGCCTTAGGGTCGAGGATGCGCTGGCGCTCGCCAGCGACGCCGCCCGCCCGGCGAGCTTTTCGCCGATCATGCTGCTGAGCCATCTCGCCTGCGCCGACGATCCCGGCCATGCGCTCAACCGCCAGCAGCTCCAGCGTTTCCGCAGCGTCGTCGCCGCCTTCGACGATATCGACGCGACGCTCGCCAATTCCGCCGGCATCTTCCTCGGCGAGGACTATCATTTCACCCTCACCCGCCCCGGCATCGCGCTCTATGGCGGGGCGGCGGTCAACGACGTGCCGAACCCGATGAAGCCGGTCGTCACGGCCGAGGCGCGCATCCTGCAGGTGCGCGAGGCCAGGGCCGGCGAGACCGTCAGCTACGGCGCCTCGCCCCTTGCCCGCGACAGCCGCATCGCCGTCGCCGCCATCGGCTATGCGGATGGCTACATGCGCAGCCTGTCGGGCGCCGGCGTGCCGCTGCGCAAGGCCGGCATCGAAGGCGCGAGCGGCGTCCTGCATGGCCGCGCCGTGCCGCTTGTCGGCCGCGTCACCATGGACCTCACGCATTTCGACGTCACCGACCTTTCGCCCGGCAGCGTCAGGGCCGGCGACTTCATCGAGCTCTTCGGCCGCGCCATGCCGATCGAGGATGTCGCGCGCGCCGGCGGCACCATCGACTACGAGCTTTTGACCGGTCTCGGCCGCCGCTACGAACGGCGCTACGAGCTGGTGAAAAAATAGGACACGTTCTCCTTTTGTGCTAATGGCTTTCCGAACGATTCCGGAAAGCGAGACATCATGGCGAAAGCCCGCACCCAATTCGTCTGCCAGAACTGCGGCACCGTGCATTCCCGCTGGGTCGGAAAATGCGACGGCTGCGGCGAGTGGAACACCATCGTGGAAGAAGACCCGATGGGCGGCATCGGCGCCGGCCCCGGCAAGGTGCCGAAGAAGGGCCGTCCCGTCGCGCTCACCACGCTGTCGGGCGAGACGGAGGAAGCCCCGCGCATCCACACCGGCATTGCCGAACTCGACCGCGCCACCGGCGGCGGCTTCGTGCGCGGCTCGGCGGTGCTGATCGGCGGCGATCCCGGCATCGGCAAGTCGACGCTCCTGATGCAGTCCGCCGCGGCCCTCGCCCGCCAGGGCCACCGCATCATCTATGTCTCGGGCGAAGAGGCGGTGGCGCAGGTGCGCCTGCGCGCCCAGCGCCTGCATGCCCACGAGACGGACGTGCTGCTGGCCGCCGAGACCAATGTCGAGGACATTCTCGCCACCATCGGCGAAGGCCGGCGGCCGGACCTCGTCATCATCGATTCGATCCAGACGCTGTGGAGCGACACGGCGGACGCCGCGCCCGGCACGGTGACGCAGGTGCGCACCGGCGTCCAGGCGATGATCCGCTTCGCCAAGCAGACCGGCGCGGCCATGGTGCTGGTGGGCCATGTCACCAAGGAAGGCGCCCTGGCCGGCCCGCGGGTGCTGGAGCACATCGTGGACACGGTGCTGTATTTCGAGGGCGACACCCACAGCAGCTTCCGCCTGGTGCGCGCCATCAAGAACCGCTTTGGCGCGGTGAACGAGATCGGTGTCTTCGCCATGACCGACCGGGGCCTGCGCGAAGTCTCCAACCCGTCCGAACTCTTCCTCGGCGAGCGCAACGCCAAGGCGCCGGGCGCCGCCGTCTTCGCCGGCATGGAAGGCACGCGGCCGGTGCTGGTCGAGGTGCAGGCGCTCGTCGCCCCCACCTCGCTCGGCACGCCGCGCCGGGCGGTGATCGGCTGGGACTCGGCGCGCCTGTCGATGATCCTCGCGGTGCTGGAAGCCCATTGCGGCGTCCGGCTCGGCCAGCATGACGTCTATCTCAATGTCGCGGGCGGCTATCGCATCTCGGAACCGGCCGCCGACCTTGCCGTCGCCTCCGCGCTCGTTTCCTCGCTTGCCGGTCTTGCCCTTCCGGCCGATTGCGTCTATTTCGGCGAAGTCAGCCTGTCGGGCGCCATTCGCCCGGTGGCGCACACCGCCCAGCGCCTCAAGGAGGCGGAAAAACTGGGATTTTCGCAGGCCGTGCTGCCCGCCGGTTCCGCCGACCTGCCCAAGGGCACCGGCAGCCGCTGGAGCGAGATCGACAGCCTGCCGGATCTGGTGGCGCGCATTGCCGGATCGAAGCGCGCCCTGAAGCGGGAGGACGAGGACGTCTGACGCCCTCCGGCACGCGGTAATGCCCTGTGGGAAACCCGTACCGAATTGAGACGGCGAAGAGACCTTTCGCTAATGTGCGCTCCGCACGGGGATGTGGGGCCCGGCGACATTTCGGGTTTGGAGTAGAACGAACATGCCCATCACAATTCTCGACGGTATCGTCATCGGCGTCGCGCTGTTCTCCGCCGTGCTGGCGATGGTGCGCGGCTTCTCGCGCGAAGTGCTGTCCGTCGCAAGCTGGGTGGGTGCCGCGGCAGCCGCCTATTTCCTCTATCCGGTGCTCCTTCCCTATGCGAAGGACTATACGACGAGCGACACGGTCGCCATGGTCGGCTCGGCCGGCGCCGTTTTCCTCGTCGCGCTCATCGTGATCTCCTTCATCACCATGCGCATCGCCGACTTCATCATCGACAGCCGCATCGGCGCGCTTGACCGCACGCTCGGCTTCCTGTTCGGCGCCGCCCGCGGCATCCTGCTCGTCGTCGTCGCCATGCTGTTCTTCAACTGGCTCGTCGCCCCGCAGCAGCAGCCGACCTGGGTGACCACCGCCAAGTCCAAGCCGCTGCTCGACAATCTCGGCTCGCGCCTCGTGGCGCTGCTGCCGGAAGACGCCGATGCGACGATCCTCGACCGCCTGCGCGGCAAGCCCACCGAGGGCGAAGGCGGCGCGGCGGAGGACCCGGACGGCGCGGCAGGCGGCACCAACCAGACGCCCGCCGAAGAGACGCCCGCCACGAACGGATAAGTGATCAGGGGAGCCGCCGCTCGCGAGAATTGACGAAGGCAGGCTCCCCGATTTTTTGGTAGGATACGATATCAGCCACTGACGCTTCCGGGCCTCGGTGGCAAATGCTTTCGGCGATACCCATATGGGTCTGGCCGGAGGCGATGAAGACCCTGAACCCCGTGCCCGAGCAAAGGCCTGCAGCAATGAGCGATTTCCTGTTTCCCGGCCGCCACGACGACGATCTCGATGGCGATACGCTTCACGAAGAGTGCGGCGTCTTCGGCATTCTCGGCCATCCGGATGCCGCAACGCTGACGGCGCTCGGCCTGCACGCGCTCCAGCATCGCGGCCAGGAAGCGGCCGGCATCGTCTCCTTCGACGGCAAGCAGTTCCATACGGAAAAGCACATGGGCCTCGTCGGCGACCACTATACGAACCCGGTGACGCTGGCCAAGCTGCCGGGCGACATCGCGGTCGGCCACACGCGCTACTCCACGACCGGGGAGGTGGCGCTGCGCAACGTGCAGCCGCTCTTCGCCGAACTGGAAGTCGGCGGCATCGCCGTCGCCCATAACGGCAACTTCACCAACGGCCTGACGCTGCGCCGCCAGCTCATCGCCGGCGGGGCGATCTGTCAGTCGACCTCCGACACGGAAGTCGTGCTCCACCTTGTCGCCCGCTCGCGCTACACCTCCACGACGGACCGCTTCATCGACGCCATCCGCCAGATGGAAGGCGGCTATTCGATGCTCGGCATCACCCGCACCAAGCTGATCGCCGCGCGCGATCCCACCGGCATCCGTCCGCTCGTCATGGGCGAACTCGACGGCAAGCCGATCTTCTGCTCGGAAACCTGCGCGCTCGACATCATCGGCGCGAAATATATCCGCGACGTGGAGAACGGCGAGATCATCGTCTGCGAGATCCAGCCGGACGGCTCGATCAGCATCGAGGCGAAGAAGTCGGGCAATGCCCAGCCGGAACGCCTCTGCCTCTTCGAATATGTCTATTTCGCCCGTCCCGATTCCGTCGTCGGCGGCCGCAGCGTCTATGTGGCGCGCAAGAACATGGGCATGAACCTTGCCAAGGAGCATCCGGTCGGGGGCGACGTCGTCGTGCCGGTGCCGGACGGTGGCACCCCGGCCGCGCTCGGCTACGCCCAGGAGATCGGCATCCCGTTCGAATACGGCATCATCCGCAACCACTATGTCGGCCGCACCTTCATCGAGCCGACGCAGCAGATCCGCGCCTTCGGCGTCAAGCTGAAGCATTCGGCCAACCGCGCGATGATCGACGGCAAGCGCGTCATCCTCGTCGACGATTCGATCGTGCGCGGCACGACGTCGCTGAAGATCGTGCAGATGATCCGCGATGCCGGCGCCAAGGAAGTGCATATCCGCGTCGCAAGCCCGATGATCTTCTATCCGGACTTCTACGGCATCGACACGCCCGACCGCGACAAGCTGCTGGCCAACCAGTACAACGACGTCAAGGCGATGGCGAAATATATCGGCGCGGATTCGCTGGAGTTCCTGTCCATCGACGGCCTCTACCGCGCCGTCGGCGGCGAGGACCGCAACAATGCCCGCCCGCAATTTACCGACCATTACTTCACCGGCGACTATCCGACGCGCCTCCTTGACAAAGAAGGCGAGACGATGGGACGGAAGATTTCGGTAATGGCAAGCAACGGATAATTGAAGGCACCATGAGCATCGACCTGAAAGGCCGCCTCGCGCTGGTCACCGGCGCGTCGCGCGGTATCGGCTATTTCACCGCCCTTGAACTGGCGAAGGCCGGCGCGCATGTCGTCGCCTGCGCCCGCACCGTCGGGGGTCTGGAAGAACTGGACGATGCCATCAAGGGCCTCGGCGGCAGCGCGACGCTGGTTCCCTTCGACCTTACCGACATGGCGGCCATCGACAAGCTCGGCGGCTCGATCTTCGAACGCTGGGGCAAGCTCGACATCCTCGTCGCCAATGCCGGCGTGCTCGGCACGATCTCGCCGATCGGCCATGTCGAGGCGAAGGTCTTCGAAAAGGTCATGACCATCAACGTCACGGCGACCTGGCGTCTCATCCGCTCGGTCGAGCCGCTGCTGCTGCGCTCGGATGCCAGCCGCGCCGTCATCCTGTCGTCCAGCGCCGCGCACAAGTGCAAGCCCTTCTGGGGCCCCTACTCCGCCTCCAAGGCGGCCGTGGAAGCGCTCGCCCGTACCTGGGCCGGCGAGACCCAGCGCACGGCGCTGCGCATCACCTCGTTCGATCCCGGCGCCACCCGCACCGCCATGCGCGCGCAGGCCGTGCCCGGCGAAGACCCCTCGACGGTGCAGCACCCCTCGGAGGTGGCGAAAGCCATCCTGCCGCTGCTGGCGCCCGATTTCGCCGAGACCGGCAAGCTCTTCGACATGCGCCAGGGCCGCCTGCTGGACTACCGCCTGCCGGAGTGAGCACAACGGCTTTTGCCAGCTTCAAAAGGCGCGGGCGACCGCGCCTTTTTCTTTGGGCACGGCCCGCCCTCCTCCGTCATGCCGGACCCGATCCGGCATCCAGCCACCGCGCGTCCGCGCGGTGAGAGGACGCCATCCATCCGCTGAAAGGAGTCTCTTGCGCTCGCAGACGCGAGCGTGCTGGACCCCGGATCAAGTCCGGGGTGACGGAGGAGAGGTTTGCGGGAGGGTCGGGTGTTGTGCCGGCTGGATGTCTGACGCGTTCAGCCCTCGGAAGAGATGGATGTCTGCTACGTCCTGCTGTGCTCTCGCAAGACTTGCAGCAGGTTCAGCCCACGCCTCTCTCGCCACTCCCTCTCCTCCGTCATGCCGGACTTGATCCGGCATCCAGCCGCCGCGCGTCCGCGCGGCGAGAGGACTCCCATCCGCTTGCGTGCGTCTATTCCACCACCGTCGTCACGACCACCGAAAGCCCCGGCGCGAGGTATTTGGCAAGGTCCTGGCCCTCGTCGATGGCGATACGCACTGGAATGCGCTGGGCGATCTTGGTGAAGTTGCCGGTGGCGTTGTCGGGGCGGATGACGCTGAATTCGGAGCCGGCGGCGGGGGAGAAGCGCTCGACATGGCCCTTCAGCGTCGCGTGCTTGAAGGCGTCCACCATCACCTCGACCTGCTGGCCCGGCTTGATATAGGCAAGCTGCGTTTCCTTGAAATTGGCGATGACCCAGGTGTCGTGCGGCACGACGGCCATGAGCTGCGTGCCGGCGGCGACATATTGACCGAGCTTGACGCCGACCTCGCCGACGATGCCGTCGCGCGGCGCCGTGATGGCGGTGTTGGCAAGATCGATCTTGGCGAGCTCCACCGACGCCTCCGCCCCGGCGACGGCGGCGCGCAGGGAATCGCGGCCGACGATGATGGTCTGGAGGTCCTGGCGGGAAACTTCGAGATTGGCTTCGGCCTGCGAGACGGAGGCTTCGGCCTGGTCGAGCGTCGTGCGGCTCTGCTCGCGGTCGCTCTGGGTCGCGATGCCCTTGTCGGAGAGTTCCTCGATGCGGTTCCAGCTTTCCTGCGCCCGCCGCTGCGCGGCCTTCGCGCTGGCAAGCGCCGCGTCGCTCGCGCCGATGCGCGCCTTGGCGGCGTTTTCCTGCTGCTCGGAATTGGCGAGCGCCGCCGTCTGGCTGGCGAGCGTGGCCTTGGCCTGCTCGACCTTCTGGCGGAAGATGCGGTCGTCGAGACGGGCGAGCACCTGGCCGGCCTTGACGGTCTCGTAATCCTTCACCGCGACGTCGGTGACATAGCCGGCGAGCTGCGGGCTGATCAGCGTCACGTAGCCGCGCACATAGGCGTTGTCGGTCGTCTGCACGTCGCTGGCGAAGGGCGGAAGCTGCCAGGCATAGGCGACGACGCCGATGCCGGCGAGGCCGAGCACGACGGCAAGCGCGGTGGCGGTGTTGCGGATGGTGTTCTTCATGTCGGTCAACCTTCAACGGCCGGCTGCGCCTTGGCGCCGGCCTCTCTGATACGAACGTAAAGCAGGTGGATGGCGAGCGCCGCGGCGGCGGCCACCGCCAGCAGCGCGATGACGAGGAACGCGTCGTTATGGGCGAGCACGTTGGCTTCCCGTGTCACCTGCTGGCCGAGCAGCGCGACGCCCTCCGCCTTCAGCACGGCGGGGTCGGTGATCGTGCGGCCATAGGCGGCGGACAGTTGCGCGATGCGGGTGGCGACCAGCGGATCGGCCAGCGTCATCGCCTCGGCGAGGATGTTCGAGTGGAACTTTTCCCGCAGCGTGATGAACGAGCCGAACAGCGCCGAGCCGGCAAGGCCCCCGAGGCTCTGCGTCACCAGGAAGACGACGATGAAGCTGAGGATATATTGCGGCCCCTTGCGCAGCGCCATGGTGAAGCCGGAGGCGATGGCCGGCGGCATGAACAGGCTGCCGCCGGCGGCGATCATCGCCTGGCTGAGATACATGTCGTGCGGGCGCGTGAGGTTCGTCGCCCGGCTGTCGAGAAAGGCGCCGGCGGCGATCAGCATCAGCGCCACCATGTGGATGCCCGGCTCCCGGCCCGGCTTCATGATGGCGGCGCAGAAGAGGCCGCCCACGGCCGTCGCCAGCGTCACCACGCCGTAAAGGCCGGTGAGCTGGTCGTTCTGCAGCCCCGTCACCTGGAAGAAGTTGCCGGCGACGGCGGTCTGCTCGGCCAGCATCAGGCGGAAGAGCACGAGCACGGCGGCAAAATGCAGAACCTCGCGGCTGACGAGCCAGCGCAGGTCGATCAGCGGCTTTTCGCGGTTGAGTTCCAGCACGGCGGCAACGGTCAGCGCGCCGATCATCACGACCAGCAATTCGCCGATCCACTGCGCCTCCATCCACCAGTAGGTCCGCCCGGTGACGAGGATGACCGCGCCCGAGCCGAAGCCGATGGCGATGAAGAGATAGCTGACGATATCCAGCTTCTCGATGACCTTGGCGCGCGGAATGGGCGTCAGCGGCAGAAGATAGATCGCCGCGAAGGACAGCATGGCGAGCGCGACTTCGAGATGCAGCAGCGCGCGCACGCCGCCGAGATCGATGAGGGCGGGCGAGATGAGCCGCGTCAGCGGCGCGGCAAGGCCGATATTGGTCAGCGCCAGCGAGATGCCGACCGTCAGCTTGCGGGCGGGCGAGAAGGCCTCCAGCATGTAGAGGAAGCCGAGCGAGGAGAGCGGCGCGGCGGCGATGCCGGCGAAGAAGCGCAGCACGATGGCCGAATGCAGGTCCGTGATGAAGATATGCGCCACGGAGACGACGAGGAAGACGGCGATGCCGAGTTCGGCGAAATGGCGCAGGCCATACTGGTTGCGGATCTTGATGAGCGCCAGCGACAGCGAGGCGTTGGGCGCCATATAGGCGGCCATCAGCCAGACGGCTTCGGCGCTGGTGGCGCCGAACGGCCCCTGGAGCTGGGGAATGTTGGCGGCGACGAGGTTCATGCCGAAGCCCTGCGTCAGGGCGAGCAGGGTGGAGGCGGCGATACAGGCGGCGGCGCGGGAGGGTGCGACGGGCGGCGGAGGCGGCGGGGCGGCCGGCGATGGGGCGGCCGGCTGTTCCGCCGGCAGCTCTGCCGGCTCGTCCTCCGCTTCGCGGGAGCCGGTGGCGGGGACCGTGCTCATGCGTCGACGCTTTCCCGACAGCTCTGGGCGATATTGTCGGCCATGGCGCCGAAGACCTTGACGGTGGTCGCCATGTCGCCGGCGGAAATGCTCTTCAGCACATCGGCGCGCAGCGACCGGGCCAGATCCAGCACCTCCTCGGCGACCTTCGCGCCATAGACGGTCATGACGATCTGCTTGGCGCGGCGGTCGCCTTCCACGGACTGGCGCTCGATGAAGCCCTGCTTCTCCATGCCGTCGAGCAGGCGCACCAGCGTCGGCGTCTCGATGTCGAGTTCGTCGGCCAGTTCCCGCTGGTTGAGCTGCGCCCCGCGGCCGAGGATCAGCAGGGCCCGGGCGCGCGGCAGCGTCAGCCCCCTCTCCTTCACGCGGGCATCGAACAGGGCGCGCATCTTGCGCTGGACACGGGAGAGGTCGTCGAGAATGCGCTCGCGCGGATCGGTCATGGTCATCTTGCTAGCTCGGGTATAATTAGCTTACTATCTATTTGCTCGCTAGTTAGTCGACCTGCAATAAAAAATCAAGCCCCGTCCACGGTCGTGAACGGGGCTTTTGGAAAGCTCACGCGGATGTGATGGCGGCGGGCCGCGTCGGCCGGAAACATCCCGGCCGATCAGGGCGGCACGCTGCCCGAAACCGGCAGAACCCGGAAGCGGGCGACGAGACCGGGCCCATCCGCGCGCATGGCGAGCGTGAGCTCTGCGCCCTGCCTGTCGGCCGCCGCCTTCGCGATTGCCAATCCCAGGCCGCTTCCCTCGCTGTCCTGGGCTCCTGCCCGGAAGAACCGCTCGAAGATACGCGGCATGTCGTCCTGCGCGATGCCGGGGCCGGTATCGCTGACCTCGATATGGACGTCCCGTTCGGCAACGCGCACCGCAACGTCAACGATTCCGCCCGGCGGGGTATAGCGCACGGCGTTTTCCACCAGGTTGTCGAGGACGATTTGGAAATCGGCCAGCGCACCCATCGCAACCGCCTTGTCCTGCCGGGTGATGCCGAGGTCGATGTTCCGGCTTTCGGCCAAGGGGGTCAGACGCGCGACCGTATCGATCGCCAACCGCACGAGATCGATGGGCTGCGGCGCCGGCGCTGCTTCCCGGGCATCATACCGCGCCAACCGCAAGAGCTTTCCGACAAGGGCGGTGGCCCTGCCGATCCCTGCATCGAGCTCGGCCAGGCGCTCGGAAAACCGGCCGTCCCGATCGTCATGGCGCAGGTTGTCGATCTGAATCTGCAAGGCCGCGAGCGGGGTGCGCAATTCATGGGCCGCATCCGAAATGAACTGCCGCTGGCGATCCAACAGGGCATGAAGCCGCGCGAGCAAGAGATTGATCGCGCTGACGAACGGAATGACTTCGGCGGGCACCTCGCCGGTCGGAACCGGGACATCCGCCGTGGTGTCCCACATGGCGACCGTACCGGCCAGGCGGTTGAGCCGCGCCATGATCCGATCGATGATCCAGCCCAATGTCAGCAGGGAAAGGGGAATGAGAACGATGATCGGGAGCGCCGCCTGCAGCGCCGCACTGGTGGCGAGTTCCTGCCGGACGGTCCTATCCTGGGAGATCTGCACCGTTCGATCCGGCGCGACCAGCGTGTAGACGCGCCAATGGCCCTGGTCGATCGCGATATCGGTAAAACCGGTCGCCCGTTGCCGGGGGATTTCGACAGCGGGATGCGATTGCCGCAGCGCGCGGCCGGACGAATCCCAGACTTGAACGACCAGGTCGTCTTCGGGATCGTACCGTGCGGTGCTGTCCGCGCTCGCTGCCGGTGACGACCGCTCATGGCCGACATAAAGTGCGATCTGCCGCAACTGATTGTCGAGGAAATCGGCGGCCTCGTTCTGAACGAGGGCGTAGGATGCCGCCGCCGCACAGACGCCGATGATGGCCATCAGGCCGGCTAGCCACAGGAAGGCCGTGCGACGGATCGACAGCTTCGCCGTCATTTCGGGATCATCCAGCCGGCGCCCCTGATATTGCGGATGATGTCCTTGTCGAACTTGCGCCGCACGTAATGGATGAGCACATCGATCGCGTTGCTTTCCACCTCCTCGCCCCAGCCGTAGAGCCGTTCTTCGAGCTGGCTGCGGGAAAGAATGGCTCCGGGACGTTCCAGCAGCGAATGGAGCAGCGCGAACTCGCGCGCCGGCAATACTTCGCAGGTCCCGCGATAGCGCACCTCATGGCTCGACAGATCAAGTTCGATCTCACGGGTGGCGAGTACGGATGTCGCCTGGCCGCCATGGCGCCGCAGCACCGCGCGCATGCGCGCCAGCAGTTCCTTCACCTCGAATGGCTTCACCAGATAGTCGTCCGCCCCCAGGTCGAGCCCGGCGACGCGCTCGTCGAGGCCGTCGCGGGCCGTGATCACCAGAACGGGCCGCTTGTCGCCCCCGCCGCGCAGGCCGCGCAGGATCTCCAGCCCCGACCGGCCGGGAAGGCCGAGATCGAGCAGCACGAGGCTATGACCGCCGACGGCGGCGGCTTCGCTGCCGGTCTGCCCGTCCCGGACCCAGTCCGCCGACATGCCGGCATCGCCCAAGGCCCGCACGAGGGCCTGGCCGAGCATGACATCGTCTTCGATCACAAGAACACGCATGTCCCGAACCTAGTCGAAACCCGAGCGCCTGCACAGACTTGCCGCAGGCCGGCCGTCGCCGACGGGACCAAGAAGGCCCCCCTAATTCTCAGCTAATTGAAGCGGCGTAATCCCGGGAGGTCAATCCTGTTCAGGACAACTCAGGGAAACCCGCCGATGAAACAGATCCTTCTCGCCATCGCGTTGATTGCCGCGCCGGCCGCGGCCTTCACCGCATTTGAACTCTACGCCAGCAATGTGCCCGCCCAGGCGGCGAACCTTGGCGATCTTTCCTCCTTCAAGGCGATCGTCGCCGACGTTCAGGGCCTTGCCGCCAAGGGAGACCTCGCCGGGGCGGCAAAGCGCATCACCGACTACGAAACGGCGTGGGACCAGGCCGAGACGGCAATCCGTCCGTTGGATCAGAACGGCTGGAACACGATCGATGCCGCCTCCGACGCCGCGCTGAAGGCGCTACGCCAGCCCGACCTGTCGGCCGATGCCGTCAACGGGACGCTCACCGCCCTGATGGCGGCTCTCGACCATCCGGACAAGCCCGCTTCCTAGAGCATTTCCGGTGAAATCCGGTTCGCCGGAAATGCTTTATCTTTTTGTTTCTACAGCATTATCCGACGCCGAAGCGGTCCCGCTTCGGCTGGAAATGCTCCAGGCCGGCTGCCCGCATCGCTCATTCAAGGATATCCGCCATGACCTCAACCGTCGCCTACAATCGCGTTCCCCGAGTCACCGCCGATTTCTGGCTCATCAAGCTGATGGCCGTCACCATGGGAGAGACGGCGGCCGACTATCTCAATGTGCAGATGGGCCTGGGCCTTACGGCGACATCGCTGCTCATGTCCGCCGTTCTGGCAGCCGCCCTGGCCTGGCAGTTCGCCCGGAAGAGATATGTTCCGACCGCCTACTGGCTGTCTGTCGTATTGATCAGCATCGTCGGCACCCTGATCACCGACAATCTCGTCGATAATTTCCAGGTGCCGCTGCTGGCGACGACGATCGCCTTCTCCATCGCCCTGGCGGCGACCTTCCTCCTGTGGTTCCGCGTGGAAGGAACGCTTTCGATCCATTCGATCTTCACCGGGCGGCGGGAGGCGTTCTATTGGCTCGCCATCCTGTTTACCTTCGCGCTCGGCACGGCGGCGGGCGATCTGGTGGCGGAAAAATTCGCGCTCGGCTATCTGGCGACCGGCATTCTGTTCGGGATGATCATCGTCTCGCTCAGCCTTGGCTATTTCGCCCTCGGCCTCGATCCGATCCTCGCCTTCTGGCTGGTCTATATTCTGACGAGGCCTTTGGGTGCGTCGTTCGGCGATCTGTTGTCGCAGCCCGCCCAATATGGCGGATTCGGCCTCGGCACCATCGTCACCAGCGCCCTCTTCCTTGCCGCTATCGCTGCACTCGTCTCCTTCATGAGCCTACGGCACGAGGGCGAGGAACGCGCGGAAGCCGACGAAAATGGAGATGTGTCGAATGGCCACCCAGAGAGGGCGGCAGGCAGAGCATCCTGAGCACGAGTGGCCCACGAATTCCTCAATGCGACCGACCGTCCGCGCAGCCGTTTCGGGTACCCGGGTTGCCGGGTACAGGCTACAGGCAAGATGGATCGGGCCGCTGAGCACGACGAAGCCGATGCCATTTCGGGATCGGCTTCGTCGCCGTTTCGTGGAGGCCGGACAAGCGCCATGTGAAGACCGGCATGGGTCGAAGGACGACAGGTCTAGTGGCCGTCGGTCTCTTCCGGGAACTCGCTTGCGCCATGCGTCGCCGGCGCGGTCCAGCCGCCATATTTGCGCTGCCAGGAGCGCGCGCCGAACGGCAGGGTCGCGAGATAGGCGACGACCGTCACCACCATGGTTTCCCAGGTGAAACTCATCAGCGTCGCGACATAGATGACGACGAGCAGGATGAACGGCAGCACGAGGTCGCGGCGGATGCGGCTGCCTTCCGACTTGCCGGACCAGACCGGCAGGCGGCTGACGAGCAGGAAGCCGATCACCATCGTATAGCCGGCGGCCAGATACGCGAAGAGCGGGCTCGGCGCGATGCCGAGGAAGCCGAGATAGACCGGCAGCAGCACCAGCATGGCGCCGGCCGGCGCCGGCACGCCGACGAAATATTCCGACTGCCACTTCGCCTTGGTCTCGCGCTCGGCCATGACGTTGAAGCGCGCAAGGCGCAGGCCCGCGGCGATGGCGTAGATCAGCGCGGCGATCCAGCCGAAGGAACGCGCCTGATCGAGAATGAAGACATAGAGCACGAGCGCCGGCGCGACGCCGAAATTGACGATGTCGGCCAGCGAATCCATCTGGCCGCCGAATTTCGACGTCGCCTTGAGCAGGCGGGCGATGCGCCCGTCGATGCCGTCGAGGAAGGCGGCGAGCAGCACCATGCCGACGGCCAGCTCATAGCGGTTCTCGAAGGCAAGGCGGATGCCCGTCAGGCCCGCGCAGATGGCGAGGACCGTGATGATATTCGGGATCATGATGCGCAGCGGTATCTCGCGCAGGCGCGGGCCGCGAGCCTCGTCGTCGTTCGAGCCATTCGGCTCTTCGTTTGAAAACGGCGTGTCCATCTCTTTTCGCTTCGTTCTCTTTCGTCTGCGGCAGCGGTCCCATGTTTAGATATGCCGCCGCTGCGAATGGTCAATCGCCGGAGCGATCAACCGCGGCGGCTGACGACCGGTCCCTTGGCCGAGCCGAACTCCGCCAGCACCGTTTCGCCGGCAATGGCCGTCTGGCCGAGGCTGACGCGCGGCTGGGCCCCTTCCGGCAGGAACACGTCGAGACGCGAGCCGAAACGGATGAGGCCGAAGCGCTCGCCGGCTTCCAGGCTGTCGTTCAGGGCGGTCCAGCACAGGATGCGGCGGGCGACGAGGCCGGCGATCTGCACGACGCCGATCCGGCCATGAGCGCTGTCGATGACGAGGCCGTTGCGCTCGTTCTCCTGGCTCGCCTTGTCGAGATCGGCATTGAGGAACTTGCCGGCGCGATAGGCGACGCGCGAAACGCGGCCGCGCATCGGCGCGCGGTTCACATGGCAGTTGAAGACGTTCATGAAGACCGAGATGCGCAGCATCGGCTGGTCGCCAAGCTCGAGTTCGGCCGGCGGCGTCACGAGGGCGATGGCCGAAACGCGGCCGTCCGCCGGGCTGATGACGAGGTCGTCGTCCTGCGGCGTCAGGCGCTCGGGATCGCGGAAGAAATAGGCGCACCAGGCGGTCAGCACGAAGCCGATCCACATCAGCGGCGTCCACAGGAGACCGAGGAGCAGCGAGACGACGAAAAAGATCGCCACGAACTTCCAGCCTTCCCGATGGATCGGCACCAGGGTGCTGCGTACCGTATCGACCAAACTCATCTTCCGACATCTCCTGATGATTTCACGCCATGGACCTAGCGTGAAATGCCCGCCGGGGCAATGCGGCGCGGCGATTAGCCCCCAGGACCGCAGAGAGGCGGTATCGTGGCGGCGGCGTCGTGGATAGCAATGAGGCAGGGCTCCGCGGGGTTCCGCCGGCCGGTGCCGGCAGGACATCGTCTTGACACCGTCCACCGCCGCGCGCAGACTTTCACCGTTGCTGTAGGGCGCATCGGCACGGGCCGAAGGGGCAATGCCCACCTACGACCGAAACCCTCATAGCGCCCATGCCAAATCTCGAAAACCTCAGGAAGCAGGCCAAGCAATATCTGCGCTGGCACCGCGAACGGCACCATCCGGTGGCGGCGGTCCTGCGCGCGGCCCTGCCCCGTTTCAAGGATCAGACCGACCGTGCGATCCTCGATGCCCCGTTCACGCTCGGCGATGCGCAGACGCTCGTCGCCCGGCAGAACGGCTTTTCCGATTGGCAGGCGCTCGTCTCAGGAGCAGCAGGCATGACCCCTTCCCCCGAAAGAACGACGACCGGCCCCGTGCTCGGCGGTGCGGAGCCGGTGCTCTACGTCACCGACTTTGCCGCATCCCTTGCCTTCTTCACGCAAAGCCTCGGCTTTGCGGTTGATTTCACCTATGGCGAACCGCCCTACTATGGCGTCGTTGCACGCGACAGCGCCCGGCTCTGCCTGCGGCTGGTGAACGAGCCCGTCTTCGTCGGCGATGTCAGGGCGCGCGCGGAGCTGCTTTCGGCCGCGATCCCCCTTGAGAGCGCGGCGGCGATCAAGCAGCTCTTCCTCGATTATCAGGCGGCGGGCGTTTCCTTCCACCTGCCGCTGAAGACCCAGCCCTGGGGCGCGCGGAACTTCATCCTCAGCGACCCGGACGGCAACCTGATCCTCTTCGCCGCCCCGGCCGAATGATCACTCCGCCGCCGGCGCGCCGCGCGTGACGATGCCGAGGTCGTCGCTCTCGCGCACCTGCTTCAGCCGTTCCTCGGCCTGCACGGCCTCGCGCTGGCGGTTCCACATGGAGGCATAGAGGCCGTCGTCGCGCTGCATGAGTTCGCCATGCGTGCCGCGTTCGGCGATCCCGCCGTCCTTCAGCACGATGATCTCGTCGGCGGAAATGACGGTGGAGAGGCGGTGGGCGATGACGAGCGTGGTGCGGTTCTTCGAGACCACGTCGAGCGCGGCCTGGATTTCCTGCTCCGTGCGGGTGTCGAGCGCCGAGGTCGCCTCGTCGAGGATGAGGATCGGCGGGCTCTTCAGGATGGTGCGGGCGATGGCGACGCGCTGCTTCTCGCCGCCCGACAGCTTCAGGCCGCGTTCGCCGACCATCGCCTTGAAGCCTTCCGGCAGCTGGTGGATGAAGGGACCGATCTGCGCGGCCTCGGCGGCGGCGGAAACCTCCGCGTCGCTCGCGCCGGGCCGGCCGTAGCGGATGTTGTAGGCGATGGTGTCGTTGAAGAGCACGGTGTCCTGCGGCACCATGCCGATCACCTTGCGCAGGCTCTTCTGCGTGACGTCGCGCACGTCCTGCCCGTCGACGGTGATCGCACCCTCCTGCACGTCGTAGAAACGGTAGAGCAGGCGCGAGAGCGTCGACTTGCCCGCCCCCGAGGGGCCGACGACGGCGACGGTCTTGCCGGCCGGCACATCGAAGGAAATGCCCTTGAGGATCGGCCGCGCCGGGTCATAGGCGAAATGCACGTCCTTGAAGGAGATCGCGCCGTCGGCGACGACGAGGTCCTTGGCGCCGGGCTTGTCCTGCACTTCCTGCTCCACTTCGAGCAGGTCGAACATCTGCTCGATATCCGTCAGGCCCTGGCGGATTTCGCGGTAGACGAAACCGATGAAGTTGAGCGGGATGGCGAGCTGGATCAGCATCGCATTGATGAAGACGAAGTCGCCGACCGTCTGCTCGCCGCGTTGCACGGCCAGCGCCGACATCGCCATCATGATCGCCATGCCGACGCCGAAGATCAGCGCCTGGCCGAAGTTCAGCCAGCCGAGCGAGGTCCAGACCTGCGTCGCGGCCTTCTCGTAGCGCTCCATGGACTGGTCGAAGCGCCTCGCCTCCATCTCCTCGTTGCCGAAATACTTGACGGTCTCGAAGTTGAGCAGCGAGTCGATGGCCTTGGTGTTGGCCTCCGTGTCACTGTCGTTCATCGAGCGGCGGATGGAAATGCGCCAGTCGCTCGCCCGGACCGTGAACCAGATGTAGAGCCAGACGGTGGCGGCGGTGACGAGCAGGTATTGCAGCCCGTAGCCCTGCCAGAAGACGGCGGCGGTCAAGAGGAATTCGATGAAGGTGGGCACGGAGTTGAGGATCGTGAAGCGCACGATGGTCTCGATGCCCTTGGTGCCGCGCTCGATGACGCGCGACAGGCCGCCGGTGCGCCGCTCCAGATGGAAGCGCAGCGACAGGCGGTGCAGGTGCACGAAGGTGCGATAGGCGAGCTGGCGCACGGCATATTGCCCGACGCTGGCAAAGAGCGCGTCGCGCAGCTGGTTGAGGCCGGCCTGCAGGATGCGCGCGCCGTTATAGGCCAGCACCAGCATGACGGCGCCGAGCAGGAAGGTCGGCAGCAGGCCGACGGCATCGGGCTTGTCGTTCAGCGCATCGGTCGCCCATTTGAAGAAATAGGGCACCAGCAGCAGCACGATCTTCGAGGCCAGCAGGAAGAGCGAGGCCCAGACGACGCGCATCTTCAGGTCCGGCCGGTCGGAGGGCCACATATAGGGCCAGAGATTGACCAGCGTATGGAGGAGTTTGCCGCTGTCGGCCGAAACCGTCTTCTTCGTCGTCGTTGCCACGATGGTCTCCGCCGGGCGAGCGCCCGGCCTCATGTCTGGTTCATGCGCGCTCGCGCGTCACCGGATCGCCTGAATGAAAATACGGCGCCCGGTGGGGCGCCGCTTCGCGGAGATAGGATTTTGCCGGCCGTTTCGCAACGGCCGGCAGGAAATAACAGCCGTCAATTTCCACGCACGTGCTTGCGGTGCATCTGTTCCGCCTCGGCATCGCTCTCCGAGGTCTTGTCCGGCACGCCGAAGACCTGGCCGGGGATGATGCGGTCCGGGTCGTTGATCTGGTCCTCGTTGGCGAGGTAGATCGTCGTGTAGCGCACGCCCTTGCCGTAGATGCGGCGGGAGATCTGCCACAGCGTGTCGCCGCGGCGGATGATGACCGAGGTCTTGCTCGCCTGGAGGGGCGCCTGCTCGACCGTTTCCGGCTCCTCGGCCACGGCCTCGCCGGACGTCGCGGCGGAACCGGAAGCGGCGGTGCCGCCCTCGCCCGTCGCCGCGGCCTGCCCGTTGCCTTCGCTCACGGCGTTCTGCGTCGTCGTGCTTTCGTTTGCCGTGCTTTCGCTTGTCGCCGAACCGGCGGTCGCCACGGCACTGGCCGCCGCGCTCAGCGAGGGCATGCCCTCGAGCGCGACGAGCGCCTGCTGGTAGGCTTCCTTGCCGGCGCCCGCGGGCACGGCGGCAAGGCGCGCGAGCGCGGTGGACGCCCAGCCCTTCAGCTTCTCGATGGCGGCGGAGACATCCGCGGCCGTATCGGCCGGGGCGGCAAAGCCGGCAATGCCCTTCAGCACGCCTTCGAGCGCGGTGCGCGCGGTCTGGATTTCCGCCGTCGTCGCGTTGCGGCCGTCGGAGAACAGGCCGACGAACTGCTGCTGGAGCGCGGTCGCCTGCGCGGCCAGCCCCTCGATGGAGGTGTCGGCGGCGGCGGTGACGTTGCCGACAACGGCTTCCGCCTTCTCGATGGCCGGCGCGAGCGCGTCGGCGACGGCGGTCTCGATGGAGCCGAGCGCTTCGCCCACGGCGCCGGCATCGGCCGGCAGCGCGTGCAGGCGGGCAAGCGCCGAGGCGGCAGCGGCCGAAGCCTTGGCCGCCATGGCGCGGGCAGCCTCGCCCTCTTCTTCGCCGGGCTTGAACTCGGCGAGCGACTTCAGCGCGATTTCCGTCGCGGAACGGGCCGCGGCCAGTTCCTCGACGCTCGGCAGGCGGCCGTTCGCATAGAGGCCCTTCAGCAGCGCGATCGCCTTGTCGGCCTCGCCGCGCAGCTTGTCGAAGGTGCCGCCGCCGATGAGGCCGAGCGCCGGGCCGGTATCGGCAGTGGCATTGTCCTGCGCCACCACGGCGACCTGCTCGCCTTCCGGCCGATCGAAGGGCACGGAAGCGCGCAGGTCGACCTTGCTGCCGTCAGGGCTCATGACGTCGGCGCGCACCGTGTGGCGGCCGACGGAAAGGTCGATGGTGCCGTCGGCGACGTAGCGGCCCTGGTCGTCCGCCTTCGCCTCGCCCACCAGCGTGTCGTCGGCATAGATGCGCACCAGCGCGCCGGGCTTGGCCGTGCCGGCGATGAACATGCGCTTGCCTTCCAGTTCGACGGCGGACACGCGGACCTGCGCCGTGCCGGCATCGCCCGCAACGGCAGCCGCCTCGGTGGTCATCTTGGCGGCGTCCGCCGTTTCGGCAGTCTTCGTCTCGGTCGTGGCGGAAGCCGTCCCGCTGGTCGCGGAGGCCGTTTCGCCGGCCGGCTGGTCGACGGATTTCTGCGCGGTTTCAACCGCGGCGCCCGCCGCCTTCGCGACCGTTTCCGGAACGGTGATCAGGCGGCTCGCCTCGCCGGGCTTGGACACCATGGCGAGCAGTTCGCCGGTGCCGTCCTTCGGCACGGAGACGGTCGCGACCTCTTCGGAGGTCTTCGAGGCGCCCTTGTCGTCCTTGGTCGCAAGCGTCAGCTGATAGTCGCCGGCGGCCAGCGGCTGGTCGAACACGGCGGCGAAATCGCCTTCGGGGCCGATATCGGCGGTCGCGACGACCGTCTCGCCGTTCTTGATCTCAAGCTTGGTGTTCGGCTGGCCGCGGCCGGCAATGACCGTGGAACCGTCCGGCTCGACGCGGAGAAGATCGAAGGCGGGCGTCACCCAGCCGGCGGCCGGATCGGTCGCGGCCTTGGCCGTTTCCGCGGCGGTCTGCTGCGCGGCATCGGCGGACGCCTGCTGCGTGGCGGCGGCCTCGCCTTCGGCGGCGGGCTTTTCGCCCTCAGCGGTCGCCTCGCCAGGCGTCGCTTCGCCGGGCGTCGCGCGGGCCTGCTTGCCGTCGGCCGTCGTGGTCTCGCCACCGCCTTCGGCCGGCTTGTCGAGCAGCGCCGTCGCCGGCGTTTGCTCCGGCTTGTCCTTGTTCATGCCGGGCAACACGAAGAAAACCATGAGCAGCGTCGCCACCGCCAGCACGATCAGAGCCACAAGGCCGGTCTTGTTCTTCATCATCGAATCTCTCTTTGCCCCGGTTTCCCGGGAAATCCCTGGGAAACTGCTATCTTTTCCCGGTGCCTTGCACAAGCATCCGGCGGCGTTCAGGCCCCTGCCGCCCGCCTTTTTCCGTCATCATCCTTGACGGGCTCCCGGCCGGGTGGCTGAATCCCGCCATGAGCGAACAAACCCTGCCGATTCGATCCGTCTGCGTCTACTGCGGCTCCCAGCCCGGACGCGATTCCGCCTACATCAATGCCGGGCGCCGTCTCGGCAAGGCCATGGCGGAAAATCACCTCCGCCTCGTCTATGGCGGCGGCACGAAGGGCATCATGGGCGCCGTCGCCAGCGGCGTGCTTTCGCATGGCGGCCGCGTGACCGGCATCATACCGCAATTCCTCGTGGATATGGAGGCCACCCGTCATTCGCTGGGCCAGCTCAGCGAGTTGATCATCACGCCCGACATGCACGAGCGCAAACACAAGATGTTCGACCGTGCCGACGCCTTCGTGGCGCTGCCGGGCGGCATCGGCACGCTGGAGGAAATCGTCGAGGTGATGACCTGGGCGCAGCTCGGCCGCCACCGCAAGCCGATGGTCTTCGCCAATATCGGCGGCTTCTGGGACCCGATGCTCAAGCTCATCCGCCACATGGCCGACGAGGGCTTCATTCACACCGCCCATCTCGTCCAGCCGCTGGTCATCGACGATCCGGAAGAGATCGTCGCCGCGCTGGTGGAGCACTGGGCCGGCCAGATCGATCGCGAGGGCGAAGCCGAGATCATCGCCCGGCTGTGAGCCGGACCTGTTCGGGAAAAGAAAAGCCGGAGGCTCGCCTCCGGCTTTTTTCGTTATTCGGCTGCGGCTTTCTGCGTCATTCGGCCGGCTTCAGCTCGGCCGCCGCGACGCGCCGGGCGCGTGCCGTGCGCAGCATCGCGCCGGAATAGATGACCAGCGCCGCCCAGATGAAGGCGAAGGCGATGAGCTTCGTCGTGCCGAAGGGTTCGCCGAAGGCGAAGACGGCGATGAGGAAGATCATGGTCGGCGCGATATACTGCATGATGCCGATGGTGGAGAGCCTGAGGAGTTTCGCGCCATTGGCGTAGATCATCAGCGGAATGGCGGTGACGACGCCGCAGGCGAGCAGCCATAAGACGTCGGCCATGCCCGTATCGCCGAAATGGCCCTGCCCCGAGGATTCCAGCCAGACGATATAGCCGAGCGCCGGCACGCTGAGCAGCAGCACTTCCAGGAAGAAGCCCTGGTTGGGCCCGATGGGCAGCGCCTTGCGGCAGAAGGCGTAGAAGCCCCAGGACATGCACAGGCTCAGCGAAACCCAGGGAAGGCCGCCGGCATCGTAGGCGAGAATGCCGACCGCGATGACGGCAAGGCCGATCGCCACCATCTGCGCGCGGTCGAGCTTTTCCTTCAGCAGCACGGCGCCGAGGAAGATCGAGAAGAGCGGATTGATGTAATAGCCGAGCGCCGTCTCGATGGCCCGGCCGGCGCCGATGGCCCAGACATAGATGCCCCAGTTGATGGTGATCAGGGTGGCCGTCAGCGTCGCCATGGCGATCATGCGCGGCGAGCGCAGCGCGACCTTCACCTCGGAGGTGCGGCCGAGCCAGATCAGCACGAGGCCGGCGAGCGGCACCGACCAGACGATACGGTGCGCCACCACTTCGGGCGCGGGAATATGCGCCACCGCCTTCATGAAGAAGGGCAGGAAGCCCCACAGCACATAGGCCGTCAGGGCGAAGGCGAAACCGCGCGGCGAATCGCCGGACTGGGGGCCGCTGGAGGAATTTGCGTCGGCCATGGTGTCATTTCCCGTCGATGTCTCGGATTTTCCGACGAAATACTCCAACGGCCGTGAATGCACCAATTCATTCCGGTGAAGGGATGAATGAGCGGGGTTGAACCTTGCCGCCTTGTAGCGGCCTGAAACTTGCCGCCCTATTCCGCCGCCACCCGCCCGGCCTCGCCACGGTTCTTCAGGAGCTTGTAGACGATCGAATCCATCAGCGCCTGGAAGGAGGCGTCGATGATATTGTCGGACACGCCGACCGTCCACCAGCGGGCGCCCGAGGCATCCGTGGATTCGATGAGCACGCGGGTGATGGCCTCGGTGCCGCCGTTGAGGATACGCACCTTGTAGTCCGCCAGTTCCAGGTCGGCGATCTCGGCCTGGTACTTGCCGAGGTCCTTGCGCAGCGCAAGATCGAGCGCGTTGACCGGACCGTGGCCCTCGGCCACCGACATCATCGTCTCGCCGTCGACCACCACCTTCACCACGGCTTCCGACACCGTCTTGAGCTGGCCGTTGACGTCGTAGCGGCGCTCGACCATCACGCGGAAACTGTCGACATGGAAGAAGTCCGGCACTGTGCCGAGCGTGCGGTAGGCGAGCAGCGCGAAGCTCGCATCCGCGCCCTCATAGGCATAGCCCGTCGCCTCGCGCTCCTTGACGATCTGGATCAACCGGTCGAGCTTCGGATCGTCCTTGGCGACGGTGATGCCGCGCAGCTTCAGCGCATTGATGAAATTCGCCTTGCCGCCCTGGTCCGAGACCATGACCTTGCGCAGGTTGCCGACGCTTTCCGGCGTGACATGCTCGTAGGTGCGCGGATCCTTGAGAAGGGCCGAGGCGTGGATGCCGGCCTTGGTGGCGAAGGCGGAGGCGCCGACATAGGGCGCCTGATGGTCGGGCGAACGGTTCAGGAGTTCGTCGAATGTATGCGCGAGCTTGGTGAGGCCGGTCAGCCGATCGGCGTCGATGCCGATCTCGAAGCGCGCATTATAGGCTTCCTTCAGCGCCAGCGTCGGGATGAGCGTGACGAGATTGGCGTTGCCGCAGCGTTCGCCGATGCCGTTCAGCGTGCCCTGGATCTGGCGCACGCCCGCCTCGACGGCGGCCAGCGAATTGGCGACGGCCTGGCCGGTGTCGTTATGGGCATGGATGCCGAGATGGTCGCCCGGCACGCCGGCCGCGATCACCGCCCGCACGATCGCCTGCACTTCCAGGGGCTGCGTGCCGCCATTGGTGTCGCACAGCACCACCCAGCGCGCGCCGGCGGCATGGGCCGTGGTGGCGCAGGCCAGCGCATAATCCGGATTGGCCTTGTAGCCGTCGAAGAAATGCTCGCAGTCGACCATCGCCTCGCGGCCGGAGGCGACGACCGCCTTGACGGATTCGGCGATGCTTTCGAGATTCTCCTCGTTGGAACAGCCGAGCGCGACGCGCACGTGATAGTCCCAGCTCTTGGCGACGAGACAGATCGCATCGCTCCTGGAATCGAGCAGCGCGGCAAGGCCGGGATCGTTGGAGGCGGAAACGCCGGCGCGCTTCGTCATGCCGAAGGCGGTGAACCTGGCGCGGCCGGTGCGTTTCTTCGAGAAGAAGGCCGTATCCGTCGGATTGGCGCCGGGATAGCCGCCCTCGACATAGTCCATGCCGAAGTCGTCCAGCATGCCGGCAATGGCGATCTTGTCCTCGACGGAAAAGTCGATGCCGGGGGTCTGCTGGCCGTCGCGCAGCGTGGTGTCGAAAAGGTAGATACGGTCTTTCGTCATCTGTTCCCTCCCTGGGAACGGTCCTTATGCTTCCAATCGCCCCTCGTCCGGCTGTGGCCGCCTCTCCCCGCCTGCGGGGAAAGAATGAGGGGCGCTCCTTCAGACTTTCCCGGCGAACCGGTCCGTCGCATAGATCAGCCGGTCGAGAATGCCGGGTTCGGAATAGGCGTGCCCCGCCCCTTCGACGAGGAAGAATTCCGCGTCGGGCCAGGCCTTGTGCAGGGCCCAGGCGTTCTTGGCCGGGCACGGCATGTCGTAGCGGCCATGGGCGATGACGCCCGGAATGCCCTTCAGCTTATAGGCGTCGCGCAGCAGTTGCCCCTCGTCCAGCCAGCCGGCATTGACGAAGAAATGCGTTTCCAGGCGCGCGAAGGCATCGGCGAAATCGTCCTGGCCGAACCGGCCGCTAGTGGCAGGTTCCGGCAGGAGCGTGATCGTCTCGCCTTCCCACAGGCTCCAGGCCTTGGCGGCGGCGATGCGCGTCGCCTTGTCGGCGCCCGTCAGGCGCCGGTAATAGGCCTGCATCATCTCGTGGCGCTCCTCCGGCGGAATGGGCGCGACGAAACGCTCCCACTTGTCCGGGAACATTTCCGAGACGCCGAACTGGTAGTACCAGTCGAGCTCGGCTTTGGTGAGCATGTAGATGCCGCGCAGCACCAGCTCGGACACGCGCTCGGGGTGTTTCTGCGCATAGGCGAGCGCCAGCGTCGACCCCCAGGAGCCGCCGAAGACCAGCCACTTTTCCGCGCCGGCCATTTCGCGCAGCCGCTCGATATCGGCGACGAGGTGCCAGGTCGTGTTGGCCTCCAGCCCGGCATGCGGCGTGGACTTGCCGCAGCTGCGCTGGTCGAACAGCGTCACGTCGTAGAGTTTCGGGTCGAACAGCCGGCGATGGCTCGGTGAAATCGTGCCGCCCGGCCCGCCATGCAGGAACACCGCCGGCTTTGCGCCCGGCGTGCCGGCGCGCTCCCAGTAGATGGAATGCCCGTCGCCGACATCGAGATGGCCGGACGCATAGGGTTCGATCTCGGGATAGAGGGTGCGCAGGGCTTCACTCATAATTTCAATCCGTGGGCAGGCCAGTTTTCGGTTTCGTGGTCGGGATGCTGGAAGGAAATGATCTTTTCCTGCTGGCTGTAATAGTCCGGGTCGTCATGGACGGGGGCGGCGAAGATCGTCTCCACCCAGGGCAGGCGCGCGTCGTAATTGACCTGGCTCTGCGGGGCGAGATCGCTGCGGTCGTCGAAGGCGCCGATGGCGATCTCCAGCCCGCCCGGATGCTTGTAGGCCAGCGGCGTGCCGCACTGCTTGCAGAAGCCGCGGGCGATATTGATCGAGGACTGGAAATAGGTCGGCTCGTCGCGCGTCCATTCCGTCTCGCCCTTGGCGGTGACGAGCGGGCCGAAGAAGCCGCCGAACTGCTTCTGGCACATGCGGCAATGGCAGATCGACGGACGGCCGAGGCCGCCCTTGATGCGGAAACGCACGGCGCCGCACTGGCAGCCGCCGGTTCTGACCTTATCCTGCTCTGTCATGACATGCTCCTTCAGCGATACGAGGAATAGACGACGACGGCGATCACCACGGCGGTGATGAGGACCAGCTTGCCGGCGATGAGATAGAGCCACTTGCGGGGAAAGCCGAGGTCCGGCCGGGGATCGCTCATGGCGCGTCCTCCGGTGGCCAGTGGTCGGTGTCGTAATCGGGGTGCTGGCGGTTCGAGTCGCGGATCGTCACATGGCGCGCCTCGCCGCCCTCGCCCTCGTTGCTCTCGTGCTCGGGCAGCTTCGGCAGTTGCGGGAACCAGACGACCCGCGCCTCGACCCCCGTCTGGGCGATGGGCCTGATATCGTCGGGGTCGTCGAGCGAGCCGAGCGTCACATTGATATGGTCGGCGGCAAGCGCATCGTAGAACAGCGGCGTGCCGCAGGCGGCGCAGAAGCCGCGGCGCACGATCTCGGAGGACTGGAACCAGCCCGGCGTGCCGCGGGTGATGGAAAAGCGGGCGCGCGGCGCATTGGCGAGCGGCAGGAAATAGTTGCCGGCCGCCTTCTGGCACATGCGGCAATGGCACAGATGCGGATCGCTGAGCGTGCCTTCCACGCGGTAGCGCACCGCGCCGCACTGGCAGCCGCCGGTATAGATGCGCGAGATGCTCATGGCGTGCGCTCCGGCGGCCATATGTCCGTGTCGTGGTCGGGATGCTGGTAGGAGACGAGATCGGCCAGGAAGGACGCGGCCTCCTGGTCGGCCATGGTATCCTCGCCCGGCAGGCCGGGGATCGCATCGACATAGGGCAGCTTCGCCTCGATGCCCCACTGGATGCGGGGCGCGATCTCGGCCGGGTCGTCGAAGGCGGCGATGGTCAGCGCCACGCCATCCGGCGCCTCATAGGTCAGCGGCGTGCCGCAATCGCCGCAGAAGCCGCGATAGCCGTGGTTGGAGGAGCGGAAGCGCTTCGGCGCGCCGCGCGTCCAGGTGAGCCTTGCCGCGCCGACGGAGACGAGCGGCAGGTAGAAATTGCCGCTCGCCTTCTGGCACATGCGGCAATGGCAGACCGAGGCGTCGCCCAGCGCGCCCTCGACATGGAAGCGCACCGCGCCGCACTGGCAGCCGCCGGTATAGAAGGGCGTGGTCATGGCGCATCCTCCAGCCAGTTCTCCACCTTGAGGCCCTCGACGCGGGAGAATTCGCGAACATTGGCGGTGACGAGCGTCAGGTCGAGCGAAAGGGCATGGGCGGCGATGAAAAGATCGGTGGCACCGATCGGCTGCCCCTTCTTCTCCAGCGTGCTGCGCGCCTGCGCATAGGCGAAGGACACGGGCGCATCGTAGGAGAGTATTTCCATCTCCCCCAGCACGGCCTCCACGCGGCGCGCGAGCGCGACGGCTCCGCTCTTGCGCAAGCCATAACGAAGCTCGGACGCAACGATGGCGCTGGTGCACAGCGCATCGTCGTCGAGCGAGGAGACTCGGCGGGCGGCCAAACCATCGGGATTGCGGACCATGTCCGAGATGACGTTGGTATCGAGCATGTAGCGGAACGCGGTCACAGGTCGACATCCTCCGGTGGCGGCTGCCGCTCGTCCAGGTCCGGAAAGTCACCCTCCCAGGGCTCGAACGTCGCCAGCAGGGCGGCGAGCCCCATCTTCCGGTGCTTCGGCTCGATGATGAGGCGGTCGCCCTCCTTCCGCATGACGGCTTCGTTTCCCGGGAGTTCGAACTCCACGGGAATGCGGACGGCCTGGTTGCGGCCGTTGCGGAAGAGTTTCACCTCCCGCTCCTGCACCGCCTCGGGCATTTCCTTCGCTCTCGCATTCATGGCAAACCTCCATTCACGATGGCCTATGCCGAAGCATAGGCCATCCCTTGACCGGGGACAACGTTACCGCTTCACCTCCCAGGTCGTGATGCGCTCGCCCGTCGCCGGGTCCTTGCCGTCCTTGAGCTGGATGCCCTTGCCCGACAGTTCGTCGCGCAGACGGTCGGCCTCGGTGAAGTTCTTCGCCTTCAGCATTTCCAGGCGAAGCTGGATGAGCGCGTCGATGCTCTCCTCCAGCGCCCTGGACACCTCGGCCTTCTTCGGCAGCACGCCGAGAAGCTCGGCGCTGGCGGCAAAGACCGGCAGCATCAGCGGGTCGGCATTGGCGCATTGGGCAAGCGCATGCAGCGCCTGCACCGCGCCCACGGTGTTGAGGTCGTCGAGAAGCGGCGTCAGGACGCTGGCATCCACCCGCCCCTCGGCCGGATTACCGCCGGCCGGCCACTTGGCGAGCAGGCGCTCGGCCTCCTCCAGCCGCTTGATGGAGAAGTCGATCGGCTCGCGGTAATGCGTCATCAGCATGGCAAGACGCAGCACCTCGCCCGGCCATTTGCGGCCGCCGAACTTTTCCTCGTGCAGCAGCTCGGCGATGGTGAAGAAGTTGCCCTCCGACTTCGACATCTTGCGGCCCTCGACCTGCAGGAAGCCGTTGTGCATCCAGACATTCGCCATGACCTTGGTGCCATGGGCGCAACGCGACTGAGCGATCTCGTTCTCATGGTGCGGGAACTGCAGGTCCATGCCGCCGCCATGGATGTCGAAGCGCTCGCCCAGCAGGGCGCAGCTCATGGCCGAGCACTCGATGTGCCAGCCCGGGCGGCCTGGGCCCCAGGGGCTGTCCCAGCCGGGCTCTTCCGGCGAGGAGAGCTTCCACAGCACGAAATCGCCGGGGTTCTTCTTGTGCGCATCGACGACGACGCGGGCACCGGCCTGCTGTTCGTCGAGGTTGCGCTTGGACAGATCGCCGTAATCGGCCATCGACTGGGTGTCGAACAGCACCTCGCCGCCGGCCTGATAGGCATGGCCGCGCTCGATGAGGCGCAGGATCAGCGTGATCATGTCGACCTTGCCATCGCCGCGCGGCTGCACGAATTCGGTGGCGCGCGGCTCGTAGGTCGGCGGCATGGCGCCGAGCGCGACGATGTCGGCATGGAACTGGTTCGCCGTCTTCTCGGTCACGCGGCGGATCGCCTCGTTGAGCGACAGGGAACCGTCCGCGATCTCGCCGCCGAAGTCGCGCAGCGCCCGGGCGTTGATCTTGTCGTCGACGTCGGTGATGTTGCGGGCATAGGTGACGTGGCCCGCGCCGTAGAGGTCGCGCAGCAGGCGGAACAGCACGTCGAAGACGATGACCGGCCGCGCATTGCCAATATGCGCGAAGTCGTAGACCGTCGGGCCGCAGACATACATGCGCACATTGTCGGGATCGATGGGGGCAAAGGCCTCCTTCGAGCGCGTGAGCGTGTTGTACAGCGTCAGGACCGGTTTTTCGGCCATAGGAATCTCCCAAAATGCGTGCACCCGGCTGGCCGGGTCGTTGTCATCCGGGGATTTTGGGGGACGAAAACGGCCGGGCCAGCGCGTGCGCTAGCGAATAATGCTCCGGCGAATGCAGAGTACCGTTTTCATGGCCTGCTTTATCGCGCCGCGCGGGGCCGTGGTCAAGCGGGCGGGCGCCTGCGCGCGCGAAAATCGTGACGGTGCGGACTGTTACCCCGGAGACAGGCGCCGCATCCGCATCGTGCAAGAAGGAGCGGCGGATGACGGCAAGCAAGATGTGCACCGGTCACAATTGGTGATCGTCAAATCCCGCAATTCGACCCTTCGCCGCAGAGCGATCAAAATTTGAGCAGAATTTGGCCGAAAGGCGTCTGTAAACGCATAGCTCATTGGGGGTGGCAACCGGGGGAATCAGACGGGGCCGCTCAATGAAAGACACTTCAGGAGAGTGACAATGCCCACCGCAAAGAAACAGCCGCAGCAGCAGCCTGCCGCCGCCAACGAAAACCTTCAGGCCCGCTACAAGCCGCTCGGCCTGCGCGCCGTCGTGGCCGCGACCCAGTGCAAGCCCGAGATCAAGGCCGCCGACACGCGCCGCAAGCGCGACATCCCGGCCGTGCTTCAGTCTCTCTACGAATAGGCTAGAAAAGCGAAAGCTGATCGGAGGAAGGGGGCGCGTCAGCGCCCTTGTTCTTTTTCGGCGGCGCCTCCTCGGCGCGTTCTTCCACCGCCTTCAGGATCTCCGGCCCCATATTGGCGACCTTGTTGACCCTGTCGGAAACGGGGATCGCCTCGAAGAAGCCGTCGTCGATGGGCCTCATCAGGTCCGTCACGTCGCGCGGCTCCTGCGTCTTGCAATCGAGCCAGCGCGAAAAATCCTGCTGGCGGATGACGACCGGCATGCGGTCGTGGATGCGGGAAATGTCGTTGTTGGCGGCCGTGGTCAGAATGGCGCCGGTATCGACCTCGGACCCGTCCGCCGAGGACCAGGTCTCCATCAGCCCGGCAAAGGCGACAATCTCGCCCTTCTTCGGGCGAATGAAATAGGCCTGCGCCTTGCCACCCTTTTCCTCCGTCCGCCGCCATTCGAAGAAGCCGGAGGCCGGCACGAGGATGCGCCGGTGGCGCATGGCGGCGCGGAAGGAGGCCTTCTCGATCGCCGTTTCGGCGCGGGCATTGATGAGCAGCGGAAAATCGCGCGGATCCTTCACCCAGCCCGGCATGAAGCCCCAGCGCACCAGCATGGCCCTGCGCTCCGGCAGGTTGCTGCCCGGCGCCTGCTTCTCGCCGGCGACGACGATGAGGATGGGCTGCGTCGGGGCGATATTGTAGCGCGCCGGCGGATCCTCCATGTTCACGACATCGAGGAACTCGCGCAGGAGATCGGCCTTGGCCAGCAATGCGAAGCGTCCACACATGGCGTCGTCATCGCACTTTGCCTATAAGGGGTCAATGAAGCGCAACCGAACCGGACCGCGATGAAGAAATCGAAGACGCCCCAGCCCGCCTCCTCCGCCATTCTCGAGCGCGACGGGCGCTACCTGCTCGTGCTGCGCAGCAAGCCGCCGTCGGATGCGATGTATGCCTTTCCCGGCGGGCGCGGCGAAGAGGGCGAGACACCGGCGCAGACGGCGCTGCGCGAACTGGAGGAAGAAACCGGCATTCGCGGGGAAAAGCCGCTGCTCTTTGCCACCTATCACCTGTCCGGCCGCGAGGACGGCCCCGGCAGCCCCTCCTTTCTTCTTTCCGTCTTCAAGGTGAAGGCCGACGCGACGGCCGTCGCGGTCGCCGCCGACGATGCGGCGGGCCTCGGCTGGTTCACCGCGGCGGAAATCGAGAAGCTGCCGGCGCCCGACAGCGTGCGCGAATGCATCGTGCGGCTGGAGACCGAACGTCTCGGGCGCAGCGCATGAGGCTTGCCCGTCTCGCCCTTCTCTGCGGCCTTGCCCTTTCGGCTCCCGCGCTTTTCGGCCCCGCACTTTCCGGTCTTGCCCTTTCCGGCCCGGCCCTTGCCCAGGAGGCGAAGGGCGACAAGGCGAAGGGCGACAAGGCAAAGGAAGAGGCCGCCACGCCAGCCGTCGAGGCCAAGCCCGCCCCCTATGACGAGCGGCTGGAACGGCTCTCGGAAATCCTCGGCGCGGTGCATTACCTGCGCAATCTGTGCACCGGCAAGCCGGAGGACAACTGGCGCGCCTCCATGCAGCGCCTGATCGAGCTCGAGGCGGCGAACGAGCCGAAGCGGCAGGAAAAGCTGACGGCCGCGTTCAACCGTGGATACCGCTCCTTTGCAGCGATCTATACGGCTTGCACCGACTCGGCGGTTGTCGCAGAAGAGAGATACCGTAACGAAGGTGCAACACTCGCTACGGAAATTACCGCGAGATTTGGAAATTAGCGTTTAATTAACCTGTTTTCGCAGCAGCCAGTGCCGTTTTGGGAAAAGGCTGCTAAGCTCGTTAACAGTGCAGTAAGAACTGAATGCCGCGCATGGACCGATTGATGGAACCTACTCTCAACGATATCGACGAGATGATCGTGCACGAGAAGATGCAGGCCGCTCTGGAATACCAGAACGAGGCCTGGGCCGACGGCATGGCGGATGGCATCGAGCCCGAGATCATCGCCGATGCCGCAATCGCGCTTGCGCTGCGCGAAACGATTCGCGTCCAGGGCGAACGCGGCGCCGAAGCGCTGCTCGATTCGCTGCGCGAGCGCCTGCTGGCTGGAGAATTTTCTCCCGGCCGCATCCTGCAATAGGCTGGAAAGACAGGTCATGCCCCTATCCGTTGACGGCAAAACGCTGTTTCGCAGCAGCCTTATCGTATTGTCGGTGCTGTTCGGCACGACGGCGCTCACCGCGCCCGTCGCGCCCGCCTTCGCGCTCAGCGAGTTGAAGCAGGAGCCTGCTCAGCCGGAAGAAAAGCCGGCGGAAGGCGACAAGGCGCAGCAGCCTGTCGAGGAAAAGCCGAAGGTCGAGGAAGAGACCGGCCCGCTCGAACTGCCGATGCCCGATCCGCTGATTCGCAAGAACCAGACCGTGACGGAGCCGGCGGACGGCACGCCCGCGACCGACGATAACCCCGGCGACAACGCGGCCGACGCGCCGGAGGTGCCGGCCGAAATCCTCAGCGACATCGCCAAGGCGCCCGAACCGGTGCGCCGCATGCGCCAGCTCATCGTGGAAGCCGCCGCCTCCGGCGATATCGAGCGCCTGCGCCCCCTGCTCGGCAAGGGCGTCACCGAGACGCAGGTCTCGATGGTCGAAAGCGAGGAAGGGCCGGTCGAGACGCTGAAGGGCCAGTCCGGCGATCCCGACGGCATCGAGGTCCTCGCCATCCTGCTCGACGTGCTCGCCACCGGCTTTGCCCATGTCGGCAAGGGCACGGCGGACGAGATGTATGTCTGGCCCTATTTCGCGGAAAAGCCGCTGGCGACGCTGACGCCGCCGGAAAAAGTGGATCTGCTGCGCATCGTCACGGCCGGCGACTTCGCCGACATGCAGGAATTCGGCAGCTACAACTTCTACCGCGTCGGCATCACGCCGGACGGCCAGTGGAAGTTTTTCGTGACGGGCGAATAGGCCTCTAACGCCTCAAGCCAGGCATGGTCCGGATGGGCCCTCGCTATCGCGGCCCCGAGCCAGCCCCGCGCCGCGGCATCCAGCCCCGGCAGGGCGCGGGCGAAATCCGCCTCGTCCTTGTCGCGCCGGTATTTCGCCTTGAAAAGCAGGACGGCCTCCGGCGCGAGAAAGGCAATGCCCTCGGCGCTCACGCGTATCATCGCCGCGCGCGGGTGGCGGATCGCCGGATCACGCTTGTAGACCCAGGTCTCCGCCGTGCCCTCCTCCAGCATCATGTCGACGCGGAAGCAGCCCGCCGCCACGTCCTCGCCCCAGACCTGCGCGATGCCGGCCGGCGGCCTGTCGTCCGCCGCCAGCGGCGCGACGCGCCCGTCGCCCACCGCATGGAAGCGCAAATCCGACAGCGCCGCGCGAAAGACCGGGAAATCGCCGCGCAGGATGGTGAATTCGAGGTCCTCATGCACGCGCGTTTCGCGGCCATGCCAGAGATCGAGCGCCCAGCCGCCGACGACGCACCAGGGGCGCGTGATGCCGGCGAGCCGGCGCTGAAGGTCGCGCGGGCGCCACGCGGACCAGGCATCGTGCGGAGGTGTCGTCGTCTCGCTCATTCTGCCTCCTTGCCGCAGGTCGTGGCGATGGACAAGCCCCGCGACCTTGCGAAACCCGGCCGGGCGTTCTACCTCTGTTTCGATGTATCGCCCTGCACCGGCTTCGGCCGGCGCGCGAAGACCCTGGATCGAATCATGCCCTCCGTCACGCTTTCCGGCCGCGCCTTTCTCCGCCTTTCCGGCAAGGACGCCGAGACCTTCCTGCAATCGCTGATCACCACCAACCTGCCCGATCTTCCGGACGGCGAGATTCGCCCCGGCGCGCTGCTGACGCCGCAGGGCAAGATCCTGTTCGACTTCCTGATCCGCCGCGACGGCGCGGAAGCCTTCCTCATCGAGACGACGGAAGACCAGCGCGATGCGCTCCTCAAGCGGCTGACCATGTACAAGCTGCGCGCCGCGGTCGACCTTGCCGTCGTCGCGGGTGACGCGGTGACGATCACCTGGGATGCCGCGTCTGCCGATGCGCCGCGCGACGCCCGCTTCGCCAGGGCCGGCCTCGACGTCTCGCGCCGCCCGGGCGATGGCGGCGATAGCGGCGCCGACGACGCCGCGCTCTACGATACCCTGCGCATTTCCGCCGGCATTCCCGAAGCCGGGCGCGACTACGCGCTCTCCGACGCCTTCCCGCACGACGCGCTCTTCGATCTCAGCGGCGGCCTGTCCTTCCGCAAGGGCTGCTATGTCGGGCAGGAGGTCGTCTCGCGCATGCAGCACCGCGGCACCGCCCGCCGCCGCCCGGTCATCGTCAAGGGAGACGGGGCGCTTGCCGCGTCCGGCACCGACCTTCTTGCCGGCGGCAAGCCGATCGGTACGCTCGGCAGCGTCAGCGGCCCGCTCGGCCTTGCCATCGTGCGCATCGACCGCGCGGCCGACGCCATCAACAGTGGCACGCCCATCACCGCCGACGGCGCGCCCGTGCATGTCGAACTGCCCGCCTGGACCGGCCTTGCCTTCCCCGAAGACAGCGCCGAGGTGCCGGCGCAATGAGTTGCGGACGGCAATACCCCCCTCTGCCCTGCCGGGCATCTCCCCCTCAGGGGGGAGATCGGATGGGGCACTGTCTCGCCTGTCTTCGGCTTCGCAGATCATGCAAGGGTTTCGCCTCTTGCCGATCTCCCCCCTTGCGGGGGAGATGCCCGGCAGGACAGAGGGGGGTACCGCACGCACCGCCGCAACCGGAGGGATCGCACCACGCGGTCGCGTCCCGCAATGAGCGCCGCCGCCCGCCCGAAGACCGAGCCGCGCGCCTGGCAGCGCATGCTGTCCGGCCGCAGGCTCGACCTGCTCAATCCCTCGCCGCTCGATATCGAGCTTTCCGACATCGCCCATGGCCTTGCCCGCGTCGCCCGCTGGAACGGCCAGACGAATGGCGACCATGCCTTCTCGGTGGCGCAGCATTCGCTTGTCGTCGAGACGATCTTCCGGCGGCAGAACCGGTGCGATGCCGGCGAATGCCTGCTGGCCCTGCTGCACGACGCGCCGGAATATGTGATCGGCGACATGATCTCGCCCTTCAAGGCGGTGGTCGGCGGCGGCTACAAGACGGTGGAAAAGCGGCTGGAGGCGGCGGTGCATCTGCGCTTCGGCCTGCCGCCGGCCATGCCAGCGCCGCTGAAGGCGAAGATCAAGAAGGCCGACCAGGTCGCCGCCTTCTTCGAGGCGACGGAGCTTGCCGGCTTCTCCCATGCCGAGGCGACGAAATTCTTCGGCGCGCCGCGCGGCATCACGCTCGACATGATCGAGATCGCGCCGCTTCCCGCCATCGAGGCGCAGCGCCGCTTCGCCGAACGCTTCGAGACGCTGGAGCGCGAGCGCGGCTCCGTTACGGTGCCGGCGACAGGGGCGGTGTGACCATGGGCACGATCGTCGTCGCACCGCTGGGAAAGATCGCCGAACTCGCCGTGCGCCATCGCTGCCGCGAAATGCTCAGCCTCGTCGCGCCGAAACAGGGTTTTCACCGCCCGGCCGTCATCGACGCGGCGCGTCATCTCGTGCTCGGCGTCAACGACATCGCCTTTGCCGGCACCGGCAACCTCGTCGCGCCGAGCGACCAGCATGTTTCGGCGATCGTCGATTTCGCCCGGGGCTGGGACCGGCAGGCCCCGCTGCTCGTGCATTGCATGATGGGCGTTTCCCGCTCGCCGGCCGCGGCCCTCATCGCCGCCCTTGCCGTCGCGCCGGATCAGGACGACCATGCGCTGGTGCAGCGCCTGCGCCAGGCCTCCGTGCAGGCGACACCCAATGCAAGGCTGATCGAGATCGGCGACCACGTGCTCTCTCGCCAGGGCCGGCTCGTCGCCGCCGTCAAGGCCATCGGCCGGGGCGCCGACTATGTCGGCGACAGCCCCTTCGCCTTTTCGGCCGTGCCGGAAAGGGCCGGACCATGAGCGAGAACCGCGCCCGCCCGCCCGTCGAAATCGGCCTCAACGCGGCGGTCGTCGCGATTTCCGGCCGCAGCCCCTCGATCCTCGCGACGGCCGGCGACGGGCGCGATGTCCTGCCCTTCGGCCCCTTCGACCCGCAGCAGCACCGCACCTTCGAGACGAGCCTGCGCGCCAGCGTGGAGGCGCAGACCGCGCTGAAGCTCGGCTATATCGAGCAGCTCTACACCTTCGGTGACCGTGGCCGGCAGAAGCTGCCGGACGAGGCCGGCACGCATATGGTGTCCGTCGGCTATCTCGCGCTGACCCGCACCGATGCGGAGGCGAGCGCGCGTCTTGCCGAGGCGGGCGCGGCCTGGCGCGACTGGTATGCCTATCTGCCCTGGGAGGACTGGCGGCAGGGCCGCCCGCCCGTGCTCGACCAGATCATCCTGCCGGCGCTCAAGACCTGGGCGCGCGAGACAGTGCACGAGGAGCGGGCGAGCGCCATGCCGCCGCCGCGCACGCGCCTGCGCCTTGCCTTTGGCCTCGATGATTTTCCCTGGGACGAGGAACGCGTGCTGGAGCGCTACGAGCTGCTCTACGAGGCCGGCCTTGCCGAGGAGGCCGTCACGGACGGCCGCGCGCCCTCCGGTCACGCCTCTCCCGGCATTGCCATGCGGCACGACCATCGCCGCATCCTCGCCACCGCCATGGCGCGGCTGCGCGGCAAGATCAAATACCGCCCCGTCATCTTCGAGCTGATGGCGCCGGAATTCACCCTGACCGAGCTGCAGGCGACCGTCGAAGCCATTTCCGGCCGCCATCTGCACAAGCAGAATTTCCGCCGTCTCGTCGAAGGCGCGGAACTGGTCGAACCGACCGGCGGGTCCACCGCCGCCACCGGCGGGCGCCCCGCCGCCCTCTTCCGCTTCCGCCGCCGCATCCTGGAAGAGCGCCCCGCCCCCGGCCTCAAGGTCGGCATGCGCTAAGCATTTCCAGCAAAAGCATCGCTTTTGCGTTGGACAACGCCACAAGAGCAGGCGACCGGAGCAATTCCGGAACCTATCCGGATGGCCGGCATTTGCCCCAGGATGACAATCCGGAAAAGGGCCGATGGAACAACAAGCCAATGAACTGATCGTGGCGACACGCGCCGCGCTGACGCAGGCGAGCGCGCTCGCCGTCCAATATTCCTTCTCCATTCTCGGCGCCCTGGTGCTGCTCGTGCTCGGCTGGCTGCTGTCGCGCCTGCTGCACCGCTGGGCGCTGACGGGCCTGTCGCATGTGCGCGGCATCGACATGACGCTGGCGCACTTCTTCGCCAATATCCTGCGCTATGCCCTGCTGGTGCTCGTCTTCGTCACGGTGCTCGGCCAGTTCGGCGTGCAGACCGCCTCCATCATCGCGGCGCTCGGCGCTGCCGGCCTTGCCATCGGCCTTGCCTTGCAGGGCACGCTGCAGAACATCGCCGCCGGCATCATGCTGCTGGTGCTGCGCCCCTTCCGGGTCGGCGAATATATCGAGACGAAGGACGTCACCGGCACCATCACCGAGGTCGGCCTCTTCGCCACCGAGCTGCGCACCAGCGACGGGCTCTATCGCCTTGCGCCGAACTCCACGCTCTGGAACACGCCGGTCACCAATTTCAGCCGCGAGCGCACCCGCAAGCATGACCTCAAGGTCACCGTGCCGAGCGACCGGGATATCGACGACGAGATCGACCGGCTGCTGTCCATCGCCCGCGAGGACCCGATGATCGAAAGCGTGCCCGCCCCGCAGGTCTATGTCGACAGCCTGGAAGACAGCGCCGCCGTGCTGAACCTGCGCTACTGGGTGGCGACGCCCAGCTGGTTCAAGACCACGCGGGAGATGAACCGCCGGGTGCGCATCGCCTTCGGCCAAAACCTTACGGCCCAGAACCTTGCTTCAAGGCCGGAGCCGGATGCGGCCCCGGCCGAATAGGCCCTATTCGATCACCGCGCAGGCGAGCCGTTCGCCGGCTCCGCCCGCCGGGTTCGTGCGGTAGTCGTCCGAACCCGCATGCACGATCATCGCGCGGCCGCGAATGCCGTGCTCCTGGTCGTCGAGGCGCACCATGGTGGAATAGATCTGCGCCCGCAGCACGCCGTCGTCGGCGACATACTGGTTGGGCAGGTCGCCTGCATGCGGGCCGTTGGCGGCGACGAAGCCGTGCTCCTTCTTGTCCGGGTTGAAGTGGCCGCCGGCCGATTCATGGCCGCCCGCGTGATCGCAGGTGCCGGTTTCGTGGATGTGCAGCGCCACCCATTTGCGCGGCGTCAGGCCCGAGACCTCCACCTCGAAGAGCACGCCGCCATCGGCGGCCGTCAGATGGGCGCGGCCGGTTTCCGTGCCGGACCTGTCGACGAAATTGGCCTCGGCGGTGTTCTTCGACTGCTGGGCGAGAGCCGGCGCGCCAAGCGCGGCAAGAAGGCCCGCCGTGACGGCGAGCGCTTTGATCTTCGACATGATGCATCCTTCCGTATCCTTGGCCATGGGATTGGCCATGAAGCCGGAACGCACCGCCCTTGCGGGTGTTCCGTCAGCGCAGCACGACGTCGAGGCCGATATCCAGCGTCGGCGCGGCCATGGTGATCTTGGAGGTCGAGATATAGTCGACCCCGGTCTCGGCGATGGCGCGGATCGTCTTGAGGTTGACATTGCCCGAGGCTTCGAGCTTCACGCGGCGCGGATCGGCCGCATAGGCGTCATCGGCAAGGCCCGCGCAGTCGCGGTTGATCTCGACGGCGCGGCGCAGGAGTTCCGGCCCCATATTGTCGAGCAGGATGACATCGGGCTGCGCCTCCAGCGCTTCCTCCAGCTCCTCCAGCGTCGTCACCTCCACCTCGACCTTGACGAGGTGTCCGGCAAAGGCGCGCGCGGCGCGGATGGCGCCCGCGACGCCGCCGGCAACGGCGATGTGGTTGTCCTTGATGAGGATTGCATCGTCGAGCCCGTAGCGATGCGAGGAGCCGCCCCCCATGCGCACGGCGTATTTTTCCAGCGCGCGCAGGCCCGGAATGGTCTTGCGCGTGCAGCAGACCTTGGCCGGCGTATGGGCGATCTCCCCGGAAAAACGCGCGGTATGGGTGGCGACGCCGCACAGATGCATGAGGAAGTTCAGCGCCACGCGCTCGGCCGAAAGCACCGCCCGCGCCGGGCCGGAGACCTTGGCGATGACGGTGCCGGGCGCCAGCCTGTCGCCGTCCTTCACGAAGGCCTCGAAGCGGATCGCCGGATCCATCAGGCGGAAGGCGGCGCGCGCCAGGTCGAGCCCCGCCACCACGCCGTCCTCGCGCGCGTTCAGCTCGGCCGTCGCGGTCATCTCGGGCGCGATCGTCGCCTGGCTGGTAATGTCGCCCGCCCGCCCCAGATCCTCGGACAGCGCCGCGCGCACCTGCTCCTCCACCATCAGCGGCGAAAGGACGGGAAGATAGGGGGTGGTCATGGGCTCAATCCTTTTCGGGGCTGTTGGCATCGGCGAGCCACTTCAGCGGCTCCATGCGTTCGTGCAGGACGCGGAGGATGACGACGTGCCGCTCGCCGCCCGCCCCGCTCGCAAGGTGGTAGTAGAGAACATGCGACGCCGCGTGACGCCGGGCGGCGGCGCGCGACAGATGCATGGAGCGCACGCCGGGCTGCAGTTCATCCCGCTCGCGCGATGCCGGGCGATGGGGATTATCTGCAAGCAGCCCGAGCGCATGCTCGATCAGCGCGGCATAACGCATGGCCTGATCGGCGCCGAACGTCGCCACCGTATGACGGGCGATCTCGGCGAGATCCTGCTCGGCCGCACGCGTCAGCCGGACGATCATGCCTCGCGGACGGCCGCAGCAAAGATGTCGCTGACGGAACGGTCGGAAAACTCGCCCCGCTGCGACTGCGTCAGGCCCGTGTCGACCGCCTTTCGCAGGATCGCGAGTTTTGCCGCCTCGCTCTCCTGTTCCTGACGCATCAACCGCAACGCATCGCGCACGACTTCGCTTGCCGAGACATAGGAACCGCTGGCGACGGCATCCTCGATGAAGTCGGCGAATTCCGGTGTGAGACTGACATTCAGTGTGGGCATGGCCATGTCCTTTCGCCCGAGTCTACTCCCGGGCGGCCGATTGTCAATTTTTGCCAATCGCTCACGCCGCCGCCGTTTCCGCAAGCTCCGCCACAACCCTGTCGGCGTCGGCGAGGGTGAGGAAAGTGCGGTGTTTCCAGGCCGCCTTCTGCTCCGGAAAATCCGAGCGGAAGTGACCGCCGCGGCTTTCCTCGCGCAGATAGGCGCCGGTGGCGATGAGCTTTGCCGTGGTGACGATGTTGTGGAAGCGCATGCGGCTGTTTTCGCGCTCCAGCACGGCGATCTCGCGGATCGCGGCCTTCAGGCCCTCGCGGGTCCTGATGACGCCGACATGATCGCTCATGATGCGGCGCAGGCGCGTCAGCGCCGGGCTGTCCTCGAGCGTCACGAGGTCGTCGCTCTCGCCGGCATTCTTGCCCCAGTCGTTGATCTTCGGTTCGGGCAGCATGCCCTTGATGTTCTCCGCGATACGGGCGGCGAAAACCACCGCTTCGAGCAGCGAGTTCGAGGCAAGGCGGTTTGCGCCGTGCACGCCCGTGGAGGTGACCTCGCCGGCCGCCCACAGGCCGTCGATGGAGGTGCGGCCCTCCGCATCCGTCAGCACGCCGCCCATATGGTAGTGCACGGCGGGCACGACGGGGATCGGCTGCGTGACCGGGTCGATGCCGGCGGCCTTGCAGGAGGCGTAGACCGTCGGGAACATGTCCGGGAAATGCGCGCCCACCGCCTTGGTGCAATCGAGGAAGGCGCCGCGGCCGGCCTGCACCTCGGCGAAGACGCCGCGCGAGACGATATCGCGCGGGGCAAGCTCGCCGTCGGCGTGGATGTCGAGCATGAAGCGGTGGCCGGCGGAATTGACGAGATGCGCGCCGTCGCCGCGCAGCGCCTCGGTGGCGAGCGGAGCGGGATCGCGGCCGATATTGATGGCGGTCGGGTGGAACTGCACGAATTCCGGATCGGCGATGATCGCGCCGGCGCGCGCGGCCATGCCGACGCCCTGGCCGCAGGCCTCCACCGGATTGGTGGTGACGGCGAAGAGATGGCCGACGCCGCCCGAGCAGAGCACCACGGCGCGGGCCGGGAAATGCACGCGGTTCTTCGCCTGGCCGGCATCCGGCCGCGCCACGACGCCCGAGATGAAGCGGCCCTCGCGCACCAGTTCCTCGACCACATAGCCTTCCAGCACGCGGATCGACGGCGTCTTGCGCACGGCGGCGATCAGCGCCTCCATGATGGCCTTGCCGGCCATGTCGCCCTTGACGCGCACGATGCGGCGCTCGGAATGGGCGGCCTCGCGGGAAAGCAGCAGCTTGCCTTCGAGATCGCGGTCGAAGGGCACGCCATATTCGAGAAGATCGTGGATGCGGGCCGGCCCTTCCGAGACCATGAAGCGCGCCATCTTCTCGTCGACGATGCCCGCGCCGGCCTCCAGCGTGTCGGCGACATGCTTGTCGAAGGTGTCGCCGGGGCTCATCGCCGCCGCGATGCCGCCCTGCGCCCAGGCGGAGGACGCCCCCTGCCCGATGGGCGCGGCGGCGAGAATGGTGACGGGGCGCGGCGCGAGCTTGAGCGCGCAGAACAGGCCGGCAAGGCCGCCGCCGACGATGACGATATCGTCGATGCCGTTCCAGGATTGCGGGCGGAAACTGTCGATGGGCATCTGTCTCTCCTCCGGCGCGCCGGCGCCCCGATCCTTCCTCCCCTGCCGGCCCGCATCCTCACCCCCGTCGCCGGCAAGCGGCTTCCGGCGGGATGAGGCAGGCTCTCGGCAGGACCGGTCGGTCCGGTCGTCGCGCTGCCTTCTCCTTCAGGCGTGGCCACCGGCCACACCGATTACTGCTTCAGGTTCACCATCCGCTCGACGGCGAGGCGGGCGCGGTCGGCGATTGCCGGATCGACCAGAACCTCCTCCGTCATGTTCACCAGGCTGTCGAGGATCTTCGGCAGCGTGATGCGCTTCATGTGCGGACAGAGATTGCACGGCTTAACGAAATCGACGTCCGGCAGCTCGGCCTGGATGTTGGAGGCCATGGAGCATTCGGTGACGAGCAGCACGCGCGCGGGCCGGTTGTCCTTCACGTAGTTGATCATGCCCGAGGTGGAGCCGGCGAAATCGCAGACGGCGATGACGTCGGGGTGGCACTCCGGATGGCCGATGATCTCGATGCCGGGATGGGATTCCTTGTAGGCGAGAAGCTCCTGCGCGGTGAAGCGCTCGTGCACCTCGCAATGCCCCTTCCAGGTCAGGATCTTCTTCTTGGTCTGCCTGGCGACGTTCATCGCGAGATATTCGTCGGGAATGCACAGCACCGTGTCGCTCTCCAGGCTCTCGACGACGGCAAGAACGTTGGAGGAGGTGCAGCAGATGTCCGTCTCCGCCTTCACGTCGGCCGAGGTGTTGACATAGGTGACGACGGGCACGCCCGGATACCGCTGCTTGAGCAGGCGCACATCCGCGCCGGTGATCGATTCCGACAGCGAGCAGCCTGCCTTCGCATCCGGGATCAGCACGGTCTTTTCCGGGTTCAGCAGCTTCGAGGTCTCGGCCATGAAGTGCACGCCGCACTGGATGATGATCTCGGCATCCACCCGGGTGGCGTCGCGCGCCAGCTGCAGCGAATCGCCGACGATGTCGGCGACGCAGTGGAAGATTTCCGGCGTCTGGTAATTGTGCGCGAGGATGACGGCGCCGCGCTCCTTCTTCAGCCGGTTGATGGCGGCGACGTAGGGCGCATAGACCGGCCATTCGAAGGCGGGGATGAACTGCTTGACCTTCTCGTAGAGGTGCTCGGTCTCGCGGGCGATCTCGGGCGTGAAGGTGAGGTCCGGTCTCTCGACGACGCCGAAGCGCTCGGCGGCGCTGCGCGGACGCGCGGCTTCGCCAGCCGCCGCATGCTGGGCCAGAACGGTCATGACACCCTCCTCTTTCACCGCCTCCCCGGCGGCTTCGCTATTTTGCTCATCTTGAGCATAATAGCCGTAAAACAAAACCGGCATTGGCCGGTGGCTAAGATTTAGAAACTTTTGTGACGCTTTGCAAGGCGCGCCGCCCGATTTCCTTCGGGCGGCGCGCAACGTCAATTCAGGCCATGGCCGGGCGCGCAACGCCCTTTTCCTGGATGGGCCAGTGCACGGCGGCGGCGAAGATGCCGAGCGCCACGCCGAGCCACCAGACGGGATCGTAGGTGCCGAAATGGTCGTAGAGATAACCGCCCATCCACACGCCGAGGAACGAGCCGATCTGGTGCGAGAGGAAGACGATGCCGCCGAGCAGGCCGAGATGCTTCGTGCCGAACATGATGGCGACGAGGCCGTTGGTCGGCGGCACCGTGGACAGCCACAGCAGACCCATGACGATGGCGAAGGCGATGACCGAGGCCGGCGACTTGGGCAGCAGGATGAAGGCCGAGACCGCGACCGAGCGGGCAAGGTAGATATAGGCGAGGAAATAGGGCTTGGAGTAGCGCTGGCCGATGAAGCCGGCGGCGAGCGAGCCGATGATGTTGAAGAAGCCGATCAGCGCCAGCGCGATGACGGCATAGCGCGCATCGATGCCGATATCGCCGAGATAGGCCGGGAAATGCGCGGTGATGAAGGCGACCTGGTAGCCGCAGACGAAGAAGCCGGCGACGAGCAGGAGATAGCTGCGATGGCCGAGCGCTTCCTTCAGCGCCTCGCCGATCGTCTGCTTGTATTCGCTGGCCGCGGTGATGCCGGAGGAGGAATTGCCGCGCAGCGGAATGGCGACGAGCGGCACGATCAGCATCAGCACGCCGAGATAGACGAGGCTGTCCGACCAGCCATAGGCGCTGATCAGCCCCTGCGAGAGCGGCGCGAAGAGGAACATCCCGGCCGAGCCCGCCGCCGTACAGATGCCGAAGGCCATGGAGCGCTGCTCGGGCGTGACATTGCGCGCGAAGGCCGACAGCAGGATGCCGAAGGAGCCCGAGCCGACGCCAAGGCCCACCAGCACGCCGCCGCCGACATGCAGCCAGAGCGTCGAGGTGCCGAGCGACATGAGGAAGAGGCCGAGCGCATAGACGAGGCCCGAGATCAGCAGCACGCGCCAGGTGCCGAACTTGTCGGCGATGGCGCCGAAGAAGGGCTGGCTGAGCCCCCAGGCAAGGTTCTGCAGCGCCATGGCGAGGCCGAAGGTCGTGCGGTCCCAGCCGGTGTCCTGCAGCATGGGCAACTGGAAGAAGCCCATGGCCGAACGCGGGCCGAAGGTGAGCACGGCGATCAGCGAGCCGGCGAGGATGATGAGCCAGGGCATCGGCCGGCTCGCGGCCGGGGCCGCAATCGTGGATGGGGCGGACATGAGCATCTCCCGAAATCAGTGCGCGAAACCTACGTCGCTCGATGGATTAACAAAAGCGAATTTAATTGACCGGGCGATCAGCGCCGTTGATGGGACAAACCGATTCAAGCGGCCGGCGGATGTGCTTGACGGCGCAGGATTTTAGGCGCATGTCCACGTCAGGCGTCACACGGTGCCGCCCCTCAACCGGATAAGATCAATGGACCCCGACAGTCGACAATCGAGAGCCTTCGAGCGACCTGTCCGGTAGCAGCGTCAAGCCTTGCTCCGGACGGCGAGAACGCCCTCCAAGGAGTGAAGCATGCTGCAGATCTATGCCCGCAAGGCTGACCGCTTTTGCCTGCGCGAAATTTCCAACCCGGCCATCGAGCAGGCGATCTCCCCTGCCCTCTGGTACGACCTCCTGACGCCCGCCACCGATGAGGTGAAGGTGGTGGAGGACGCGCTGCACCTTTCCATCCCGACGCGGGAGGAAATGGAGGACATCGAGCTGTCCGCCCGCCTCTACCAGGAGGACGGCGCCTCCTTCATGACCATGACGGCGCTGACCAATCTCGACGGCGACGAACCGGCCAAGACGCCGGTGACCTTCATCCTGCGCGGCCCGACGCTGGTGACGGTGCGCCATGCGGATGCAAAGCCCTTCGCCACCTTCTGCACCCGGGCTCTGCGCGGCAACGGCCATTCCTACGAGAGCGGCGAGGACGTCATGCTGGGCATCATCGAGTCGGTCATCGACCGCATGGCCGACGTGCTGGAGCGGATCGGCAACGAGATCGACGGTATTTCGCGCGAGGTCTTCCGCGGCAAGAAGGGCTCGTCCGGCAAGAAGACGCGCAACCTCGAGGCGCTGATCGACCAGCTCGGCCGCAAGGGCGATTTCCTCAGCGGCGTGCGCGAAAGCCTCGTCAGCATCGCGCGCCTCGTCGCCTACCATGCCGCGGTGGAAAACCCGCAGCGGCGCCCGTCGAAGGAAATCCGCCAGGTGGTCAAGCTCGTGCAGCGCGACGCCGCCTCGCTCGGCGACCATGCGGCCTTCCTGTCGGGCAAGATCAACTTCCTGCTCGACGCGACGCTCGGCCTCATCAATCTGGAGCAGAACCAGATCATCAAGATCTTCACCGTCGCCTCGGTCGTCTTCCTGCCGCCGACGCTGGTCGCCTCGGCCTATGGCATGAATTTCGAGGTGATGCCGGAGCTGCAATGGCATCTCGGCTATCCCTATGCCGTCGGCCTGATGATCGTCTCGGCGCTGATGCCCTTCCTCTATTTCAAGCGGCGGGGATGGGTGTGAGCTGTCTCACCGCAGCTCAGCAAGAAGATCGCCAAGGATCGCATTGAGCGCTTCCGGCTTTTCCAGCGGCACGTAGTGCCCGCAGGCCGGCACGACATGCAGCCGGCCCTGCGGCGCTGCCAACGCCTGCGCCGCGCTCACATCATGGCCCGGCGCGGTATCGTCCGCGCCGGTCACGACCACCACAGGCCCGGGGAATTGCGACAGGACATCGTCGCGGCTCGGACGGGAATGGAAGACGTCGATGCCGCGCATCACATCCGACGGGTCCCGGGCGAGGAAGTCGCTCTTCGCCCGCTCGACCACATCGCGCGGCGTCGCCGGGGAAAACAGGGGGCGCCAGAAGGTTCGCCACGCCGCTTCAGGACCATCGTCCCGGATCATGTCGATTGCGCGCCGGTGCAGGGCCGGATCGGGGCGATGGCGTGCCTTCGTGCCGATCAGCACAAGCGCCGAAACGCGGTCCGGCGCAAGAGCGGCCACCTCGAGAGCGCAGGAACCGCCCACCGAACAGCCGACCACCACGAGGCGTTCCGCCGTCACCGTTTCCAGCGCCTTGCCGGCCCATGCCTCGATGCGCTCGCCGAAACCGTAAAGCGTCGGCGCGCTCATGTCACAGGGTGCGATCCCGCGCTGCCCCGCCCACATCGCGCCGTCCAGCGGCAGGGCGTGAAGCAGCAGCAGGCCAGGCGTCATCCCCGCACCTTCATCGGCCAGCGCTCACCGCGCGTCTTCACGACGTTGACGGTATCGCCAAGGCGGATTTCGCCCTCGGCGCGCGGCACCGCGTTCCAGCCGAAGAGCACGCCGGGCACGCGGCGGTCGGCGGACATGCGCTTTTCGGCGAGGCCCTGGATCGGGTTGCCGCCGATGCGTTCGCCCGTCATCTGGTCCTGCGTGGTCATGATGCAGCGGGCGCAGGGTTTGACGAAATCGAAGACGATGCCGTTGATCTCGATGGCTTCCCAGAGGTCTTCGGCCCAGGGCTCGTCGCAGGAGAGAAGGATATTGGTGCGGAATCGGTCCATGCCGACCGGCTCCTGGCCCTTTTCGGCGAGCGTCCGATTGAGGTCGGCAAGCGAGCCGGTGGTGGTGACGAGCACCGGGAAACCATCGGCAAAACCGACGGGGGCCGGCGTGCCGGCCCATTCCTCGCCCTCGGCGCGGGCGGCCTGCGCATCCATGTGCACCAGCTTGACCGGCCGGGCGAACCAGTCGGACAACACCTCGTTCACCGCCTCGTCGGCCACGGCGGCATCGACGGGCGTGTCCCAGATGGAGACTTCAAGGCGGTCCTCCGGCTCGAAGCTGGCGAAGAGCTGGCGCCCTTCCATTTCGAGATGCAGGCTGTCGCCCACCGCCGTCGCCTCGACGCGGGCGAGCGCCTGGAGTTCGCGCTGGGTGATGAAGCGGCCGTCCGGCTCGACGATCATGAAGCGCCGGTCGCCGGCAAGGCCGTCGAGACGCACGGTGGCGCTTTCGACGGGAATGGCCCGACCGCTCTTCAGCGGATGAATGTTCAGCCCCTCGATCTTCATGCGACGACCCTTCCTGAAAGTTCGATTCAACGCCCTGCCGGAGCGATTCAATCCGGCGGCACAAAAGCATGTTTTTCTTCAGATTTCATCCAGCAGCATATCGCGGATGGTGCGAAGGCGCTGCGTGCGCTCCCCGGCCATGCGCGCGCCCGCCGCGGTCTGGAAACCATCCGCCAACTTGAACAGCTTGACCTCGAAATGGTCGATGGCGAAGGCCTTGTCGTCGAGCGGGCGGTTCTCGCCGAGCGGATCCATGGGATCGTAAAGGCCGCTGCCCATGCGCCCGGCAATGTAGAAGCAGCGCGCCGCGCCCACCATGCCGATCGCGTCGAGCCGGTCGGCGTCCTGCAGGATCTTCGCCTCGAGCGTCCCGGGCGCAAGATTGGCGGAGAAGCTGTGCGTCAGGATGGCATGGGCGACAGCCGAAATGTCCCCGGCGCTCCAGCCCTCGGCGGCAAGCAGGCCGGAGGCCTTTTCGGCGGCAAGGCGCGAGGCCTCGGCGCGCAGCGGCGAATTCTTCTCCACCGCCACGCAGTCGTGCAGCAGCACGGCGGCGGCGAGCAGCCTGATGTCGCCGCCCTCCTCTGCCTGAATGCGCCGGGCGTTCTTCCACACGCGGATGAGATGGGCGGCGTCGTGCGAACCGTCATCGGCCGAAAAGGCCTGCGGCAGCAGGCGTTCGGCAAGATCCCCGAGGGGCGAGAAGGCGGCGCCGAGGCAGGCGAAGGTCATGGCAGATCCGAAGGTGAAACCACCCGAGACCTACCCCGTCACGCCTCGGCGTTCAATTCCGCCTTTTCACCCGTCCCGGACTTTCCGGAGGGGATATTCTGGCCGGAGGGGATATTCTGGCCCGAGAGGATCCTCTGGTAGAACAGGCCGATGCCGATCAGCACCGCGCCGAGGCCAATGAAGGAGAGCGCCCGCAGGATGCCTTCCAGATTGGCCATGTCGATGAGGAAGACCTTGATGACCGTAATCAGCACGAGGCCGGCGGAGGAAAGGCGAAGGCTCTTGGAATCGACCCTCGAGCCGATCACCAGCATCAGCACGCCGAGCAGCAGCCAGACGACCGAATAGGTATAGGTCTCCGGCTGGAGGAAGCCCTTCCAGTCGGCGATGCTCTCGCCGTGCCAGTAGCGGCGCACGGACAGCGTGAACCAGGCGAAGACCAGCGCGACGCCCGCCAGCGCCAGCATGATCACATAGGGCAACGGCCGCCGGTCGCGCGCATACAAGGCAAGGCCGCCATAGGCGATGCCGGGCAGCAGGTAGCCGACGAGCAGCAGGTCGAGCACCGGCCACGGTCCGAGCAGTTCGCCGGTGAAATACGGATTGAGGCCGATGAAATGGGCAAGCAGGACCGAAAGGACGGAAAGGCCGCCGACGACCATCGAGCCATAGCGGAAGACCGGGCTCGGCGACTTCAGGTCGAGCGACATCATGATGGCCGAGGCGCCGATGACCAGCAGCGTGTAAGTCGCCTGCTCGCCGAGCGTCGGCACGGAACTGTCGAGCACGCCGCCATTCATGCCGTGGCGCACGAGGATAGCGACCGTCAGCAGCAGGAAGAGGCTGGCGAGCGCCTGCATCAGGTTGCGGATGCGAAGGCCCGGCCAGCGGCGCAGTTCGAAGGCCGAGAGCGCCAGCAGCGCGGCGGGAATGCCGTAGCCGGCAAGAAGCTGGTTGAAGACCGGCGTCCTCGAAAGGTTCGCCGCCCCGACGATGGTCGGTTCCCAGGCGATGCGGCCGGCAACGACGGCGGCGGCGCCCGCCATCAGCCAGGGCAGCACCGGCCAGGGACGCAGGCGCGTCGCGAACACGGCCGCCGTGCCGAGCGCGACGATACCGAGCGTGGTGGCAAGACCGTCCGTCAGCGCATGCAGCGCCAGCAGGAAGAAGGCAAAGCCGCCGGCAGCCAGCGCCCATTGCGGAATGAAGAGGCCGTCCTCCTCACCCCGTTCGCGGGAAAAGGCTTCCGCCGCGCCGAAGAAGACGAGACCGAAGGCGATGGACAGCAGACCGTGTTTCAGGTCGAAGCTGAGATTGCCCGTGTTGAGGAAGCTGACGGCCAGGATCGCGAAGGGCACGGCCGGCGCGAGCCCGCTCCAGATCGCCGCATAGACGGGCGAACCCGGCGCGCGCAGGCGCACCGCCGCAAGCCCGATGGCGGCATAGACGACGGCGAGCGCCAGCATCAGGTCGACCGGCACGGGGCCGAGAACGGGGATCGGCGCGGTGCCTTCCAGCGTCGGCGGCGCGAGCGTGCCGAGCGCATCGATGAGGCCGCCGCCCGGAAGCGCGATCAGCGTGACGGCACCCGTCATGGCCACGATGGCGGAAAAGAGCGCGGGATAGATCGCCCAGCCGCGCAGCGCGCCAAGCAGCGCCAGCGCCAGCACGAGGAAGACGAAGCCGTAGTCCGCAAGCGCGATGGCCGGCACGCTGCGCGCCAGCACCAGCGCGGGGAAGGCGATGGCGAGCGCCCCGGTGATCGACACGGCGATGGCGGGCGGGGTCAGGAGGCGGTCGAGCGCGCCGATAGGCTTTTCCGCCGGAACCGGCGGCTCCTCCGCCACGAGGCCGCCGGGCCAGACGAGGCCGTGGCCGAGCGCCAGCACGGCAAGGGCCGTCAGCACCGGCACGACATCCACCACATCCGCGCCAGCGAGATAGAGCACGGCCCAGAGCGCCATGCCGGCATTGGCGAGCGCCGGCACCACCTGCCAGCGGCAGATGCGCGCGGAGAGGAAGGTGGCGAGCCAGGCGACACCAAGGAAGCCGAAAAGCCCCCAGGGGCTCGGATCGCTGGTCGAGACGAGTGCGGGCGTGAGCAGCGAGGCGAGCAGGCCGAGGCCGGCGAGCGCCTGCCCGTGCAGGAGAGACAGGCCGATGGTCGCGAGCGAAACGGCGGCCAGCAGGGCGAAGGCCGTCAGCGGACCGAGATAGCCGTAGAATTCATGGGCGACATAGGTCACGGCAAAGAGCGTGACGGCGCCGGCGGCGGTCAGCACGCCGGGAATCATGGCGTTCTGGAAGGCATTGGCGATGAGCGGCTGGGTGCGGCGGCGCAGGACCTCGCCGACGGCCATCAGCGCGAGGCCGAAGAGAGCCGCCAGCGACAGGCGCACGGCCGGGTTCAAGAGGCCCGCCTCGATGGAATATTTGACGAGGAAGATGCCGCCAAGCGCCAGCGCGATGCCGCCGACCCAGACGGCCCAGCGTGCGCCGATGCGGCTTTCCAGGCTTTCCCGGGGTTTTGCGGGGGCGGCGGCGATTGCGTCCGCCGTCGTGCTGGCGGCGCTGGCGTCCGTCGCTTCGGCCGGCACGGCAGGCGCGCCGCCGAAGATCGCGCGGCCCCTCGCCGCCTCGCTCGCTGCCGCCCAGGGGCTGTCGAAGGCTTCGGGCGCCGGCTCTTCGAGGGCGCCGTGCGCGGGCGGGTCCTGCCTGAGGGTATCCGCATCGAGGGCTTCTCCTCCGGCAGTTTCCGCCGCGTCCACGCCGGTCTGCGCCACGGTCTCCGCCGGCAGCACGATGCCGGCAGCCTTCAGCGCATCGACCTCACCCTTGAGGCGCATCAGCTCGTCGCCGAGCTTGTGATGGCTGTTTCGCGCGGCAACGAGCGTGTAGAGCGCCACGCCGATGGCGATCAGGGAGAGGATTTCGAGCATTGCGACTCCAGACAGCACGATCCGGGCGCAGACTACCCGGTTTTTTCCAAACGCCAAATTGGAGGACGTTTCGGCGCGGCGATCTCTTCGCCGGTCAGCGCATCAGGTTTTCGATGGGGAAGATGGCGCAGGTTTCCGTGCCATGGGCGAGCAGCTTGCCCTTGCCGTCGCGCAGCCAGGCCTCCGAGGTGGCGATGGTGCGGCCGCGATGGACGATCTTGCCTTCACAGAACACCTCGCCCATGCCGGGCAGGACGGGGCGCACGAGGTTCAGCTTGAACTCGATGGTCGTATAGGCCTCGCCCGGCTTGATGACGGAGAACACCGCGCAGCCGAGGGCCGAATCCATCACCGTCGCCGTCCAGCCGCCATGCACGGTGCCGAGCGGATTGAGGTAGTCGGCGGACGGCATGCCGGCGAAGACGACGCGCCCTTCCTCCACCTCGGTCATGCTGAAGGTGAGGGTCTTGGCCATGGACGGGGCCGGCAGTTCGTTGGCCAGCATGGCCCGCAGCACCGGCAAGCCGCCGTCGCGCTTCACCACGTCGAGCGGCAGCGTGCCGATGCCGCCGACCGTCAGCCCCGGATAGATTTCGACCGTCATGCGCTCTTCTCTTTCTGTTGCTCGTTTTTCGACGCATGGAGCGCCTTCAGCGCCGCCTGCACGAAGCCCTCGCGGGCGCTGGCCAGTTCCAGCCCGCGCGGCTCGCAGACATGCCGGTTGAGGAAGAAGGCCGTCAGGCGGAAGCCGTCGGCAAGGGCCGCGGCATCGGCGGCATGGCGGCTTTCATCGCCGAGGAAGGCCGGCAGCGCCAGCATCTTGTCCGCCCAGGGCGCGCCCGCCGCGCGCGAGACGGCGCGACCGGATTTCGGCGAGACGTAGCAGAGATCCTGGCGGCTGCCGGTGGCGACGCATTCGAGAAGATCGAGGCCGAAGCCGAGGTCGTTCAGCACGGCAAGCTCGAAGCGGATGAACAGTTCGCCCGCATCGGCCGGCTCGTGCAGGTGATCGAGGATGACGGCAAGCGCCTCGTAGAGATGGGGATGGGGATCGCGCTCCGGCAGGAAGCGCAGCAGCGCCGCCATGGCCTGCACGCCATAGACGGCGGTCGCCGTCTCCATCAGGCGGCCGGCGCGCAGCTCCATGGGTTCGATGCGGAACTCGCCGAGATGTTCGTCGAGCCGCGCCCGCCAGGTCACGTCGACGGAATTGCCCGGCTGGAGCACCGGCTGCATGGTCCGCGAGCGGCCGCCGCGCACCATGCCGAGATGCCGCCCGCGCCCATGCGTCATCACCTCGACGATGACAGACGTCTCGCCATGGCGTCGAACGCCCAGAACGATGGCTTCATCACTCCATTGCATGGCAAAGCCTTACGCTGTCGGCGAAGCGGGAGCAAGCGCGGCAGGCATGGCCCGGCCCGCCGGCGGAGAGCGGGCATGCAGGCCGGATGCAGGGACGGCGCAGGCCTGCGACGGAACCGCGCGTGGCCGTATGGCAACACCTAAGCCATTGCCACAGTTTCGCTTTCTTCTCGCCCTGCCCTCGCCCCCTTTGCCTTTGAAGACCCGGCCGAAGGCCGCAAAGGCCGCAGTGCAGTTCCAGATACAGGTGCCCTTATGTGTGTGTCCCGCGCCCTTTCGCTTCTCCTCCTTGCCGCAACGCTTGCCGGCTGCGCCACCACCGCGCTGCCGGTGAAGAAGAAAGGGCCGGACCCGATGCATGTCGCCATGTACGGGCCGCATCCGGACGAGCGCTTCCCGCTGCCGGCGATGGACATCAGCCGCGTCAACCCGAAATATTTCCGCCAGCAGGTGGCCTACCAGACGATGGAGCCGGCCGGCACCATCGTCATCGACACGCAGAACCGCTTCCTCTACCTCGTGCAGGGCGAAGGCATGGCGATGCGCTACGGCATCGGCGTCGGCAAGGCGGGGCTGGAATTTGAGGGCACGGCGCGCATCGGCCGCAAGGCCGAATGGCCGCGCTGGACGCCGACGCAGAACATGATCGAGCGCGAGCCGGAACGGAACCTCAAATGGGCCGGCGGCATGGAGCCGGGCCTGACCAATCCGCTCGGGCCGCGCGCGCTCTATCTCCACAAGGACGGCAAGGACACGCTCTTCCGCATTCACGGCACGTCCGAGCCGTGGTCGATCGGCAAGGCGGTGTCGAGCGGCTGCGTGCGCCTGTTCAATCAGGATATCATCGATCTCTACAGCCGCGTGCCGGCGGGAAGCCGCGTCGTCGTGCTGCAGCATCAGACGCCGATGGGCGAAACCACGCCGATGGCGGCAAACCAGACCACGCCGATGGCGGGTGGCGACGGGCTCGTCCCGCCCGCCGCCATCTGAGGCCTACCAGGCCTCGGGCTCGCGGACCATATGCACGATATTGGCCGGGTTCATGATCCAGCCGCCGCGAAAGCCCTCGCCCAGATCCTCGACGGCGTCGCAGCGCACGACGCCGTTTTCTTGGAGATGACCAAGCGCCACGGCATGGTCGGGCGCAAAGAGTTCGAGCCAGACTTCGGCCTTACTGTAGGTCGGCGCCTCGTCGATCCACAGCCGGTTCGGCCCCAGCAGAAAGCCCCTGGCCGGCGCCTTCTCGTCGAAGGGCGGCAGGCCCACCACGTCGCGATAGAAGGCAAGGGTCGCTTCGTACTGGTGCGAAGGCACCTTCATGGCGATGTTGATACCGCCGCTGATTTTTGCCGTCATGGCACGCTCCTTTGACATATCCGAGCGAAGCGGCACCGCTTGCGCGCCGGATAAAACACTGAAAACAAGATGTTGCAGACGTCGGCGAACGACCGTTCACCGGTATCCCCTCAGGTGAAATCCTGCTGCTCGGACGTGACGACGCCCTTCATCTCGCTCGGATAGTAGCCGTCGCGCAGGTTGATGCCGTATTCGACATAGGCCTTCATGCAGGCCAGCATCTGCGACCAGCCCTCGCAGTTCATGTAGGAGGACTTCTGGCCGCGCGCATCCTCGCGCCAGCCGGTCTCGGCGATGGTCACCATCGTGCCGCCATCGTCCAGCGGCTTGAAGTGCATCTCGACACGCGTCTTGTAGGGGTCCTCCCCTTCCTCGACCATGGCATCCCAGCGAAAGACGATGAGGGCATCCTTCTCCACCTTGTCGACGATGACGGGGGCCATGCCCCACCAGGTCACCGTCGTGCCTTCGACGAGCGGCGCGCTCGCGCCGCCGATGGTGGTGAAATAGCCGCTCAGCTTCTCGGGGTTGACCACGGCGTCAAAGACTTCGGCCACCGGCTTGCCGATGCGTCCGTTTACGCGGAATTCCAGCGTCATGCCGTCCTCCTTCGGGCGCTATCGCCCTTGCTTTGTCTTGTACCCATCAAACTTGTACCCATCCAACTTGTACCTGGGCAAAATATGTTATAAAAACATAACATGTCAAGCGAATCGCAACAGGATGCCGTTTTCAAGGCCCTCGCCAACGGGAAGCGGCGCCAGATGCTGGATGCGATCAGGGATGCGCCGCTGACGACGGGCGCGCTGTGCGAGCGATTTCCGGAGATGGACCGCTGCACGGTCATGCAGCACCTCAAGGTGCTGGAAGAGGCGGAGCTCGTCATTCCCCGCCGCGAGGGCCGCGAGCGCTGGAACCACCTCAACGCCCTGCCGATCCAGGCGATCTCCGACCGCTGGATCAGCCAGTATGCCGGTCATGCGATGAGCGTGCTTGCCGCCATCAAGGGCGATCTCGACGGATGAGGCGCCGCCTTCCGGCGACGCCCCGAAAGGTCAGGCCTCGGCGGCGATGCGGCCGATCTCGGCGATGACGACATTGCGCTCGTCGCCGGAAATGCCGGGGATCTCGCAGAAGGCGGTCACGACGATGGCGCCGCGATCGGGCGACCAGGCGATAGCCACGTCATTGGCATTGCCGGCCTTGTCGCCGTTGGTGCCGGTCTTGTCGCCCACCGTCCAGCCGGCCGGCAGGCCGGCGCGCAGCCGCGTGTCGCCGGTCTTGTTCATCACCAGCCAGGCGGCAAGCTGCGCCTTCGAGCGCGGCGAGAGCACATCGGCGAAGATCAGCCTGTGCAGCGTGTCCGCCATGGCGACGGGCGTCGTCGTGTCGCGCTCGTCATCCGGCGTGTCATGATAGTTGAGCGCCGGCTCCGTGCGGTCGAGGCGCGTGACGTCATCGCCGGTGCCGCGCAGGAAGGCCGTCAGCGCCTTCGGCCCGCCCGAGGCGGCAAGCAGCAGGTTCGCCGCACCATTGTCGCTGAGCGTGACGGCCGCCTCGCAGAGTTCGGCGACCGACATGCTGCCGCCGACGCGCTTTTCCACCGCCGGCGACCATTCGGAAAGGTCGGACTTGCGGATCTTGACGGCGCGGTCGAGCGTCTCTTCCTTGCGGTCGACGCGGGCGAGGATATGGGCCGCGAGCAAGGCCTTGAAGGTGCTGCACATCAGGAAGCGCTCGTCGGCGCGATGGCCGACCCGTGCACCCGTCGCAAGATTATGTATGGCAACGCCGATGCGCCCCTTGTGGCGCGCCTCGAGCTCGGCCAGCCGCTTTTCCAGCCCCGCGCCATCGGCCGCGCGGGCGGCACCGGCGCTGCCGGCAAGCGTGGACACCGCGGGAACGGCAAGGAGAGCGCCGGCAAGCGCATGCCGGCGTGAAATCGTGATCGTCATTCGATGTTTCCTGTCTGTCGGCCACGGGGACGCATCCCGTCCCCGCTTCGTTTGAGCCCGCCCATGCCGCGACTATGCGCAACGGCATGGGTCAGGACAAACGACGATTTCTGCCGGCAGCCATTAGGAAAACTAGGGCTACTTGCGCTTCATCGCCTCGGCGAGCGCGGCGCCGAACGCGCCCTGCGCGGGCGCCTGCTGCTTCGGCGCGGCCTGGCTGAACTTCGGCTTCATGCCGGAATTTCGGTCGTTGCGCGGGCTCTCGTCACGCCCGGCGGACGCGCCGCCGTCCTTGCGCATGGTGAGCCCGATGCGCTTTCGCGGCACGTCCACCTCCGTCACGCGCACCTTCACCACGTCGCCCGCCTTCACCACCTCGTGCGGGTCCTTGATGAAACGGTCGGCAAGCTGGGAGACATGCACGAGACCGTCCTGGTGCACGCCGATATCGACGAAGGCGCCGAAGGCGGCGACATTCGTCACCGTGCCCTCCAGCAGCATGCCGACCTTGAGGTCCTTGATGTCGTCGATGCCGTCGGCAAAGGTCGCGGTCCTGAATTCCGGACGCGGGTCGCGGCCGGGCTTTTCCAGTTCGGCGAGGATGTCCTTGACGGTCGGCAGGCCGAAGCGCTCGTCGACGAAGACCTTCGGGTCGAGCTGCTTCAGGGCGGCGCTGTCGCCCATCAGGGCGCGCAGGTCGCGCCCGCAGGCCGCGACGATCTTCTTGGCGACGCCATAGGCTTCCGGGTGCACCGAGGAGGCGTCGAGCGGCTCCTTGCCGTTGGGAATGCGCAGGAAGCCGGCGCATTGCTCGAAGGTGCGCGCACCGAGGCGCGAGACCTTCATCAGTTCCTTGCGGCTCTCGAAGGGTCCATTGGCGTCGCGATGCGCCACGATGGCCTCGGCCGAGGACTTGCCGAGGCCCGAGACGCGCGAGAGCAGTGGGGCCGAGGCAGTGTTCAGGTCCACGCCCACGGAGTTCACGCAGTCTTCCACCACTGTGTCCAGGGTCCTGGCCAGCTCGCTCTGGTTCACATCGTGCTGGTACTGGCCCACGCCGATGCTCTTGGGATCGATCTTCACCAGCTCGGCCAGCGGATCCTGCAGGCGGCGGGCGATGGACACGGCACCACGCAGGCTCACGTCCAGATCGGGCAGTTCCTTGGAGGCGAACTCGGAGGCCGAGTAGACCGAGGCACCGGCCTCCGAGACGATGACCTTGGTGGGCTTGGGCGCGGGAAGCACGGCGAGCATGTCGGCGACCAGCTTTTCCGTCTCGCGGCTGCCGGTGCCGTTGCCGATGGCGATCAGCTCCACCTTGTGCTTGCGGATGAGGCTGGCAAGCTCGGCCTGCGTGCCGCGCACGTCGTTCTTCGGCGGGAAGGGATAGACCGTCGTCGTCTCCACCACCTTGCCCGTATTGTCGACCACGGCCACCTTGACGCCCGTGCGGATGCCCGGATCGAGGCCCATCGTGGCGCGCGTACCGGCGGGCGCGGCGAGCAGCAGGTCCTTCAGATTGCGGGCGAAGACGCGGATCGCCTCCTCTTCCGAGCGTTCCCGCATCTCGCGCATCAGGTCGAGCGACAGCGACAGGGAGAGCTTGACGCGCCAGGTCCAGCCGATCGCCTCGGCGAGCCACGTGTCGCCCGGCTTCGTGCCGATGGCGTAGAACGAGGCGATGATGCGCTCGACGGGCTTGACCGGCTCGGTGCTGTCCTGATCGACGACGATGTCGACCGACAGGAACTCCTCGTTCCAGCCGCGCAGCATGGCGAGCGCCCTGTGGCTCGGCACGCCGGACCAGCGTTCGGTATGGTCGAAATAGTCGGAGAACTTCGCGCCGGCTTCCTTCTTGCCGTCGACGACCCGGGAGCGCAGGAAGGCATTGTCCTTCATGTAGTCGCGCAGGCGCTTCAGGAGATCGGCGTTTTCGGTGAGCTGCTCGGCGACAATGTCGCGCGCGCCTTCCAGCGCCGTCTTCACGTCCGGCACCTCGGCCGAAAGGAAGCCTTCGGCGAGCTGCGCCGGCACCCGCGCCCGGTCGGCCAGGATCTGTTCGGCCAGCGGCTCCAGGCCGGCCTCGCGGGCGATCATGCCCTTGGTGCGACGCTTGGGCTTGTAGGGCAGGTAGAGGTCTTCCAGCTCCTGCTTGGTGGGCGCGCCCAGAATGGCGGCCTGCAGCTCGGGCGTGAGCTTGCCCTGCTCCTCGATGCTCTTGAGCACCGCGGCGCGGCGCTCTTCCAGCTCACGCAGATAGCCCAGGCGCGCTTCCAGCTCGCGCAGCTGGGTGTCGTCCAGGCCGTCGGTGGCCTCCTTGCGATAGCGGGCGATGAAGGGCACGGTGGCGCCTTCGTCGAGAAGCACCACAGCGGACGTCACCTGGGCGGACGTCGCCTTGATCTCGGCGGCGATCAGGTTCGCGATCTTGAGCGGCGTCGGGGCCATGTCGAAACTCCTCGGGCAGTGCGGCAACTTTCTTCGGACTTGCTCATAGAGAGCCCCCGATGGCAAGCCAACCGCGCGCCGCGCCGCGGCCGGTCCGTCCACAATATATCATATCCCTGCAACCCGCCCGCCCGGCACGCCGTGCTGCGGTTGAAAAGACGCTAATCCCGGCTTAGCGGTTGTAACGCTTCATAAAGTCTTGCCGACTATCCTTCCCGACGTAACGGGAACGGGGCCTTCGGCATGCGCGGCGCATTTCTTGCAGCAGTCTCATTGACGGCCCTCGCCGCGGCCGCTCCGGCGAGCGCGGCGACGCTCAACCTTCTCATCTGGGAATCCTATATCGACGCGCAGATCCTCGCCGATTTCACCGCCGAAACCGGCATCGCGGTGCGCCAGACCTTCTATGACAGTGGCGATGCGCGCGACGAGATCCTCGCCGATCCCAACAGCAATATCGACGTGGTCGTCACCAACGAGAACGGCGCGAAACTCTACGGCAACCGCGGCATCATCATGGCGCTGGACGTGGAGAACGTGCCGGCGCTGAAGGACTATGCCGAAAGCTGGACGAAGCGCTGCGGCGGCTATGGCGTGCCCTATCTCTGGGGCACGATGGGCATCCTCTACCGCTCCGACAAGATCACCACGCCGCCGACCTCCTGGGCGGACATGATGAAGCCGGCCGAAAGCCTGCGCGGCCATATCGCCATGTACGACGATCACGCCGAGGCCTTCGTCGCCCCGCTGGTGCTGCTCGGCAAGTCGGTCAACGCCAACGACAACGAATCCCTGAAAGCCGCCTTCGAGCTGATGAAGGCGCAGCTTCCCTATGTGCTGACCTACGACTACGTCATCACCTCCATCCAGAGCGCCGACAAGGGGCCGAACATCCACATGGCGCTCGGCTATAGCGGCGACCAGTACACGCTGAACGACAAGGTCTCCTCGCCCGGCCTCTGGCGCTATGTCGTGCCGAAGGAAGGCACGCTCTCCTGGCTCGACTGCATCAGCGTCAGCCAGCGCTCCGGCAACAAGGACCTGGCGCTGCAACTGGTCGACTATATCAGCAACGCGAAGAACGGCGCGCGCAACGCGCTGAAGCTCAACATGCCCACGGCAAGCACGGCCGCCCTCGCGCTGCTGCCGAAAGACGTGCAATCCAATCCCGAAATCTATGCCGCACCGGAAATCCTGGCCAAAAGCCAGCTTCAGGAGGAACTGACCGTGCAATCGGTTCAGGCCCGCCGCCGCATCATCAGCAGTCTGGCCCAACTCAGTGACGCTCGGTAAACGCGCCCTCGCCCTCATCTTCCCGGTCGTGCTGGCGGGCTACGTGCTCGCGGCCTCCCTCATCTACTATGTCCAGAGCTCGTCGATCACGGGCCTGGAGCGCGCGCGCCTCTGGCAGCAGATGGGCCTGCTCACCGCCCTCTTCCAGAACGAGGTGACGCAGAACCGCAGCCTGATCTATTCGCTCGTCGAGGGCGACGCCGTGCGCCTCTACGTCAACGAAGCGGATGCGAGCTACCGCAACACCGCGCTCGGCGTGCGCCTGCAGCAGAGCCTCACCTCGCTCTCCGACGACCGCAAGAAGTTCATTTCCGTCGCGATCATCCGTCCGCCGCTGACGGTCGACTATTATTACGAGGACAGCGACGATCCGTTCGCCGAGATCACGCCGATCCAGCTCGAACACGCCCGCCAGGTCATCGAAAGCCCGCGGCTGTCCTCCTGGGCCTATCTCAACGCGCCCGGCGCCGAACCGCTGATCGTGCATTCCGAGTTCATCGATCCGCTGACCTTCAACCGCCCCGTGGCCAGCGCCAAGGGCAGCGCGATCCTCGTGCAGACCGCCGTGCGGCCAAAACTCTTCCTCGACATGAAGCGCACGCTGGAAAAGGAATATGGCGCGACCATCGAGATCGGGCAGCACCAGTTCCTGGCGCAGGGCGCGCTTTCGGCGACGGCCACGCTCAGCGCCTCGCTCTTCGCCCGCCTGACGCCGGACCCGGCCTTCCTTGAAAACCGCCTGTCCACGCTGAAGACGCTGCTGGCGCTCGGCGCCATCGCGCTCAGCCTCTTCACCATCGGCCTCGTGCTGCTGCTCGTGCGCCGCTACATCACCAATCCCATCGCCCGTCTCGATCGCCAGCTCACCGCCGTGATGACCGGCAGCCGCAGCGCGCTGCCCGACATGAACGAAGTGGGCGAGATCGGCCGCCTTTCGGAGAACGTCAAGCGCCTGCACGACCAGTCCATGCAGTCCTTCGACCTCGTGCAGAACGCCTCCTGGACGGATACGCTGACCGGCATTTCCAACCGCGAATATTTCAACATCCGCTCCACCCAGATCCTGGAGGAAGCGGAGGTCGAAGGCAGCGGCTGCACCCTGCTCTTCATCGACGTCGACAACTTCAAGTTCGTCAACGACAAACACGGCCACAAGATCGGCGACGAGCTTTTAAAGACGCTGGCCGACCGCATCTCCGCCATCGTCGATCGCGTGGCGTCCGAGCGCGGCCTGCCGCATGGTCTCTTCGCCCGCCTGTCCGGCGACGAATTCGCCATCATGCTGCGCTGCCAGCCGGGCGGCGGCACGATCACCGAGATTTCGGGCGAGATCATCGCGCTCTTCGCGGAAGGTTTCGAGGTTCTCGACAAGGCCTATCCGGTGACCGCCAGCATCGGCATCGCCGTCTATCCCGAGGACGCGCGCACCCTGCCGGAACTCGTCGCCAATGCCGACGCCGCCATGTATCAGGCGAAATCCAAGGGCAAGAACGGTTCGGCCCGCTATTCGCGTTCGCTGCACGAGAAGCGCAACCGCCAGCGCCGCATCGAGGAGGAACTGCGCGTCCTCGATCCGGACGCCGAATTCCACCTCGTCTACATGCCCATCGTCGACGGCCACGGCAAGGTGACGGGCTGCGAGGCGCTGCTGCGCTGGACGTCTCCCCTGCTCGGCCGCGTCACGCCGGACGAGTTCATCCCCATCGCCGAGACGACGGGCCTGTTCAGCAAGATCGACTGGTGGGTGATCGACCGCGCCATGTCCGAATATGGCCATATCCGTAAGCTCTTCGGCGCGGAAACGATCCTCTGCATCAACATTTCCTCGGCCGAACTCTACACCAAGTCGATCAGCGACCATTTCTGCGAGTGCGCCGACCGGCACGGCGTCGATGCGCGCATGATCGAGATCGAGCTGACCGAGACCTTCGCCGTCAAGCTCGGCGAACAGTCGCGCCGCAACATCGAGATCTTGCGCGGCCGCGGCTTCCGCATTTCCATCGACGATTTCGGCGCCGGCTATACCTCGGTGCAGCAGATCATCGAATACCCGGCAGAGACCATCAAGCTCGACCGCGAGCTGGTCGAAAGCCTCACCCGCTCGGCCGCCCTGCCGACGCTGCGCGCCCTCGTCGCGCTCTGCCACGCGCAGGATATGTCGGTGATCGCCGAAGGCGTCGATACGACCGAGAAGATGGCCCTGCTCGCCGCCGCCGGCTGCGATCTCTATCAGGGTTATCTCATCAGCCGCCCCCTCACCCAGGAAGAACTCGGCGTCTGGGCCATGCAGCGGCTGATGGAAAAGGCGCGCGAGAGCGCCCAGCAGGGACGGCGCGCCACCGCCTGACGATTTTGACGGCTTGTCGTTTCTCCCGCGCGCCCCTATGCCTTGGGCGGGGCCGCAGGAGAAATGCCATGAAACGCGTGCCGGTATTCGTGCTGGGCCTTGCCCTTATCGTCTGGTCCTTCAACAGCTCGCTGATCGCCAGCGCCCCGGAGGGCGAAACGAAGCTGCTAGCCCATCGCGGCGCGCACCAGACCTTCGGCCATGAGGGCGTCGAGAACGACACCTGCACGGCCGCGCTGATCGACCCGCCGGTCCACGGCTTTCTGGAAAACACCATTGCCGGCATGGAGGCCGCCTTCGCGGCCGGGGCCGATGTGGTCGAGATCGACGTGCACCTGACGCCCGACGGAAAATTCGCCGTCTTCCACGACTGGACGCTCGATTGCCGCACCGACGGAACCGGCGTGACGGAGGAGACCGACAGCGCGGCGCTGAAGCGGCTCGATATCGGCTATGGCTATACGGTTGATGGAGGCAGGACCTATCCGTTCCGCGGTAAGGGCGTCGGCCTGATGCCGATGCTGGACGAGGTTTTCGCGGCCAATCCGGCGGGCCGCCTGCTGATCAATTTCAAGAGCAGGCGGGCGGAGGAAGGCGAGGCGCTTGCCGCGCTGCTCAATGCCAATCCGGCCTGGCGGGAGAAGGTCTTCGGCGTCTATGGCGGGGCGGAACCGACGCAGGCGGCACTGGCCGGGCTTGCGGGCCTCCGGGGCTATACGGGCAAATCCGCCATGGGCTGCCTGCTGCGCTATCTCGGCACCGGCTGGATCGGCCATGTGCCGGCGGCCTGCCGCAACACGCTGGTGCCCGTACCGCGCAACTATGCCTTCCTGCTCTGGGGCTGGCCGAACCGTTTCCTGACGCGCATGAAGGCGGCCGGCAGCGAGGTCATTCTCCTCGGCCCCTATGGCGGGGAAGCCGGATCGACCGGCATCGACACCGTTGCGGATGTCGAGGACCTGCCGGACCCTTTCCCGGGCCATGTCTGGACGAACCGGATTCTCGATATCGGACCGGCGGTGAAGGCGCGGCCGTAAGGAGGCCGCCCCGATCCGTCAGGAGGTCGGGAAATCGAGACCCATTTCGCGGAAGCGGGCCGGGTCGTCGCCCCAGTTCTCGCGCACCTTCACGAAGAGGAAGAGATGCACGGGCTGTTCGAGGATTTCCGCCAGTTCCTTGCGCGAGGCGGTGGAGATGGCCTTGATCGCGTCGCCGTTCTTGCCGAGTGCGATCTTCTTCTGGCTGTCGCGCTCGACATAGATGACCTGTTCGATGCGCACGGAGCCGTCCTTGCGCTCTTCCCATTTTTCCGTCTCGACATGCGAGGAATAGGGAAGCTCCTGGTGCAGGCGCAGGAACAGCTTCTCGCGGGTGATCTCGGCCGCGAGCTGGCGCATCGGCAGGTCGGAGATCTGGTCTTCCGGATAATACCAGGGACCCTCGGGCAGCGCGGCGGCGAGGTAGTTCATGACGTCCTCGCAGCCCGAGCCGTTGAGGGCCGAGATCATGAAGGTGCGTTCGAACTTGACCGCCTCGTTGGCGGCGGCGGTCAGCTTCAGAAGGTCTTCCGGGTTCACCCGGTCGACCTTGTTGAGCACGAGGATCTTCGGCTGGTGGACCTCCTTCAGGCCCTCCAGGATCGTCTCGGCGTCGCCCTTGAGGCCGCGCTCGCTGTCGATCAGGAACATGATGACGTCGGCGTCCTTGGCCCCACCCCAGGCGGTCGTGACCATGGCGCGGTCGAGCCGGCGGCGCGGCTTGAAGATGCCGGGCGTGTCCATGAAGACGATCTGGGCATTGTCGTGGATGGCGATGCCGCGCACGATGGCGCGCGTCGTCTGCACCTTGTGGCTGACGATGGTCACCTTGGCGCCGACGAGGCGGTTGACCAGCGTGGACTTGCCGGCATTGGTCGCGCCGATGAGCGCCACGAAGCCCGAGTGGGTCGCGCCCTCACCGTTCGTGCTGCTCTCGGCAAGGTTTTCGTGTTCTTCGCTCATGATATCCGTCAATCTTTGGTTGGGCGCAATTCGTGTCGGCGCAAGGGCGGGCGCAGGCGGCCGCGTCCGTTTGCCGGAATTGCGTCAGGCGCCGGCCTTCGGCCAGACGCCTTCGCGTTCGAGAATCTTCGTCGCGGCCACCTGTTCGGCGGCCCGTTTGGAGCGGTCGATGCCGGTCTCCGGCTTCACGCCCTTGATCTCCACCGTCACGGTGAAGCGCGGGTCGTGGTCCGGTCCCGAGCGCTCGTCCACCCGGTAGCTCGGCGTCACGCCGAACCTGGCATGCGCCCATTCCTGCAATTCGGTCTTGGCGTCGCGCCGCGCGCCTTCCGCGCGGGCGGCCCTGCCCTGCCAGTTGGCGAGGATGAAGCCGCGCGCCGCTTCCAGCCCGCCGTCGAGATAGATCGCGGCGATCAGCGATTCTACCACATCGGCCCGCACATTCAGCATGGCTTTTCCGGTGAGCTTCTTGACGTCCGCGCCGGTGCGGATGAAGCGGTGCAGCTCCAGCGCATCGGACACCGCCGCGCAGCTTTCCGCGCTGACGAGCTGGTTGAGGCGAACCGACAGTTCGCCCTCCTTCGCCTCGCGGAAGGTGCGGAACAGCATCTCGGCGACGCACAGGCCAAGCACGCGGTCGCCGAGGAATTCCAGCCGCTCGTAATTGCTGCCCTTGCCGGGCCGCGCGCTGGCATGGGTGATCGCCCGGTCGAGGCGATCCTTGTCGGTGAAGACGTAGCCGATCAGGTCCTCGAGGGCCTTGCGGTTGGCGTCGTTCAGCGGAATGGCGCCCTTCATTCAACGACCTTGAAGAGACGGTCCCAACGCAGGTTCGTCGGCCATTTCCAGATTTCGCTGAAGGACGTGTCGTGGCCCAGCGAGAAGAAGATCAGGCTGGCGCGGCCGATGAGGTTTTCCGCGGGAACGAAGCCGACGTCGAAGCGGCTGTCGGCCGAGTTGTCGCGGTTGTCGCCCATCATGAAATAGTGGCCCTCCGGCACGATGAACTCGCGCGTGTTGTCGCCGACGGTGCCCGGACGGGTATCCAGCGTGTCATAGGCGACGCCATTGTCGAGGGTTTCGCGGAAGACCGGCACGTCCTCGCCCGTATCGTACTGGTCGTCGGCGCGGAAGAAGCCGTTGTGCTCGCGCGGGACGGCCACGCCGTTCACGTAGAGCTCGCTGTCGCGCACCTGGATGCGGTCGCCCGGCAGGCCGACGAGGCGCTTGATATAGTCGATGTCCGGGTTCGGCGGGAAGCGGAAGACGACGATGTCGCCGCGCTTCGGCTCGCTGGCGAAGATGCGGCCGGAGAACAGGTTCGGCGAGAACGGCAGCGAATATTTCGAATAGCCGTAGGAGAACTTGTTGACGAAGAGATAGTCGCCGACGAGCAGCGTCGGCATCATCGAGCCCGAGGGGATGGTGAAGGGCTGGAAGAGCACGGTGCGGATCACCACGGCGAGCAGCAGCGCCTGGATGATGACCTTGACGTTTTCCCACAGGCCGCCTTCGGCCTTTTCTGTCTTCTCTGCCACGCCGGACTTGTCCTTATTTGCAAACATGGGGCCCTCTATAGAGGAAAGGTTGTCTGTTGGAAATCGTGTCGCTCAAAAAGACGCGGGCGCCCGATTATCCGGGCGTTCCGGCCGGCAGCGCCTCGATGATGACGAAGGCCTGGGCGAGCGGAAAATCATCGGTGATGGTGATGTGGATGCGCGGCTCGTGGCCCTCCGGCAGCATCTGCTTCAGCCGTTCGAGCGCCCCGCCCGTCAGCTTCATCGTCGGCTTGCCGCCCGGCAGGTTGACGACGCCCATGTCCTTCCAGAACACGCCCTGCGCCAGCCCCGTGCCGAGCGCCTTGGAACAGGCCTCCTTGGCGGCGAAGCGCTTGGCATAGGAGGCCGCGCGGTTCTTGCGCCCGTCGGATTTGGCCCGCTCGATCTCGGTGAAGCAGCGCTCCGTGAAACGCTCGCCGAAACGCTCCAGCGACTTCTCCACCCGGCGGATGTCGATGAGGTCGCTGCCGATGCCGATGATCATAGGGTCTTGTCTCCAGAGGAAAGGGCGGATGCGGGCGCAAGGCCGGCGCGCTCCATGAGGCGGGCATGGCGCCGCGCCTTGAAGGAGCGCACGGCAAAGCGCGTCACGCAATAGGAAAGCGCCGCCGCCACCGCGCCGAGCAGGCCGGCGCCGACGAGCATCGGCTTGAGGACGGGATGCCAGAGCTCCGACAGTTCGAGATGCTCCAGCATGTGGAAGAGATCGGAGGCCGAAACCGCCTCGCCCGAGCGGATGCCGAGCACGCCCTCCCCGACCCGGAACGTGGCGATGGCGATGAGCGGAATGGTCAGCGGATTGGCCAGGGTGGTGGCGAGCGCGGCGGCGAGCAGATTGCCCGCCATGAGATAGGCGAGCGCCAGCGCCAGGATGACGTGAAAGCCGAGCAGCGGCGTGAAGGCGGAAAAGGCGCCGGCCGCAACGCCCGCGGCCACCGCGTGGGGCGAGGCCGAAAGGCGCAGGATTCGCTTGGCAAGGTAGCGCGCCGGACGCGTCAACCCCTTGCGCGGCCAGAAGAATTCGCGCACCCGGTCAGGCCAGGAAGCCTTTTTTCGGCGTCTGAACAACATGGTCAAGACATAGCCGATCCGTTGGTGGCATTTCAATGGCGGCGCTTATGGCGCGTCAATGGCAGCGCTCATGGCGCGTCAATGGCAGCGCTCACAGCGCGTCAATGGCAGAGCCCTCATTCGCCACGGTCAATGGCGACGCCCTCATGGCGCGCCAGACGGGCGCCGTGGCGCAACGATGTGCGCCACATGGCGGAAGAGCTTAGTAGGTCTTGCGGAAAAGGCCGCGGTCGATCTGACGCTGGCGGTATTCCAGGTCGATACGGTCGATGGCGCCGTTGAGATAGGCGATCTCGCGGTCTTCGGCGTTCGGAACGCGCAGGGCGCGGGCAAAGTTCTTGATCTGCTTCAGCATTGGTAAACCTCTTTCGGTTGACCTCCCGAGACAGAAGATAGGATTCGTCGCCCGAAGACACCAGCGACACTATGCCGATACAGCCATGCGCAACGCGCATGACGGCTGGTCAAATGTTAGGCAAACCTGCCTCAATCAAGGCAGGCTGCCGCATTTTTGCATGGAACATGCCCGCTAGCGGACCATCAGGTAAACACGCGACTGATCGTCGACACGCATTGCAACTCCTTCAGCTGACTGATGAGCTGGTTGAGCTGGCGAAGGTCCCAGACCTCGAGGTCGATATGGACCTCGGTGAAATCGGCCGCGACCCGCGTCATCGACATGGAGCGGATGTTGACGTCGCTGGTGGCGATCGTCTGGGTGACTTCGGCAAGCGTGCCCGGTTCGTTCAGCGCGTTGATCATGATGCGCGCCATGAAGCGGGTGTTGTTCGCCTCGTCGAGGTCCCAGCGCACGTCGATCCAGCGTTCCGGCTCGTCGTCGAACTTCTGCAGCGCGGGCGACTGGATCGGGTAGATGGTGATGCCCTTGTCCTTCTCCATGATGCCGACGATGCGGTCGCCGGGAACGGCGCCGCCGACGGAGAAATGCACTTCGGCATTGCCGGAAAGGCCCCGGATCGGCAGCGCCTCCGGGCCGGTTTCCGCTTCCGCGCCTTCGAGCGCCGCCTTGGTCTTGCCGGGCAGCTTGAAGACCATGCCGGCGGCGCTTCGCATGTTGAACCAGCCGTCGTCCGAGCTCGGCTTCACCGTCACGCGCTCGTCCTGATAGTCCGGGAAGACGGCGCGCAGCACGTCGAGCGAGGAGAGTTCTCCGCGACCCACGGAGGCGATGGCGTCCTCGACCTCCTTCTGGCCGAGACGGTGCAGCACCGGCTTCAGGCCGTCGCGCGAGAACTGCTTGCCGGCGCGCTCGAAGGTGCGCTCGAGGATGCGGTAGCCGAGGCCGGAATATTGCTTGCGCACGGCCGCGCGGGTGGCGCGGCGGATGGCGGCGCGCGCCTTGCCGGTGACGACGATCTCTTCCCAGGCGGGCGGCGGCACCTGGATGCCCGAGCGGATGATCTCCACCTCGTCGCCATTGTTGAGGCGGGTGACGAGCGGCATGATGCGACCGTTGATCTTGGCGCCGACACAGGTGTCGCCGATATTGGTATGCACCGCATAGGCGAAGTCGATGGGCGTCGCGCCGCGCGGCAGCGTGATGAGCTGGCCCTTGGGCGTGAAGGTGAAGACCTGGTCCTGGAAGAGTTCGAGCTTGGTATGTTCGAGGAATTCTTCCGGATTGTCGCCTTCGGCCAGCGACTCGATGGTCCGGCGCAGCATGGCATAGGCGTTGGAGCGCGGCGAACGCGCGACCTCGCCGTTCGCCGCTTCCTTGTCCTTGTAGAGCGAATGGGCGGCGATGCCGTATTCGGCGATCTCGTGCATGCGCTTGGTGCGGATCTGCAGCTCGATGCGCTGGCGCGAGGGGCCGACGATGGTGGTGTGGATCGACTGGTAGTCGTTCTGCTTGGGCGTCGAGATATAGTCCTTGAAACGGCCCGGCACGACGCGCCAGCGCGTGTGCACGATACCGAGCGCCGCATAACAGGCGGGGATATCGTCGACGAGGATGCGGAAGGCGTAGACGTCGGACAGCTGCTCGAAGGAAAGCGACTTCGACTGCATCTTGCGGAAGACCGAATAGGGCGTCTTCTGCCGGCCCTTGACGAGCGCGTCGTCGAGGCCATTGGTGACCAGCAGCTCGCGCAGCTCGTCCTCGATCTTGCGGATGAGCCCTTCGTTGCGCTGGGACAGCTCTTCCAGCTTGCGCGTGACGGTCTCGAAGGCTTCCGGGTTGATGTGGCGGAAGGAGAGGTTTTCCAGCTCCTCGCGCATGTCCTGCATGCCCATGCGGCCGGCGAGCGGCGCATAGATGTCCATCGTCTCCTCGGAGATGCGGGCGCGCTTTTCCGGCGTCATATGGTCGAGCGTGCGCATATTGTGCAGGCGGTCGGCCAGCTTGATCAGGATGACCCGCACATCGCGGGCCATGGCCAGCAGCATCTTGCGAAAGCTCTCGGCCTGCTTGGCCTTCTTGGAGACGAGGTCGAGCTTCTTGATCTTGGTGAGGCCTTCGACCAGCGCGCCGATATCCTCGCCGAACAGTTCGTCGATCTCGGCGCGCGTGGCGCTGGTGTCCTCGATCGTATCGTGCAGCAGCGCCACCGCGACGGTCGATTCGTCGAGGCGCATGTCGGTGAGGATCGCGGCGACTTCCAGAGGATGCGAAATATAGGGGTCGCCGCTCGCCCGCTTCTGCTGTCCATGCTTCTGCATCGCATAGACATAGGCCTTGTTCAGCAGGGCCTCGTTGACATCCGGCTTGTATTTCTGAACCCGTTCGACGAGTTCATATTGACGCATCATCCTCGGTCGGCTTTCTCCCCGCTCCCGCAGGGCAAAAAAAAGTGCGCCCCAAGCTTAAAAGGGGCGCACCGGCATTCGCAACAGCAAAGGTTTCGGTAAGTTACCGAAATCAGTAATCGTCGCTCTTTTCCGGCGGAACGAGGCCTTCGATGCCCGCCAGGAGCTCTTCTTCCGACATGCGGTCGAAGGCGATGGTTTCCGGCTGGTCCTCGTCCTCGTCGGCGGTCGCGGTCGTCGCGTCGTCGGCCAGCAGGCTTGCCGGATCGGGCTCGGGCTCGTCCACTTCCACATGCTTCTGCAGCGAGTGGATCAGGTCTTCCTTGAGGTCGTCGGGCGAAAGGGTTTCGTCGGCGATCTCGCGCAGGGCGACGACGGGGTTCTTGTCGTTGTCGCGATCGATGGTGATGGCGGCGCCCTGCGATATGAGGCGGGCGCGATGGCTTGCAAGAAGAACCAGCTCGAAGCGGTTGTCTACCTTGTCAATGCAATCTTCAACGGTGACACGGGCCATTGCCTGTCCTTTGTGATCGAGAATTTCAGGAGTTTGCATGCCCGATACAGGCAATGGAAGGCAAATTCAAGTTTTTCCTTGCCGGAGGCCGGTTCACCGCCGGTTCGCCCGGGGCGGGCACGTGTCGTAAGGCTGCCCATATAACTTCTGATTGATACCTCCCCTTACGGGAGGCAAAAAGCCGAAAGATCGGACAAATCGGGTAAGGCGCGGGAACTATTTCCCAATTCAGAACCCATTGAATTTGCTGAAACGATGCCGGTCGGAAAAATGGCGGCCGCAACCTAGGTTTGCTTGGAAAGCGTGCGGCCCTGCCCTAAATGAAGATTATATGAAAAACAGTTAATTCAACTGGATAGTGCATCCGGGACACCCACACCCGGCCGAAACTCAACCCTTTACCTCAACTTCTATTTAAAAGGATTTCCCGCCATGTTCGACCCCCGCGAGAAAATCGCCCTCTTCATCGACGGTGCAAATCTCTACGCGGCATCCAGGACACTCGGCTTCGACATAGACTACAGGAAGCTGCTGAAAGCCTTCCAGAAGCGCGGCTATCTCCTGCGCGCCTACTACTACACGGCCCTCATCGAGGACCAGGAATATTCCTCCATCCGCCCGCTGATCGACTGGCTCGACTATAACGGCTACAAGGTCGTCACCAAGCCGGCCAAGGAATTCACCGACTCGCTCGGCCGCCGCAAGATCAAGGGCAACATGGATATCGAACTGGCCATCGACGCGATGGAACAGTCCGAGACCGTCGACCATCTCGTGATCTTCTCCGGCGACGGCGATTTCACGACGCTGGTCGAGGCGCTGCAGCGCAGGGGCCGCAAGGTCTCCGTCGTCTCCACCATGCAGACCCAGCCGCCGATGATCGCCGACGACCTGCGCCGCCAGGCCGACTACTTCATCGACCTCGGCACGCTGAAGGCCGAAATCGGCCGCGATCCCTCCGAGCGCCCGCAGCGCGCGGTCGAGCCGGTGGAAACCGTCGCGGACTGAACCGGCCCGTCAACCCGAGGGGCTGGAGCCATGGACAGACACGCCCGGACGGACGTCCTTGAAACGGGACGCCTCACCCTCACCCCCTGCAGCCCGCAAGACGAGGCCGACTTCATCGCGCTTGAGCGCGACCCGGAGGTCATGCGCTTCCTCAACGGCGGCAAGGCGGTCGATCGCGACCATGCCGATCCCAATGCCACCTTCCTCATGCCCAGGGGCACGGAACGCCATGTCTGGACCGCGCGACGGACGTCCGATGGCGTCTTCGTCGGCTGGTTCTGCCTGTGGCCGGAGGGCGAGGCCGTCGCGGAACTCGGCTATCGCCTGCACCGGGCCGCCTGGGGCCAGGGCCTTGCCTCGGAAGGGGCGATGGCCCTTGTCGACTGGGGTTTCGAGACCGGCGGCTACGAGACGATCGTCGCGACCACCATGGCCGTGAACCTTGCCTCGCGCCGCGTGATGGAAAAGGCCGGCCTCCACCATGTCCGCACGGATCACGCCGAATGGGCCGATCCGATCCCCGGCAGCGAGCAGGGCGAGGTCTGGTACGAACTGGCACGGCCGCAATGGCAGGACCGTCGGGCCCGCCGCCAGCCGTGGCAGCGATGGATTTTTCCGCGAACCTTCCGTCAGAAAACCTGAAAATCCGGGGTTTTCAATGGTTCGTTAAACATTGAATCAAATCCGCCCGCGCCGCATCAAGGTTCTGCAAGACTCTCCTGATATTCCCGTTATCGTACAGTCAATTCGCATCAGGGCATCTTCACACATGGTGGACGCAGTATCGCTTTCCGGCTCCAGTTACCGGTCCGTATCGAACGCGCTCGAGGCGCGGTCGGCCGTACCGGCCGCCGAGAGCCGGCCCGCCGTCACGGCGCTCGCCGCCCTCGCCCTGCCGCAGCCGGTCACGCAGGTTTCCGCACCGTCCGACACGGCCGAGGAGGCCGGCGACCTCAGCTTCCTCTATGCGCCGAACGGCCTGCCCGGCGTTGCCGCCCTGCCCGCCTATGCCGTGCCGCCGGCACAGGCGACGACGGACACGCGCGTTGCCGCCGAGCGCAATCCCGGTGCGCGCCTTGCCATCGACAGCGGCGACCTCAACTCGCTGATGTCCTCGTTCCTGACCGCCCGCACGGCGAGCGCCAACCCGGCCCCCTCGCCCGACGTACCGGCACAGCAGAGCGGCGACCAGCTCGCCCGCATCGCCCGCCAGTCAGTCGTCGCGCAGCTCTACAGCCAGTTCTAAGCTCGACGAGCCTTCCTTACCCCGCGGACCTTGCCGGCCGCGGGGTTTTGCGTTCCGAGCATTTCCAGCCGAAGCGCTATCGCTTCGGCGTCGGACAATGCGGGCAACACAAGAGCAAAGCATTTCCAGCCGAAGCGGCATTCATCAAAATTGCCCTGGCCGCACATTTCCCCTTGAGCCGGACCCAACGTCATACCGTAATCAGTCTCCCCGAAGGAGTTTTCGATGCACGGTCGCGCTCACGATGAAAGCCTGCTCACCGCCCAGGAATGCGCCGAACGCATCGGCCTTTCCGTGCGCACGCTCCGGCTCTACGAGCAGCACGGCCTGATTTCGCCCCGCCGAACCGCCAAGCAATGGCGGCTCTACGGCAGCGGCGAGATCGCCCGGCTGAACGAAATCCTGGCGCTGAAAACGCTCGGCCTCAGCCTCAGCGCCATCGCAAGGCTCCTTGAGGGACAGACGACCGACCTTGCGAAGACCCTCACCCTCCAGCGCGACGCCCTCATCGAGGCGCGCGACCGGGCGGCGCGAGGCCTTCAGGTCATCGACGCCCTGCAAGTGAAGATCGACGGCGGAACGACGCCGTCGGTCGACGATCTCATCCATCTCGCACGGGAGACCAAGATGACCGACGCCGCCCACGACACCGCCGCCTGGCGACGCTACGAACAGATGCGTCCGCGCACCGAAATCGCCATCGATCCGCACCACCTCGACGCCTATGCCGGCGCCTATGAAACCGGCGACGGCACGCTCTCCGTCGTCTCCCGCAAAAACGACCAGCTTCTCTACCGCATCGTCGGGCAGTCGGATCTGCCGATCTTTCCGGAGAGCGACACCGCGTTCTTCATGAAGGCCCTGCCCGTGCAGGTGACGTTCCGCCGCGATGGCGAGGGCGCGGTCATCGGCCTCGTCCATCATCAGAACGGCTTCGAGGATCCCGCCGAACGGGTCGAGCTTACGGATGTTCTCGCCCTCGAAGAGGCGGTCCGGCAGCGGATCCGCGACAGGACGCCGATGGCGGGCGGCGAAGCGTTCCTGCGCCGGCTGATCGAAGAGCTCCGGCTTGGCACGCTTCAATCGGACAGCATGGCGCCGCCGCTCGCGGCCCTTGTCGGCGAGCAGCAGGAGACGATCCGCGGCGAACTGGAGCAGGCCGGCACGCTGAAGGCGCTATCCTTCAAGGGCGTCTCGGAGGGTCTCGATGTCTATGAGGCGGAATTTGCCGATGCCAGGGTGGAATGGGGTTTCGCGCTGACCCGCCGGGGCAAGATCAGCCATCTCTATCTGCGCCCTGTTCTCTAGAGTTTGTCAGGGAAAAGTGGGAACCGGTTTTCCCGCAAAGACAAACGAAAACAAAAGAATTTAGAGCATGTCTGGTTCAATCTGAACCTGACATGCAACATGGCGAGGGGCGCCGATGCGCCCCTCCTCCGCTCAGCCGCGTTCGCGCAGCAGGCGGCCCTTCTGGCGGTTCCAGTCGCGCTCTTTTTCGCTCTCGCGCTTGTCGTGCAGCTTCTTGCCCTTGGCGAGCGCCAGCTCGAGCTTGGCCCGGCCGACATCGTTGAAATAGACCTTGAGCGGCACGAGCGTCATGCCCTCGCGGTTGATCGCAACGCGCAGGCGATGGATCTCGCGCTTGGACAGGAGGAGTTTGCGGCGGCGGCGGGTCTCGTGGTTGAAGCGGTTCGCCTGCAGGTATTCCGGCAGGTAGGAATTGATCAGCCAGAGTTCGCCGTCCTCGTCGGAGGCGTAGGATTCCGCGATGTTCGCCTTGCCCTCGCGCAGGGATTTGACCTCCGTGCCGGTCAGCACCAGACCGGCCTCGTAGGTATCCACGATCTCGTAGTTGTAGCGGGCCTTGCGGTTCTCCGCCACGATCTTCTTGACCGTCGTGGGGCGTGCTTTCGTGGCCATGTCAGTTCAGCAGACCGGCGTGGCGAAGCGCCGCGTCGATGGCTGCCTCCGTGGCCGGCTCCAGCGAGGAGAGCAGCGGCGAACGAACGGTGCGGTCCATGCCGCGGATGCGGCTCAGCGCATATTTCGCGCCGCACACGCCCGGCTCCATGAAGATCGCCTTGTGCAGCGGCATCAGCTTGTCCTGATAGCCGAGCGCCCTGGCATAATCGCCGGCAAGGGTCGCGTCCTGGAATTCGGCGCAAAGGCGCGGGGCGACATTGGCCGTGACCGAAATGCAGCCGACGCCGCCATGGGCGTTGAAGCCGAGCGCGCTCGCGTCCTCGCCGGAAAGCTGGACGAAGTCCTTGCCGCAGGTCATACGCTGTTCGGAAACGCGCTCGATCTTGCCCGTCGCGTCCTTGACGCCCATGATCGAGGGATGCGCCTTGTGCAGCGCGCCCATCGTCTCCGGCGTCATGTCCACGACCGAGCGGCCGGGAATGTTGTAGATGACGATCGGCAGCTTCACGGCTCCGGCAATTGCCGAATAATGCGCGAAGAGGCCCTTCTGGGTCGGGCGATTGTAATAGGGCGTCACGACGAGGATCGCGTCCGCGCCCGCCTTTTCGGCGTGCTGGGCAAGGTCGATCGCTTCCTTCGTGTTGTTGGAGCCGGCGCCGGCGATGACAGGCACGCGGCCGGCCGCCACCTTGATGCAGAGTTCCACCACCCGTTTGTGCTCGTCATGCGACAGCGTCGGCGATTCGCCTGTCGTGCCGACCGGTACGAGACCGTGGCTGCCTTCGCCGATCAGCCATTCCACATGCGCGGCAAAGGCTTCTTCGTCGACGGCGCCAGCGGTCGTGAACGGGGTGACGAGAGCGGGAATGGATCCCTTGAACATCGAGAACTCCTGAGGCCAGAGCCGCCCGGGGGCTTACATGCTTTGGCCGTATTCCGTGGTTAAAAACTGCCGCACAATAATCATGTGACTGTCATGCGGCAAGCGGCGCAGCAGGCGTTTTTCATGCATGATCAAGGCGGAAATGCGCGGAGCGGACGAATATTCGCTTCTCGTGATCCGTCGCTTGGAATGCGGCGGCGCTCACGGCTTAGTGAGCGTCCCGGTTAAGGTTTCGTTAAGGCAACAAAGGGTTAATTCTTGTCAAGCAACAGGCGGAAAGTGACGGTCAGACACGCCGCCTGCCATCAGGCATCCGGGATGTAGCATGATCTCGACAAACAGTTTCGCCCTCTGCGCCCTGCTGCTTGCCGGTGTCGCCGGCCTTGCCCTTCACTCTTCGCCCGTCGAGGCGGACAATGCCGCCGTGCCCGCGGTCAAACCGCTCGGCTTTGCCGCCGACATGCCCTCGCGCGACGTCATCACCAATGCCATTCCGCGCGCCGACGCCCTCCCGCAAACGAGCGCGGAACTGCGCGAAGGGCTCGACGCGCTTTCCAACCGCGACGGGGCGGCCGCCATCGCGGCCCGCAACCGCCTGCCCGCCGACAGCCTCGACCGCCATATCCTGACCTGGGCGATTGCCGTTTCCGGCCAGCGCGGCGTGCCGTCCTGGGAAATCGCCGCCGCCCAGAACGAACTCAAGGGCTGGCCGGGCCTCAGGGCGCTGCGCGGCCATTCGGAACGGGCGCTGGCGCGGGAAAACCCGCCGGTCGCCGACGTGCTCGCCGCCTTCGGCACGACGCGCCCCGAAACGGCGGAAGGCGCCATCGTGCTGAGCCGGGCCCTCATCGCCAGCGGCGAGACGGCACGCGCCGCCGAGATCCTGCGCTTCTTCTGGCAGAAGGAGACGCTGTCGAAGGATATCGAGAGCCAGGTTCTCGCGGAATTCGGCACGCTGCTCACCGTCGCCGATCACAAGGCGCGCATGGAAATGCTGCTCTATCGCGACCGCGCCGACCAGGCGCAGCGCTTCGGCGATCTCGGCAAGGCGCAGTCGCTCTATCGCGCCTGGGCGGCGGTGATCCGCAAGAACAAGACGGCCGGCGATCTCATCAAGGCGGTGGATGCAAGCTGGCAGAAGGATCCGGCCTATACCTATCTGCGCATCCGCAATCTGCGGAACAAGGAAGAGTATCGCGCCGCCGGCAAGCTCTTTGCCGGCATGCCGGAGGATGCCGCGCGCCTCGTCAATCCCGGCGCCTGGTGGAACGAGCAGCGGATCGTCAGCCGCGGCCTTGCCGATCTCGGCGACTACCGTGACGCCTACCGGGTCGCCGCCCGCCATGGCGCGGACGACGCGGCCGACATCGTCGAGGCCGAATTCCATGCCGGCTGGTATGCGCTGCGCGACCTTGGCGAGGCCAAGACGGCGGCGAAACATTTCCAGCGTATCCTGCAAGCCTCCGACCGCCCGCTCTCCGTCTCCCGCGCCTGGTACTGGCTCGGCCGCGCGGCGGAAAAAGGCGGCCCCGGCGAGGCGAAGGACTATTTCGCCAAGGCGGCGAATTTCCCCGGCACCTTCTATGGCCAGCTTGCCGCGGCGCGGCTTGGCCGCAAAACGCTGAACGTTTCCTATCCGACGCCGACGGCGCAGGAGCGTGCAAGCTTCCACCAGCGCGAGGCGGTGCAGGCCATCGCCCGCCTGCAGGCCGCCGGCCATGGCTGGCGGGCGGACAGTCTCTACCGGTCGCTGGCCGGCGAGTTGATGAGCCCCGGCGAACTCGCCCTCCTGTCGGCGGACGCGGAAAAGGGCGGCAATCACCAGCTTTCCCTGCAGATCGGCAAGATCGCCTTCGGCCGGGGCATCGATGTCGCCGCCCTTGCCTTCCCCATCGGCGTGATCCCCGACGGCGCCAACATTTCCGGCTCCGGCAAGGCGCTCGCCTATGCCATCGCCCGGCAGGAAAGCGCCTTCAATCCGGCCGCCGTCTCGCCGGCCAATGCGCAGGGACTGCTCCAGCTCATGCCCGGCACGGCGCAGGGCGTGGCCAAACGCTACGGCCTTGCCTATTCCAAGGAGCGGCTGACGACGGATGCCGCCTATAATGCGACGCTCGGCGCGCACTATCTCGGCGAGCAGATCGACGAATTCGGCGGTTCCTATGTGCTGACCTTCATCGCCTACAATGCCGGCCCGCGCCGCGTGCCGCAGTGGATCGCCCGCTATGGCGACCCGCGCGGCAAGCCGATCGACGACGTGGTCGACTGGATCGAGCGCATCCCCTTCTCCGAGACCCGCGGCTATGTGCAGCGCGTGATGGAGAACTACCAGGTCTACAAGACGCGCCTCGGCCAGAAGGCCGACATCGTGCACGACCTCAGCGCGGGGCGGTAATCAGGCACCGCCTCGCCGTTCGGCCCGTCGTCAGAGCCGGCGGCTTTGCCATGCCTGCGCACCGCTTGAAGGTTTTTCGACCGCCGCCAGCGCAAAACCGCTGCACACTTTCGCGCGGCGTGCTTTAGTCTGCTGCAAATCACAGGCAGGCTTCCTCATGACGACATTCACCAGCCGTTTCTTTCCCGCCCCCGACGGATTGCGCCTGCATGCGCGGGATTACGATCCCGGCCCGGGCGGCACGTCGCGCCTTCCTGTCGTCTGCCTGCCCGGCCTTAGCCGCAACGCACGCGACTTCCACGCCTTTGCCGAAGCCGTTTCCGGCGATCCCGCCATGCCGCGCCGCGTCGTCGCGCTGGATTATCGCGGCCGCGGGCTTTCGGCCCATGACGAGAACCCGGCGAACTACAACGTCGCCATCGAGTGCCGCGACGTCATCGCCGCCTGCGCGGCGCTCGGGATCGCGCGCGCGGTCTTTGTCGGCACGTCGCGAGGCGGGCTGATCCTGCATATCCTGATCGCGATGCAGCCGGATCTCATCGCCGCCGCCGTCCTCAACGATATCGGCCCCGAGATCGAGGCGGCGGGTCTCAAGGACATCAGGGACTATCTCGCAAAACGCGCGGAGCCGGCCACCTTCGAGGATGCCGCCGACGGGCTCGAACGCCTGCACGGCCCGACCTTCCCCGCGCTGACGCGCGGCGACTGGCTGGATATGGCCGATGCCATCTATGCGATGAAGGATGGAAGGATCGCCGCCGACCACGATCCGAAACTCGCCGACCAGCTACAGGCCGTCGACTTCGACAAACCGCTGCCGACGCTCTGGCCGCAATTCGACCTCCTGAAGGAAAAGCCGCTGCTGGTCGTGCGCGGCGCGCATTCCCGGCTGTTCTCGGCTGAGACGCTGGCCCGCATGGCCGCCGGTGGCCCGATGGTCGAAACCGTGACGGCCGAGGGTCAGGGCCACGCGCCCCTCCTCCATTACCCGGATCTCTTCCCGCGGATAAAGGCGTTCCTGGACCGCTTCTGATACGGCCCATTCGGATCGGCCCTTTTGGGGCGACCCTTTTTTGGGCGATCCATTTCCAAGCGATCTTTTCTGGGCAATCTTTTTCTAGAGTTTGTCAGGGAAAAGTGGGAACCGGTTTTCCCGAAAAGCCAAACGAAAACAAAAGAATTTAGAGCATGTCTGGTTCAATCTGAACCTGACAAACTCTAGCTGATCTGCGGCAATCCCCGCCCCTCTTCGGGCGGACGGCGCTTTTTCCAAATCCCCAAACGAAAAACCCGCAGTCTCGTGAGAGACTGCGGGTCGATCTTTAGCTCAACTTCAGATTAGAAGTTGCGCTGCAGGCGGAGGAAGCCGCTCGTGGAGTCGTCCGTCAGGTCGTTGTCGGTGTAGTTGACGGTTGCCTTGGCAGCCAGACCTTCGGTGATTGCGTAGTCGAGCGTCAGGCCAACGCGCCACTGGTCAACACCCTGAACGAAAGCGACATCGCTCCAGTACTGGGCGCCGGGGGTGATCGTCAGCTTGTCCGTGGCCTTGAAGGCGTAGGAAGCAGCAACCGTCCACTCAGCTTCGTTGTAGTAGGCGTTCTGGTCGGAAGCCCATACACCAGCAACCTGGAAGGTGCCCGGACCAACGTCAGCCGAAAGCAGAGCGCGGATGGAGCCTTCTTCGCGCTCGGTGTCGTACGAGCCGAGCAGGTCGATGGAAACGCCGCCGAGAGCAGCCGTTACGAGGCCGGTGACGCCAACGCCGTTCGGCTTGGTGGTCGTCGGACGGTACTCGAGTTCGTCGATGGAGACGTAAGCCGAGAAGGCGCCGCCTTCATAGGTGTACGATACCGAGTTGAAGATCGAACCGCCCTTGATGTCGTCGGTTTCGCCGTTCAGGCCCTTGTCCCACGGACCGTAGTAGCTACCGGCCTTGAAGCCGCCGAGCTGCAGGTAGGCTTCGTCGACGTATACGCCAGCGTACGGGCCGTCGAGGTCGGCTTCGAGGCCGATGAAGGCCGTCAGCGTGCCGTATTCCGTGTCAGACTTGGCGTCGAACGAAAGGTAAGCCATCGTGCCGGCGTCCCAATCGGACGAGTGCGGGCCGCTTACGCCTTCGAAGTCAGCGCCTTCGCCGACGTTAACCTGGAAGCGAACGAAACCACCGATCTTGAGGCAGGTTTCGGTGCCCGGGATGTAGAAGTAGCCGGTGCCGAATGCGTCGCAAACGCGAACGTATTCCATCGGCTCGGGCTCGGCAGCAACGATAGCGTCGGCGGCCTGTGCGCCGGAAACTGCTGCGAGAGCGGCAGCGGAGCCGATGAGAAGGCTCTTGATGTTCATTTCTGACCTCCAGTCAAAAAGTTTCAAACGGGTCTGGGTTTTTTGCTGAAGGACAGCGTTCCCTGCCCCATCCCCAAGTTCAGGAAGCGGACGATCAACCGCCCCTGCTTCCGACGCTGAAAATACAAGACGCGCTTCCGTAAGCAATCTCCAAACTGAAAGGAGGTGGGGTTTGGGCCAGCCTTCGCCCCGCGCTGTTGCGCAAAGGACACAAAATGGCAGGGCGGATCGCTAAAAGTTTAAAGATTCTTAACAAAATACCTTATGAAGCGGGCACTTAGCGGCTCCTAGCCACCCCGTCCCGCTGCCACATTCCCGGCGAGAAGGGGGCAAACCCGGCCCCTCACGGTGGCAGAACGGGGCTTTTTCGCGCAAGGGTTCATCCTGGACGCTGCCGAAGACGGGTTGGAAAGCGAGAATCGCCGCGCCCAAAACCGTTCGATTCGATGCCCGAGTCGCGCCCCGCGCCTCCCCGGGACGGAATCAGTCCCACCGCACCCCGTGCGAGCCCCCCCCCAATTTCCTCACTCTATATATAGGCAGGCCTTCCACAGGTTGACCTTCACCCGGAAAACGCACGCCCGGTGTTTTTTGACTGGAGGTCAGAAATGAACATCAAGAGCCTTCTCATCGGCTCCGCTGCCGCTCTCGCAGCAGTTTCCGGCGCACAGGCCGCCGACGCTATCGTTGCTGCCGAGCCCGAGCCGATGGAATACGTTCGCGTTTGCGACGCATTCGGCACCGGCTACTTCTACATCCCGGGCACCGAAACCTGCCTCAAGATCGGTGGCTACGCTCGCTTTGAAGTGAAGATCGGCGACGACGCCGAAATCCACGACATCGTCGACAACAACCACTCCTCGTGGGATGCCGGCTCGCAGGCCTACCTGACGTTCGACGCCAAGTCTGACACCGAATACGGCACGCTGACGGGTTACATCGCCATCGAAGGCGACCTCGACAACAGCAGCGCCCAGGCTTTCTACGTTGACGAAGCCTACATCCAGCTCGGCGGCTTCAAGGCCGGTCAGTACTACGGCCCGTGGGACAAGGGTCTGAACGGCGAAACCGACGACATCAAGGGCGGCGCGCTCTTCAACTCGATCTCGTACACCTATGAAGCTGGTTCGTTCTCGGCTCACGTAGCGCTCGACGAAATCGAGAACAAGACGACCCATCCGAACGGCGTCGGCGTCACCGGCCTCGTAACGGCTGCTCTCGGCGGCGTTTCCATCGACCTGCTCGGCTCGTACGACACCGAAGTCGAAGAAGGCTCCATCCGCGCTCTGCTTTCGGCTGAAGTCGGCCCGGGCACCTTCCAGCTCGCTGGCGTATGGGCTTCCGACAACAACGCCTACTACAATGAAGCCGAATGGGCTGTCGCTGCTTCCTACGCCTTCAAGGCCACGGACAAGCTGACGATCACCCCCGGCGCCCAGTACTGGAGCGATGTCGCCTTCGCTGCCGGTGTTGACCAGTGGCGCGTTGGCCTGACGGTCGACTACGCCATCACCGAAGGCCTGGCTGCCAAGGCAACCGTCAACTACACCGACAACGACCTGACGGATGGCTCCACCACGGGCTTCCTGCGTCTGCAGCGTAACTTCTAAGCCACACGGGCTTTTCGAATATAGCGGGGACCCGGCCATCGTGCCGGGTTTTCGTGTTCATGCTGTTTTGAGGGGCTGGAACAGCAGCAGTTTTTAACCATTTAATGCAACCGATGCGCGACTAACGAGGCGCGGCAGGGGTTCAGCATGTGGAAGCACACCCATATAAGTAGTTTTTATCAACTTGATTATCAGCTTTCAACAATAAGCGAAAAGACAACCCAGCGTACCAGTCTCCGTTCCCTCCTCGATCGTTACGTCGACGTGCTCTGGGAGCCGGGTTCGCACAAATACAACGTGTCCTCCTTCATCGGCGAACTCGACGAAATCCTGTTCGGCGCCCCGTTCTCGCATTTTACGGATGCCATGCTGGACACGCTGGTCGCCGCGCTGCGCCAGCGCGACAACAGCAATGCGACGATCAACCGGAAGATGGCCGCGCTCAGCAAGCTGCTGCGCAAGGCCCACAAGATGGGCGACGTCCAGAGCCTGCCGGAGTTCAAGCGGCTGAAGGAGAAGGCAGGACGGATCCGCTTCCTCGAACCGGACGAGGAAACGCGGCTCTTCGCCGCCATCTTCGAGAAGTCGGAGCTCTATGGCCGCTTCTGCATCTTCCTGATCGACACCGGCGCGCGCCTTGGCGAAGGCACCGGCCTGCGCTGGCAGGATATCCACGGCGAGCGCGTCACCTTCTGGCTGACGAAGAGCGGCAAGAGCCGTTCCGTCCCTCTCACCGAAAGGGCGGTGGCGGCCATCCACGCCTGCGACAGGACACGGCGCGGGCCGTTCAGCGGCATCGTCCAGGCGAAATTCCGTGCGGCCTGGAACGAAGCCAAGGACGAGATCGGCCTCGGTTCGGAACCGGACGTGGTGCCCCATATCCTGCGCCACACCTGCGCCTCCCGGCTCGTCCAGGGCGGCATCGACATCCGCCGCGTCCAGACCTGGCTCGGCCACCAGACGCTGCAGATGACCATGCGCTACGCCCACCTTGCCTCCGGCGATCTCGACATCTGCGTGCCCGTGCTGGAACGCGCCGCGCCGAATTGATGAAGGGCTCCGCGACCCACGCGAATCGCGGAGCTCGAACGGTTTGTATCGCCCTGCCCTGCCGTGAGAATCGGCTGGCCCGTCCTGCCCGGCGCGCCGCGACGCGCGCCGCCGCGCCTGCCGACTTCGCGATATTCACAGGCGGATCGGCAAAATGGCGCTGAAAATGCGGGAAGGCATTTCATTTCAGGGTCGCTGTCAAAAAAGCCTTGCAATCTCAAGCTCTGCCGCATAGTGAAACCGCGAGCGGAGACGTGACCGAGTGGCCGAAGGTGCTCCCCTGCTAAGGGAGTATGTGGGCAAAACCTGCATCGAGGGTTCGAATCCCTCCGTCTCCGCCAGTTCCCCTTATTGATCCCATCGAGTTTTCGAAGTCGCGGTTCGGGTTTGCGCCCGAAGGCTTGCGACTCTTCCTGCCCCCTCATCGCAACGCATATCGCTTCCGACGGCAAACGCCGGCAAACTGGCTTCTCACGAAGGAACAGCGCCGGCGTTGAAACGCTCCCCGCAAAGGCGCATGCGCGGACAAGCGTCGCTCCATGGATTGGTTCGCGATGACGCTTTCTGCCATCGCCCGCCTGCCCAGGCCGCCCTCGAAGGACGGCAGGAGCAAGCGGGCCTGGCCCTCCTAGAAGGCCCAGTCTTCGTCCTCGGTGGCAACCGCCTTGCCGATGACATAGGACGACCCCGATCCGGAGAAGAAGTCATGATTCTCGTCCGCATTCGGCGACAGTGCCGACAGGATCGCCGGATTGACCTTGCACGCTTCAGGCGGGAAGAGCGCCTCGTAGCCGAGGTTCATCAGCGCCTTGTTGGCATTGTAGTGCAGGAACTTCTTGACGTCCTCGGTCAGGCCGACGCCGTCGTAGAGCGCCTCGGTGTATCTGGCCTCATTGTCGTAGAGTTCGAGCAGGAGATCGAAGGCGAAATCCTTGATCTCCTGCTGCTTTTCCGCGCTCAGGCGCTCCACCGCGCGCTGGAACTTGTAGCCGATGTAGTAGCCGTGCACGGCCTCGTCGCGGATGATCAGGCGGATCATGTCGGCGGTGTTGGTCAGCTTGGCACGGCTGGACCAGTACATGGGCAGGTAGAAGCCCGAGTAGAACAGGAAGCTTTCGAGGAAGACGGAAGCCACCTTCTTCCGGAGCGGATCGCCGGAGGCATATTGCTCCATGATCAGATGCGACTTCCTCTGCAGGAACTCGTTTTCCTCCGACCAGCGATAGGCATCGTCCACGTCCGGCGTCAGGCAGAGGGTCGAAAAGATCGAGGAATAGGAGCGCGCATGCACCGCCTCCATGAAGGAGATGTTGGAGAGCACCGCCTCCTCGTGCGGCGTGATGGAATCCTCCATCAGCCGGACCGAACCGACGCCGTTCTGGATCGTGTCGAGCAGTGTAAGCCCCGTGAAGACGCGGATGGTCAGCTTCTGCTCCTCCGGCTTCAGCGTCGCCCAGGACGGGATGTCGTTGGAGAGCGGCACCTTCTCCGGCAGCCAGAAATTACCCGTCAGCCGATTCCAGACCTCGAGGTCCTTGTCGTCCTCGAGGCGGTTCCAGTTGATGGCGCGGATGGCGGCAGCGGCCTTCGGCGCCCTGGCCTTGACTTGAATGTTCATCGTCGTTTTCCCCGGATCACAGCGCGCAGGACACGCAGCCCTGCACTTGCGTGCCGGACAGCGCCATCTGGCGAAGGCGGATGTAGTAGATGGTCTTGATTCCCTTCTTCCAGGCATAGATCTGCGCCCGGTTGATATCGCGGGTCGTTGCCGTATCGCGGAAGAACAGCGTCAGCGACAGGCCCTGATCGACATGCTGCGTGGCCGCCGCATAGGTGTCGATGATCTTCTCCGGGCCGATCTCGTAGGCATCCTGATAGTAGTCGAGATTGTCGTTGGTCATGAAGGCGGCCGGGTAGTAGACGCGGCCGATCTTGCCTTCTTTCCGGATTTCGATCTTCGAGACGATCGGGTGGATCGAGGACGTCGAGTGATTGATGTAGGAGATCGAGCCGGTTGGCGGCACGGCCTGCAGGTTCTGATTATAGAGGCCACCCTGCATGACGGCCTGCTTCAGGTCCCGCCAGTCCTCCCGTGTCGGGATCGGGATGCCGGCGGTCTCGAACAGGTCCGCCACGCGCGCCGTCGCCGGCAGCCATTCGGCCTCGGTATATTTGTCGAAATAGTCCCCCGACGCATATTTCGAGTTCTCGAAGCCCTTGAAGCTCTGGCCGCGCTCGACGGCGATGCGGTTCGAGGCGCGGATGGCGTGATAGGTCACGGTGTAGAAATAGATATTGGTGAAATCGACGCCTTCGTCGGAGCCGTAGAAGATGCGCTCGCGGGCGAGATAGCCGTGCAGGTTCATCTGGCCGAGGCCGATGGCGTGGCTTTCGTCGTTGCCCTTGGCGACGGAAGGAACCGACGCAATGTGGCTCATGTCGGAAACCGCCGTCAGCGCCCGGATCGCCGTCTCGATCGTCTTGCCGAAATCGGCCGAATCCATCGCGGCGGCAATGTTCAGCGAACCGAGATTGCAGGAAATGTCCTTGCCGAGATGCTTGTAGGAGAGGTCGTCGTTGAACGCGCTGGCCTCGCTGACCTGCAGAATCTCCGAGCAAAGATTGCTCATGGTGACGCGCCCGGCGATCGGGTTGGCGCGGTTCACCGTGTCTTCGAACATGATGTAGGGATAGCCGCTCTCGAACTGGATTTCCGCAATCACCTGGAAGAATTCGCGCGCCTTGATCTTCTTCTTGGCGATGCGGCTGTCGGCGACCATCTCCCGGTAGCGCTCCGTCACCGACACTTCGGTAAACGGCACGCCATAGACGCGTTCGATGTCATAGGGCGAGAACAGGTACATATCCTCGTTGTTCCGGGCCAGCTCGAAGGTGATGTCCGGAATGACGATGCCGAGCGAAAGCGTCTTGATCCTGATCTTCTCGTCGGCGTTTTCGCGTTTGGTGTCGAGAAAGCGCATGACATCAGGGTGATGGGCGTTCAGATAGACAGCCCCCGCCCCCTGACGCGCGCCGAGCTGGTTGGCGTAGGAGAACGAATCCTCCAGCAGTTTCATGACGGGGATGATGCCCGAAGACTGGTTTTCGATGTGCTTGATCGGCGCGCCGGCCTCGCGAATGTTGGTCAGCGACAGGGCCACGCCGCCGCCGCGCTTGGAGAGCTGCAACGCCGAATTGATCGAGCGGCCGATGCTCTCCATGTTGTCCTCCACGCGCAACAGGAAGCAGGACACGAGTTCGCCGCGCTGCTTCTTGCCGGCATTGAGGAAGGTGGGCGTTGCCGGCTGGAAACGGCCGGTGATGATCTCGTCGACGAGGTCGCGGGCAAGGTTCTCGTCGCCGCGCGCCAGCGCCAGCGCCACCATGCAGACGCGGTCCTCGTAGCGCTCCAGGTAGCGCTTTCCGTCGAACGTCTTCAGCGTGTAGCTGGTGTAGTACTTGAAGGCCCCGAGAAACGTCGGAAAGCGGAACTTTCGCGCGTAGGCCGCGTCGAACAGGTCGCGCACGAAGTTGAAGGCATACTGGTCCAGCACCGCCTGCTCGTAATAGCCCTCGTCCACGAGGTAATCGAGCTTCTCGCGCAGGTTATGGAAGAACACCGTGTTCTGGTTGACGTGCTGAAGAAAGTACTGCCGCGCCGCCATCCGGTCCTTGTCGAGCTGGATGTTTCCCTGCTCGTCGTAGAGGTTCAGCATGGCGTTCAATGCGTGATAATCCAGCGCGGGTTCTCCTGCCTTTGCCGGGCGTTCTAGCGTGAGCGTGTCCAAAATCGTTCCAATCCGTGCCTGACGTTGATGACGTCCTCGTCGGTGCCAAGCAGTTCGAACCGATAGAGGTACGGAACCTGGCACTTGGCGGAGATGACGTCGCCGGCGATCCCGAAGGTCGCGCCGAAATTGCTGTTGCCCGCGGCGATCACGCCGCGGATGAGGGAGCGGTTGCCCGCATCGTTGAGAAAGCGGATCACCTGCCTGGGCACGGCCCCCTTGCCGCCATCGCCGCAATAGGTGGGCACGACCAGCACATAGGGGCGTTCGATCCGTAGCTCCCCGGCCGCAACGGGGATCCGTATGGCCGATCTTTCGAGCCGGCCGACGAAACGATGTGTGTTCTCGGAGCGGCTGGAGAAATAGACGAGATCAGCCATCCCAGCGCACTCACGACCCACACTCATGCCCCGCGCTCAAGCGAGGGCGCTGATCATGTCCGGGCGAAAGCCCGCCCAGTGCTGCTCGCCGGCAATGACGACCGGAACCTGGCGGTAGCCGAGCCCCTGCAGCAGAGCGAAGGCGCCGGCATCCTCGGATACGTCGACGAGCTGATAGTCGATGCCCTGACGGTCGAGCGCGCGTGTCGTTGCGGTGCACTGGACGCAGGCGGGCTTGCTGTAGACGGTAATGGTCATGGGTATCCTCGTGAAATGGATTGGCATGCGAAAGGGTTCGGCCAACCGGAGGCGGCCGTCGCTGGGCGGAATGTGGGCGTAGTCAGTCTGGGCGCAGTCAGGCCGGGCCTTGAGACCCCGACCCGTTACCCACGCAGACGCAGACGAAAAAGCTGAACATGGACTTCACCCCGAAGTTGCTAAGGCGGGAGCTTCGGGAAGCGGCGCGCGGACGTCATGCCACGGCACATCGCTTTCCTGCCGGACACCCCGCCGGTGGACGTTTCGTTCGAGGCAGGTCTCCTGGCTCACGGGTCATCGTGCTCGTTCGGCCTTCCCGGATGTTCATCCAGTGACCAAATCGAACGGCACTCTCCGTTCACAGTTGCGGGGGCAGCTCCGGCTTGGCGATCATCATGTCCGCCGACCGAATTCCCATCTTAGCCTTCGATGCTCTCGAATCGAAAGAACCTCGAACACTAGATATGGTAGACGAACACCAAAATCAGTCAACGTCTATGGCTTCGATCCGGCATCATCGTCGGGGATAACTTTCACGGGCCGATGGTCGCGATCCACGGCGACCATCACGAACACGCCTTTCGCGCTCCTGTTGCGGGCGCCGGTGAGCAGGTCCTCGGACCACAGTTCGACGTCGATGCGCATCGAGGTCCTGCCGATCCCGCACACCCGCGCGATGACCTCGACGATGGAGCCCAGGGCAATCGGGAGGCGGAAGTCGATCCGCTCGGAGGCGGCCAGGACGCATGGCGTCTTCGACAGGCGGGCGGCGGCCACGAATGCAGCCTTCGTCATGAAGGCCAGAGCATCGCCGCCAAACATTTTGCCGGAACCGTTCGTCTGGTCTGCAAAGACGATGTCCACCATCCGGACTTCATCCGCCGGAGGAGGCGCGTGAGAGGCCGGAAGGCGTTCGAGGCGCCAGTCGGGCCCTCTTCGTTCGCACCCCACCGCCACCATATGGAAGACCCCGCGCGTGCAACACGTCCGGGCGGTCCCGTCGATCGTCTGGGCGATCATCTCGACTTCGACGGTCAGCGATCGCTTTCCGGCCAGGACCGGCGTCGCGACAAACGCGACGATCTCGCCGACATGCGCCGGCTTCCTGAATTCCACGCGCTCACAGGACGCCGTGACGAACGGCACCCGGCCATGGCGTGTCGCCGCGATGAAAGCGCCCCTGTCCATGAAGGCAAGTCCCGCCCCGCCGAAAAGCGTGCCGTGGTGGTTGGTGTCGCCGGGAAAGACGATATCGACGAGGGACGTGGGAGCCGGCCCTTCGGCCGGCTCCGCTTGCGATGCGCGCTCGCGCTTCATGCCTGCACCGGGCGTGGCTTGCCGCCCGGCACCTCCTGCCGCAGCTTCCGCGCCGCCTCGACCATATGGATCAGCGCCGGCTTTACGTCCTCCCACGTGCGGGTCTTCAGGCCGCAATCGGGATTCACCCAGAGCTGGTCGTCCAGCAGGCGTTCGCGGGCAAGATCGAGCAGGGTCTTCATTTCGTCGACGCCGGGAACGCGCGGGGAATGGATGTCGTAGACGCCGGGGCCGATCTCGTTGGGGTAGCGGAAGTCGCCAAAGCCGCGCAGCAGCTCCATGCCGGAGCGGCTGGTCTCGATGGTGATCACATCCGCATCCAGGGCCGCGATCTCGGGCAGGATGTCGTTGAACTCGGCGTAGCACATATGGGTGTGGATCTGGGTGCGGTCCGCCGCCACGCCGGCGCTGATGCGGAAGGCGCGCGTGGCCCAGGCCAGGTAGTCGGCCCAGTCGCGCTGGCGCAGGGGCAGGCCTTCGCGCAGGGCGGGTTCGTCGATCTGGATCACGGCAATGCCGGCGGCCTCGAGATCGGCCACCTCGTCACGGATGGCCAGGGCCAGCTGCAGGGCGGTGTCGGCGCGCGGCTGGTCGTCGCGCACGAAGGACCACTGCAGCATGGTGATGGGCCCGGTGAGCATGCCCTTCATGGGGCGCGGGGTCAGGCTTTGCGCGTAAAGCGTCCAGTCCACCGTCATGGGCTGGGGACGGGCCACATCGCCAAAGAGAATGGGCGGCTTCACGCAGCGCGAGCCATAGGACTGCACCCAGCCTTGGGCGCTGAAGGCATAGCCCTGCAGCTGCTCGCCGAAGTACTCGACCATGTCATTGCGCTCGGCCTCGCCGTGCACCAGCACGTCCAAGCCCAGTTCCTCCTGCTTGCGCACGACCGCCACGGTCTCGCGCTCCAGGAACGCCTTGTAGTCGATATAGCTCAACTCGCCCCTGTCATGCATGGACCGCGCCTTGCGGACCTCGGCGGTCTGCGGGAAGGAGCCGATCGTGGTCGTCGGAAACAACGGCAGGTCGAAGCGCCGGCGCTGCGCATCCTGCCTGTGCCGGAAGGTCGAAGCCCGCGCCTGCGCCTTGCCTTCGAATTCGGCAAGGCGGCCCGCGACGATCGGGTCGTGGACCCGGACCGACGTCAGCCGTGCCTGCGCCGCCACGGCGTTCGCCTCCAGTGCGGGAAGACCGGCCCCTTCATCGTCCTCCAGCGCTGCGGAAAGCAGCGTGAGTTCATCGAGTTTCTGGACGGCAAACGAAAGCCAGGACTTGAGCTCGTCGTCGAGCGCAGTCTCCAGCGCTACGTCGACCGGCACGTGAAGAAGCGAGCAGGACGGTGCGATCTGGAGGGTGTCGCGCGCCCTGCCCGCGACGGCCGCGGCGATCGTCTCCTTCACCGTCGCAAGATTGCTCCGCCAGATATTGCGACCGTCGATCAGCCCCAGCGAGAGCGTCTGGCCGGGCGCGGCCCCGGCAATCACGTCGTCCGCCTGTTCCGGCGCGCGCACGAGATCGACGTGAAGCCCGGCAACCGGCAATGCGAGGGCCGTGTCGAGATTGTCGCCGAGGGCGCCGAAATAGCTTGCCAGCATGATCCTGAGATCGGGGATGAGGGTAGCGAACGCGGCATAGGTGCGGACGAGCGCCTGCCGCTCCTCGTCGGTCAGGTCCAGCACCAGGCAGGGCTCGTCGATTTGAACCCATTGCGCGCCCGCATTCGACAGCTCGGCGAGGATTCTCGCATAGACCGGCAGCAGCCGTTCCAGCAGTCGCAGCGGGCTAGAGCCGTCGCGCGATTTGCCGAGCTTCAGGAACGTCACGGGACCGAGCAGAACCGGCCGCGTCTCCACCCCGAGCGCCCGCGCCTCCAGAAAGGCTTCCAGAGGCGTGTTCGTGGTCAATTCGAAGCTCTGCTCCTTCTCGAACTCGGGCACGAGATAGTGGTAGTTCGTATCGAACCACTTGGTCATTTCGAGCGCCGGCACGCCGTCGCCCTGATGGGCATGGCCGCAGGCGGCATGGCCACCGTTCGATCCACGCGCCATGGCGAAATAGACGTCGAGATCGACCGCGTCTGCGCGCCAGCCATAGACCGGCGGGATGGCCCCCACCATGACGGCCGTGTCGAGCACATGATCGTAGAGGGAGAAGTCGTTCGACGGGATGACGTCGATCCCCCTGGCCTTCTGTTCCAGCCAGGCGCCGGCACGAAGCCTGGCAGCGGTTTCAAGCAGTACGCCGCGGTCGGACTTGCCTGACCAGCAGGATTCAAGCGCGAATTTCAGTTCGCGGTGTCTTCCTATCCTTGGGAAGCCGAGATTTGCAGTCTTGATGGTCATTTCCTTACCCCGAAGGTTGTGGGCAAGGCATTGGCTGACGCATCGGCGCGCGGATGCGGGATTCCGGGCGCAAAGCGGCACACCGGACACCCCGCCCGTGGACGTTATCTATCGCGGCAGGTCTCCTGGCTTGCGGGTCATCACCGCTGTCCGTCTTCCCGAGGCGTCTTCCTCAGTGACATGTTGGACAGGGCTCTCCGCCTACAGTTGCGGGGGCAGCTCCGGCATGGGCGCACATGGCGCCATCACCGTATTCCCTCTTAGCTCCGGATCGTAAAATCCGCAGAACCACGATGGCGGCACCATGACCCGCGAAAAGGCCGCCGTCAATAGACATAAAGGAATCTTTATATCCCTTGAGGAAGGCGACGCTCACCCGCCGGATCGGGGGCCGGTGTCTTGCGAATGCCCGCCGCCCGGGTCCTGAGCCTCCCCGCACCGCGCTTCCTCCCCCTCCTCACATCACCGCCCAAACGAAAGCCGCTGGAAACGGGTGTTTCCAGCGGCTTTGTTTTTCGAGGCGCCCTGCGGCCGGATCAGGTCCGAGCGGCGAGGCGGTCGATGGCGTTCTGGGTCGCGGTGCCGAAGTCGCCGTCGACGGGGCCGTCATAGTAGCCGCGCGACTTCAGGATCTGCTGGAACTCCTTGCGGAACTGCGGCGTGAAGTTCGCCGGCGAGCCCTTGAGTTCCTGCAGCTTGCCCTGGTCGCCGCCTTCGATGCTGGCAGCGGCCCAGCGGGCGGCTTCCTTGGCGTTGGCGCGCGTGCCGAGGCCCTGGTCGTAGAGGCGCGAGAGATTGCCCATGGCGTAGGTGTTGCCGCCATTGGCCGCCTTCTCGTACCAGTTCAGCGCTTCGACATAGTCCTGCTTCACGCCGTTGCCGACGTCGTAGAGCCAGCCGAGCGAGGCCATCGAGTAGTAGTCGTTCTGCGCCGCGGCCTTTTCGTACCAGGTACGGGCTTCGGCGAAGTCGACGGGAACGCCGAGGCCGGACTGGTAGGCGTAGCCGACCGACGACATGGCGTTGATGTCGCCGCCTTCCGCGCCCTTCTTGTACCAGTCGAGCGAGGCGGCGTAGTCCTGCGGCGTGCCGAGGCCTTCGCGGGTGAACCAGCCCATGGTGGCCTGCGCATTGGCATAGCCCTGTTCGGCCGCCTTGCGGTACCACTTGATGGCCTCGTCATAGTCCTTGCGCGTGCCGTTATAGCCTTCGCGGTAGAGCCAGCCGAGGGACGCCTGGGCATAGGGGTTGCCGGAATTCGAGGCCTGCTCGAACATGCGGGTGCCCTTGGCCATGTCGACCGCGCCATCGGTGCCGTAGATCGAGTACCAGGCAAGGTTGGTCAGGGCGTAGAGGTTCCCCTCGTCCGCGGCCTTCTGGTAGTGCTCGCGCGCCTGCTTGTAGTTGCGCGCGGCGTCATGGGCACGGCCCAGCATGTTGCGGATCGAGTTGTCCGACGGGCTCGCATTGAGCGCCGCTTCGCAGGCCGGGATGGCGCGGCCATAGTCGATCTGCGCGAAGAGCTTGCCGAGGAAGCCCGGACGCAGGTTCGGTTCGCCGGCAAGTTCGTAGCACTGGTCGGTGTCCGAACCGCTGAGCGCCGTCGTCGACTGGTCGCTCGAGGTGGTGGTCGTCGTGCCGTTGGAGTTCGTCAGCGACGCGCTGTCGTTGCGCCCGCCTGCGAGCTTGTCGATGGCAGCCAGCGTTGCCGGGCCGAATTCACCGTCCGACGAGCCGCTGTAATAGCCGCGCTCGCGCAGCAGGTTCTGCATTTCCTGACGGAAGGCGACGGTGAAGTTGCCGGGGGTCTCCTTCAGCTCCTTCAGCTTGTTGGCGTCGCCGCTTTCGATGCTGGCGGCCGCCCAGCGGACGGCTTCCTTCGCATCGGCCGGCGTGCCGAGGCCCTGGTCGTAGAGGCGCGAGAGGTTGCCCATGGCATAGGCGCTGCCGGCATTGGCAGCCTTTTCATACCAGTAGCGGGCTTCCACATAGTCCTGCTTCACGCCGTTGCCGACGTCGTAGAGCCAGGCAAGCGAGGCCATCGAGTAGGAGTCGCCGATATTGGCGGCCTTCTCGTACCAGACCTTGGCTTCGGCATAGTCCTGCGCCGTGCCGAGACCGTTCTGGTAGGCCCAGCCGAGCGAGGACATGGCGTTGGCATCGCCCGCATCGGCGGCCTTGCGATACCAGGTCAGCGACTGGACATAGTCCTGCGAGACGCCGAGGCCTTCGCGGTAGAACCAGCCCATGGTCGCCATGGCGTTGGCATAGCCCTGGTTGGCCGACTGCTGGTACCACTTCACCGCTTCGGCATAGTCCTGGCGCGTGCCGCCATAGCCTTCGCGATAGAGCCAGCCGAGCGAGGCCTGGGCATAGGAATTGCCGGCGATCGAGGCCTTCTCGAACATCGAGAGACCCTTGGCGACATCCACCGGACCGTCCGTGCCGTAGACCGAGAACCAGGCAAGGTTGGTGAGCGCGTACATGTTGCCGAGCTCGATGGCCTTTTCGTAGTTCCGGCGGGCCTCGACATAGTTGCGGTCGGCGTCATGCGCGCGGCCGAGCAGGTTGACGAGCATGCCGTCGGACGGGTTCTCGTTGACGGCCTGCGCGCAGGCGGTGAGCGCCCGCTTGGCGTCGATCTTCAGGAAGTTGACGCCCATGAAGCCGGGCAGCGACTGCGGTTCGCCGGCCAGAAGGAAGCAGTCGCGCGAGGCGGCGGTTTCCTTGGAGGCGACGTCGACGCTGAGGCCCTTCTTCGGCTCCAGCGCGGCGATCAGCTGTTCGGCGGCGCTGCGGTGCTGGCTGTCCGGATAACGCTCGATGAAGCGCTGCAGGGCGGCCGCGTCGGTCGATTCCTTCAGGGCTTCCCAGGCGATGCCCGCCGCATCCTGGCCTTCGTTCTGGGTGGCTTCCTTGAGGCTGGCGAGCTTCTTTTCCGCCAGCATCTTGTAGACCGGATCCTTGCCATGCTTGGCGATGAAGGCGGCGATCAGCTCCTCGTCGGCGAGGTCGCGGATGTTCTGCCAGTCGGCCGCCGCTTCGGACTGGCCGTTCGGCGAGACTTCCTGCGTGTTGCCGCTGTTGGTGACGTTGATGTTGACTTCCTTGATGTTCAGGAAGATCTGCGCGCCACCGAGCGAGCCGTAGACGAAGGGTTCCTGCTCGCGATTGGTGGCTTCCACCACCTCGTCGCGCACCTTGCCGAGCGCGATGCGCACGTCGAGGCCGGGTTCCACGAGATATTTGGAGAGCGCGGTCGCGAAGGGGCTGTTCTTGCCCTCCCCGTCCAGCGCCACGGTGCCGGCCTTCGAGGCGAAGGCGATCAGCGTGTCGGCCGATTCGGGCTCGACGCGGGCAAGGCCGCGCGTGACGGCACGGGTGCCGATCGAGCGCGTCATCGCCTGGGCGAACGGGTTGTTGCGGCAGGCGTCGAGAATGAAGAGCTTCAGCTTCTTGGCGCCTTCCAGCGAACGCTGGACGCGATCGATGGCAACGCTCTCGTCCTCGACGTCGCGGTCGCTTCGAAGCGCCGCGTCGACGGGGATCAGGTAGTTGACCCCGTTCATCTCCATGGCATGGCCGGAATAATAGACCACCGCCATTTCGGCATCCACCGAATCGTCCTCGAACTCGCGCAACGCCTTCACCATGGCGGCGCGGTCGAGATCGAAGACAGTCTTGACCGAGTCGAAACCCGCACCCTCGAACGAGGCGCGCATCAGCTCCACGTCGTTCGCGGGGTTATTCAGCTGGGCCGTCTCTTCGTATTTCTGATTGCCTATCAGCAGCGCCACGCGTTTGGCCTCAGCGGCGCCCGCGTTGAACACAACGACAGCAATCGAGACAAAGAAAACCGGCGCCCAGCGTTTTTGCATTCGCTTGAACATGCCCTTCCCTCCGGCATTATTGCCGCCAGTATTACGTATGGGCCGGGGTGTTTCAATGCGCGGGCGATTGGATTTTTTTGGCCCGGTTGCCGAAACACTCACGCCGCGCCGATTTCCACCCATCGTCCTTCGCGGAAAGACTGCGCCATGGCGTGCACGGCCCTCTCGATGCGCAGGCCATGGTTGAAATCCACCGTATGGGACGGCGCGCCCGCAATGGCGGCGATCAGCTCGCGGCATTCGATGACCTTGAGGTCGTTGAAACCGAGGCCGTGGCCGGGCGCGGGGATGAAGCGGTCATAGGGCTTGTGGTGCGGGGCCGAGAGGACTGTGGAAAAACCCTGCTCGCTGGCGCGACCGTCGACGGTATAGAGCTGGAACTCGTTCATGCGCTCCTGGTCGTAGAGGATCGAGCCCCTCGAGCCGTAGATCTGCAGGGCGATGCGGCCCTTGCGGCCCCAGGCCGAGCGATTCGCCATCAGCACGCCGGAAATGCCGCCCGAAAGGCGCATCAGCACGCTGGCGATGTCGTGGTTCTCGACCGCGCGGCGGCCGCCATCCTTCAGCGGGCGGTCGGCATAGGGCTTGGCCTGCGCGGCGATGACCGCCTCGACATGGCCGAAGAGGCTCCAAAGCAGGGAAAGCGGGTGCACGGCGAAATCGTCCAGTGCGCCGTAGCCGGAGGCCGATTCGCTCTTCCAGTAGAAGGGCGCCTCGGGATCGGCCATGAAGTCCTCGTCCATTTCGACGCGCACATGGTTGACGGCGCCGATCCGGCCCTCCTCCAGCAGGGTCCCGATATGCCGGATTACCGGGTTCTGGATGTAGTTGTAGCCGAGGATCGCGACCCTTCCGGCGGCGCGCTGGGCGGCCAGCATGCGCTCGGCATCGGCGAAGGACGGCGCCATCGGCTTCTCGCACCAGACATGTTTTCCCGCTTCCAGCGCGGCGATGGCCATTTCGGGATGGAAGCTGTTGGGCGTGGTGACGGAAATGACGTCGACATCGGGATTGGCGAGGAGATCGCGCCAGTCGGCGGTGGATTTCGCAAAGCCGAATTCGCGGGCGCGGCTTTCGGCAAGGGCGGCGTCTGCCTCGGCCAGATGCACGAGGCGCGGACGCGCGACATCGCCGAAGACGGCGCTGACATTGTTCCAGGCCAGCGCATGGCACTTGCCCATATAGCCGGTGCCGATCAATCCAATTCCGAGGGCTTTCATGTCCTCTCCTCCATTCGATTGCGCAAAATCGCTACGCACCCGCGCCGGACTTGCTATATCTCGCCGAACGGGCGCTCCGGACGCCATGCATAGCGGGAAAGATTTGGAACGAAAACTATCTTTTCTGAAATACGTGGAATATTTATTTCATTTCTCGCCGGACGCCGCGACCGGGAGCCGCATGAGGGGGACGACACCATGAACGACAGCGAAGCGGCCCAGGGGCGCGTGCCCCGCGATTTCGAGAGCCTGCGCAGCGTCATCATCGAGCGCAAGGCGACGATGCCGAAGCGGCTGGCGCAGGTGGCGGCCTATGCGCTGGCCAATCCCGACGAGATGGCCTTCGGCACCGCCGCCAGCATCGCGACGGCCGCGGACGTGCAGCCCTCCACGCTGGTGCGGCTCGCCCATCATCTCGGCTATGAAGGCTTCTCCGACCTGCAGAACGTTTTCCGGGCGCGGCTGCGCGACAAGACGCTGTCCTATGAGGAGCGCCTGCTTTCGCTGGAATCGGGGCCTGCGGCCAACAGCGACATGGAGCTGCTGTCCGGCTTCCTGACGGCCGCCAGCCAGTCCGTCGCCCGGCTCGCCGGCACCATCGACGGCGAAACCTTCTCGAAATCCATCGACCTGCTCGCCAGCGCCGAAACCATCTACCTCGTCGCCAAGCGCCGCTCCTATCCGCTGACGGCGCATATGGCCTATGCCTTCGGCAAGCTCGGCATCCGCCACCAGATCATCGCCTCGCCGAACGGCATCGACGGCGAAATCGCGCAGTTCGCGACGCAGAAGGACGCCGTGATCGCCGCGAGCTTCGCGCCCTATGCGGCCGAAAGCCTGGCGCAGGCGCAGGAACTGGCCAGGCGCGGCGTGCCCATCGTCGCCATCACCGATTCCGTCTTCTCGCCGCTCGCAAGCTCCGCCACCCACTGGTTCGAGGTGTCGGAGGCCGACTATGCCGGCTTCCGCTCGCTCTCCGCCTCCATGGCGCTTGCCATGGCGCTGCCGGTGGCCATCGCGGAAAAGCGGCGCAGCCTGCGGCGGTCGTCGAAACGAAATGGCGCGAAACACGAAACGGAATAGGCATTCCGAATTGACAGAATAATGGAATTCATGTTTCATTTTCCCGCAATGCCGCCGCGCCCTTCATGACGGCGCCGCGAGACCGGGAGGAAGACATGCCCAAGACTGACCAGGCCTCGGCCAAGACGCTCGACGTCATCACCATCGGCCGCGCCTCCGTCGATCTCTACGGCCAGCAGCTCGGCACGCGGCTGGAAGACACCGCCTCCTTCGCCAAGTCCGTCGGCGGCTGCCCGGCCAATATCGCCATCGGCACCGCGCGGCTGGGCCTGCGCTCCGCCCTCATCACCCGCGTCGGCGACGAGCAGATGGGCCGCTTCATCCGCGAGCAGTCCGCCCGCGAGGGCGTCGATGTCGCCGGCATCCGCACCGACAGGGACCGGCTGACGGCGCTCGTGCTGCTCGCCATCGAGGCCGAGGGCGTTTCGCCGATGATCTTCGTGCGCACCGACTGCGCCGACATGGCGCTCGACGAGAGCGACGTCGACGACGCCTTCGTGCGCTCGTCCCGCGCCGTACTCGTCACCGGCACGCATTTTTCCCGCGCCAACAGCGAGGCCGCCCAGCGCAAGGCCATCCGCATCGCGAAGGAATCGGGCGGCAAGGTCATCTTCGACATCGACTACCGGCCGAACCTGTGGGGCCTTGCCGGCCATGCCGAAGGCTTCGAACGCTATGTGAAGTCCGACCGCGTCTCGGCGATCCTGAAATCCGTGCTGCCGGACTGCGACCTCGTGGTCGGCACGGAAGAAGAGATCATGATCGCCTCGGGCGCCGACGACGTGCTGTCCGCCCTGAAGGCGATCCGCGCGGTTTCCCCCGCCACCATCGTCCTCAAGCGCGGCGCCATGGGCTGCATCGTCTATGACGGCCCGATCTCCGACGATCTCGAGGACGGCATCGTCGGCAAGGGTTTCCCCATCGAGGTCTATAATGTGCTCGGCGCGGGCGATGCCTTCATGTCCGGCTTCCTGCGCGGCTGGCTGACCGGCGAGGATCACGCCACCGCCGCCACCTGGGCCAATGCCTGCGGCGCCTTCGCCGTCTCGCGCCTGCTCTGCTCGCCGGAATATCCGAGCTGGGAAGAACTGACCCATTTCCTCGCGCATGGCAGCAGGCACCGTGCCCTGCGCAAGGACGAGACCATCAACCACATCCACTGGGCGACCAACCGCAAGCAGGACGACATTCCGCTGCTGATGGCGCTCGCCTGCGACCACCGCATGCAGCTCGTCGACGTCGCCGACGAACTGAAGGTGCCGCATGAGCGGATTTCCGCCTTCAAGCGCCTCACCGTCGAGGCCGCGGCCCGCGTCGCCGAGGGGCGGCCCGGCTACGGCATGCTGATCGACGAACGCTTCGGCCGCGACGCTTTCTTCGATGCCGCCGCCCGGAATTTCTCCTGGCTCGGCCGCCCGGTGGAACTGCCGGGCTCGCGGCCGCTGCGCTTCGAGTTCAGCCAGGACATCGGCTCGCAGCTCGTGGAATGGCCGCTCGACCATTGCATCAAGTGCCTGTGCTTCTATCATCCGGACGATCCGGCCGCGCTGAAGACGGAGCAGCAGGAGAAGCTGCGCACCCTCTTCGACGCCGCGCGCCGCGTCGGGCGCGAATTGCTGGTCGAGATCATCGCCGGCAAGAACGGCCCGCTGAAGGACGACACCATTTCCACGGCGCTGCAGGAGCTCTACGATCTCGGCATCAAGCCGGACTGGTGGAAGCTGGAGCCGCAGGCCTCGCCCGAGGCCTGGCGCAACATCGAGGCGACGATCGCCCGCAACGACGCCTATTGCCGCGGCATCGTGCTGCTCGGCCTGGAAGCGCCGACGGAGGAACTGGTCAAGGCGTTCGAGGCCACCAGGGTGGCGCCGTCCGTCAAGGGCTTTGCCGTCGGCCGCACCATCTTCGCCGATGCCGCCCGCGCCTGGATGGCCGGCACGATGGACGACGAGGCGGCGATCACCGACATGGCCGGCCGCTTCCGCGCGCTGACCGAGGCCTGGCTGAAGACGCGCGGCCTTTAAGAAAGACATTTGGAGGAAGACCATGGGCAAGACGATCCGGCTGACGATGGCGCAGGCCGTCGCGCATTTCCTGAAGGCGCAGAAGACGGTTGTCGACGGCAAGGTGGTGCCGATCTTCGGCGGCGTCTGGGCGATCTTCGGCCACGGCAACGTCGCCGGCATGGGCGAAGCGCTCTACCAGGTGCGCGAGGACCTGCCGACGCTGCGCGCCCATAACGAGCAGGGCATGGCGCATGCCGCCGTCGCCTTCGCCAAGGCGGCCTTCCGCCAGCGCTTCATGGCCTGCACGACCTCCATCGGCCCCGGCGCGCTCAACATGGTGACGGCCGCCGGCGTCGCCCATGTCAACCGCCTGCCCGTGCTCTTCCTGCCCGGCGATGTCTTCGCCAACCGCATTCCCGATCCGGTGCTCCAGCAGATCGAGGATTTCGGCGACGGCACCGTCTCCGTCAACGACGCCTTCCGCTGCGTCTCGCGCTATTTCGACCGCATCACGCGGCCCGAGCAGATCATTCCCGCCCTGAAGCGCGCCATGCAGGTGCTGACCGACCCGGTCGATTGCGGGCCGGTGACGCTCTCGCTCTGCCAGGACGTGCAGGCGGAAGCCTATGACTATCCGGCAAGCCTCTTTGCCGAAAAGGTCTGGACGCCGCGCCGCCCCCGTCCCGACAGCGACGAGCTTGCCGCCGCCATCGCCACGCTGCGCAAGGCGCAAAAGCCGCTGATCATCGCCGGCGGCGGCGTTCTCTATTCGCAGGCGACCGCCGAGTTGAAGGCCTTCGCCGGCATGCACGGCATTCCCGTCGCCGTCACCCAGGCCGGCAAGTCGGCGCTACCCGATGGTCATCCGCTCTGCATGGGCTCCGTCGGCGTCACCGGCACGTCGGCCGCCAATGCCTTTGCCGAGGAAGCGGATGTCATCCTTGCCGTCGGCACGCGCCTGCAGGACTTCACCACCGGCTCCTGGGCGCTGTTCAAACAGGACGGCGTGCGGATGATCGGCCTCAACACCACCCTGTTCGATGCCGCCAAACATGACAGCCAGCCGCTCGTCTGCGATGCGCGCGAAGGCCTGACCCTGCTTTCCGAAGCGCTCGGCGGCTGGAAGGCGCCGGCCGCGGTGGAGGCTTCGGCCAAGGCCCGCAAGGCGGAATGGACGGCGGCCGCCGCCCGCGCCACCGCGCCGGGCAATGCGGCCCTGCCCTCGGACGCGCAGGTCATCGGCGCCGTGCAGCGCTCCATCGGCGGGGAAAATTCCGTGCTCGTCTGCGCGGCCGGCGGGCTTCCCGGCGAATTGCACAAGCTGTGGCAGGCGGAAAAGCCCGGCGGTTATCACATGGAATACGGCTTTTCCTGCATGGGCTACGAGATCGCCGGGGCGCTCGGCGTCAAGCTCGCGCGGCCGGAGGCCGATGTCGTCGTCATGGTCGGCGACGGCTCCTACATGATGATGAATTCCGAGCTGTCGACCTCGATCATGCTCGGCAGGAAGCTTACCGTCGTCGTGCTCGACAATCGCGGCTACGGCTGCATCAACCGCCTGCAGATGGCGACCGGCGGCGCGAACTTCAACAACCTCCTGAAGGACGCGATGATCGAGGCCATGCCCGAGATCGATTTCCGCGCCCATGCCGAAAGCATGGGGGCCGTCGCCGTCAAGGTCGCCTCGCTCGCCGATCTCGAAACCGCGATCCAGCAGAGCAAGGCCAATGACCGCACCTCGGTCATCGTCATCGACACCGACCCGCTCATCACCACGAAGGACGGCGGCCACTGGTGGGACGTCGCGGTGCCGGAAGTCAGCCCGCGCGCCGAGGTCAACGCGGCCCGCGAAGCCTATGTCAAGGCGCGCGCGGCGCAGACCCTCGGCTAGCGTTCCCGGCCGAGGCCGCACCGCTTCGGCGCGAAGCCAAGAGGCGAGAGCAACACACGCTCCTTCGTCATCCCCGGCCCCTTTCCAAGGCCCATCCGCCAGCGGACCGGCGGCAGGGTTTTCGGGGCCGGCCGGGGATGACGCAGGAACCACAGGACAAGGGAGGCCCTGCCTTCCGGCAAGGAGACGATCGATGAAAGCCAAACTCGGCATGTCGCCCATCGCGTGGTGGAACGACGACCTTCCCGAACTCAGCGACGACGTATCGCTGGAAGAATGCCTGCGCCAGTCGCGCGGCGCGGGCTTTACCGGCATGGAACAGGGCCGGCGCTTTCCGGGCACGCCCGAGGAAATGCTGCCGATCCTGCGCGCGGCCGACGTCACGCTGTGCGGCGGCTGGTTCTCCGGCACGCTGGTCGACGAGGACCTCTCCGTCAACAAGGACCGCATCGCGCCGATGATCGAGCTGTTCAAGGCGGTGAACGCGCCCTGCATCGTCTATGGCGAGGTCGGCCGCTCGATCCAGGGCGACCGCTCCCGGCCGCTCGCCACCAAGCCGCGCCTTTCCGACGACGAGATGAAGGCCTATGGCCGCCGGTTGACGGAGTTCGGCGAATGGTGCGCCGACCGGGGCATGCCGCTCTCCTACCACCACCACATGGCCGCCGTCGTGGAGACGGAAGCCGAGCTCGACGCCTTCATGAACGCCTCGGGCGAAGGCATTCCGCTGCTGCTCGATGCCGGGCACCTCGCCTTTGCCGGCGGCGACGTGCTGCGCGCCATAGACAGGCACCACGCCCGCATCAACCACGTCCATGTCAAGGACATCCGCAAGGCGGTGGTGGACGGGCTCGACCGCAGCCGGCAATCCTTCCTCGACGCGGTGGCGCTCGGCGCCTTCACCGTGCCGGGCGACGGCTCGCTCGATTTCGCCGCCATCGTCCAGCGCTTCGCCGATTACGGTTACGAGGGCTGGTTCGTCGTGGAGGCCGAGCAGGATCCGCGCACGGCCCCGCCGCAGAAGATGGCCGAGATCGGCCATGCCGAATTGATGCGCGTGATGACCGCCGCAGGCTATAGTGTGGAAACCGAAGGTTTTCCGAAAGCATAGGAGACGCCAGATGCCAAAGCTCCTCGTCAAACCCGAAGGCCGCCACGGCCGCGTCAGCCATGTGACGCCGCAAAGCGCCGGCTGGACCTATGTCGGCTTCGACGTGCACCGCATGAAGCCCGGCGAGATCGTCGCGGCGGAAACGGGCAGCCGCGAGGTCTGCCTCGTGTGGATTTCCGGCAAGGGCAAGGTGACGGCCGCGGGCGAGGACTTCGGCGTGCTCGGCGCGCGCATGAGCCCGTTCGACGGCGCGCCGCATGCGCTCTACGTGCCCGCCGACGCCAACTGGTCGGTGACGGCGGAGACGGAGCTGGAACTGGCCGTCTGCTCGGCCCCCGGCGGCGGCGGCCACAAGGCGAAGGCCATACCGCCCGGCACGCATGAAAAGGTCGTGCGCGGCAAGGGCTCGAATGTTCGCCACGTGCACAACATCATGCCGGAAGACGACAATTCGGCCCATTCGCTGCTGGTGGTGGAGGTGATCACCCCGAACGGCAACACCTCCTCCTATCCCTCGCACAAACACGACCGGGACGACCTGCCGAACGAAAGCCTGCTGGAAGAGACCTATTACCACCGCCTCAACCCGCCGCAGGGTTTCGCCTTCCAGCGCGTCTACACCGACGACCGCTCGCTGGACGAGGCGATGGCGGTGGAGGACGGCGACGTGACGCTGGTGCCGCGGGGCTATCACCCCTGCGCGACCGTGCACGGCTACGACCTTTATTACCTCAACGTGATGGCGGGGCCGAAGCGGGTGTGGAAATTCCACAATGCGAAGGAGCATGAATGGCTGCTGGGGTGAGCGGACAGCCGGCACCCGTTCGCTACCATCCCCATGATCGACCGGGCAGCGAACGCCACCCGCGCCTTTCTCGCCGCCCCCTCTCCTCCGTCACCCCGGACCCGATCCGGGGTCTAGCCACCGCGCGTCCGCGCGGTGAGAGAACGCCTGCCCCCAGGAACAGAGCCTTTTGCGCTCACGGACGTGAGCGCGCTGGATACCGGCTCAAGGCCGGTATGACGGAGGAAAGGCTGGTGGGAATATCACTTCGCGTGCCGGTTGCACGACGGCATAGACCGTCTTACCCCTCACCGTCTCACCTCTCGCAAACTGCAACAGCAAGCGCCGCCCGCGCCTTTCTCGCCGCCCCCTCTCCTCCGTCACCCCGGACCCGATCCGGGGTCTAGCCACCGCGCGTCCGCGCGGTGAGAGAACGCCTGCCCCCCCAGAAACAGAGTCTTCTGCGCTCACCGACGTGAGCGCGCTGGATACCGGCTCAAGGCCGGTATGACGGAGGCGAGGCTGGTGGGAAAATCACTTGGCGTGCCGGCCGCACGACGGCATTGCCGTCTTACCCCTCACGGTCTCACCGTCCTGCAAACCGCAACAGCAAACGCCGCCCGCGCCTTTCTCGCCGCCCCATCTCCTCCGTCACCCCGGACCCGATCCGGGGGTCTAGCCACCGCGCGTCCGCGCGGTGAGAGGGCGCCTGGCCCCCAGGAACAGAGTCTTCTGCGCTCACCGACGTGAGCGCGCGGGATACCGGCTCAAGGCCGGTTATCCCGAAGCAGCGGTCGGCGAGATAACGACGGGGACGCGCCTATGCACCTTTCCGGTGCGCAGGGTTGGGTGTCGGCGCGGCATCGGGCCGCTTCCACTTGCGCGTCAGGCCCCATTCCTTCGCGATCTCCAGCGTCGACGAGAAGCCCGCCTCCAGCATGAAGGGTTCAGTGGACGCGGCATAGCCGCCGCCCTCGCCCGTCATCACCGGCGTGCCGTGGCCCATGCCGTCGATTTCGTGGAAGGCGACGAGCGCGCGGCCGTCCTTGTCGGGCCAGATGCGGGTGCGCCGGCCCTTCATGCGCTTTTCGACGAAGGCGTCCTTGGGCAGGCGGTAGAGGTCGCGCCATTGCTCGACGAGGGCAAGGCCGTTGGAAAAGGCGACGGTTTCGTCCGCCGTGCCGTGCCAGATGGAAATGGCGGGCTTGCGGGCAATGCGCGGAGAAACCTTGCGCACGAGATCGCCCCATTCGCGGGCGGTGCGTTCGGGCGCCGCCTCCATGGCGTCGAAGGCGCGGGTGGCGTCGCGCGCCGCGCCGAAGGGCAGGCCCGCAAGGATCGCGCCGCCGGCAAAGAGTGCGGGATAGTTGGCGAGCATGGCGGCGGTCATCGCCCCGCCGGCCGAAAGGCCGGTGATGAAGACGCGCTCGGGGTCGCTGCCCGCCATGTCAGCCGCATGCGCCACCATCTGGCGGATCGACATCAGTTCGCCGCGGTCGCGCGTCACCTCGCTCGGGCGGAACCAGGTGAAGCAGAGCCGCGGATTGTTCGCGCCGCGCTGCTGGGCGTAGACGACGGCAAAGCCGCGCTCGTCGGCAAGCGAGGCCCAGCCGGCGGCGCGCTCATAGCTTTCCGCATCCTGCCGGCAGCCATGCAGCACCAGCACGAGCGGGCGTCCGGCGGGCAGGCCCTCGGGAATATGCGCGAACATGCGCAGACAGCCGGGATTGCTGCCGAAATCGGCGACTTCCACCAGCGGCGAGGCCGCGCCGCGCCGCCGCGGCGTCGGCGTCTTGCGCTCGGGATTGCGGAACGGCCAGAACAGGTCTCCCAGCCGCGCTTCGGTCGGCAGCAGCCTTTCGACCGATCGCTTGAAACGATCGCGCATACCTGGCCTCTCTTTCTTGGAATTGCTCATCGTCAGGCTAAATGCTCACCGGGAAAGGCAGGAACAAGGCAAATGGGGCAGATTGTGGTGGATGGCTCATTCTGCGGGCTCATGAGGGCATTCATAAATAGCCAAAGCGTTCCTCCCTCCCGTTCGTTCCCGCCCTTTCGGAGAGAAGGAAGCTGATGTAGCACTTCTGCAACGACAAAACCGCGACAGGACGGAAGCCATGAGCGAACACCACAGCGCCACCCCGCAGCAGGCCCGCGCCAAGATGGCGCCCTTCGACTGGGCCGACCCCTTCCTCCTGGAAGACCAGCTGAGCGACGAAGAGCGCATGATCCGCGATACGGCCCGCGCCTATTGCCAGGACAAGCTCGCCTCGCGCGTCACCGAAGCCAACCGCAACGAGATCTTCCACCGCGAGATCATGAGCGAGATGGGCGAGCTGGGCCTGCTGGGCCCCACCATCCCCGAGCAGTACGGCGGCGCCGGACTGAACTATGTGGCCTACGGCCTGATCGCCCGCGAGGTGGAGCGGGTGGACTCGGGCTACCGCTCCATGATGAGCGTGCAGAGCTCCCTGGTGATGGTGCCGATCAACGAGTTCGGCAGCGAAGCCACCAAGCAGAAGTACCTGCCCAAGCTGGCCAGCGGCGAGTGGATCGGCTGCTTCGGCCTGACCGAACCCAACCACGGCTCCGACCCCGGCTCCATGATCACCCGCGCCAAGAAGGTGGACGGCGGCTACTCGATCAGCGGTGCCAAGATGTGGATCACCAACAGCCCCATCGCCGATGTCTTCGTGGTCTGGGCCAAGGACGAGGGCGGCCAGATTCGCGGCTTCGTGCTGGAGAAGGGCTGGAAGGGTCTGAGCGCCCCGGCCATTCACGGTAAGGTGGGCCTGCGCGCCAGCATCACCGGCGAGATCGTGATGGACGAGGTCTTCTGCCCCGAGGAGAACGCCTTCCCCGAGGTGCGCGGCCTGAAGGGCCCCTTCACCTGCCTGAACAGCGCCCGCTACGGCATTGCCTGGGGCGCGCTGGGGGCCGCCGAGGACTGCTGGCACAAGGCCCGCCAGTACACCATGGACCGCAAGCAGTTCGGCAAGCCCCTGGCCGCCAATCAGCTGATCCAGAAGAAGCTGGCCGATATGCAGACCGAGATCACCCTGGGCCTGCAGGGCTGCCTGCGCCTGGGCCGCATGAAGGACGAGGGCACGGCCGCGGTGGAGATCACCTCCATCATGAAGCGCAACAGCTGCGGCAAGGCCCTGGACATCGCCCGCATGGCGCGCGACATGCTGGGCGGCAACGGCATCAGCGACGAGTTCGGCATCGCCCGCCATCTGGTCAACCTGGAGGTGGTCAACACCTACGAGGGCACGCACGACATCCATGCCCTGATCCTGGGCCGCGCCCAGACCGGCCTGCAGGCCTTCCAGTAAGCCGATCCGGCATCGCCGAAAATTCCGGCGGCCGCTTGCCAGAGCATGTCAGGTTCAGATTGAACCAGACATGCTCTAAATTTTTTTGTTTTCGTTTGGCTTTTCGGGAAAACCGGTTCCCACTTTTCCCTGACAAACTCTAAAATGCGAGCGGCCGCTTTCACGTTTTATCCATCCCGTTTCGATACAGTTCAAACCCGGCAACAGAAGCGGGAGGGCGGCATGCCCCTCGACCACATCCACGACCAGCTTCGCCTGCGCCATCCCAAGCGCAGCTTCGTCCAGTATCGCATCGACAAGCCCGGTTTCGTCACGCCCATCGGCCACCACCTCAGCACGGCGATGCGCTATACCTGCCTCATCCGCAGCATTTCGAGCGCCGGCGCGGTCCTGTCGATCAACAAGACGCTGGAACTGCCGGAGAATTTCTACCTGGAGATCCACGGCATCCGCGACGAGATCCCCTGCACGGAGTTCAAGCGCGACGGCGAGGAGCTGGTGGTGCGCTTCAACATGTTCCTCGATGCGGATTTCCTCAACATGGTGCTCGGCCGCCAGGTCGAAACGCACGACGCCTAGGCCGCAGGTCCCGGAAAAACACAGCGGTTAAAGTTTTAAATATTTGTTTCAACGAAACAAAATACTCGCCTGCAAAACTCCCCCATCTGTCGGACATGATGTCCCCCAACGGGAGTGAGGCAATGAGTATCGGTGCCGACCAGCGGTCCTCCGCAGGATTGTACGAACGCAAATGGGAACGCTTTGCCGTCAACCGGCAGGGCATGCTGATGACAGTCGGCTTCGACCTTGCCGCGCCGAAGATGCGCAGCTGCAAGCTGGTCGACATCTCGCAGGGCGGCGCAAGCTTCACCGTCACCACGACGATCGGCCTGCCGCTGCACTATTACCTCTCCATCGTCGGCGTCACCTCGCGCATCGGCTGCGCGGAGGTCTATCGCAACGACAACCGCATCGGCGTGCAGTTCATCAAGGAAATCGACGAGGAACTGCTGCACACCATCGTGCGCTCCGACTACTTCACCGGCGGTGTGAACACCAAGCCGAAGAAGGAAGAGCGCCGCTACGTGGCGGGCGTCGAACGGGGCGGTGTCGGCTCGGCCGTCATCTGAGCGTTTCGCCTTTTCCGATTATTGGCTAGGGTGCCCGCTGGAAGCCGATTCCGGCGGGCATTCTTGCGCGCCATCGGCCGCCGTTCCGATCCTTCACCCCTGCCAGGCGCCTTCATGTCCGCATTCTCCCGCTTCACCGCCCTCGCCCAGACCCTGCCCGCCACGGTTCCCTTCGTCGGGCCGGAAGCCATCGAGCGCAACCGCGGCCTTGCCGTGCGCGCCCGCATCGGCGCGAACGAAAGCGGCTTCGGCCCGGCCCCCTCCGTGCTGGAGGCGATGCGGGCGGCGGGCGAAACGACCTGGATGTACAGCGATCCGGAGAATTTCGAGCTGCGCGAGGCGCTGGCCCGCCACCACGGCATTTCCCGCGACAATATCGCGGTCGGCGGCGGCATCGACGGGCTGCTCGGCGAGATCGCCCGTCTCGTCATCACGCCGGGTACGCCGGTCGTGACCTCGCTCGGCGGTTATCCCACCTTCAACTATCATGTGAACGGGTTTGGCGGGCGGCTCGTCACCGTGCCCTATGCCGGCGACCGGGAGGACCTTGCCGGTCTTCTCGACGCCGTGCGCCGGGAAAATGCGCCCCTCGTCTATTTCGCCAATCCGGACAATCCGATGGGAAGCTGGTGGGACGCAGACAGCGTCGTCTCCTTCGCGCGGGCGCTGCCGGAAACGACGCTGCTCATTCTCGACGAGGCCTATGGTGAAACGGCGCCTTCAGGCACCATTCCGGCGATCGGCGCGCTGATCGGCCAGCCGAACGTCTTGCGCATGCGCACCTTCTCCAAGGCCTATGGCCTTGCCGGCGCACGGGTCGGCTATGCCATCGGCACGCTCGGCAATGCGCAGGCCTTCGACAAGATCCGAAATCATTTCGGCATGGCCCGGGTTTCGGTTCAGGCGGCGCTCGCGGCACTGAAGGACCAGGCTTATCTGGCGGATGTCATCACCCGTATCAGCGCGTCCCGCGAACGCATCGCGAAGATCACGCAGTCCAACGGCTTGCTGCCCCTCGCCTCCGCCACCAATTTCGTCACCGTCGACTGCGGCCGGGACGGCACCCACGCCAAGGCCATTGTCGACGGGTTGATGGAGCATGGCGTCTTCATCCGCATGCCGGGCGTCGCCCCCCATAACCGATGCATCCGCATCAGCGTCGGGCCGGAAAACGATATGGCGTTGCTCGAGGAAGCGTTGCCGCAGGTTCTGAAACGGCTGGCTTGATGGCCGAGCATCTTCGCTCAGGGCGCGGATCCGGTTCTGGTGCCGTTTATCGCCGCCTGTCCGTGATGCTTTTCTGACCCCTGGCCAGCCGGTTTCTCAGTGAACCGTCATCCACTCGCGGGCGGCGCGCAGCGCCAGAGCGAGGTCGGTCTTCGTCATCGTCGCGGCAAGGTCGGCGCGCAGCTCGGCGGCGCGCTCACAACCCTTGATGGCGGCGATGTTGAGCCATTTGTGGGCCTGCACGACATCAATGTCGCAGCCGCGACCCGTCGCATACATGAGGCCCATGTCGCAGAAGATTTCAGCGCGGTTCTCGCCGCCGGTCATGGCGGCCGTTTCGGTGGTCTGAAAGTCAAAGCGTGCCATTTTCGTTAGTCCCTGTCTGACTGGTTTACTGCTCTTAGTACCTGTTTTACCTGCCCTTTCGGGCCGCCTCTGGCGCCTGCCGTCTTCCGCGGCCTGGTCTTCCTTCAGCGTTTTGCCGGCCGGTTTTTCCGTGCTCGTCTTATGGCTCCACTATGCCGCGGGGCTTTCAAAATGCGCTTAAAATGCATGCTTAATTTGAGACGAACAAAATCCAAACGCTTGGTAAAATTGGATTTTCGTTAAACATCGCACCCTCTGGAATCCGGCGAATTCGCTTCAAAATTTACCGATTGTTCAACCGGCGATTTCAACCTTTCGCTAACCACGGCAAACGGCAGCATTTTTCCGCATCGCGATTTTCCGCCGCCGGAAGCCCCGGAAAACCGTGCCTCGGGCATATTTACCTTTACGTGTGCGTAAGATATATTCCGGTTCTCATTCTGGAGGAGGAAGAGAATGAAACTGAGGACATGGATCGCCGCCGCCCTTCTGACCGTTCCGGGCGTCGCCCTTGCCGCCGAGCCGATCGAAGGCAACTGGAAGACGGCCACGGGCTCCACCGCCGCCATCACCAAATGCGGCGGCAGCTTCTGCATCACGCTGAAGACGGGCAAGCATGCCGGCAAGCGCATCGGCAAGCTGGACGGCTCGGGCGCCGACTATACCGGCTCGATCACCGACCCGGAAACCGACAAGACCTATAGCGGTTCGGGCGCCGTCAACGGCAATTCGCTGCGCATGAAGGGCTGCGTGCTCGCCGTGCTCTGCAAGTCGCAGACCTGGTCGCGCCTCTGAACCGAGCGCATATCGTTGAAAAAGCCGGCGTCCCGACGCCGGCTTATACATTGCGAGGCCGGAGCATCGGTTATGATGCTCCGGCCTCGTTTGTCATTTGGGTGGTTGCAACACCTAGATGACGGTGCGTAGAGCGGTTGGGCCTTAGCCGGCTTGAACTTTCCGTTCGGAAAAAAGCAGAACCCTTCGCGCATTTCGAGGCTTCGTCGAACCGTTGAGAGAGCTTCGCGCTCGCGTATAAGGGAGACCAGCCTCGTGTCCCATGCTAGCCGTTTTGTCGGCATCGACATATCGAAATCGTCATTCGACATCTGCATCCTGCCGGAACGACAGGTGGCGACCTTTGCCAACACGGCTGAAGGCATTTGCACGTTCATCGCTCTCATGGCCGATCTCGTGGGGATAGAGCGCCTGGTGATCGAGCCGACCGGCGGCTATGAACGCGGTGTGGTCGACGCCTTGCTCGCCGCCCGCCTGCCCGTCGCCAAGGTCAATGCAAAGCAGATCAGGCAGTTCGCCCGCGCCTGCGGCCAGCTCTCCAAGACAGACAGGATCGATGCCTTCGTGCTCGCCGACTATGGACGGCGCATGGAGAGCAAGGTTCTGGCGCCACCTTCACCGGGGCAGACAATGCTGGTCGATCTGGTGTCACGCTACAGGCAATTGTCGCACATGATCGTGCAGGAGAAGAACCGGCGGGAAAAGCTGACCTGCAACGCCGGTGGCAGGACGCGGGAATGGATCGAGGAGACGTTGCGCTTCCTCATCGAGCAGCGTCAGTCGGTCATCGAGGCGATGACCGACTGCCTGAAGGCGGATGCGGCTCTCAAAAGCAAGGCCGCTGTGCTGATGTCGCTCAAGGGGATCGGCCTGCGCACAGCCTGTTTCCTGATCGCCGGCCTGCCGGAACTGGGGCACGTCGACAAGGGGCAGATCGCCAAGCTGGTCGGGGTTGCGCCGCTTAACCGGGATAGCGGCCTGATGCGGGGCAAGAGGATGATCGCCGGAGGTCGAAGGCCGGTCAGGGATGCGCTCTATATCGCGGCCCTGCCGGCAATCCGCTTCGATCCAGACATGAAGGCGCTCTTCCAGCGCCTCAAGGCAAAAGGCAAACCGGGAAAGGTCGCCCTCGTCGCCGTCATGCGGAAGATGATCGTCATTCTTAACGCCAGAATGCGTGATCAATCAGCAACCACGATTGACGCCTAACACCGTTGCTTCTTTGCTTCCAGAAACGACAAAAGGCGAATCACACCTTTCCTGAACGGGAGATGAACCGGCCTCTCAGGGAGCGTTCAGTCCCGGAGTGCGACAACGGGTACACCGAAACATTCCGCATGAGGGACAACATCATGGACATCCTCGCACGCCGCCTGACGATCATCACCCTGCTGATGGCGATCTTCGCAATCATGCTGGCTGCCGCCGTCGAGACCGACTACCGCCGCAGCGCGCATGACAACAGCGGCAAGCTGGTCGCCTGCTCCGCCCCGGAAATGTGCCGCGCCTCGCTCTGATTTCATCCTGATATCGCTGGAAGACCCGACATGACGACCGCCCTGTTCCACATCTCCGCCGTCGCGCTGCGCATCTTCGCCCTCTCGGCGATGATGATCGCCCCGGTCGGCGCCCTTGCCTGGAACAATGCAGGCGGTCTCGGCATCGAGAAGCAGGGCGCGGGCCTCGTGCTTTTCGTCACCCTCCAGCGCCAGTCGATGAGCTGACGCCACGCTAGGCAATGCTCTGATCCGTGCTAAACCGGCAAGGCCTTCGCCAACCCCGGAGCCCGGATGAAATCCCTTCTCGTCTTTTCCGCCGCCGCCCTTGCCGAAATCGCCGGGTGCTTCGCCTTCTGGGCCTGGTGGCGGCTCGACAAATCCATCCTCTGGCTTCTTCCCGGCATGGTCTCGCTCGCCCTCTTCGGCTGGCTGCTGACCCAGGTCGACAGCGCCTTTGCCGGCCGCGCCTATGCGGCCTATGGCGGCGTCTACATCGCCGCCTCGCTGCTCTGGCTGTGGCTGGCGGAAGGCATGCGGCCGGATCGCTTCGACATGGCTGGCGTGACACTGGCGCTCGTCGGCGCCGGCATCATCCTCGCCGCCCCGCGATAGGCGTCTCTTTCAGGCGCAAAACCGCGTCGCCGTCTTCGCCGGATTGCCCCAGGGCTTTGCGGGAGGGCTTGCGGGCGCGCCGCACATGTCGTTTGCTTGTCAAATAACAACATCTATAGTGATTCATGAGCAAACGAATCTTCTCTCCAAAGCCCCTTTCCTTCGCAACGCCCGACCCTTACGAGCCCCAGTCCTTCGACGATCCGGTGGCCGCCGTCGACGCGCTCCAGGCGCTTTACGACCGCAACACGACCTTCCTGACCAGCGCCTTCACCGCGCTCGGCAAGAACGGCACGCCGGGCACGCGCTTTCGCGCCTGCTACCCGCAGGTCAGCATCGAGACGACCAGCTTCGGCCATGTCGATCCGCGCCTGTCCTACGGCTATGTCGCCTCGCCCGGCGTCTACACGACCACGATCACCCGGCCGAAACTCTTCCGCCATTACCTGAAGGAGCAGCTTGGCCTCCTGATCCGCAACCATGGCGTCCGCGTCATCGTCTCGGAATCGACGACGCCGATCCCGCTGCATTTCGCCTTCGGGGAAGGCGCCTATGTGGAGGCGGAGATCGCCGAGGGCATCGAACTGCCGCTGCGCGACCTCTTCGACGCGCCGGACCTCACCAACACCGACGACGAGATCGCCAACGGTTCCTACGAGCCCGGCCCCGGCGAACCCTCGCCGCTCGCTCCCTTCACCGCGCCGCGGGTGGACTACTCCCTGCACCGCCTGCGCCACTACACCGGCTGCTCGCCCGAGCACTTCCAGAACTTCGTGCTCTTCACCAACTACCAGTTCTACATCGATGAGTTCTGCGAATGGGCGCGCCGGCAGATGGCCGAGGGCGGCAACGGCTATACGGCCTTCGTCGAGCCCGGCAATCTCATCACGCCGGCCGGCGCCGACAAGCCGGAGCCGAACATCACGCCCGGCCGCCTGCCGCAGATGCCGGCCTACCACATCAAGAAGAAGGGCCATGGCGGCATCACCATGGTGAACATCGGCGTGGGTCCGGCCAATGCCAAGACCATCAGCGATCACATCGCGGTGCTGCGCCCGCATGCCTGGCTGATGCTGGGCCACTGCGCCGGCCTGCGCAACAGCCAGGCCCTGGGCGACTATGTGCTGGCTCACGCCTATGTGCGCGAGGACCATGTGCTGGACGAGGAGCTGCCCCTGTGGGTGCCCATCCCGCCTCTGGCCGAGATCCAGCTGGCCCTGGAGGCCGCCGTAGCCCAGGTCACCGGCCTGCAGGGCGCCGAGCTCAAGCGCATCTTCCGCACCGGCACCGTGGCCTCCACCGACAACCGCAACTGGGAGCTGCTGCCCTACCCCGGCCCGGAGCGCCGCTTCAGCCAGAGCCGCGCCGTGGCCCTGGACATGGAAAGCGCCACCCTGGCCGCCAACGGTTTCCGCTTCCGCGTGCCCTACGGCACCCTGCTGTGCGTCTCGGACAAGCCCCTGCACGGTGAGATCAAGCTGCCCGGCATGGCCAACCAGTTCTACCGCGAGCGCGTGGACCAGCATCTGCGCATCGGCATCCGGGCCCTCGAGGTCCTTGCCGGCATGCCGCCGGAAAAGCTGCATTCGCGCAAGCTCAGAAGCTTCTTCGAAACGGCATTCCAGTAGTCGGGCCAGCAGTCGGGGCCAGTAGTCGGGCACAATGGACACGGGGTGGGTTCAGCGCCGCATTTGAAATTCCAGGCCGTATCGACTACATTCGACTACAGGAGCTTGGTGAGAACAATGAGCGCTGTAACCCACCCCACATCCGTCAGGCTGTCAAAGGAAGCGCTTGCGCTGCTGGATGAGCGCGCCCGCGAAACGAAGCGCTCCCGCTCCTTCCTCGTCGAACAGGCCATCAGGAAACATCTCGCAGGCGCGCCGGAACCGGCGGATGCCGCTGAAACGGCGCGCAAGATCGAGCGCCTCCGGGCCTTCAGGGGCGTGGGTTCAAAACATCATGGCCCCTTGTCGGCGGACGATGTAAGCGCCATCCGACGCGAATTCTCCGGCGATGACGAATAGCCGCTGGCTGGAGCAGACGACGCGGCTCTATCTCGATTCCAACATCGTCATTTATTACGTTCAAGGCGAAGCCGACCGGCAGCGACAGGTCGATGCCATCCTCACGGAGGCCCTGTCCCGCGGCGTCGAGCTCTTCGTCAACGAGATCGTCGTTTGCGAATGTCTTTACGGCGCGTACCGCCTCGGTCAGCCGGATGTGGAAGCCGCCTACCGATCTCTGTTCTTCGAGGCCGGGCTCTTCACGGTGGTTCCAGCAGACTTCCGTCTGCTGGACATGGCGGCGCGCCTCGGCGCGACGAGAGGCCTCAAGCTGCTCGATGCCAGCCACTATTGTTCTGCCATCGATTTCGGTTGCGAGTGCCTGATGACGAATGACACGAAGTTCGCATCGAGCGATGAACTTCGTGTCATTCAGTTGCGCGACTGCGGTTAGGGCATTTCCGGTGAAATCCGGTTCACCGGAAACGCTCCAGCTTTTGTTTTCACCGCATTGTCCGACGCCGAATCGAGACCGCTTCGGCTGGAAATGTTCAGGCCGTCAGCACGGTCCAGGCATGTTCCAGCGCCTTGCGCGTCGTATCGATCATCTGGTCGACCTCGGCATGGGTGATGACCAGCGGCGGGGAATAGAGCATGCGGTCGCCGGTGGCGCGCAGCACCAGGCCGTTTTCAAGGCAATGGTTGCGCACGGTGACGCCGGCCTTTTCCTTGTCCTCGAAGCGCTTGCGGGTCGCCTTGTCCTCGGCAAGCTGCACGGCGGCCATCAGGCCGACCTGCTGCACCTCACCGACGATCGGCAGGTCCTCCAGCGATTTCAGGCCGGCGGCGAGATAGGGGCCGATATCGTCGTGCACGCGCTCGACCAGCTTCTCGTCCTCGATGATGCGCAGGTTCTCCAGCGCCGCGGCGGCGCAGACCGGGTGGCCCGAATAGGTGAAGCCGTGGTTGAAGTCGCCGACTTCCTCGACCAGCACATTGCCGACGCGGTCGGAGACCATGACGCCGCCGATGGGCAGGTAGCCGGAGGAAAGACCCTTGGCGATGGGGGCGAGATCCGGCTCGACGCCGAAATGCTGGTGGCCGAACCAGTGGCCGGTGCGGCCGAAGCCGCAGATCACTTCGTCCGTCACGAGCAGGATGTTGCGCGCCTTGCAGATGCGGGAGATTTCCGGCCAGTAGGTGGCCGGCGGCACGATCACGCCGCCCGCGCCCTGGATCGGCTCGGCGACGAAGGCAGCGACATTGTCCTCGCCGAGTTCGTCGATCTTCTCTTCCAGCTGGCGGGCCATCTTCAGGCCGAATTCGTCGGAGGTGAGGTCGCCGCCCTCGCCGTACCAGAAGGGCTGGTCGATATGGTGCACGCCGGCGATCGGCAGATCGCCCTGCTCATGCATCCACTTCATGCCGCCGAGCGAGGCGCCGGCGACGGTCGAGCCGTGATAGCCGTTCTTGCGGGCGATGATCGCCTTCTTGGTCGGCTTGCCCATGGCGCCCCAATAGACGCGGGCCATGCGGAACCAGGTGTCGTTGGCCTCCGAGCCGGAGCCGGTGAAGAACACGCGGTTGATGTTCGGGCCGGCATGGGACGTGATCTTCTGGGCCAGCAGCACGGCCGGCGGCGTCGTCGTGCCGAAGAAGGTGTTGTAGTAGGGCAGCTCGTTCATCTGCCGCACGACGGCGTCGGTGATCTCCTTGCGGCCATAGCCGATATTGACGCACCAGAGGCCGGCGAAGCCGTCGAGATAGCGCTTGCCGTGATTGTCGAAGATGTAGCAGCCCTCGCCGCGCTCGATGATGCGCGTGCCGGTCGCGTTCAGTTTCTTCATGTCCGAAAAGGGGTGAAGATGGTGGGCGGCATCGAGGGCACCGAGGTTCGAAACGGCTGCTGCACTGGTCTTCGACATTTGACTACATCCTTAGGGGTAGATCCCGCCTTATTGAACGGCGGGACAGAATGGGTTACGAAAATGCCCATACAACAGGCATTTGGCAAGAGATCGAGCGAAGGCAAAATTTCTTGTCCAGGCCTCCCGCCAAACCAAAGCAGGCACCATGACAAACGACAAGACGGCAGCCGGTTCGCCGCGCGCCCATGCCCCCAGCAATGCCCCGGCCCGTATCGAAATCCTCCTCGTCGGCATGAACGGGGACCTGCGCGGCAAGCAGGTTCCGCCCGAGGGCGAAAAGAAAATCTGGGACGGTTCGGTGCGCCTGCCTTCCTCCACCCAGTCGCTCGACATCTGGGGCGACGACAATGACGACATCACCGGCCTGTCGCTTTCCGTCGGCGATCCGGACGGCGTCTGCATTCCCGACCGCCGCTCGCTGACCGCCATGCCCTGGGCGCCCGAAGGCTCGCGCCAGGTGCTCGCCACCATGCACGAATTCGACGGCACCGCCTCCTTCATGGATCCGCGCGCCATCCTCGCCCGCATGCTGAAGCGCTTCGAGGACAGAGGGCTGACGCCGGTCGTCGCGACCGAGCTGGAATTCTACGTGGTCGAGGACGACTGGCGCGAGACCGGCAAGCCGCGCCCGCCGGCGGCCCTGATGTACCGCGACCAGCCGAACGGCTTCCAGCTCTACGACATGCGCGCCACCGATGCGCTGGACGACTATCTCCAGACCGTTCGCGCCTGGGCCAAGGCGATGGACCTGCCGGCGGACGCGACGACCGCCGAATTCGGCCCCGGCCAGTTCGAGATCAACCTCCTGCACCGCCCGGACGCGCTCGCCGCCGCCGACGACTGCATCTACCTGAAGCGCATCGCCGAACAGGCCGCCCGCCGCTTCGGCCTGAAATCCACCTGCATGGCCAAGCCCTATGCCGAACAGGCGGGCTCGGGCCTGCACGTCCATTGCAGCGTCATCGACAAGGACGGCAGGAACATCCTCGACGCCAGGGGCGGCGAGCCGGCGAAGCTGAAGTCGGTCTGTGCCGGCATGCTGCAGACGATGCGCGACGCGCAGCTCGTCTTCGCGCCCTTCGCCAATTCCTACCGCCGGTTCCAGCCGGGCTCCTTCGCGCCGGTCGACCTCACCTGGGGCTTCGGCCATCGCGGCACCGCCATCCGCATTCCCGACAAGGACGGCCCGGCCGCCCGCGTCGAACACCGCGTGGCCGGCGCCGACGTCAATCCGTATCTGCTGCTGACGGCGATCCTCGGCGGCATCCTGCTCGGCCTCGACAACGAGCTCGACCCCGGCCCGGTGACCGAACCCGGCAAGGACGTCCCCGACGCGACGCGCCTGACGCACGACTTCCTGACGGCCGTGGAGGAGTTCTCCGCCTCGCCCTTCATCAAGGACGCCTTCGGCGCCGAGTACCAGAAGCTCTACGGCGATACCAAGCGCAAGGAAGCCATCCAGTACCTGCGCACGGTCTCGGACTTCGACTACCAGACCTATCTGCCGCGGATCTGAATTGCGGGGCGGTGGGCCTCTGCCTGCCGCAGATCTGAAGCCGGGTGGGCGGCAGGCTAGCGCCTGCCGCCCGGCTCCGATCTTCAGTCTTCAGGAAGCGGCCGCAGGAAAAGGCGCTCGTAGCTGAGGAAGGGTGGATTTTCCCGGTAGCGCGCATTGGCGGCCATGCCTTCGGGATCCTCCGCCGCCGCGATGCGATAGCGCCGATAGGCGTCCTCGTCGGGAAATGTGAAGAGCGCAGCGGCGATGTCGCCGTCTCCCTCCTCGCCGGCCGCCGAAAAGCTCATCGCCACATCGGCCGGCTTTTCGCGCGGCAGGAAATAGCCGTGATGGGTTCCGCCATGACGCACGATCAGCCGGGTCCAGATTCGCGCATAGGCCTCGAATTCCCCAATCCGGCTTCGGTCGAGGCGATAGCGGATTTCGCAGGTCACCGGTGTCATCGCCATTGCGAACGTCCCTCCCCCGTCACGTACAGCAATCTAGGCCGCCGCCGGCTCCGCCGTCGCCATGTTGGCGGCCTGAACCTTCGGCACGATCACCTTCAACTCGCCGGGATGCAGGCGGATCGAGACATCGCGGTCCATGGGCAGAAGCTCGCCGTCGATGACGCAGTTGATCGCGCGGTCGACCTTGGGAAAATGCAGTTCCACCTCCGTGCCGGTCATCTCGGTGACGTCGGCATTCTCGCGCAGCTTGCCGCGCAGGATATCGAAGGCGAGCCGTGCGACGCCCGCCGGCTTCAGCGGATTGGTGGTGTAGAAGCCGAGATGGCCGCCCGTCAGGTCATCGGCATAGAGCAGGCCGTTTTCGCCGAAGCGGTTGTTGGAGACATTGATGGCCGAGACCTTGCGGTGCTCCTCGACGCCATCGACATTGAACTCCACCTCGAATTCCGGCGGATCGAAGACGACGCCGACGGCGGCGCGGGTGTTGGCGGCGATCTTGCCGAGACGCGAGCGGTAGCTCATGGCATTGCGCAGGCGCACCATGCGCGCATGCAGGCCGGCGGAGAACTGGTGCACGAAGGCGCGATCGTCGGCCGTGCCGATATCGGCGGCGGCGATGTCGCCATCGGCCAGCGCGTCGATCGCCTGCCAGATGTCGAGCGGGATCTTCAGCGAACGCGCGAAGAGGTTCATCGTGCCGGCCGGCACGATGCCGAGCGGCATGCGGCTCTGCCAGGCAAGGCCGGCCGCGGCCGAGACGGTGCCGTCGCCGCCGCCCGCCAGCATGGCGTCGAGATCGGTCCGGTCCGCGCAGCGGCGCAGCGCCATCTCGATATCGGCCCCCTCGACGATATCGCAGTCGAGATGATGCCCCGCCTCATAGAAGACCTTCTCCGCATGGCGGGCATAGGCCTCCATGTCGGTGGTGCGGAACGTCCCCCCGTCCCTGTTGAAAATCGCCTGTACTCTCATTCGCATGCTCCGCGTGACGGCCGGGAACGCCTGAAGGATGACTATCGATCCATTAGATAGTCGAGAAAGCGGCGATTCACAGGCGCGCGCAAAACGCTGCGTCATAAATCGTGAGGACAATAATCGTGAACGGGCAATTTCGGGTGGGGTGAAAATTCGCAGTAGGCAGCGCGGCGCGGTTTGATATAGTGCAAATCGGTTGAAAGCGTCGGGAGTGCGCTTTCCAGCCGTGTCGTACCTTCCCCATCGTGGCCTTTCCGGCCGAACGCACCGCACCGGCAGCCAGGAGGAGTGGCCGCCCATGCAGGGTTCGGCGCTGGATTTTCCGCGCGTGGGCCACCCTTTGCGGAGCCACCCCGTGTCCGAACATCCCCTGCCCAATGCCGCCCTCTCCCCGGGGCAGCCACCGCTTGCGGCGCTGACCGTCACCCTGATCATCCTGGCGCTCGCCGTCGGCAGCTTCGGCATCGGCACAGGCGAATTCGCCATCATGGGCCTCCTGCCCGACGTCGCCACCACCTTCGGCGTGACGACGGCCGAGGCCGGTTACGTCATCAGCGCCTATGCCTTCGGCGTGGTGGTGGGCGCGCCCGTCATCGCGGTCATCGGCGCCCGCTTCCGCCGGCGCGATCTCCTGCTGGTGCTGATGGGCCTCTTCGCCGCCGGCAATCTTGCCAGCGCCATCGCGCCGACCTTCGAGAGCTTCATCCTGCTGCGCTTCCTCTCCGGCCTGCCGCACGGCGCCTATTTCGGCGTCGCCGCCCTCGTCGCCGCCTCCATGGTGCCGGTCAACAAGCGCACGCAGGCGGTCGGCAAGGTCATGCTGGGCCTGACGGTGGCGACCCTGATCGGTACGCCGCTCGCCGCCTTCATCGGCCAGCAGCTCGACTGGCAATACATGTTCGTCGCCGTCGGCATCACGGGGCTGCTGACGGTGGTGCTGATCGCCATCTTCCTGCCGCGCGACGCCAAGCCGAAGGGCATCAACGCGCTGACCGAACTCTCCGCCTTCAAGCGCAAGCAGGTCTGGCTGACACTCGGTATCGCCGCCGCCGGCTTCTGCGGCATGTTCGCGGTCTTCAGCTACATTTCGCCCATCGTCACCGAGGTCGCGGGCCTCAATGTCAGCATGGTGCCCGTCATCATGGCGGTCTTCGGCTGCGGCATGATCGTCGGCAACATCTTCGGCGCCAAGCTTGCCGACCTCTCGCTGATGCGCACCATCGGCTGGTCGCTGGTGCTCTATTTCTTCGTGCTGGTCAGCCTGTCGCTGACGGCGGAAAACCCGATCCTGCTCGGCGTCTGCTGCTTCCTCATCGGCTGCAGCTTCGTCGTCGGCCCGGCGCTGCAGACGCGCCTGATGGATGTCGCCGGCAATGCGCAGACGCTGGCCGCCGCGCTCAACCATTCCGCCTTCAACGTCGCCAATGCGCTCGGCGCGCTGTTCGGCGGCATGGCGATCACGGCGGGCTACGGCTACGGCTCGATGGGCTTCGTCGGCGCGGCGACGGCCGTCGTCGGCTTCGGCATCTTCCTGCTCTCGCTGACGCTGGAGAAGATGGATGGCGAGGCGACCCCGGCCTGCCCGGCGGAATAGCCGAGCGGACCGGCCAGACAGAACGCCCGAAAGATCAGGCGGCGTCCCTTCCGGGGGACGCCGTTTGCGTTTCCCCCTCTGCTTCCGGGGCAAGGCGGATGAAGTTCCGGCCATCCTCGCAGGCGACATTCCGGGAGCCCCAGCTTGCCAGCGCCCGGATCACCGGCTCCAGGCTGCGGCCGGCCGGCGTCAGCTCGTAGTCGACGCGGGGCGGCACGACGGGAAACACCGTGCGCGAGACGATGCCCGCCTCCTCCAGTTCGCGCAGCTGCTTGGTCAGCATGCGCTGCGTGACGCTCGGCAGCTTGCGGCGCAGCTCGTTGAAGCGCAGCTTGCCGTGCATCAGATGGTAGAGGATCACGCCCTTCCACTTGCCGTCGAGGAAGGAGAGCGTCGATTCCACCGGGCAACCGGGAAAATTGCTCGTGAGCTTGGCGCGCGGACGGGACATGGACGGTATCCTTTTCGACACTATGGGCATTATTTGTGCATTCTTGCGCAAGTCGATGCTACGCTTCATCTAGTCTCCATTCAACGCGAAAGGAGACACCGATGCGCGCCATCGCCTACCAGACCCCGCAGGCCATCACCGCCGAAACCGCTCTCGTCGACATCGACCTGCCGACCCCCGAGCCGAAGGGCCGCGACCTGCTGGTCGAGATCAAGGCCGTTTCCGTCAATCCGGTCGACACCAAGCTGCGGGCCAATGCCGCCCCGGCCGATGACGGCTGGCGCGTGCTCGGCTTCGACGCCGCCGGCATCGTCAAGGCTGTCGGACCGGAGGTGACGCTGTTCAAGGAAGGCGACGCCGTCTTCTATGCCGGTGCCATCGACCGGCCCGGCACCAATGCCGAATTCCATCTCGTCGACGAACGCATCGTCGGCCGCAAGCCCGCCACGCTCGATTTCGCCGCCGCCGCCGCCCTGCCCCTGACGGCGATCACCGCCTGGGAAATGCTGTTCGACCGGCTGAAGGTGCGCGAGAGCGTGCCGGGCGCGGCCAACGCCATCCTCATTATCGGCGGGGCCGGCGGCGTCGGTTCGATCGCCGTGCAGCTTGCCCGCCGCCTGACGGACCTCACCGTCATCGCCACCGCCTCGCGTCCCGAGACGGCGGACTGGGTGAAGAGCCTCGGCGCGCATCACGTGGTCGACCACGGCAAGCCGCTCGCCGCGGAGGTGGCCGCGCTCGGCATCGGCGCGCCGGCCTTCGTCTTCTCGACCACCAACACGACCGATCACCTTGCGGCCATCGTGGAGACCATCGCGCCGCAGGGCCGCTTCGGGCTGATCGACGATCCGAAGACCCTCGATGTCATGCCCTTCAAGCGCAAGGCCGTCTCCACCCATTGGGAACTGATGTTCACGCGGTCGCTCTTCCAGACGCCCGACATGATCGAGCAGCACCGGCTGCTGAACGAGGTCGCGCGCCTCGTCGATGCCGGAGATATCCGCACCACGCTCGCCGAGACCGTCGGCACGATCAATGCGGCGAACCTGAAGACGGCCCATGCGATGGTCGAAAGCGGCCGCACGCGCGGCAAGCTGGTGCTTTCCGGCTTCTGACGAACCGGGGGGCGGTCCGCCGCCCCCTTCTCAAGGGACCCGCTTCAAAGCGAGGGCAGCTTCAACGGGCCGCCGGTCTTGATGCTGCGGATCGCGAAATTGGAGCGGATATCGGTGACGCCGGGCAGGTTCAGCAGCGTTTCCGTCAAAAGGCGCTCATAGGCGGCGAGGTCCTCGACGACCACCTCCGCCAGAAAATCCGCATTGCCCGAGATCAGGAAGCAGGAGACGATCTCCGGCACGGCCAGCAGCGCTTCCTGCTGCGCCAGGGCGTTTTCCCGGCTGTGCCGCCCCACCTTGATCTCCACGAAGACGGTGAGGCCGAGGCCCACCTCCTTGCGGTCGATATCGGCGCGATAGCCGCGCAGCACGCCGGACTTTTCGAGATTGCGGATGCGGCGCAGGCACGGCGACGGGGAGAGGTTCACCCGCTCGGCGATCTCCACATTCGTTGCGCGCGCATCCTCCTGCAGCACCTTGAGGATGGCGATATCGAATTTATCGAGTTTTGGCATATCCGAGAACTTTGACACCTGAAATTGGCATGATCGTGTGCATGCTACGCCAGAGGAGGCACAACTCGCAAGGACATGCCGCGCCCCTCGGCGCTAGAGTCTGGTCATGAATTGAGCCAAGCGCAGAAAGGACATCGCCATGGCCATGATCTCGCTCTCTCCCGAAACCAAATCCAGCCCGCTGCTTGCCGGTTATGCCGGCGGTGCCGTCACCGTGCTCATCTGGGCGCTGTGGGTCGTGGCGACGCGCCACACGGCGGCAACGCCGCTCGGCACCGTGGATATCGGCCTCATCCGCTACGGCGTGCCGGCCGTCCTGCTGGCGCCGATCTGGCTGCGCACCGGGCTCCTGCCGAAGGGCGTGCCGGTCAGGCTCATCGTCGTCATGGTGGCGGGCGCCGGAGCGCTCTTCTTCCAGATCACAGCGGCGGCGCTGCATGTGACGCCTGCCGCACCCGGCGGCATCCTGCTCGGCGGCTCGCTGCCGCTGGCGACGGCTCTCATCGGCATGGCGCTCTTCGGCGAGCGGCCGGACCGCATGCGCCTTGCCGGCCTTGCCGCCATCGTCGCCGGCGTCGCGATCCTTCTTGGCGCCAGCATGCTGAAGAGCGGCATGAGCACGGCCGGCTTCGTGTTGCTGCCGCTCGGCGCCGCGCTCTGGGCCGGCTTCACCCATGCCTTCCGCCGCTCGGGCCTTTCCGCCCTCGAAGGGGCCGCCATCATCGCGCTCTGGTCCTTCCTGATCCATCTCGGCCTGGCGGCCATCGTCGGCACGCATCTCGGCGCGGCCTCCCTGCCCGACCTTGCGCTGCAGGTCGCCAGCCAGGGCATCCTTTCCGGCCTCGTCGCTACCTTCGCCTATGGCACCGCCGTCCGCGCGCTCGGCGGCAGCCAGGCCGCCGCCTTCACCGCCATCACGCCGGTGCTGGCCACCCTCGGCGGCGCGGTATTCCTCGGCGAGAGCTTCGGCCCGGCGGAAATGACGGCGGCGCTGGTCGTCGGCGCGGGCGTCGCGCTCTCCACCGGCATTCTCTCGCCGAAGCATTGAACCCAAACGAAGGGCGCCCGCGGCTCTCGCCGGGGCGCCCTTTTGCATGCCCGCTTCTCGATCAGACCCGGATGATGCAATCAGCCGTGAACGATCTCGCGGTGTTTCTGCAGGCGCTGGCCGAAGGCCTGGCTGACGCGGTCGAAGATGATCGCGATGCCGACGATGGCGAGCCCGTTGAAGATGCCGAGCGTGAAATACTGGTTGGAGATCGCCTTCAGCACCGGCTGGCCGAGGCCCTGCACGCCGATCATCGAGGCGATGACCACCATGGCGAGCGCCATCATGATCGTCTGGTTGATGCCGGCCATGATGGTGGGCAGCGCCAGCGGCATCTGCACGTTCTTCAGCTTCTGCCAGCTCGACGATCCGAAGGCGTCGGCCGCTTCCAGCACGTCCTTGTCGACGAGGCGGATGCCGAGATTGGTCAGGCGGATCATCGGCGGGATGGCGTAGATGACGACGGCGATGAGGCCGGGGACCTTGCCGATGCCGAGCAGCATGACGACGGGGATGAGATAGACGAAGCTCGGCATGGTCTGCATCACGTCGAGCACCGGATTGACGATGTTCTGCACCCGGTCGGAGCGCGACATGAGGATGCCGATCGGAATGCCGATGACGATGGAGAGCACGGTACAGACGAAGATCATCGAGACCGTCTTCATCGTATCGTCCCACATGTCGAAATAGCCGATGAGCAGAAGCGTCACGATCGTGCCGGCGACGATCTTCCAGTTGCGGCTGGCGAACCACGCGACGAGCGCGATGAGAACAAGCACGATCGGCCAGGGCGTCTTCGTCATGAAGCGCTCGGACCAGATGAGGAAGTGCTGCAGCGGCTCGAAAATCGATTCGATGCCGTCACCATAGGCGCGGGTGAAGCCGCGGAACCCCTCGTCGATCGTCTTCTTGAGGTCGCGAAGCGTGTCCGCGTCCATCGTGGGAAATTTCGTGAACCATTCCATATCGATCCCCTTCCGACCCTGTCCGGTCTTGCGCCGGCTCTTCTGGTCAAACCCTGAAGCATGCCGCGGCGGCATGCGTGGCGATTTGCGTCAAAGGCAAGCGCCAAAACGAAGGCGGAGGGCGGCGCGCCATGGCGCGCCGCCCGATTCAGCGATCAGAGAGCAGCCTTGATCTTCTCGGCGGCTTCCGGCGAGACCCAGTCCTTCCAGAGCGCTTCGTTCTCTTCCAGGAAGTGCTTGGCGCCATCGTCCCCGCTCGCCTGGTTGTCGGTCATCCAGGCCATCAGCTTGTTGACCGTGTCGTTCGACCAGGCGCGCTTGTTGAGGTAGCCCATGACGTCTTCACCGGCGCGTTCGGAGAAGCCCTTGGTCACCAGCGTCTGGACCTTATCCTTCGGCCAGTCGTTCTTCTTCGGGTCTGCGCAGTCGGCAACGGTGTTGCAACGCTTCCACTCGGCGGCGTCATAGGGAACGCCGTGCTCGAGCTTGACCATCTCGTACTTGCCGAGAAGCGCGGTCGGCGCCCAGTAGTAACCGACCCAGCCTTCCTTGCGCTCGTAGGCCTTGGCGATCGAGCCGTCGAGGCCGGCGGCCGAACCCGTGTCGACCAGCGTGAAGTTCGCCGCTTCGCCACCGTAAGCCTTGTAGAGCTGGCCGGTCACGACCGTGCCGCCCCAGCCCTGCGGGCCGTTGTGCACGGCGCCCTTGCTCTTGTCTTCCGGGTCCGGGAAGAGTTCCGGGTGCTTCAGCGCGTCGTCGATGGTCTTGATGTCGGGATGGGCGTCGGCGATGTATTTCGGGATCCACCAGCCCTGGACGGCGGCGTCGGACAGCGCGACGGCCGCGCCGATCAGCTTGCCTTCCTCGATGCCGCGGTTGACGACGTCGGGCAGAAGGTCGACCCAGCCTTCCGGCGCAAGATCCGGCTCGCCCTTCTCGATCATCGAGGTGATGGTCGGAACCGTGTCGCCGACGATGACTTCGGCGTTGCAGCCATAGCCTTCGGTCAGGATGAACTTGTCGAGCGCGGCGAGAACCTCGGCGCTCTGCCAGTTCATGCTGGCGATCGTCACGTCGCCGCATTCGGCGCGCGCCGCGCCCGTCATGGCCAGCAGGCCGGCGACGAGGCAGGTGGAAGCAAGAAGATGTTTCATATCCGTTCCCTCATTTTCGACGGTGTCATTGTGCTCGTTCGAGCCCCGCTGCACCGTCGCCGCCGGGCCCGTGATCCTGCGCGGACCGTTCTCGGACAGGCCTTGAGGAGGCCCTGATGGTCCGCGATACCGCACCCTCGACTTTTGCAGCTACGGGGGTGCATGCCGGTACGAATGCGTCTGCCATTGACCTCAATGCGTCATGGATCGACAAAAGCGCACGACAGTCCCGACTTTGTCCAAGCCGGGGATCGCGCTGGCAATGGTATGATACAATTCAGCTTTTTCAAACCGCAAAACGAAAAGGCCGGCGTAAGCCGGCCTTTCATCATTGCGACATCGGGTCTTTTCAGGCCGTGCGGCGTCCCTGGATGACATGCACGCGCCCGCCGACCTTCACGCGTTCGTAGAGGTCGATGACGTCGTGGTTGAGCATGCGCACGCAGCCGCTCGACATGGCCTCGCCGATGGACCACGGCTGGTTCGTGCCGTGAATGCGGAACATGGTGTCGTTGCCGTTCTGGTAGAGATAGATGGCGCGCGCGCCGAGCGGATTGTGAAGACCGCCCGGCAGGCCGCCGGCATATTTCAGGTTCTTCTTGGGGTCGCGGCGGATCATGTTGGGCGTCGGCGTCCAGCTCGGCCATTCCGCCTTGCGGCCGATATAGGCGCTGCCGGCCAGCGAATAGCCCTGCCGGCCGACGCCGATGCCGTAGCGCATCGCCCGGCCGTTGCCGAGCACGTAGTAGAGCCGGCGCGCCGGCGTGTCGACGACGACGGTGCCCGCCGCATGGACCGTCTCATAGGCAACTTCCTGGCGGCGCAGCTCCGGCTTGATCTTGTCGAGGGGCATGGCCTTCAGCGGATGCGCCTCGTCCAGCCGGTCGCCGTAGTTGGCGCGGTCGCTGGTGCCGTTGGTGGCGCAGCCTGCGAGCAATGCAGACGCGCCGAGCAGGAATCCGCGGCGGGAAATCGACATGGTTAAAGCCCCTTGAATATCTCGTTCTCAAGGCCGGAAATTATGCATTTATGGTTAATCGAGGGTTAAAGAGCGCGCGAGGGTTGCAGGCGGCGTTAAGGTCGATGGCGGGAAAATGGCGGGCGGCATGCGGGAGCGCCCGACGCGCTGGGCCTGGTTTCCGTGCAGACGTGAGCGCAGGAGACTCGGTTCATCGGAGGCAAACACGTCCTCTCACCGCGCGGACGCGCGGTGGCTGGATGCCGGATCAGGTCCGGCATGACGGAGGAGAGGTTTGTGGGAAAATCAAACGGTGTGCCGGCTGCGCAGCGGAATGTTTTGCATTTCCACCGGAGCCGAAACCGCTACAGCAAGCTCAGCCCAAGCCTTCCTCGCCTCTCCCTCTCCTCCGTCATGCCGGACGTGATCCGGCATCCAGCGCGCTCGCGTCCGCGAGCGCAGGAGACTCCGCTCACCAGCGGCAAACACATTCTTTCACCGCGCGGACGCGCGGTGGCTGGATGCCGGATCAGGTCCGGCATGACGGAGGAGAGGTTTGCGGGAAAATCAAACGGCGTACCGGCAGCGCGGCGGGATGCTTCACATTTTCCACCGGAGCCGAAACCGCTACAGCAAGCTCGACCTAAACCTTCCTCGCCTCTCCCTCTCCTCCGTCATGCCGGACGTGATCCGGCATCCAGCGCGCTCGTGTCCGCGAGCGCAGGAGACTCCGTTCACCAGCGGCAAACACGTCCTCTCACCGCGCGGACGCGCGGTGGCTGGATGCCGGATCAAGTCCGGCAGGACGGAGGAGAGGTTTGTGGGAAAATCAAACGGTGTGCCGGCTGCGCAGCGGAATGTTTCGCATTTCCACCGTAGCCGAAACCGCTACAGCAAGCTCAGCCCAAGCCTCTCTCGCCTCTCCCACTCCTCCGTCATGCCGGACCCGATCCGGCATCCAGCGCGCTCGCGTCCGCGAGCGCAGGAGACTCCGTTCACCAGCGGCAAACACGTCCTCTCACCGCGCGGACGCGCGGTGGCTGGATGCCGGATCAAGTCCGGCATGACGGAGGAGAGGTTTGTGCTTGCAAATGGCGACGGCGTGAATTGCGGTGCGATGGCGTCGTTCGGCGGCCATACTTGTTTCATGGCCTCGGCGGAGGGCAATGAGCTCTATTCGCTATTCGCTACTCCCTCCCCACGAAGCCCCCCCAAACCAAAAGGGCCTGCCCTCCGGCAAGCCCCCTTGTCATCACATGTTCGGATAGACCGGCCCTTCGCCCCCTTGGGGCGGCACCCAGACGATGTTCTGCGTGGGGTCCTTGATGTCGCAGGTCTTGCAGTGCACGCAGTTCTGGGCATTGATCTGCAGGCGGTCGCTGCCGTCGTCGTTCTTGACGAACTCATACACGCCGGCCGGGCAGTAGCGGCTCTCGGGGCCGGCAAAGCGCGCCAGATTGGTGGCCACGGGCACGCTGGCGTTCTTCAGCGTCAGGTGCGCCGGCTGGTTTTCCTCGTGGTTGGTGTTGGAGATGAACACCGAGGAGAGTCGGTCGAAGGTCAGCTTGCCATCGGGCTTGGGATAGTCGATGGGCTGGTGCTTTGCCGCCGGTTCCAGGCTCTGCGCATCGGTCTTGCCATGCTTCAGCGTGCCGAAGAAGGAAAAGCCGAACAGCGTGTTCGTCCACATGTCGAGACCGCCGAGCGCGACGCCGATAGCCGTGCCGAACTTCGACCACAGCGGCTTGACGTTGCGCACCTTCTTCAGGTCCGAACCGATGGCGCTGTCGCGCCAGCCCTGTTCGATCTCGATCGGCTCGTCATTGGCCCGGCCGTTGGCAATGGCGTCCGCCAGCTTTTCCGCGGCGAGCATGCCCGACAGAACCGCATTGTGGCTGCCCTTGATGCGGGGAACGTTGACGAAGCCGGCCGAGCAGCCGATCAGCGCGCCGCCCGGGAAGGACAGCTTCGGCACCGACTGGTAGCCGCCCTCGGTGATGGCGCGTGCGCCATAGGAAAGGCGCTTGCCACCCTCGAAGGTGCCCCTGATGGCAGGATGCGTCTTGAAGCGCTGGAATTCTTCGAAGGGGAAGAGATAGGGGTTCTTGTAGTTGAGATGCACCACGAAGCCGACGGCGACGAGGTTGTCTTCGAGGTGATAAAGGAACGAACCGCCGCCGGTCTTCATGCCGAGCGGCCAGCCGAAGGAGTGCTGCACGAGGCCGGGCTTGTGGTGTTCCGGCTTGACCTGCCAGAGTTCCTTGAGGCCGATGCCGAATTTCTGGGGCTCGCGGTCCTTCTGGAGATCGAATTTCTTGATGAGCTGCTTGGCGAGTGAGCCGCGCACGCCCTCGGAGATCAGCGTGTATTTGCCGAGCAGCGCCATGCCGCGCGTATAGTTCGGGCCGGGCTCGCCATTGCGCTCGATGCCCATGTCGCCGGTCGCAACACCGATGACCGCGCCCTCGTCGTTATAGAGCACTTCGGAGGCGGCAAAGCCGGGATAGATCTCGACGCCGAGCTCTTCCGCCTTGGTGGCGAGCCACCGACAGACATTGCCGAGCGAGACGATGTAGTTGCCGTGGTTGTTCATCAGCGGCGGCATGAAGGCGTTGGGCAGGCGGATGGAGCCGGCCGGGCCGAGCAGCAGGAAGTGGTCGTCCTTGACCTCGGTCTTGAACGGATGGCTGTCGTCCTCGCGCCAGTCGGGCAGGAGGCGGTCGATGCCGATGGGATCGACGACGGCGCCGGAGAGGATATGCGCGCCGACTTCCGAGCCCTTTTCCAGCACGACGACCGTCAGGTCAGGATTGACCTGTTTCAGCCGGATCGCGGCCGAAAGGCCGGCCGGTCCCGCACCGACGATCACAACGTCGAATTCCATGCTCTCGCGTTCGGGGAGTTCCATTTGTTCGCTCATTCTTCTCTCCACCCCGCAACCCCTCAAAAGCCGCGGAAAGTCCCTCAGGTCGACCTGTCATGACAAATACCGGAAATCTTGTCGAGCCGTTCTGCGACAGACTTTCCCCGCTTTTGCGCATGACCTCATGATAGGTTCGCGAGTTTATTGACTTTAACGTAAACGTCAACCGACTGCTGGACGCCTGCCCGGCGATTGTCGGGATGCCCTTCGGCTGCTTGCTTGATTCCGGCTGCGGCCGGGACTACCCATTGCTGCGAGCCAACCGGAGAGACCCAACCCGATGTCCGAGATTATCCGATCGCTGCAGCGCGACTTGAACGATTTCGGCGATGAACTCCACCTTGTCGGAAGCGAGCGGCTGGGCGAGCGGCACCCCGGCGAGCATCCCGACAATTTCGGCGCCGGCGCCATGGCGCAGCCCGCAACGCCCGAGGCGGCCGCCGCCGTGGTGCGCTGGTGCGTGGAAAACGGCGTGCCGGTCGTGCCGCAGGGCGGGCGCACCGGCCTCGTCGGCGGCGGCGTCAGCCGGCCGGGCGAGCTCATTGTCTCCACCGCGAAGCTCAACCGCATCGAGGCGATCGATCCCCTCGCCCGCACCGCCACCGTCGGCGCCGGCGTGACCCTGCAGGCCTTGCAGGAGGCGGCGGCGGAATTCGGCCTTGCGCCCGGCATCGACCTTGCCGCCCGCGGCAGCGCCACCATCGGCGGCATGATCGCCACCAATGCCGGAGGGATTCTGGCCTTCCGCAACGGCGTGATGCGCCATCAGGTGCTCGGCATCGAGGCCGTGCTGCCGGACGGGAGCCTGTTCAGCGACCTGACGCAGGTGCTGAAGGTCAGCGCCGGCCCGGATATCAAGCAGCTTCTCATCGGCTCGGAGGGCGCCTATGGCTTCGTCACCCGCGCCGTGCTGAAGCTGGAAAACGTCACTGCGATGCGCGCCACCGCGCTTGTGGGCGTGCCGAGCGCCGCCACCGCGCTCGCCCTCGTCGCCCATATCCGCGCCCGGCCCGCCCTGCAGCTCGAAGGCGCGGAACTGATGTGGGCCGGCTATTTCCGCGACAGCGCCCGCGAGCGCGGCTTCGATCTCGACTGGCTGGACGGCGAGACGCCCGCCGTTCTCCTGATGGAGGTTTCCGCCGCCAGCGAGGAAGAGGCGCGCACGGCGCTGGAGGACGGGCTTGCCGAATGCTGGGAAGCCCAGGCGCTGACCAGCGGCATCGTCGCCGCCTCGCTCGACCAGGCCCGCCGCTTCTGGGCGCTGCGGGAGGAAAGCGACTTCATCTATCGCCTGCATCCGGCCGCCCCCTCCTTCGACGTCTCCGTGCCTTCGGGCGCGCTCGACGCCTATGTCGCGGATCTCGGCGCGCGGCTGAGGAGCATCGATCCGGGCTTCGACGCCTATGTCTACGGCCATATCGCCGACGGCAACCTGCATATTTCCGTTTTCGGCGACGGCGCGGCGGCAGCCGCCATGAAGGCGCCCATCGAGGACGCGGTCTATGGCGGCGTTGCGGACTGCGGCGGCAGCTTTTCCGCCGAGCACGGCGTCGGGCTGGAGAAACGCCGGGCTTACCTGACCTACGGCAACCCCGCCCGCCGGGCGGCGGCGCAGGCGATCAAGGCCGCGCTCGACCCGCGCAACCTGTTCAACCCGGGCAAGGTGCCCTTCCGGGCCGACTGAGCCCGCACATTTGAGGATATCGTCATGGATCTCGGCATCACCGGCAAACGCGCGCTCGTTCTCGCCTCCTCGCGCGGCCTCGGCAAGGGCATCGCCGTCGCGCTCGCCCGCGAGGGCGCGCATGTGCTTCTGTGCGGGCGCAGCGCCGAAACGCTGGCGGCCAATTGCGCCGCCATCAATGCCGAAGGCCCCGGCCGGGCCGACTGGGTCGAGGCCGACCTCGGCGCGGACAGTTTCGTCGAGACGGTCGTCAAGGCCGTCGCGGAAAAGCTCGGCGGCATCGACATCCTCGTCAACAATTCCGGCGGGCCGACGCCGGGCTCGACCGAAGACATGAGCGAGGAAAAGCTGACCACCTATTTCCAGTCCATGGTGCTGCGCCTCATCACCCTCACCAACCGGCTGCTGCCCGGCATGAAGGAGCAGCGCTGGGGCCGCATCCTCACCGTCGCCTCCTCCGGCGTCATCGAGCCGATCTCGGGCCTGGCGCTCTCCAACACGCTACGTCCGGCGCTCGCGGGCTGGTCGAAGACGCTCGCCACCGAGGTGGCGCAATACGGCGTCACCAGCAACATGCTGCTGCCCGGCAGCATCTTCACCGACCGGCTGAAGAGCCTCGACGCCGCCGCGGCCGAACGCAGCGGCCGGAGCGTCGAGGAGGTGAAGACCGCTTCGGAAAAGGCGATCCCCGCCCGGCGCTACGGCACCGTCGAGGAATTCGCCGCCACCGCCGCCTTCCTGTGCAGCGCGCCGGCAAGCTATGTCACCGGCAGCCTCGTGCGCTGTGACGGGGGCGCCGCACACTCTGTCTGAACGGACAATGAGCCGTCTGAACGAACCGCGGGCCGTCTGAACCACCGGCGGGGGGCAGCAAGCCCCCTTGCCATTCCCCCGCGCCTGTGCCATTTCGCGCCCTCTTCTTTCCAGAGCGCATGCGATGCGCCCTTTCGCGCGACGCTTCCAGCGGCGTTTCAACACAATTTTACGATCAAAGGGGCACGGCGATGGCACGGGCACTCGGGCTCGACTTCGGCACGACGAACACGGTTCTCGCGCTTTCCACCGGCGGCGTGGACACACGCTCCATGCATTTCGAAAGCAGCGTCGGCACCACCGACACGATGCGCACGGCGCTGTCCTTCATGAAGGATCCGCTCGTCGGCGCGCAGGCGCTGAAGGTCGAGGCCGGACAGGCCGCCATCCGCCAGTTCATCGACAATCCCGGCGATTGCCGCTTCCTGCAGTCGATCAAGACCTTTGCCGCCAGCGCCCTCTTCCAGGGCACGCTGATCTTCGCGCGCCGCCATTCCTTCGACGACCTGATGGAAATCTTCCTGCGGCGCCTGAAGGCCTATGCCGGCGCGGACTGGCCGGCGGAAGTGTCGCGCATCGTCACCGGCCGGCCGGTGCAGTTCGCCGGCGCCAGCCCCGACCCGGCGCTCGCCCTCGAACGCTACAATGCGGCGCTGACCAAGCTCGGCTTTCCGGAAATCCACTATGTCTACGAGCCCGTGGCGGCCGCCTACTACTTCGCCCAGACGCTGAAGAGCGACGCCACCGTGCTCGTCGCCGACTTCGGCGGCGGCACGACAGACTATTCGCTGATCCGCTTCGAGCGGGAGGCGGGCCGCCTGAAGGCGACGCCCATCGGCCATTCCGGCGTCGGCATCGCCGGCGACCATTTCGATTCCCGCATGATCGAGCATCTCGTCGCGCCGGAGATCGGCAAGGGCACGCATTTCAAGAGCTTCGACAAGGTGCTGGAAGTGCCCTCGGGCTACTATGCCAACTTCGCCCGCTGGAACCAGCTGTCGATCTTCAAGACGACGCGCGAGTTCAACGACCTGAAGTCGCTGGTCCGCTCGGCGCTGGAGCCGGAAAAGCTGGAACTCTTCATCGACCTCGTCGAGCATGACGAGGGCTACCCGCTCTATCAGGCGATCTCCGCCACCAAGATGGCGCTGTCGGCCGCCGACGAGGCCGAATTCCACTTCGCGCCGCTCGGGGCCGCCGGCCACAAGGCGGTGAAGCGCGCCGATTTCGAGACCTGGATCGCCCCCGACCTCGCGCGCATCGAAGGCGCGCTCGACGAGGTGCTGGAAAAGACGAACACCGCGCCCGGCGCGGTCGACAAGGTGTTCCTCACCGGCGGCACCTCCTTCGTGCCGGCGGTGCGGCGCATCTTCACCCGCCGCTTCGACGCCGGAAAGATCGAAAGCGGCGGCGAACTGCTCTCCATCGCCCATGGTCTGGCGCTGATCGGCGAAAGCGACGACATCGCGACATGGGCGTCGTGAGGCGGGCATCGCGAGGTGAGCATCGCGGGGTGGACCGAATGACTCTGGCGCTTTCCTCGCGCGGCCGGCTCCGATAGGGTGAACGCCATGAACGCCGCCCGAGACCTCCACCCCGCGCAACTGCGCTCGCTCCTGCATTTCTATGCGGATGCGGGCGTGGAATGGCTGCTGGAGGAAGAGGCGGTCGACCGCTTCGCCGAGTTCGAGGCGATGCGCGCGGCGCGCGGCATGCCCGCCGAGCGGGAAGCGCCCGCACTCCAACAACAGTCTGGCCAGCAGCAGCTCAATCCGCAGCAAGGCACCCGCCAGGCGCCCACGCGGCAGGAGCAGCCCCGCGCCGCCGCCCCTGCCCCCGCCATGCCGACCGTGGCGATCCCCGACAGCCAGGCCGTCGCCGAGGCGGAGTTCGCCGCCGGCAGCGCCCGCTCGCTGGAGGAATTGCGCACGGCGATGGAGGCCTTCAACGGCTGCAACCTGAAGACCAGCGCGCGCTGCCTCGTCTTTGCCGAGGGCAAGGCGAAACCCTCCGTCATGGTGATCGGCGCCATGCCGAACGCCGACGACGACCGCGATGGCCAGCCCTTTTCCGGCCGGCAGGGCGCGATGCTGGAGCGCATGTTCGCCGGCATCGGGCTGTCCCGCGCCGATCTCCTGCTCACCAACATCGTGCCCTGGCGTCCGCCGGGCAACCGTCCGCCCTCGCAACGCGAAGCGGATATCTGCCGGCCCTTCATCGAACGCCAGATCGCGCTCGCCGAACCGAATCACCTGCTGGTGCTCGGCAATTTCGCGGCGCGATTCCTGTTCCGCTCGGCCGATACGATCCATCAATTGCGCGGGGAATGGCGCGAAATCGCCGTTGCCGGCCGCTCCGTCCCGGCTTTTGCCACGCTGCACCCGCAGGATCTGGTCACGGCGCCGATCAGCAAGCGGCTCGCCTGGCAGGACCTGCTTGCTTTTCGTGCAGGGCTGAACGGCTGATCCGCGAAGGCGGATTCAATATTTTCAAACACTTATCTTCTGCCACTTTTCAGGCAGTAAAATACGTGCCGCCAAATTGCCTCGAGCATGAACAAAATATTTCATCAGCCATGCAGATTGAACATATCTGCCGGGCAGAATGTCGCATTGCAAAATCAATGCTGCGGCGCAATATAAGACCACGGGAGGGACAGAGTTTAAGGAAACGACCCATGACCGCCCGCTTTCGGCCCATCCATTCGAGCTTCGAGACGCTCCGCCATTCCGGTCTTCGCACCGGCCGCGGCTTCGGCGGCATCGCTGCCCCGGCCAACGAGCAGCTCACGGCCGCCGGCTTTGCCCGCATCAACCGCCCCGCTCAGCTCTTCTCCGACTTCATCACCCGCTGAACGGAACGGCGCATCCGCGCCACCCATCGAACCATCCAGGAGCACGCCATGGCCCATATCCGCAAGCTGATGTCCGACATCGCCGATATTCGCGCCGCCGTGAACGCCGCCCGGGAATATTCCGTGCTGGCGTCCCTGCCGCGCGACGCCGTCCAGCGCCGCGACCCGCTCAAGGCCTTCCTGCCCAACTGAGGCGGCCCAACTGAGACGGGATCGGCCCTGACCCGGCCGCGACCATAATGCCCAGCGTGGGAAGGCAGGACGCCTTCCCTCTTCTTTTTCCGCCCCTCCGGCGGAAGCGCTCCGACGCCCGGTCCCCGGTTCGTCCTGCCCGGCCCTCGCCCGGCATGCCTTCCTCGCCCCCTTCTCCTGAAATTCCTGTGGGTTCGGCCTTCCGGCGGGCTTTCTGGTTTACGCCAGCCGCTGTCGCTGTGGACAGGGCGCGGCCGTCGCAATAGAGCGACACTTCAACCGAATGCCCCTCTCCCCGGAGCCTTCCATGCTGGCGAGCCTTGTCTCCATCCTGAGCCTGATGCTGTCCACCCTTCTGATGATGGTGGCCTTCGGCCTGCAAAGCTATGTCGTGCCCGTGCGCGCGGTCGCGGAGGGATGGTCGACGCAGACGATCTCGATGATCGCGACGGGCTATACGATCGGCTTCACGCTGTCCTGCATCGTTACGCCCAAATTCGTGCTGCTCGTCGGCCATGTGCGGGTCTTCGTCGCGCTGATCACGCTGCTCGCCATCGCCATCCTGCTCTGCGCGCTTCTCGTCGACTGGCGGGCCTGGATGCTGTTCCGCGCCATTTCCGGCTTTGCCATTTCCGGCAGCTATCTCATCATCGAAAGCTGGCTGAACGAGCGGGTGACGAACGAGAATCGCGGCTCGGTCTTCTCGATCTATCTCATCACCACCATGGTCGGCACGATCGGCGGGCAATATCTCGTGCCGCTCGGCGATCCCTCCAACACCACGCTCTTCATCCTGTGCGGCATCATCTTCTCCGTCGCACTGCTGCCGACGGCGCTCACCTCCTCGCCGCTGCCCGCCCCGCCGACGCAGGCCCGCTTCAACGTGCAGCGGCTCTACCGGCGCTCGCCGGTCGCCGTCGTCGGCGCCTTCCTCGCCGGCGCGCTCTCGGGGGCCTGGCTCAATCTCGGCGGCGTGTTCACCCAGCGCAGCGGCCTTTCGACGGCCGAGGGCGCGACGCTGCTCGCCTCCGTGCTGGTCGGCAGCGCCCTGTCGCAGATCCCGATCGGCCGCGCCTCCGACCGCATGGACCGCCGCCTCGTCATGGTCGCCTGCGGCATCGTCGGCACGCTCGCCTGCCTTGCCATGGCCTTCGTCGCCGGCGGACCGCCGGTGCTGCTCTATATCGTCGCCGCCTTCGTCGGCTCGGTGATCTTCCCGATCTATGCGCTCAACGTCGCCCATGCCAACGACCGCGCCCAGCCCGACGAATATGTCGAGGTCTCCTCGGGCATGATGATCGTCTACGGCGTCGGCACGATTTCCGGCCCGCTGATGGTCGGCCCGGTCATGGACCGGTTCGGGCCGGGCTCGCTCTTCGTGGTGCTGGCGGTCTATTTCCTGCTCTACGGCGCCTATGCCGCCTGGCGCATCAGCCGGCGCGAGGCCAATGACGGTCTCGTCGCCAAGACGGACTTCCAGGCGATGACGGCCCAGCCGCTCGGCGCCGACGCGGCCGCCGCGGCCCTCCAGCCCGACAGCGTGACGGACGAGCGCATCGAGGACACGACGACGCCGGACTGGCGCTGAGGCGCCTCTCAGCCCTGCGTCGTGTGGTGCCGCAGTTCGGCGCGGCGCTTCAGTTCGAGCCGGTGTTCGCGGAAGATGACGAAGATGCCGGCGCTGACGACGATGGCGGTGCCCGTCAGCATGGTGCTGGTGGGCACGTCGTCGAACAGCACATAGCCGACGATGAGGCCGAGCACGATCGAGGTATATTCGAACGGGGCGATGGTCGAGACGTCGGCATAGCGGTAGCTCGCCGTCAGCAGCAATTGCGCGATGCCGCCGCAAAAGCCCGCGAGCGCCATCATGACGAGCCCGGTCCAGCCAAGATCGATCCAGCCGAAGGGCAGCGTGCCGAGCGAGAAGACCGAGGCGAAGAGCGAGAAATAGAGCACGATGGTGGGCGTGCGCTCGGTCTGCACCAGCTTGCGCACCAGCACCATGGCGAAGGAGCCGAGCACGGCGAAGGCCATCATCGCCAGCGCGCCCATCGCCTCCGAGGAGCCGAAGCCGCCCTCGCGAAACAGCGTCAGGCGCGGCCAGCTGATGATGCCGACGCCCACCAGCCCGATCAGCACGGCGCACCAGCGATAGGGGCCGACCCGCTCTTTCAGGAAAAGCGCGGCGACGACGACGGTGACCAGCGGCAGAGCATAGCCGAGCGCGATGGATTCGGGCAACGGCAGGTGCACGAGGCCATAGAAGCCGCAGCCCATGGACAGGATGCCGACGAAGCCGCGCTTGAAATGGCCGAAGATGTCGTTGGTGCGGAAGGCGTCGCGCAACTGGCCCTGCACGCCGAGGAAGACGATGATCGGCACCATGGCGAAGGCGGAGCGCAGGAAGGTGATCTGCCCCGCCGGAATTTCCCTGCCGGCCGCCTTGATGAGCGTCGACATGCACAGGAAGATCACGACCGACGCGACCTTGAGGAAAATCCCTTTCATGGGATTGGGCGATTGCATGTCCATGCGGGAACTCGGCACGGCCGGCGGGCCGTGGCATTCAGGCGTTGAGAAGATCGGAGATCCGATTCAGAAGATTGCAAGTCTAGCGGGATCGCTCGCGGGATGGGATGAATTCTGGTGATGCGTCGCGGATATTTTTGATCGGACCATCAAGACGAACGCCGTGCCGGAACGGCACAAATTTCTGTTTCCCGACCCGCCGTGGAAATGAGATGTTAAGCGAAGACGCATATCTATTCGTGGAACTTGGGGGCAGACCGTCCCGGCGATCCGCCCTATCCTGCACGGAAGAGACGGAAACCGGGCGGCAAAGAGCAGGACATTTCCATGCGGACAGAGAACGGCCGGATCATCCATCTGGCAGACTATCGCCAGACTGACTTCGTTCTCGAACGCGTCGACCTGACCTTTGAACTCGACCCCACGGAGACCAAGGTCGAGGCCCGCCTGATCTTCCACCGCCGCGAAGGCGCCGACCTTGCCGCGCCGCTGGTGCTCGACGGCGACGAACTCGTCATGACGGGCCTGCTGTTCGACCAGATGGAAATGGACGCCGCCCGCTACGACGCGACGCCCGACAGCCTGACGGTCCGCGACCTGCCGGCATCCGAGCCCTTCGAGATCACGATCACGACGCTGATCAATCCCGAAGCCAACACGCAGCTGATGGGCCTCTACCGCACCAACGGCGGCTTCTTCACGCAGTGCGAGGCCGAGGGCTTCCGCCGCATCACCTATTTCCTGGACCGCCCGGACGTGATGGCGGTCTACACCGTCACCCTGCGCGCCGACAAGAAGAAGTACCCGGTGCTGCTGTCCAACGGCAACTTCCTCGGCGGCGCCGGCTATGGCGAAGGCAAGCATTTCGCCGCCTGGTTCGACCCGCACCCGAAACCCTCCTATCTCTTCGCGCTCGTCGCCGGCGATCTCGGCGTGGTGGAAGACACGTTCACGACCATGTCGGAGCGTGAAGTGACGCTGAAGATCTATGTCGAGCACGGCAAGGAAGCGCGCGCGGCCTATGCCATGGACGCGCTGAAGCGCTCGATGAAATGGGACGAAGAGGTCTTCGGCCGCGAATACGACCTCGACATCTTCATGGTAGTCGGCGTGTCCGACTTCAATATGGGCGCGATGGAGAACAAGGGCCTGAACATCTTCAACACCAGCGCCCTGCTCGCCTCGCCCGCCACCGCCACCGATGCCGACTTCTCGCGCATCGAGTCCATCGTGGCCCACGAGTACTTCCACAACTGGACCGGCAACCGCGTCACCTGCCGCGACTGGTTCCAGCTCTCGCTGAAAGAGGGCCTGACCGTCTTCCGCGACCAGGAGTTCTCCGCCGACCAGCGCTCGCGCGCCGTCAAGCGCATCGCCGAGGTGCGCCACCTGAAGTCGGAGCAGTTCCCCGAGGATGCCGGCCCCCTCGCCCATCCCGTCCGTCCGGTCAAATACCGCGAAATCAACAACTTCTACACGACGACCGTCTACGAGAAGGGTTCCGAGGTCACGCGCATGATCGCGACCATCCTCGGCAAGGATGGCTTCAAGAAGGGCATGGACCTCTATTTCGAGCGTCATGACGGCGATGCCGCGACGATCGAGGATTTCGTCGCGTGCTTCGAGGAGGTCAGCGGCACCGATCTCGGCCAGTTCTCGCGCTGGTATCACCAGGCGGGCACGCCGCTGGTCAGCCTCTCCTCCAGCTATGACCAGGCGAAGGGCGAATTCACCCTGTCGCTGGAACAGATGATCCCGCCGACGCCCGGCCAGAGCACCAAGGAGCCGATGCACATTCCGCTGCGCTTCGGCCTCCTGTCCGCCGACGGCACGGAGGCGACGCCCTCTGCCGTCAGCGGCGCCGAGGTGACCGGCGACGTGCTGCACCTGAAGGAGCGCCGCCAGACGGTGACCTTCTCGGGCATCGCCTCGCGCCCCGTCGTCTCGCTCAACCGCAGCTTCTCCGCGCCGATCAACCTGCATTTCGAGCAGGCGCCGGCCGACCTTGCCCATATCGCCCGGTACGACAGCGACCTCTTCGCCCGCTGGCAGGCCCTGAACGACCTTGCCCTGCCGAACCTCGTCGACGCCGCCCGGAAGGCCCGCGCGGGCGAAACGGTCGAAACGAACCCGGTCCTTGCCGACACGCTGATCGCCATTGCCGGCGACGAGACGCTGGAGCCCGCCTTCCGCGCGCAGGCGCTGGCTCTGCCGTCAGAATCCGACATCGCCCGTGAACTCGGCAGCAACAACGATCCGGACGCCATCCGCACCGGCCGCGAGGCGGTGCTCGCCTTCATCGCCAACCGCGATCCGTCCGTCTTCGCGAAGCTCTTCGACGGCCACCGCACCGAGGGCGCCTTCACGCCGGACGCGACGAGCGCCGGCCACCGCGCGCTGCGCAATGCGGCGCTCGCCTATCTCGCCGTCGCCGACGGCAATCCGGTCCGCGCGGCGGAAGCCTTCGCGGCCGCCGACAACATGACCGATCTCAGCGCGGCGCTGACCGTGCTGGCGCATCGTTTCCCCGACGCGCCGGAGACGGCGGCGGCGCTGGAAACCTTCCGCACGCGCTTTGCCGACAATGCGCTGGTGCTCGACAAGTGGTTCTCGATCCAATCGACCATTCCGGGCGACGGCGCGCTGGGGCGTGTCAAGGCGCTGATGGAAAGCGCGCATTTCAACAAGACGAACCCCAACCGCGTGCGCGCGCTGGTGGGCACCTTCGCCTTCTCCAACCCGACCGGCTTCAACCGGGCGGACGGCGCGGGCTACCGGTTCCTGGCCGACCAGATCCTGGAGATCGATCCCAAGAACCCGCAGCTCGCGGCCCGCATCCTCACCTCCATGCGCTCCTGGCGGGCGCTGGAAGAGGTGCGCTCGGATCACGCCCGCAACGCGCTGCGCGCCATCGCTGCGGGCGAGAAGCTCTCCTCCGACGTCTCCGACATTGTGGAGCGCATGCTGAAGGGCTGAGCCCTTCCCTTCTCACTTGTCCGGCGGGCAGACGCGGATCCGGTGGCCATCCGGATCCAGCGCCACGAAGGTGCGGCCGAAGACCGCCGTGAACGGCGGCTGCTCGATGGTGACGCCGGCCGCCTTCCATTTTTCATGGAGGGCATCGATCTCGGCGTCCTCGTCCACGACGATGGCGATCTCCGAGCGGTTGCCGGTGCCGGCGGAGACGAAATCGTTCGCTGTCGTCGCCCACAGACCCAGGCCGAGACCGTTATCGAAACGGAAGGCGACGAAGCCCGGCGACTGGGCGACCGGCGCGCGCTCGAAAAGCGCCTCGTAGAAACGGCCGCTTGCGGCGGGGTTCCCGACATAGAGGATGAGAAGGTTGGGAGAGATCATCGGATCGTCCTTTCGTTTGCTGTGACGGGAGGATCCTAGGCGACACCACTGCCAAAAATTGGCAGTATCGTGCCATGGCCCGATCCGAACGACTGCTCAGCCTGCTCCAGATCCTCCGCCGTCACCGCCATCCGGTGAGCGGCTCCACCCTTGCCGGGGAACTTAGCGTCAGCATCCGCACGCTCTATCGCGACATCGCCACCCTGCAGGCGCAGGGCGCCGATATCGAGGGCGAACCGGGCGTCGGCTACGTGCTGCGCCCCGGCTTCATGCTGCCGCCGCTGATGTTTTCGCAAGGCGAACTCGAGGCTCTGATGCTCGGCTTCCGCTGGGTGCAGAAATTCGCCGACACGCCGGTCACGAAGGCGGCGAGCGACGCGCTCGCCAAGATCTCGGCGGTGCTGCCGGCGGACCTCAGGGACGAACTGGAAAACACTGCGCTGCTGGTCGGACCGCGCAAGATCGTCGACAGCGAAATCGTCGACCTCACCGTGCTGCGGGCGGCCATCCGGCGGGAGCGCAAGGTCCACCTTGCCTATGCCGACGGGGCGGGCAGCGCCTCGGAACGCACCGTCTGGCCGGTGGCGCTCGGCTATTTCGAGGAGACGCGCATGCTCGTCGCCTGGTGCGAATGGCGGCAGGGCTACCGGCATTTCCGCACCGACCGCATGCAGGCGCTCACGCTGCTGGATGCACGTTATCCGCGTCGTCGCGCGGCGATGCTGAAGGAATGGCGGGAAACGGAGATGGGTCCGCGCCGCCCGCAAGCCGCCCCGGATGCAAAATCCCAACCATAAGAAATGGTTAAAAAACTTTTACCATTTCCTATGGACAAGCCGAATCACAATTGATTCATTAGGGCAGATTCGGGCGAGCGGCGCGCCGAATCGCGAGAGGGTACAAGGTTTGAAGACTATGGCGGACGCGCAACGAGGACGCGCATCCGGCGGGTGGACTCGTCTCAGATTTCCGGGAATGGCGGCCTGGGAAGATGAGTTGACGGGCCAGGCGAAGATTTTCGCCGGACCTGCCGCACGGCATCTGACACGGGCCGAGCCCGTGCTGAAACGGTCGATACCGATCCTGATCATCGCCTTCCTGTTCGTGGTCGGCATTTCGCGCATGGTCGGCATCATCGTCGAACATGACCGCATGGATACCAGCGTCAAGGATGCGACCTCGCTGACGGCGATCGCGGTGGGCGCGGTGTTTTCCGGTTCCATGGCCGACAGTCTCGCGCAGTCCGACCGCATGGCGGCCGAAGCCGCGCTCTCCCTTCATCTGCCGCAGGACCGCATGCAGCCGGGCGGCATCGTTCTCTTCGTCGAGGAGAAGGGCCATGTCTTCGGCGCATCGCTGGCCGCGGCGCGCTATGTCGGCCAGTCGCTCGCGCGCTTTTCGCCCGAGCTTGCCGCCAGCCAGTATTTCGGCGAACCGGGCGGCGCCTTCCGCACCCGCATCGGCGACCAGGACTATTACGCCGCGCTGGTGCAGATGCCGAAAGAGGGCGGCTTCATCGTCGTCGCCAATCCGCTCGGCCAGCTCGCCGCCCTGTGGCGCGACGAGGTGGCGCTGAACGTCACGCTGTTCGCCGGCATTTCGGCCATCCTGCTCGTCATCCTCTATGCCTATTACATCCAGGCCAAGCGCGCGCGCGACGCCGATGCGATCTTCGCCGAATCCAACCTGCGGGTGGAGACGGCGCTTGCCCGCGGCCGCTGCGGCCTGTGGGATTTCGACCTTGCCAACCGGCGGCTGTTCTGGTCGCGCTCCATGTATGAAATGCTCGGCATGCCGCCGCGCGACAGCGTGCTGTCCTTCGGCGCGGCCGCGCGCCTGATGCATCCCGACGACGACGGCATCTACCAGGTCGCCCGCGCAGTCGCCCGCGGCGAGGCCAAGCAGGTCGACCAGGTGTTCCGCATGCGCCACGCCGAGGGACACTATGTCTGGCTGCGCGCCCGCGCCCAGCTCATCCGCATGGCCTCCGGCCGCATGCACATCATCGGCATCGCCATGGACGTGACGGAGCAGCACCGGCTGGCCCAGCGCTACCAGGAGGCCGACCAGCGTCTGGCCGACGCCATCGAATGCACGTCCGAGGCCTTCGTGCTGTGGGACAAGAACGACCGGCTCGTCATGTGCAACGCGCATTACCAGCAGGCCTACGGCCTTCCCGACGACGTGCTGGTGCCCGGCATCGAGCGCGCGGCGGTGCATGCCGCCGCGGCCCGCCCGGTCATCGAGCGCCGCATCGCGGACGCGGACGGCACCGGCGTGTCGCAGACCAGCGAAGTGCAGCTCGCCGACGAGCGCTGGCTGCAGATCAACGAGCGGCGCACCCGCGACGGCGGCCTCGTTTCCGTCGGCACCGACATCACCATGATGAAGCGCCACCAGGTGCGCCTGCGCGAATCCGAACGCCGCCTGATGGCGACCATCGGCGACCTGTCGGCCTCGCGCGCCAAGCTGGAGCGCCAGAAGACCGAGCTTTCGCTCGCCAATGCCAATTACCAGGCGGAAAAGGACCGCGCCGAGGCGGCCAACCGCGCCAAGACCGACTTCCTCTCGCGCATGTCGCATGAGCTGCGCACGCCGCTCAACGCCATCATCGGCTTCTCGGTCATCCTGCAGAACCAGATGTTCGGCCCCATCGGCTCGGACAAGTACCGCGAATATTCCCGCGACATCCATGAGAGCGGCCAGCATCTGCTCAACGTCATCAGCGATATCCTCGACATGTCGAAGATCGAGGCCGGCCATATGCGCATCAGCTGCGAGACGGTCGATCTCGCGCCGCTGATCGAGGAGACGATGCGCCTCACCATGCTGCAGGCGGAAAAGAAGAACATCACCGTCGAGGAAGCCTGCCCCGACCATCTCTTCACGGTGGCGGACCGCCGCGCCATGAAGCAGATCCTGCTGAACCTCCTGTCCAACGCCATGAAGTTCACCAACGCGGGCGGCCGGGTGAAGGTGCGCGCGCGCCGGGTGGATGGCGCGGTGACGCTGACCATCGCCGACACCGGCATCGGCATTCCGAAATCCGCATTGCAGAAGATCGGCCAGCCCTTCGAGCAGGTGCAGAGCCAGTATGCCAAGAGCAAGGGCGGCTCCGGCCTTGGCCTTGCCATCTCCCGCTCGCTCGCGCACCTGCATGGCGGCGCCATGCGCATCCAGTCGATCGAGGGCAAGGGCACGATCATCTCCGTGCGCATCCCGGACCGGGAACGGCTGGCGGCCCTGCATCTGGCAGCGGCTTGAGGCAAATCCGCCGGCAGGGCTGATCACCCTACGTGGAGACATTCCCGTTCACCGGAATGTCTCCCTGCGGCGTCAGCCCTTCACCACGCCCTGGAAGATCTTGCGCACCGCCTTCGACACGCGGCGGATTTCCGCCTCCAGCGTGCGCAGGTCCGGGCAGTCGCCCGCCCGGCAGACGAGATCGACGAGGCCGGCCGGCGCTTCCTTCGGGTCGAAGCCGCCATCGACGCAAAGACGCACGATCTGCGAGACCTCGGTATAGAGCACGAGCGCCTTCTGCACCGTGTCGAGGTCGTTCGGGTCCATCATCGCACCCAGCACCGACAGCGCATCGCCCGTCGCCACGGCCTTTTCCGGCTGCGCCGCGCCGCGCGCGGGCGCGACGAGCGCCAGGAACTGCGCGATGAACTCGATGTCGATGAGGCCGCCCGGGATCAGCTTCAGATCCCAGATATCCTTCGGCGGCTTTTCCTTGTCGATGAGGTCGCGCATCTCCGCGACGTCCCTGGCGACCTTGCCCGTCTCGCGCTTGCGGCCGAGCACCGAGCGGAAGATCGCCTCCGCCTCCTGCATCAGGCTTTCTTCGCCGCAGAGCACCCGGGCGCGGGTCAGCGCCATGTGCTCCCAGGTCCAGGCCTCCTCCGCCTGATACTTGGCAAAGGCGTTGATGCGGGTGGCGACCGGCCCCTTGTTGCCGGAGGGGCGGAGCCGCATGTCCACCTCGTAGAGCACGCCCTCAGCCGTCGGCGCGGACAGCGCCGCGATCAGCCGCTGGGTGATGCGGGTGAAGTACTTCATGTTGTCGAGGGGTTTGGGGCCATCCGACTCGAAGGCATCGCTGTCGTGGTCGTAGAGCAGGATGAGGTCGATGTCGGAGCCGGCGGTCAGCTCGAAGCTGCCGAGCTTGCCCATGCCGACCAGCGCCACGCGCCCGCCGGGGAACTTGCCATGCGCCGCCTCGATCTCCTCCAGCACCGCCTTCAGCGCCGCCGCGACGATGAGATCGGCGACATGGGTCAGGGCGCGGGCGGCCTGCTTGCCGGTGATCGCGCCCGTCAGGAGGCGGATGCCGATGAGGAAGCGCTGTTCGGCGGCGATGATGCGCAGCCGGTCGAGGATTTCCTCATAGTGCCTTGCGCCGGAGACGAAGCCCTCGATGCGCGCGGCAAGATAGGCCCGCGTCGGCAGTTCGGCGAGAAGGCCGGGATCCAGCATGCCGTCGAAGACATGGGGTTTGGCCGCGATCACCTCGGCAAGGCGCGGGGCCGACGACATGATGTTGACGATGAGGGACAGCAGCGCCGGATTGTTGCCGAGCAGCGAGAAGAGCTGGATGCCCGCCGGCAGGCCGGAGATGAAATTGTCGAAGCGCAGCAGCGCCTCATCCGCCCGCTTGCTCTCGCCGAAGACGCGCAGCAGTTCCGGCGTCAGCTCCGTCAGCCGCTCGCGCGCCTCCACCGATTGCGTGGCGCGGTAGCGGCCGTAGTGCCAGGTGCGGATGGTGCGGGAAATATCCGCCGGCCGCTCGAAGCCGAGGCGCTTCAGCGTCTCCAGCGTATCGGGATCGTCCTTCTGGCCGGTGAAGACGAGGTTGCCGGTCTCCGAGGAGAGCTTCGCTTCCTGCTCGAACAGCGCCGCATAACGCCGCTCCACAGTCTTCAGCACCTCGACCAGCCGGGCCGAGAAGCCGGCCGTATCGGCAAAGCCGAGCATGAAGGCGATGCGCTTCAGTTCGGCTTCCGTTTCCGGCAGCACATGGCTCTGCTCGTCGCGCACCATCTGCACGCGGTGTTCGACATCGCGCAGGAACCAGTAGGCCTCGGTCAGTTCCTCGGCCGTCGCCGCGTCGATCCAGTTCGCTTTGGCCAGTTCCTGCAGCATGGGCTCGGTGGCGCGCAGGCGCAGCGCCGGCACGCGGCCGCCAGCAATCAGCTGCTGCGTCTGCACGAAGAATTCGATCTCGCGGATGCCGCCGCGGCCGAGCTTGACGTTGTGCCCCTTCACGGCGATCTCGCCATGCCCCTTGTGCACGTGGATCTGCCGCTTGATGGAATGGATGTCGGCGATGGCGGCATAGTCGAGATATTTGCGGAAGACGAAGGGCACCAGCCCCTTGAGGAAGACTTCGCCCGCCTTGAGGTCGCCGGCGATGGGCTTGGCCTTGATGAAGGCCGCCCGCTCCCAGTTCTGCCCCCGGCCCTCGTAATAGAGCATCGCCGAATCGAAGGAGATGGCGAGCGGCGTCGCGCCGGGATCGGGCCGAAGGCGCAGGTCCGTGCGGAAGACGTAACCGTCCGCCGTGCGCTCCTGCATGATGCGGATGAGGCGGCGCACGAGGCGCGAGAAGGTCTCGACCGTCTCGGTCGGATCGACCGCGACATTGGCCATCGGATCGAAGAACACGACGAGGTCGATATCGGAGGAATAGTTGAGTTCCGCCGCGCCGAGCTTGCCCATGCCGAGCACGATGAGGCCGGACTTCTCGCTCGGATGGGCGGGATCGGGCAGTTTCAGCTTGCCGCTCTCATGGGCCGAAAGCAGCAGGTGGTCGATGGCCGCCGAGGTGGCCGCCTCGGCGAGCGCCGTCAGCAGCGCCGTGGTCCGGCGCGCATCGAAGATGCGGGCAAGGTCGGCAAGCGCGGTGAAGAAGGCGACCTCCCGCTTGGCGACGCGCAGCCGCGTCATCAGCATGGCTTCCGTCACCTCGCCCTCCTCCGCCTTCCAGGCGGCGCGGGCGCGGGCGATGGCCGCCTCGATGGCGGGCAGGACCGGCTCGTCGAGCGCGCGGGCGAGCAGGCGCGGATCGATGCGCGCGGTGTCGCGCAGATAGGGCGAGAGCGTGAAGGCGGCGACGATGAAATCCTTGAGCGGCCCCTCCCCGGCGAGAAGCCGGGCGATGGCGGCGTGTTCCTTGCCCCAGTCCTTGAGGTCGGACAGCACCGACTTGACTTCCGTCTGGCTCAGGGGCCGGATCGGGGATGCCGAAAGATCGGAAAACCGCGTCGCTTCCGTCACGCTCATGATGTCTCCTCGCCGTTTTGACGAGGTGTATCAGTCCGCAGGGATGGGGAAAACCATCCGCACCGTCAGCCCCCGATTGTTTTCCCGTTCGGGATGGGTGGCGTCCAGCTCCAGCCGGCCCTGATGCATTTCCATCACGGCGCCGACCAGCGACAGGCCCAGCCCCGTGCCGGGCTTGGAGCGGCTGGCGTCGAGCCGCACGAAGCGCTTCACCACGTCCTCGCGCTTGTCGTCGGGCACGCCGGGGCCGCTGTCGGCGACCGACAGCACGACGTCGCCGTCGCGCCTTGCCAGCGTCACGCGGATATCCGCCTCGCCGCCGCTGCCCTCGGCATATTTGACCGCATTGTCGATGAGGTTGCCCAGCGCCTGGCCGACGAGTTCGCGGTTGCCCTTGATCTCGATGCCGTCGGCAATCTCGGTGACGAGCGTCAGGCCGACATCCTCGGCCACCGGCTCGTAGAGCTCGGCGCTGTCATGGGCGATGCCGCTGATGTCGATGGCGCGCATTTCGGCCGGGGCCTGCCCCGCCTCGACGCGCGAGATCATCAAAAGCGCGTTGAAGGTGCGGATCAGCTGGTCGGATTCGCCGATCATCTCCTCCAGCGCGCCGCGATGATCGGCCTTCTCGCCGCCGGCCAGCGCCGCCTCCGCCTTGTTGCGCAGGCGCGTCAGCGGGGTCTTCAGGTCATGCGCGATATTGTCGGAGACCTGCTTCAGCCCCTCGTTCAGCTTCTCGATGCGCCCCAGCATGGTGTTGAGCGATTCCGACAGGCGGTCGAATTCGTCGCCCGAGCCGCTAGTCGGCAGGCGCTGGGAGAGATCGCCGGCCATGATGCGCTGGCTGGCGTCCGACATGCGGTCCATGCGTCGGAGCGCATTGCGGCCGATCAGGTACCAGATGGCGAGCGCGCCGACGCCCATGACGCCGAGCGCCACCATCAGCGCCTGGCGCACCAGCCGGCGGAAATTCTCCGGTTCGCCGAGATCGCGGCCGACCAGCACGCGCAGCCCGTTGGACAGCACGTTGACCTGCGCATAGGCCATGGGCCGGCTGTTGCCGCGCGCCTCCTCCTGGTAGCGCTGGTAGCGGAAGGGCGTTTCCGTCCAGCCTTCCGTGTCGAGCACGCCGGGCTGGATGGAGGCGACATTGCCGGCCAGCACCTCGCCGGTGGGGCTGGCGATGATGTAGAGATTGGCGCCCGGCTGGCGCGCCCGCCGTTCCAACGTGCGCAGCAGACCGTTCATGCCGCTGTTGTCGAAGATGCGCTCGATCTGCTCGCTCTCCTGCCCCACAGCCTCGCGCATCTGCTGTTGCAGCAGGCCTTCCGACATGGAGGAGACATAGAAGACGAGGAAGGCCGCGCAGGCGGCGAAGAGCAGGAGATAGACCGCGGACAGGCGCACCGCCGTGGTGCGGTAGAGGGCGGTCAGCCGGCCGAGCAAACGCTGCATCAGCCCGCCGCCTCGTCCTTCATCATGTATCCGGCGCCGCGCACGGTGCGCAGCAGCGGCTGGTCGAAATCCTTCTCGATCTTCGAGCGCAGCCGCGAGACATGGACGTCGATGACATTGGTCTGCGGATCGAAATGATAGTCCCAGACATTTTCCAGCAGCATGGTGCGCGTCACCACCTGCCCGGCATTCTTCATGAGATATTCCAAGAGGCGGAATTCGCGCGGCTGGAGGAGGATTTCCCGGCCGGCGCGCTTGACCGTGTGGGAGAGCCGGTCGAGCTCGAGATCGCCGACGCGGTAGACCATGTCCTGCTCGGGCGTGCCCTTGCGGCGGCCGAGCACCTCGATGCGCGCCAGAAGCTCGCTGAAGGCATAGGGCTTGGGCAGGTAATCGTCGCCGCCGGCGCGAAGACCCGTCACGCGGTCGTCGACCTGGCCGAGCGCGGAGAGGATCAGCACGGGCGTATGGATGTTGCGGCGGCGCAGTTCCGTGATCAGCGACAGGCCGTCGCGGCGCGGCAGCATGCGGTCGATGACCAGCACGTCATAGCTGTTCTCGGTGGCGAGGAACAGGCCGCTTTCACCGTCGCTTGCATGGTCGAGCACGATGCCCGCCTCGCGAAAAGCCTTGGAGAGATAGGCTGCCGCCTCCAGATCGTCTTCAACAATCAATATCTTCATCGCACCGACCTTACAGCATGTTCGACGGACCTTGGCTAGAGCGGCGGCGGCGGACCCCGGTTCGCCTGACGATCTCTAGCCTCTTGTTTTTGGCGCATTATCCGGCGCGAAGCGATGCCGCGCCTTCTGAAAGGCTTTCGGGCGCCCAATACGGCAGCGCCGCGAAACCTTTCGATCTCGCGGCGCCCTGGGCAGGGATTACGGAGCCGGTCAGCCCTGATCGATGGGCAGCGCCAGGAAGCGGCTTCCGTCCTTGGTCTCGATCTGGAACAGCGCCTTGGAGCGGCCGTCCTTGCGGGCGCCCTCGATCACCTTGATCACCTCGTCGGCGGACTTCACGACCTGGTTGTTGACAGAGGTGATGCGGTCGCCTTCCTTGAGGCCGCGATCGCTGGCGTCGGAGTCCGGATCGACGGTGGTGACCGTCAGGCCGTCGTCGCCGGGCGTGACCGAGATGCCGAGATCGGCCAGCGCCTGTTCGCTGCTTTCCTGTTCCGGCGCGGCCTGGTCGGTGCTGGTCGCGGCCTGGATCTGTTCGCCGGCCAGCGTGCCGATCTCGACCGGGATGGTCTGAGCCTTGCCGTCACGCCAGACCGACAGGTCGACCTTCTTGCCGGGTGCGATATCGGCGACGCGGCGGGCAAGGTCACGGGGATCCTTGATCGGGTCGCCGTCGAGCGCCGTGATCACGTCACCCTTCTTGATGCCGGCCTTGGCGCCGGGCGAGTCGGCCTGCGGTTCGACAACGAGCGCGCCAGCGGCATCGGCAAGGCCGAGCGAGTCGGCGATGTCGCGGCTCACCGGCTGGATCTGCACGCCGAGCCAGCCACGGTCGACCTTGCCGTCCTTCATCAGGTCGGCGACGACGCCCTTGGCAACGGAGGCCGGAATGGCGAAGGCGATGCCGACATTGCCGCCCGACGGCGAGAAGATCGCGGTGTTGATGCCGACGACCTGGCCGTTGAGGTTGAAGGTCGGGCCACCGGAATTGCCGCGGTTCACGGCGGCGTCCACCTGCAGGTAGTCGTCATAGGGGCCGGAGCCGATATCGCGGCCGCGGGCCGAGATGATGCCGGCCGTCACCGTGCCGCCGAGGCCGAACGGGTTGCCGACGGCCACGACCCAGTCGCCGACGCGGATCTGGCTGTCATCGGCGAAGCTGACATAGGTGAACTTGCGCTTGTCCTTCTCGTCGACCTTCAGCACGGCAAGGTCCGTGCGGCTGTCCTTGCCGACGAGCTTGGCGTCGAGCTCGGTGCCGTCGTTCATGACGACCGTGAAGGCCGAACCGTCGTTGACGACGTGGTTGTTGGTGACGATGTAGCCGTCTTCCGAGATGAAGAAGCCGGAGCCCTGCGCGGTCGGGCGCAGATGCGGCTTGCGGCCCGGGCCGCGATCGCCGAAGCGGCGATCCGGACCACGGTCGCCGTGGAACTGGTCGGGGCCGCCGAATTCACGGAAGAAGCGCTTCAGCGGGTGGTCGTCGGGCAGTTCGTCGAAGCCGCGGCCGCCGAAGTTGAACGAGAAGTTGCTCTCGTCGTTGGCCGGCTTGATGTCGGACTGGACGCGAACGGAGACGACGGCGGGGGAGACCGCCTGCACGACGTCGGCGAAGCTGGCGACCTGGGGCGCCTGGACGGAAACGGCCTCGGCGAAACTTTCGGTGACGCGCGCGGGAATGCCGGTCGCCAGCATGACGGCCGCAAGTCCGGCGACGGTGGACGCCCTGAATACGGTCTTGAGGCCCGGACGGAATGCGGAAATCTTGGACATTCTTAGCACCTTTTCTCTCATCTCATGGCTGCTTTCGGCAACCGATGGGAAAGAGATAGGCCGCTTCACATTACGGCACACTATCCGCCGCATGAATTTTTGGTAATGTTGGGAAATCCCCGTCAGTCCCGCTTCAGCGCGCGGTCCAGCTCGGCCCGTTCGGCCTCGGTGAGCGGCGTTCCCGTCGGCTTTCCGCCGCGCTTGCGCACGAAGAGGATCATCGCCGTCGCGCCGGCAAGGAACAGCACGACGGGCGCGCCCCAGAGCAGCAGCGTCTCGCCGCGCAGGCGCGGATTAAGCAGCACGAACTCGCCGTAGCGCGAGACGACATAGGCGATCACCGCCTCGTCGCTGTCGCCGCTCTTCAGCCGGTCGCGCACGAGGAGCCTGAGGTCACGGGCGAGTTCCGCATTGGAGTCGTCGATCGACTGATTCTGGCAGACCATGCAGCGCAGCTCGGCCGAAAGCGCCCTGGCGCGGGCCTCCAGCGCCGGGTCGTCGAGCACCTCGTCCGGGTTGACGGCGAAGGCCGGAAAGGCGGCCAGCAGCAGGCCGGCGGCGAGCAGCAGGCGGCGCATCATTCCGCCGCCTCCAGCGCGGGCTTGATCTTGCGCGCCTTCTGCGGCGCCCCGACGCGCAGGCGCCGGTCGAACAGCGAGACCGCGCCGCCCGCCATCATGATCAGCGCGCCGATCCAGATGCACAGGATCATCGGCTTCCACCAGACGCGCACGACGATGCCGCCGTCGGCCATGGCGTCGCCCAGCGACACATAGAGCTGGCTGAGACCGAAGGTGCGGATGCCCGCTTCCGTCGTCGGCATGCGGCGCGCCGTGTAGAGACGCTTGGAGGACCAAACCTCCGTCACCGTCACGCCGCCGCGCGCCACGGTGAAGTGGCCGGATTCTTCCGAATAGTTCGGCCCCTGCCCGCGGCGCATGCCATCGAAGGTCAGCACGTAGCCGCCCGCCTCGACCTGCATGCCGGGCTTCATTTCCACGACATGCTCGGTCTCGAAGGCGGTGACCGCGATGACGCCGATGACCGTGACGCCGATGCCGATATGGGCGAGCGCCGTGCCGAAGGCCGAGCCCGGCAGGCCGATGAGCCGGCGCACGGCGACATTGCCCTTGACCTTGCCGATGCCGGCCCGCAGCGCGAGATCCGTCACCGCGCCGGCGATCATGTAGAAGCCGATGGCGATGCCGAAATAGGCGAGCACCGGCCCGCCGCCATGCATGTACATCACCGCCGCCGCGACGACGAGGCCGGCGGCCACGGCCGCAAACAGCCGCTGACCGGCCGCGAAGACGTCGCCGCGCTTCCAGGCGAGCAGCGGCCCGAAGGGCACGGCCAGCAGCAGCGGCAGCATCAAGAGGCCGAAGGTGAGGTTGAAGAAGGGCGGTCCGACGGAGATCTTCTCGCCCGTCAGCGCTTCCAGCACCAGCGGGTAGAGCGTGCCGGTCAGCACGGTCGCCGCCGCCGTCGTCAGGATCAGGTTGTTGAGGACGAGCGCGCCTTCGCGCGAGATCGGCGCGAAGAGCCCGCCGGCCTTCAGCGTCGCGGCGCGGAAGGCGAAGAGCGACAGCGCCCCGCCGATGAAGAAGACGAGGATGGCGAGGATGAAGACGCCGCGCGTCGGGTCGGTCGCGAAGGCATGCACCGAGGTCAGCACGCCCGAGCGCACCAGGAAGGTGCCGAGCAGCGACATGGAGAAGGTGAGAATCGCCAGCAGCACGGTCCAGATCTTCAGCGCCTCGCGCTTTTCCATGACGAGCGCCGAATGCAGGAGCGCCGTGCCGGCGAGCCAGGGAATGAAGGAGGCGTTTTCCACCGGATCCCAGAACCACCAGCCGCCCCAGCCCAGTTCGTAATAGGCCCAGTAGGAGCCCATGGCGATGCCGGCGGTGAGGAAGCTCCAGGCGGCGAGCGTCCAGGGCCGCACCCAGCGCGCCCAGGCCGCGTCGATCCGACCCTCGATCAGCGCCGCGATGGCGAAGGAGAAACAGACGGAGAAGCCGACATAGCCGAGATAGAGCAGCGGCGGATGGATGGCGAGGCCGACGTCCTGCAGCACCGGATTGAGGTCCCGCCCTTCGGCGGGGGCCGGGGCAAGGCGCAGGAAGGGATTGGAGGTCAAGAGGATGAACAGCGCGAAGGCGGTGGAGATGAGGCCCTGCACGGCCAGCACATTGGCGCGCAGCCGCTCCGGCAGGTTGGTGCCGAAGGTCGCGACCAGCGCGCTGAAGAAGACGAGGATGAGGAGCCAGAGCATCATCGAGCCCTCGTGGTTCCCCCACACGCCCGAAATCTTGTAGATCATCGGCTTCAGCGAATGGGAATTCTCCCAGACATTGGCGACCGAGAAGTCGGAGACGACATAGGCGAATGTCAGCACCGAGAAGGAGAACAGCACCAGCAGGAAACCGGCAAGGGCCGCGGCGGGGGCCACGGCCATCAGCGAGCGGTCGTTCCTGACGGTGCCGACCAGCGGCAGCAGCGACTGGATGATGACCGTCGCCAGCGCCAGAACCAGGGCATAGTGTCCAAGCTCAATGATCATTTGATCGTTTCCTTGCCGGAGAGTTCGACGCCCTGCGCCTTCAGGCGGTCGGCCACGTCCTTGGGCATGTAGGTCTCGTCATGCTTGGCGAGCACCGTGTCGGCGACGAAGAGCCCATCGGTGCCGAAGGCGCCCTCGGCCACCACGCCCTGCCCCTCGCGGAAGAGGTCCGGCAGGATGCCCGTATAGGTCACCGGCACGGTGGACAGCGTGTCCGTCACGGTGAAGGTCACGGTCGAGCCGTCGCCGCGCTTGACCGTGCCGTTCTCGACGAGGCCGCCGAGGCGGATGCGCGTGCCCGGCGGCACATTGGCCTTGGCGAGATCGCCCGGCACGTAGAAATAGGCGATGGACTGGCTGAAGGCGAACATGACGAGCAGCACCGCCGCCACGAGGAAGGCGACGCCGCCACCGATCACTGCCAGACGTTTCTGTTTGCGTGTCATTGTCCGCTGCCCTCAGCCGAAATCGATAGGTCCCGGGCCAATGCCAGAAGCTGCTTGCCGTTCTCGCTGTCCGCCGGGAAGGTCTTGAGCGCAGTCTGTAGCGCCGCCTGCGCCTTCGGCCTTTGATCCAGCACAACATAGGAACGGATGATGCGCATCCATCCTTCGAAATTGTCGGGATTTTCCTCGAGCTTCGCCGCAAGCCCCTCGACCATGCCGGCGATCATCTGCTGACGGTCGCCCGCCGACAGGTCTTCCGCCGCCGCGACGTCGCCGGCGGTGGGATTGCCGAGCTGACCCGCCGTCTCGCCGCCCGCGCCGTCAGCAAGCCCGGCAATGTGCTGGTTGACCAGCGGCAGCCACGGCGCGCCGGCCGGCGCTTCCTTCGCCAAGGCCTCGAAGGCGGCGCGCGCCTCGGGCTTCTTGCCTTCCTGCTCCAGCGCCAGCGCGAGATAGAACTTGGCGCGCGCATTGTCGGCCTTCAGCGCCAGCGACTGTTCCAGCTGCTTGCGCGCCTCCGTCGTGACGATGCCGTTGGCGAGCGCGATCAGGGTTTCCGCATGGCCGTCGAGCCGTTCGGTGTTCGGCCCCAGAATGCGGATCGCCTGCGCGAAGGCGTTCGCCGCATCCTCCATCCGGCCGCTGCGATAATAGATCGGCGCGAGAAGATCCCAGCCCGCCCCGTCGTCCGGGTTGCGCGCCAGATGCGTTTCGGCCCGTGCGATCAGTATGCTGATGTCGTTGCCGGGATTGGCGAGGCGCTCGGCGAGCGGCTGGGCCGGAAGATCCGGCCGGCCGGTCGCAATGTAGAGACAGAGGCCGATGGCGGGGAGCACGACGATGACGAAGGCCTGCGCCAGCCGGTTGCGGCGCTCGGCCGGGCTTGCCCTGCCCTTCGCTTCCGCCTTGCTGGCGGCGATCAGGCGGCGCGCGACCTCCGCGCGGGCAAGCTCCGCCTCATGGGCGCCGATGAGCCCGGTCGCCTCGTCGCGCTTCAGCTCCTCGAGCTGGTCGCGATAGACCTCCACGTCATGGCTGGCGTCGTCCGCGGCCGCCGCAGGGCGCCGCAGCAGGGGAAGAAGCAGGACGGCGGCGACGGCTGCCGTCAGAATGGCGACAAGAATCCAGAAAAGCATGATCGTTCAAATACTGGAACGCTGAGCGCTTTCCAATTCCCCTGGGAACAATGACGCGAATTTGAGGCGTTTCGCCGCAACCGCCAGAAAATCAGGCCGGACGATAGATCACGCCGAAAGATCAGGAGAGCGGCGCCCAGGCGCCGTCCGCATTGCGGCAGGCAGCGCCGCGCGTCACGGTATCGCGCCCCTCGAGCGTCAGCGTGTGGCTGTACTGCCGGCAGTTCTGCGAGCCGACCTGATAGGGGGCCGCCGCGACGACGGAGCCGGTGACGCCCTTGCCTTCCCAGACGACCGGCTGGCCGCCGGGCGCGGCTTCCAGCGCGCGGTATTCCGCTTCCAGCGCCCGCTGCATGTCCGCCTTGGAAAGCTGCGTGGCCGTGTTGCGGCTGATCAGCCCGCCCTGCAGGGCGGTGATGTAGAGGGCAGCGCCCTTCGGGCCGGCAACGGCGGCGCCGGCCGCACCCTTGCCGGATGTGGTCGTGCATCCCGAAACTGTCGCTACTGCCAGAAGGAGGGGGAAAAAGGCGCCGCGCAAACCCGTCTTCATCCGCTGGGACCGTCTCTCTTCACGCAAGGGCGGCGGCAAGCCGCGCCGAAATTCGTCAATCCTGCGATCCTCATTATCGCGGGCTTCTCCCTTGTTGCATTGTCCGCCCTCTCAGGCAACATCCTTTGTGACGGCCGGCAGGACGAGCCGCGCCAGGAGCCCGCCGCGCGGTCCGCGCGACAGCCCGAAGGTGCCCTGGTACTCGGAAGCGATCTCGCTGACGATGGACAGCCCGAGGCCGGTGCCCGGCTTGCTTTCGTCGAGCCGCTTGCCGCGCTTCATCGCCTCGCGGATCTGGTCGGGTTCGAGGCCCGGCCCGTCGTCCTCCACCTCGATCACGATCCAGGCCTTGCGCGCATCGTCGCTGCCGCGAATCTCGGCCGGCGCGGCAAAGGCATTGATCGAGACCGCCGTGCGGGCGTAGCGCGCCGCGTTTTCCAGGAGGTTGCCCACCGTCTCCTCGACGTCCTGCTGCTCCATGGCCAGCACCAGGCCCGGCGGATCGACCGCGAGCGGAAACTGCTTGTCGGCATTCAGCCGCCGCATCACGCGCACCAGCCGCTCCAGCACGGGCTGGGTCTCGGTGCGGGCCAGCACCGATTCGCGCTGGGCGGCGATGCGGGCGCGGTTGAGATAGGACTGCACCTGGCTCTGCATCGCCTCGGCCTGCGTCTTCACGAGCTCGCCCTGCGGGACGGGGATGAGGCGCGATTCGTTGAGCAGCACCGCGATCGGCGTCTTCAGCGAATGGGCGAGATTGCCGACCTGCATGCGCGCGCGCTCGACGATGCGCCGGTTGCTGTCGATCAACGCATTGACTTCGCTCGCCAAAGGCAGGATTTCCCGCGGGAAATCCCCGTCGAGCTGTTCGCTCTCGCCGGCGCGGATCTTCTCCAGCGCCTTGCGCGCCCGGTCGAGCGGGCGAAGGCCGATGAGGATCGCCGCCGCGTTGAGCAGCAGGCTGCCGACACCGAAGCCGGCAAGCGCGAGATAGAGACTGCCGGAGAAGTCGTCGATGTCCTTTTCCAGGACGTCGCGGTTGCCGACGACACGGAAGCGCGCCGTGCGGCCCTCGTCGTCCAGCACCACTTCCGTTTCGCCCACTTCCACCTCGTTGCCGAAGGAATCGATGGTCGTGTAGAAACGCTCGTAGCGCGTGTCGAAGGGAATACTGTCCGTGTCGGGGATCGGAATGCTGCCGGTGCCGAGCGAAGAGGAGGTCAGCGCCTCGCCCTCCAGCGCCCCGCCGATCGGCTCGACGATCCAGTACCAGCCCGATTGCGGCTGGAAGAAGCGGAGGTCGCCGAGCTGCGGCGTGCCGGCAAGCCGCGTGTTCTCGCCCGCCGAAACGGTGTTGATGACGTTGTAGAGCTGCGCCCGCAGAAGATCGCGGAAACTCCGTTCCGCGCTCTGCCTATAGAGCGTGGAAATGACGACGGCGATGACGACGAGCGCCACCGCGGCCCAGAGGGAGGCGAGGAAGAGGACGCGGAAGGTGAGCGAGCGGGAGCGCCTGGCCTTATTTTCCATTGGCCGGCGCTTGCATCCGGTAGCCGAGGCCGCGCACGGTCTCGATCAGGTCGACGCCGATCTTCTTGCGCAACCGCCCGACGAAGACCTCGATCGTGTTGGAATCGCGGTCGAAATCCTGGTCGTACATGTGCTCGACCAGCTCGGTGCGCGAGACCACCTCGCCCATGTGGTGCATGAGGTAGGACAGGAGCCGGTATTCATGCGAGGTCAGCTTCAGCGTCTCGCCGTTGACGGTCGCCTTGGAGCCCTTGGTGTCGAGCCGCACCGGCCCGCAGACGATGTCGGGGCTGGCATGGCCGGCCGCGCGGCGGATCAGCGCGCGGATGCGCGCCAGCACCTCTTCGACATGGAAGGGCTTTGCCACATAGTCGTCGGCACCGGCGTCGATGCCGGCGACCTTGTCGCTCCAGCGGTCGCGGGCCGTCAGGATGAGCACGGGCATGGCCTTGCCGTCGGCGCGCCACTTTTCGAGCACGGTGATGCCGTCCATCTCCGGCAGGCCGATATCGAGGATGATGGCGTCATAGGGTTCGGTGTCGCCGAGATAATGGCCTTCCTCGCCGTCGAAGGCCTGGTCCACCACGTAGCCCGCTTCCTTCAGCGCCTCGCTCAGTTGCCGGCTCAGGTTGACGTCGTCCTCGACCACCAGGATGCGCATTCGCCCTCTTCCTATCTGCTATCTTGCCTGCCTTGCCCGCTCGTCCGACCTGTCCGTCCGGCCTTACATCGGCACGCGGACGGTCACCTTGCGCGGGCGCGCATTGCCATTGCCGGGCACCAGCACGGTCACCACGCAGCTATCCCCATCCGGCTTGGCGGAGAGAAGCTCGCCGCCGGTCTGGGACACCACCTGCGCGGCCGCATTGCTGCAGTCGCCGGAAACCGTGACGACATCCCGCGCGATGCCCGTATCGACGGGCGCCGGGAGCATCAGGCTGGCCGCAAGCGCGGATATGAGAAGTGGCGAAGCCATGAACTTACTTTCAGGTGCGGATCATTCTGATGCAAGCAATAAACGATCCACGCTGAATGGCAAATGAATGCCCGAACGAACCCCGGCGGCGCGCGCATGCCCCGGCGCCATCGAAGGTCAGGCCTTATTAAACCTTTCAGATTATTATGGAAATCGGAAGACATCGACCAGGATGAGCAAAAACGCGCCGGTTCACGCAGGGTCGGGCGACGGCAATCGTCGAGTCCTTTGAATCCCTTGGCCGGCTTTGTTCGAAGACCGATTCAACGCCTTCACACGGTGAATCCGGCTGACGGCAAAGCGATTCATGTTTCTCCGTCATGCCGCTGATTTCATGGCCGAATTTGCGTGCCTCGCCCGCGCCATGCGAGACCGGCCTTTCGCGTGCTCCCCATATGCCGACCATGCCGGCCGCCGCACCTCTCCCCTCTCCTTTTCTGCCGCCGCGTTCGGTGTTACGCTTCCCGCATGATATCCGACGACCTCGCCACCATGGCGCTCGGCATGCCCGAAGCGCGGGAGAGCGCCCATTTCGGAAAGCGCGATTTCCGGGTGGGCGAGCGGATTTTCATGTCGCTGCCGGAGGCCGGCCGCGCGGTGCTCAAGCTGACGCCCGGTCAGCAGCTCCTGGTGCTGGAGACCGATCCGGGCCTCTGCGCGCCGGTGCCCGGCGGCTGGGGCCTCAAGGGCTGGACCTCGCTCTATTTCGACGGGGCGGACGGCGAGCGGGTGCGCGATCTCATCGGCATCGCCTGGCGCAACGTGGCGCCGAAGAAGCTCGTCACGGCGAGCCTCCACTAGAACCATTCCGGTTCACCGGAATGGTTCCAGGCTCCTGTTTTTTCGCATTGTCCAACGCCTACGCGATGCCGCTTCGGCTGGAAATGCTCCAGGTTACTTCTCTTCGCCTACTTCCAGCGGCCAGGTCACGAGATAGTCCTCGTAGTCATCGAGATCGATGCCCTCTTCGCTGACCGTGCGCCCGCGGGCGGAAATGCCGGCCTGGTGCACGGTGTCGGGGTCGCCCGATACCAGCGGATGCCACCAGTAGAGGTCATGTCCGTCGCGGACGAGCCGGTAGCCGCAGGTCGGCGGCAGCCAGGAGATTTCCGAGACGCTTTCCACGGTCAGGCGAATGCAGTCCGGCACGGTCGCCTGCCGGTTCTCGTAGTCCGAGCAGCGACAGCTTTCCCCGTCCAGCAGCACGCAGCGGATCGAGGTCCAGGCGATCTCGCCCGTCTCCCAGTCCTCCAGCTTGTTGAGGCAACAGAGCCCGCAACCGTCGCACAGGCTCTCCCACTCCGCGTCGTTCATCTCGGCGAGCGTCTTGGTCTTCCAGAACGGCAGGTCGCCGGGCATTTCCGCAGTCTTCGTCGTCATGTCCGACCCCTGAACCCCTTGGCCGCAAAGGTCAAGGGCCCCGACCGGTAACCCTTCCCCGCAAATTCCGTGTCTCTGCCGTCAAAAGGCTGATATTCTACCGGAATAACCTGTGGTGAGAGGACGTTAACCGGGAACAGGCAGTGTCACGCCGCCGAACCCGGGGAATGCAAGAGACCGCGATCGTGGAAGACGACAGCCCGAAGCCCGAAACGCCCCGCCGCCGCAAGCGGCACATCTTCCTGCGCATCGATTCCTGGATCGACTCCACGGTCTGGAACGCCGGTTTCCGCGCGGCCGAGATCTGGGAGGAGATCACCATCTTCTTCCGCCGGTTCCAGGTGAAGGGCTGGAAGAAAGCCGTCTTTGAGCTCGCCGGCGAAGGCATGAACCTCGGCACGGCCGGCTTCGTGCTGCTGCTCGCCCTTGCCCTGCCCGCCTTCGAGGAAACCAAGGGCAACTGGCGCGCCCAGAGCGATTTCGCCGTCACCTTCCTCGACCGCTACGGCAACGAGATCGGCCATCGCGGCATCATTCACGAGGATTCCGTCCCGATCGACGAATTGCCCGACCACCTGATCAAGGCGGTGCTGGCGACCGAGGATCGCCGCTTCTTCAGCCATTTCGGCATCGACTTCCTCGGCCTTGCCCGCGCCATGAACGAGAATGCGCGCGCCGGCGGCGTCGTGCAGGGCGGCTCCACGCTCACCCAGCAGCTCGCCAAGAACCTGTTCCTGTCGAACGAGCGCACCATCGAGCGCAAGATCAAGGAGGCGTTCCTCGCCCTGTGGCTGGAAGCGAACCTCTCCAAGAAGGAGATCCTGCGCCTTTATCTCGACCGCGCCTATATGGGCGGCGGCACCTTCGGCGCGGCGGCGGCGGCGCAGTTCTATTTCGGCAAGAACGTCACCGATGTGAACCTTGCCGAATCCGCCATGCTCGCCGGCCTCTTCAAGGCCCCGGCCCGCTATGCCCCGCATGTCAACCTGCCGGCCGCGCGCGCCCGCGCCAACGAGGTGCTGACCAATCTCGTGCAGGGCGGGCTGATGACCGAGGGCCAGGTGATCGCCGCGCGGCGCAACCCCGCCACCGTCATCGACCGCAACGAGAAGACCGCGCCGGACTTCTTCCTCGACTGGGCCTTCGACGAGGTGCAGCGCATCGCAAAGCCCTTCTCCCAGCATTCGCTGGTCGTGCGCACCACCATCGACATGGGCCTGCAGGCCGCCGCCGAGGAGGCGGTGGAAAGCGGCCTTCGCCAGTATGGCGAGAGCTACCGCGTCAAGCAGGGCGCGCTTGTGATGGTGGAAAACGGCGGGGCCGTGCGGGCCATGGTCGGCGGGCGCGACTACGGCGAAAGCCAGTTCAACCGTGCGACGCGTGCGCTGCGCCAGCCGGGCTCCTCCTTCAAGGCCTATACCTATGCGGCGGCCATGGAGTCGGGCATGACGCCGCAGACCACCATCGTCGACGCCCCGATCAGCTGGGGCGGCTGGTCGCCGCAGAACTACGGCCGCAGCTATGCCGGCCGCATGACGCTGATGACGGCGATGGCCAAATCGATCAACACCGTGCCGGTGCGCCTTGCCAAGGACAAGCTCGGCACGAAGACCATCGCCGCGCTCGCCAGGCAGATGGGCGTCGAGACGCCGCTGCGCACCGACAAGACCATGCCGCTCGGCACGTCCGAGGTCACCGTGCTCGACCAGGCCACCGCCTATGCCGTCTTCCCGGCCGGCGGCGTGCAGTCGCGCCGCCACGGCATCAGCCAGATCATCAATTACGACGGCGACATCCTCTACGATTTCGGCCGCGACGAGGCCCCCGCGAACCGCATCCTGTCGGAAACCGCCAATGCCTCGATGAACCAGATCTTCGTCACCATTCCGGTGAACGGCACGGCGCGTCGCGGCGCGCTCGACCGCGGCATCGTCTCGGGCGGCAAGACCGGCACGACCCAGGCCTATCGCGACGCCTGGTATGTCGGCTTCACCGGCAACTACACGACCGCCGTCTGGTTCGGCAACGATGACTATACCTCGACCAACAACATGACCGGCGGCTCCCTGCCCGCCATGACCTTCAAGCGGCTGATGGACTATGCCCACCAGGGCATCGAGCTGCGCGCCATTCCCGGCATCGAGAACCCGTTGCCGGACGGCACGAAGGCGACGGAGGTCGCCGAAAAGCCGGATGACGAGAACGCCCTGCCCGCCCTGGTGCGCCCGCGTTCGCTCTCGGCCGAGGTCACGAAGCTGCTGAAGGAGATCGGCCGCGCGCTCGGCGAAGCCAAGCCCCTGAAGGCGGATGGCCGCGTGGCCGCGCTTGACGCGGCTCAAGCGAAGCGGACAGAGTGACGCAAAGCTGATTCCAACGGTCGATCCCTTGTTCCGAACGCCCCTCGTCATCGCCACAGCGCTCGCCGTCGCCTTCGGCCTCGGCATCCTAAGCTCGGTCTATGCACTGCGGGCGACCGTGGGCTTCGGCGCCATCGCGCTCGGCCCGTGGACGTCCTTCCCCACGGCCCAGACCGTCGACGCCGACCCCTACGCCAAAGCCCATCGCGCGCGCGACGGCCGGCTGCTGCTCGGCGGGGCGGAAGGCCTCACCTTCACCGCCGCCACCGACAGCGACAACCGCGCGCTGGTGGAAAACTGCCGCTACGAGATTACCGGCATCACGCCGCCGGCCCGCCTGTGGACGCTGCATGCGGCCGACCGTAACGGCAGTCCGCTGGAGGGCGCGCGGCCGGACCTGCCGACGGGCCTCAACGCCTGGTCGGTGCTGCGCGGGGCCGACAGCGCCTTCTCCATCCGCATCGCCTCCACCGCCACGCCCGGCAACTGGCTGGCGGTGCCGGAGGGCAAGGCCCCGTTCCTGCTCGTCATGACGCTGCTCGACACGCCCACCGCCGGCAGCTCCGGCGTCATCGACCTTGCCATGCCCGGCATCAAGCGTCTGGACTGCGCCGATGCGTAGCGTCCTCTACGCCATCGCGGTCGGCCTCGTCGGCGCTGCGCTGCTGCACATCGTCATCATCCTGTCGCTGCCGAGCTTCACCGGCCGCGACGCCTATACGCGCGTGCAGACCTTCGGCGAGGCGAACCGCTTCTTCCCGCTCGCCAATGCCGGCAGCGGCACGCTGGCACCGATCAACGACGACCCGGCCATGAAGACCGCCGTCTGCACCTTCTCGGTGGAAAACGGCCCGATCCGCCTCTTCGCGCAGGGCGACGTGCCCTTCTGGTCGCTCGCGGTCTATGACGAGGCCTCCAACGAGGTCTTCAGCATGAACGACCGCACATCGGTTTCCGGTGCGCTCGACACGCTGATCGCAACGCCCATCCAGCTCATCGGCATCCGCAAGGCCGTGCCGGCGGAGCTGGAGCAATCCATTCTGGTGGAGATGCGGAGAGAAGAAGGCTATGCCGTGCTGCGCACCTTCGTGCCCACGGAAAGCCGCCAGGAGGCGGCGACGGGCTTCCTTGCCGATGCAAGCTGCGAGCCCTTCACGCCCGAGCCGTAAACCGCCCGTCAGCGCGTCATTGCAACACCTGCCACGCCCGTGCAGGGCGCACAGATGCTCTCTACGATCGCCGCCACGCAGCGGCGACCGGAAACGCCTAAGGGCGCCGGGCCGTATCGGAGACGCCACGCTTGACCGCCTTGCCGCGCGGCGCAAGCATCGCGGGCGTCAGGCGCTCGTAGCGCACCCCGGTGAAAAGCAATATCTGGGCCGGACCATCCCGGCGAACGGCCTCGCGCCTTGGCGTTCGCGCCATCCATTCCTGCAATCGTACCACGTCTGCCATTCTCGCCTCCTGATGAAGAATCGAGACGGATGAAGCACTCCTACAAATCTCACCCTGCCCGCTTGAACGGGCCGGTGCATCCGGTTCCGTCACCCGGACGCGATAGGAGCGATGTCATCCCTGTCGCATACGGGTGGAAAACGGCGATACGGGCCAGAAAGTTTCCCTGTCACGGGAAGTTGTCTGGTGGCCGCCCGGCATCCGGAACATCGCACCTTTCCCTGCAAAACGGCCCCTCGCCTCAGGCGAAGCACCGCTTCCATGGTCGAATCATAGCACGTCCACCGCAATAGACGAGCCGAACCATGCCCCCAAAATTAGCGAGGATCGGGTTAACATGCTGTTAATCTTACGCTGCCTCGAAGACGAAAGCTGTATCCCGGGGAACAGGCATCCGCCGCGGCGCGGGCGCGCCACCCCTTTTGCGAACCTGCCCAAAATTTGGGCAAGACACACAGGAACCGTGAATATGTTAAGGGAAAAACAATTTAGGCGGGCATTCGTTTCGCACAGTGAAACGTTTTCCGGCGAAGGCATAGGACCACTGAAGGAATTGGTATTGCTGCCGAAGGTGCCTTATTTTCGAAAATTCGTAATCGATAAAATTATCGATACCTCTTGCACGGCAGAGTTGACTTACACTCGAAAGTAGAAGAGCATAACCTTGAAATTTGCTGGCGGATTGAGCAGATGCCCCATCGCACGAAGGACGAAGCGCAGCTTAGAATGGCCATCGGCGTGACCAAGGTCAGCCGGCTTCAGGGCCAAAGTGCAGCGGAAGGGTTGCAAGCACTCAAGGAACACCTGGCCAATGTCAGAGCCTTGGAATGCTCGCAATCATCCCCTGATGCAGCGGAATCCGAGCCAGTGGAGCCGCTTCGGCAGATAGAATAGCCTTACGTCAGAACGTGTGCCCGTTCTAACTGCGCAACGCGGTTGCCTGCCGCGCCGTTTCGGCCTTGTAGCTGCCGACGTCGATGTCCAGCGAGTGCGTCGCGGCCATCTCGATCATATAGGCAAGCTGCCAGTCGATCTCGTCGGCCTGTTCCTTGAGCTGGCGCAACATCTGGGTGATGTAGCTCGCGCCCGGCAGGTTCGACCGTCTGGTCTTGGGAAAAACGACTTTCTTTGCATTTTCACGCATTTCAGTACCCCCGGTGTAGTAAGTGGTATCCTGCAACCTCAACGATACTACAAGCGCCACTCTCAGCAATCCCAATTAATAAATGATGAATATTTACACGTCATATGAGAAATTCTCAACGGATACAACCGATTGTAAACGCCCGTTTTGACGATCGTTAACAAAGCCCTACGCCCTTCACATGTTAAGAATTGCGTCGCGAAAGACCGTCAGGTTGTGCCCTTGCCCATAGGATATGCCCAACGGGCAGCCCTGCTCGCCTCCGGTCAGACCCGGCCCATAGGCGGACGGAACGGCTAGCGGACGCGGTATGAACACCACACCGAATCCATGCGCTGGCCGGTCGAGCTAGTCCCGCCACTGCCGAACCAATTCAGGGAACCTGTCCAGAAGCGCGCATTGTTCGTCTGGACTCAGCCCATCATATTTTTTCTGCGCCGCCATGAACCTTGCCTGGAGGGTCGCGTCGACGTCTCGTTGAGCGTGAAATCTGCGCCTCAACATTTCCCCTCCCTTCGTGAGGTCATAGGGCCAACTGCAGTCCCTTTGCCCTACATTGATAGCCGCAAGCCCGTGGATTTCGGTTGCGGTGAGCGGTTTTCTAAACGCGATTTCTTGATTTACCTCTCGCCTATAGGCGTCGGCATACGCGGCGACCAATCCAAGCAACACCGTAGCCCCCGCAATTGTGCGTACCTTCATTCACCTGCTGCCCGCTCTGCATTAGCATGGTATCAGGGCGTCGCCCGCTTGCTTCCATGCCTGACCTGACCTTCGTGCCTACCACATTATCAGCGACCTGGACGATATTGCGGCCGTGGAGTGGACCGTCCTGAAACAGCCCTTTACTGCCTGTTAATCATAAATGGGCTATGGTCGGCATCGGTGGCGCACCCTGCGCAGCCGAGCGAAAGTATTAGAGAAAATTCATTGTTTACAGCAGCTTGGACGTGTTGCGCTGCGCTACCGTAGACAACGGCCTTTCCTCTACTTTTCATGAATGACAGCAGGATCGGCAAGGGGCTGCCGGTTCGGGGATGACAGGTGTTTCGTGGCGGACAGGTTTCGCGAACTGGAGAGACCGCAGGCAGGGCGGCCGAAGGACATCGTTCTGATGGCCACGGTGTCCAGCTTCGAGAGCCTGCGCTTTCCGTCGAAGTCGGATCTGCGCCAGTTCGGCGAGTTGTTCGAGCCGCTTTATGCCGCCTCCAGCGAGGAGGCCCGCCGGCAGGCGGTTGCGGCACTGTCGCGCTGCCCGCAGGTGCCTGACGAAACGGCCCTTTTCATCGCCCGCCAGCCCATTGCCATCGCCGCCATCTTCCTCATGGGCGCCCGCACCATCGCCGATGTCACGCTGATGCGCATCCTGCGCAGCACCGGTCCCGACCATGCCCGCGCCATCGGCCGGCGCGAGGACCTTTCGCCCGCCATCATCGAGGCGCTGGTCGGCACCCACCAGGACCATGCGAGCCGGCGCACCGGCGAGGACCGCGAAGCCGCCCTGCGGGAAGCCGCGCGGCTGGAACGGGAAGAACAGATCCGCGACGAGTTGCGCGCCCTGGTGCGCGCCGCGACACCCGCCGTGGAAACGCCTGTCCGGCTGGATCCCGCGAGCGAAACCCATCAGGCGCTCTTCGTGCGCTTCGCCCGCGCCGGAGAGGTCGGCATGCTTTCGGTGACGCTCGCCGATGCGCTCGCCTCCAGCCAGTGGTTGTCCGAACGCATCCTGCTCGACGTGTCCGGCCGCCAGCTTGCCGAGACGCTGCTGGCGCTCGCCTTGCCGGCGGAAGACAACCTGTTCATGCTGGCGAAAATCTATCCGCACCTGGCCGAAGGTGGCGCCGAAACGCTGCTCGCCTCGCTCGATCCGGCAGAAGCGACCCAAAGGGTCGAAAGCTGGCAGCGGGCGGATCGGTATACGAGCGGCGATGGCTTGCCGAAGGCGGCCAATGGGGATGCGGCGGGAGCACAGACGGCTCCCGAAACCGGACGGCACCGCGCCGCCGGCTGAACGGATTTCAGAAGACCCGGCGCTTGACCGGAACGCGCGCCGCCGCTTCATGGCGCTCGGCGGAGAGCGCGGCCAGCATGGTCGCGACGAACATTCCCGAAATCAGCAGTGCAAGGGCGGGCAGCACGATAAACATGGGCGTTCTCCAGGGGTTGGGCACAGGCCGCTGCCTGTGTGCCCTCCTTTTCCCATGATGCCCGGCCGGCCGCTGTTCCCGCCGGAACAGGCCGCCCATTCGACGCCGAAGCGATGCGCTTCGGCTGGAAATGAAGACTTTCGTTATCGCATTATCCGACGCCGAAGCATGCTGCTTCGGCTGGAAATGCTTTTGCTTATCGCATTGTCCGACGCCGAAGCGAAGCGCTTCGGCTGGAAATGCTTAGCGCCGGAAAAACCCGTCGTCCTTCGGTTCGTCGCCGGCAAAGTCGATGAGGTCGCCGAGGTCGTCCGTCTCGATGGTGACGACCCAGAGATCGCCGTCGAAGCGGCGCTCCCGCGCAATCGCCTCTGCCACCGCGTCGGCCTCGACCTGCGCCAGCCGTGTTTCGAACAGCCGCTGCCCGCTTTCGTCCTCGGCAAAGAAACTCTGCGGGGCCGGCGCATGGAGGCTCTCGGCACTGCTGCGGAAAACCTGCCGCACGAACACCGCCCCCGCCTCCTCGGCGCCCTTGGCCTCCACGGCGGCGAAGTCGCCGCGCGCGAAGACGCGGCGCAGGAGAGCGGAAACGAAGATGTCGGTGCGAAGGCGCATGGCGGCGGCATACACGGCGCGGCGCGCCAGGGCAACCGCGCAGGGGGGCAACCGCGCCGGGGGCAACCGCGCAGGGGCAACCGCGCCGTCGCAAGGCCTATGCGCGGATCGCCAGCCGCAGCCCGCCCCAATGGCGGCCGTTGACGGTGATCGGCGCGGAAATGTCCTTGAGCAGCACGAACTTGCCGCCGCCCATATCGCGGCGGTAGGTCTGCAGCAGGAAGGGCCGCTGGTTGCGGGCCGAGGCCAGGCCAGTGCGGTCGTTGAAGATGCGGCGGTAGCGGCTGTGGGCGGTGTTCCAGACCACATCGCCGGGGCGCTGGGGCTGGCAGTACTGGCGGTTGTGCGTGGGCACATAGCCGTTTTCGTCGACGGCGGCGCAGAAGGCGATGCGTTCGTCGGCCGCGACGACCGGCTCCAGCACGGCCGGCAGAATACGGTCGGTGAAATCGGTGAAACGGGTGGTCATCTGCACCGGGTCGGTGCCGGGGATCGGCCTGTATTGCCGGTCGAACAGCGCCTCCATGCCGATCGCGCCGCTCCGCACGGCGTCGGAAAACCGGGCGGAGATCTCGCCGGCCAGCCGTTGCACGAGCCTGACATAGGGGCTGTCGGGCGTCTCGATGCCGGCGCTGGCCGTCGCCTGGATGATGCGTTCGGAAATCGTCACCACCTCGCCCACCTTGCCGGAGGCGGCCTGCAGCATTTCGTTGCCATGGGCGAGTTCGCCCGAGGCCGCGCCGATGGCGCCGGCGAAGGCGCTGCATTCCTTGTCCACCGCGCCGGTCGTCGCGGCAAGCGCGGAGGCGCTGTCGAGGATCCTCGACATCACCGCTTCCACGCCGGCAAAGGAGCCCTGCACGGCCGAGGCCGTCGCCTTCACGCCCTCGGCGGAAACGCGCGCGCCCTCGCCCGCCACCTCCAGCCGGTCGATCCGGGCGCGCAGTTCCTGCAAGGTCTTCTGGATCGCGGCGGTCGTGCTGGAGGTCTCCAGCGACAGCGTCCGCACCTCCGCCGCCACCACGGCGAACCCCTTGCCCGCCTCCCCCGCCCGCGCCGCCTCGATGGCGGCGTTGAGGGCCAGCAGATTGGTCTGCCGTGCGATGGTGCCGATGGCATCGGCAAGCCGCCCGACATCGGCGAGCGCGCCGGAAAAGGCCGATATTTCCGTGCCGATCTCGTTGGAGGCCGTCACCATGTGATCGATGGCGGCAATCGAGCCGTCCAGTTGCACCGCCTGTTCGCCCAGCACGGTGCGGGCGCTGGCGGCAAGCTGGTCGGTCTCGCCGAGCGCGCGGGCGATGTCGCCGTTCGCCCCGGCAATCGCCGTCGCCGACTGGGTGAGCCGCGCGAAGAGCGCCGCATGCTCGCGCGATTGCGCGGCGGTATCCTGGATGGAGCCGGCGATGTCGACGAGATGGAGACCGAGCGCGGAGGCCTCGGACGCCAGCGCGCCGACGACCCGGCGCAGGGTGCCGGCATCGGCGGATGGCGGCGGCATTTCGGCTTCAGGGTACTGCGCAGTCTCACGCAAGGCAGCGTTGGACATGGCTCGACGATCCTCCCGGTGATCTAGGGATCATCCGGCAGGCATGGTTAATTCTTCCTTTCGGAAAACCTGGGAGCGCGGCAGGTTGTAGGCGTAAGACTTTCGTCGAACAGGCCGCGTCAGAGCGCGCCGATGTCCTTCAGCTTGGCGAGCACCTGCTCGTTGGGTTCGCCCGTCACCGGCAGGCGGTAATGCTTCTCGAAGTGACGGATGGCCGTGCGCGTCTTGTCGCCGATGAGGCCGTCCACGGCGATGTCCGTATAGGCGATGTTGCTGAGGCCCTTCTGGATCCGCATCACCAGATCGCTCGGCGCGGGCCGTGCCACGGCCGAGGTGACGGCGGGATCCGCTTCCGCCTGCATGATGGCGGCGGCGATCGGATCGGCCTCCGCTTCGGCCTGCGTCTGGGCGGGGCGCGTCTCGATGACCTTGGCCACTTCGTCGAAGGGCCGTTCGCCGGGCGTCACGTCGATGACCTCGGGCAAGGACTGCTCCTCCCCCTCGCGCTCGATGAGGAAGGTGGTCACGTCGTGCGCTTCGGGCTTCGTGGCGGTGAAGCCGAGCGAGTTGTCGTGCGAGCGCATCTTCAGGAAGGGCGCCGGATGACCGCCCGGCTGGTACCAGAGCGCATTGGCCGCGACGAAGGAGAAGACCACCAGAAAGGCGCAGGTGCCGCCGACGGCGCTCGGATGGCGCGCGGCAAGGCCGCCGAGCGCGGCGAGCCCCGTCAGCACCACGTTCGGCCGGTGTTGCGGCTGGTTGCGCCCGCCCGAACGACCCTTGCGGGCCTGCGGGCGCCGCTCAGGCTGTTTTCTGACGTGCGCGTTCATCTTGCGTGTCCTTGCCATCGTGCGACGGCTGGTAGACGGTCTCCATGGCGGCCGCAAGGCGCGGCGGGAAATCGACGGTGGACGACGGCGCCACCTGCTCGTCGTCGCCCGCAACGCCCGAGCCGTCGGCCGGCACGCGCACGGTGATGACGGTGCCCTCGCCCTGGCGGCTCTCGATGACGAACGTGCCGCCATGCAGCGCGACGAGGCCCTTGACGAGCGACAGGCCGAGGCCCGTGCCTTCGTACTTGCGGGTATATTCGTTCTGCACCTGCATGAAGGGCTGACCGATCAGCGCCAGCTTGTCGGCGGGAATGCCGATACCGGTGTCGCTGACGGTCAGGATGAGGTCCCGGCCCTCGCGCGCCGCGTCGATGGTCACGACGCCGCCGCGGTCGGTGAACTTGATGGCGTTGCCGACGAGGTTGATCAGGATCTGCTGGATCGCCCGCTGGTCGGCCACGGCCTCGCCGATGGCGCGCGGCACGCGGCTCGTCAGCTTGATGCCCTTGTCGCGCGCCTGAAGGCCGAGCATCTGCTCGCAGGCCCTGACGCTGTCGGCGACGATGAAGGGCTCCGTCAGAAGCTCGTAGCGGCCGGCCTCGATCTTCGAGACGTCCAGCATCGTGTTGACGACGGAGAGCAGGTGCGAGCCCGACTGGTGGATCAGCGCGACGTATTCACGCTGCCGGTCGTTCTCCAGCTTGCCGAAATATTCGCCCGACAGGATGTCGGAAAAGCCGAGGATGGCGTTCAGCGGCGTGCGCAGCTCGTGGCTGACGGCGGCGAGGAACCGCGTCTTGGCGTCGTTGGCGGATTCGGCTTCGGCGGTCTTGCGCGCGCTTTCGCTGCGCAGGCGCGCCTCTTCGGAAATGTCGCGCGACTGGGCGACGACCGCACCGAGCGTCCCGTCCGGGCCGGCCAGCGCCGTCATTTCCACGCGCATATGCGTGAACTGCTCGGCGTCCGCCTCGAGGCGCGGGCGATCGATGCGGATGTCGACGGTCTCGCGCGATGCGCCCTGGCGCAGGCGGTCGATGGCGGCGACGAAGCCGAGCCGGTCGGACACATGGATCTGGTCGAGATAACCGCGGCCCATCGGATCGCGCATCCAGGAGAGCATGTCGGCGCGGTCGCGGCCGTGCACGGCGGTGACGAAGCCGCGCGCATCGTGCAGCGTCACGAGGCCGGCGAAGAGATCGTAGGGCGAGACGGCGGGCGGAGCGGTCTCCGCCATGGTCTCGGCGAAGGTCTTGCCCCTGGCGGGCCTGTGCGGGCGTGCGGCGGAGACGGCGGCGGTCAAAAGCGCACCGGCGCCGGCAAGCGCAACGCCGGCCGGCAGCGCGGCGGAGGCGGGCATGATGGCGGAGAACGCAAGCGGCAGACCGGGAACGGCGGCGAGCAGCGCCAGCGTCGTCGCGCGCAGCGGGCCGGAGGGGGGCGCCTCGACTGCATCCATGCCAGCAACGGCGCCCAGGCGGGCTGCCATTCTGTCAGCGATGGTGGTCAAATGGCGCAACGCAAAACCCTGCCGTTTATGTTCTTTTGTGTGAGCCCAAAATCGCATCGGCGACTTAAGGAAAGGATAAACGCGAGGGGCCGAAAGGCGCTCAAAAAGCCCCAAAAGTCCCATTTCGGGGCAATCCAACGGCCATTCGTCCGGCGTGGTTAACGGGGCGTAAGCGCCTCATTTTGCGGCATTTTTCTGTTCACATTAACTTCTGGGGCAAAGCGGCCGCGCGGACGTGTCCGGCATTCCGGGCGCTGGCGGCGGCAGGGCGCGCCATCATCCTTAACGGCATTCGCTAAAATCTGCCTCAAATGCCCTTAAAGTGCCGAAAGGTCGCATTTTAATCAAAACTGGGCAAAACCTGAGCGATTCCGGCAAAGGGGAATTTCCTTCCCGTCCCTATTCTCGCATCAACGGTTCGCCAAGGACCAATCAAGCCGAAGGCCGCCAAGAGCCGAGGCGCTAACGAGGATGGCAAGCGATGTGGTTTCTGATCAAGGGAACGTTCTGGTTCTCACTGGTTCTCGTCCTTCTTCCCTTCCTGGACGCGGAATCTTCCGCGAAACTGGAAAAGGGGCCGACGGTCGAACTCGGCGACACCTTCAGCGCCGCCAGCGAAGCGATCGGCTACGTGACCGCCATGTGCCTGGAAAAGCCTGACGTCTGCCAGAAGGGTTCGGAGACCTTCGTCGCCCTCGGCCACCGGGCCCGCGAAGGCGCCCGCATCGCCTACCAGTTCCTCGATACCCAGTTTGCCGAAGAGGGCGCCGACGTCGCCAAGGCCGGCCCGACGAAGAAGGAAGCGCTCGACCAGCCGCTTCCGGCCGTCGCCGAAGCGGATGCCGACGCCGAGGTCATCACCGGCACCGTCGCCATCCCGACCCGCCGTCCCGACCACAAGGGATAAGCCACCCTCTCGACTGCGCCGTTCGCCTCGGAGCGGCACCCCAAGTTTTATTGCCTGCCACGTTTTACTGCCTGCCTGACTCGTTGCTTTGCAACCGCCGCACGGACCCGTTCCCTGCGGCGTTTCTTTTTGTGCGCAGCGGTTTGCGGTTCAATTCTCTCGCGCCCTCGCCTATATCAAGGGCGAAGCCGAGCATTTCCAGCCGAAGCCTTCTCGCTTTGGCCTCGGATAATGCGAGACAGCAAAAAGATAGAGCAATTGCGGTCACCGCAGTCGCTCTCGAGACGGAACGCCATGGCCACGCTGCAACAGATCGTCGACGACTTCGCCTTCCTCGAAGAATGGGAAGACCGCTACCGCTATGTCATCGAGCTCGGCAAGGCGCTGCCGGACCTGGCCGAGGACAAGCGCACGGCGGCCAACAAGGTGCAGGGTTGCGCCAGCCAGGTCTGGCTCGTCAGCCATGCCGAAGGGGGCGCGGATCCGCTCATGACCTTCGAGGGCGATTCGGACGCCCATATCGTGCGCGGCCTCGTCGCCATCGTGCTCGCCATCTATTCCGGCAAGCGCGCCTCCGAGATCGCCGCGCTCGACGCGCTGGACACCTTCAACACGATCGGCCTCGTCGAGCACCTCTCCTCCCAGCGCGCCAATGGCCTGCGCTCGATGGTCCGGCGCATGCGCGAAGAAGCGGCGCTGAAGGTGGCCGCCTGACTCCTTGCCGGGCAGTTTGCGGCTGAACGCGCCGTCTGCCCTCTTGCCCCACCGGACCGGCAGGACACCGCACGGCCCGCCTCCACCGTGATCCGATGCGCATCGGCTGTCCTCCGCCAAAGCAAAAGGCCGGACCCTTGCGGATCCGGCCTTTCCAATCTCTGCGGCAATGTCTGAAAGACGGCCGAAGGGCGGCTTACTTGCCCTTGCGGCGCTGGCCGAGGCCCATTTCCTTAGCGAGGCGCGAACGGGCCTCGGCATAGGCGGGCGCGACCATCGGGTAATCGGCCGGCAGGTCCCACTTCTCGCGGTACTCTTCCGGGGTCATGCCGTAGTGGGTCATCAGGTGGCGCTTCAGCGACTTGAACTTCTGGCCGTCCTCCAGGCAGATAATGTAGTCGGGCTGGACCGACTTCTTCACCGGCACCGGCGGCTTCGGCTTTTCGGCGGCGACGGGCGCTTCCACAGCGGCAGCCGGCTGGGTCGTGTTGTTCAGCGCGGCGTGCACATCGGCGATCAGGCCGGGCAGCTCTGCAACCGGAACGACATGGTTGCCGACATAGGCGGCGACGATATCGGCCGTCAGTTCAACGAGCAGATTCGAGGCGACGCCGAGGGTTGTTTCAGTCATGTTTTTCTCCTGTCGGGCAACGTGAAAGTCGATGGCCCCTCCCATCGACATGATTGTGGAATTTCAGGTAAAGGCCGGTCACGATCGATTGCCTGGCGGTGTTAATGTTCGTCTGCACCATGGCAGTCAAACACCGCCATTGCATTTGAATATAACTTTTGGCCGCCTAGACCGCGGTTATAACCCTGAATTTCCTCCGCAATACATACCCCTCGGGTATGATTACGGCTTCAACTCAACTTAAACAGGAAAACCGCGCGCAAGCTAAATCAACCGAAATGCTTTACTTCGCTTGAGATATCATTCTCCAATTGATTGTCCAGTATTATTTTGAAGCAATGAAGGATATCTTCGAGTAACCCGGTCATTCTGTCGTAATGCGACCGTTACTCCTAAAATTTAGGGGCTACGATTTCAGGGAAATGTTAACGCTTCTTGGAGGCGCGCTCGCGCGCTGCGCGCATATCGTCGACCACCGTCCGCTGCGTCAGACGGTAGCCCGCGCCATGCGCCGCCTTCGCCACCAGATGGGCGGCGATCGGCGCCGTGAGCACGAAGAAGACGAACCCCGCCAGCGCCCGCGTGAAGATCGCCGCGTCCATGGCGTGGATGCCGGCGGCAAAGAGCATCAGGCCGGAACCCACCGTGCCGGCCTTGGAAGCGGCATGCATGCGGGTATAGACATCCGGCAGGCGCACGATGCCGAGCGCGGCCAGGAACGTGAAGACGCCGCCGACGACCAGCATCGCGCCCACAACCAGTGCAAGAACGAGGTCCATCATCGGCGCACCCTTCCCTTCCGGCTCTTCTTTGCCTGCCGCGCGGGTTGCGGCTCGGGCGCTTCCTCCTCGTCCGCCTGCCGGCCCTGCCGCTCGACGAAGCGCGCGAAGGCGACGGTGGCCAGGAACCCGACGAGGCCGAGCGCGATGGCGATGTCGATATAGAGGTTGACGCCGGTCTTGATCGCGATGACCGCGATGAAGCCGATGGCGATGGCGACCAGCATGTCGAGCGCGACGATGCGATCCGGCAATGTCGGCCCCTTGACGACGCGGTAGGCCGTCAGGAACAGCGCGGCCGCCATCAGGAAGAGCGCGATCGCCACGGCGGCGGAAAGGATCGTCTGCGCGTCCATCAGCGGAAGGCCTCCAATATGCTCTTCTCGAAGCCGTTGGCGATGTCGCGCCGCGTGCCGGCGGGGTCGGAACAGTCGAGCGCATGCACGTAGAGCACCTTGCGGTCGGGCGAAACGTCGACGGAAAGCGTGCCGGGGGTCAGCGTGATGAGATTGGCGAGCAGCGTGATCTCGAAATCCCGGTCGACGGTCAGCGGGAAGGCGAAGATGCCGGGCTTCAGCGTCATTTTCGGGCTTGCGACCAGCACCGCCACCTTCCAGGCCGACAGCGCCAGTTCCTTGACGAAGAGCACGATCAGCGCAAGCAGCTTCAGCGGCCGGATGCGTCGCCCGTCGGGATGGACATGGCCGCGGATGAGGAACAGCGAGAGCGCGCCCGCGGCGATGCCGAGCAGCAGGTTGGGAATGGTGACGCTGCCGGAGACGGCGAGCCAGACGAGCGCGAACAGCGCGATGGTGACGGCCGGGCGCATGGTCAGGTCCCTCCCGGGAAGACGGAGCCGATATAGGCGCGCGGATCGGCAAGGCCCTGCGCGGCGGCCTGGATGGTCGAGAGCAGCGCATCGGGGAAGAGACCGAAACCCACCGTCAGCGCCGTCAGGACCGCAAGCGGCAGCAGCGCGCCGGCAGGCACGGCCTCCGCCGGCAGCGCGTCTTGCGCCGGCCGCCAATAGGCGAAGAGGAAGACGCGACCGACCGCGATGGTGGTGAGGAAGCCGGTGAGGAAGACCGTCGCCGTCAGCCACCAGGCGCCGATATCCAGCGCCGCCTTCGCCACCATGACCTTGGGCCAGAAGCCGGAGAACGGCGGCAGGCCGGAGACGGCGAAGAACAGCACCAGCGACAGGGCCGAGAAGAAGGCCGAGCGCGTGTAGAGCCCGCCCATGCGGTTGAGATCGAAGCTGCCGGCAAGGCGCCCGGCAAGGCCCGCCGCCATGTAGAGCGCCGTCATGACCACCATGGAATGCAGCGCATAGAAGATCGCCCCGCCCACGCCGCCGGGGCTGCCGAGCGACAGGCCCGCCAGCATGACGCCGATACCGGAAATGACGACATAGCCGAGCAGGCGGCGGATATCGCTCTGGCCGAGCGCGCCCAGCGCGCCGAGGATCATGGTCGCCGCGCCGGCAAGCGCGATGAGGAAGCTCAGCTCCTCCCGCTCGACGGGAAAGAGCATGACCAGGGTGCGCAGCAGCGCATAGATGCCGACCTTGGTAAGCAGGCCGGCGAAGAGCGCCGACACGACGATGCGCGGCGTGTGATAGGAGGCCGGCAGCCAGAAGTTCACCGGGAAGGCCGCCGCCTTCATGCCGAAGGCCAGCAGATAGAGCGTGGCGAGCGTCATCAGCGGCAGGTCGGCGCGCCCGGCCGCCGCCCTCGTGGCGATGTCGGCCATGTTGAGCGTGCCGAAGATGCCGTAAAGATAGCCCGTGGTGACGAGGAACAGCGTCGTGGCGATGAGGTTGAGGAAGGCGTATTTGATCGCGCCGTCGATCTGCCGCGGCTCGGAGCCGAGCGTGATCAGGCCGAAGGACGAGATCAGCAGCACCTCGAACCAGACATAGAGGTTGAAGATGTCGCCGGTCAGGAACGCGCCCGACACACCCGCCATCAGCAACAGCAGGAACGGATAGAAGCCGTAGCGCCGGCCGCTGCCGTCGATCTCGGCCAGCGCATGCACGCCGCCGGCCAGCGCCACCACCGCGCCGGCAAGCGCGAAGAGCACGCCGGCAAGGTCCGCCGTAAACGCGATGCCGAAGGGCGGCAGCCAGCGGCCCATGAGCATGGTGACGGGGCCGTTCTGCGCGACATGCGCCAGCAGCAGCCCGTCCAGCACGACGAGCACGAGGAGCGCCGGCACGGCGAGCAGCCCCTGCAGGCGCAGCGACTTGCGCATCATCAGGAGCAGCGCGCCCGTCAAGAGGCACCAGACGGGCGGCAGCACGACCAGCCAGTCGGCAAGCGCGACCGGGGTCGTGACGAGGGCGGCGGAAAGATCGGTGGGCGAAGCGGCCATTGGCGGGGCGGGTCCTGTCAGTAGCCGGTCGGCGGAAGGGGATCGTTCTCCGGCTCGGCCAGGCGCATCTCGTTGCCGTTGTCGGTGCCGAGATCCTGGTAGGCGCGGTAGACGAGCACGAGAAGGAAGGCGAAGAAGGAGAAGGAAATGACGATCGCCGTCAGGATCAGCGCCTGCGGCAGCGGATTGGCCGTCAGTCCCACCGGCACGTCGTGCCCGGCCGGAATGATCGGCGGCACCTCGCGCATCAGGCGGCCGCTGGTGAAGAGTAGCAGGTTGACGCCGTTGCCGAGCAGCACGACGCCGAGCAGCACGCGCACCAGGAACTTCGACAGCATCAGGTAGACCGCGGCGGCGAAGAAGAGACCGATGAGCAGGACGAAGGGCACTTCCATCAGATGTCCTCCTCCGCTTCCAGCGCCAGCGCGATGGAGGTGATCGAGCCCACCACGACGAGATAGACGCCGGTGTCGAACAGCATGACGCTGGAGAGCGGGATCTCGACGCCGAGCACGACGGGATAGATCCACAGCCCCGTCATGAAGGACACGGCGAAGACCATGGACAGAAGGCCGGCGACGGCGGCCATGACGAGGCCGAAGGCGGAGATCGCCATGGGGTGGAAATGGAGCGCCCTGCGCACGGCGGGAATGCCGTTGGCGATGCCGAAGATCGCCAGCGCCGAGACCGCGATCAACCCGCCGATGAAGCCCCCGCCCGGCTCGTTGTGACCGCGCAGCAGCACGAAGAGCGAGAACAGCACCATCAGGGCGGTGAGGAACGGCGCGACCGTGCGGAAGATGAGGGTGTTCATGCGGCGCCTCCCGAATGCGTCATCATGCCCTCCCCTTGCGGATGCGGATGATCGACAGCACCGCCAGCCCCGTCACCATGACGACGGCGATCTCGCCGAGCGTGTCGGTGCCGCGGAAGTCGACGATGATGACATTCACCACATTGGCGCCATGCGCGATGGTCTTGGAATAGAGGTTGAAGAAATCCGTGAGCGCCGGATCGAAGCGGCCCTGCACGACCTTCAGCAGGTAGAGCGCGAAGCCGAGGCCGCAGGCGATGGCGATCACCGCATCGGGGATCTTTTCGCGCAGCGGCCGGTGGTCGCGCGGCGTCAGCTTCAGCCGCGTCATGGCGAGCGCCAGGATGACGACCGAGAGCGTCTCGATCATGAACTGGGTGAAGGCAAGGTCGGGCGCGCCGAAGAGCAGGAACAGGAGCGCGACGCAGAAGCCCTGGATGCCCAGCGCCAGGATGGCCGCCAGCCGGCTCCTGGCCGTCAGCACCGCGCCGATGCCGACGATGGCGAGCACGATGACCGCAAGCTCGTGGAACGGAATATGCGCCGGCCAGACCGGCAGGCGCGGCCCCTCGCCGAAGACGACCGGCGGCACCAGCAGCGCCAGCGCGATCACCGTGAAGGTGGCGGTCATGTAGATTTCCATGCGGCCCGGCTGGAGCAAGCGCGTCACCGCCGTGGCGCCGCGCACGAGCCCCGACATCGCCTGGTCGAAGCCCCGGTCCGGCCCCCAGCCGATATCCTCGATCAGCCGGTTCGCCGCCGCGCGCACCGTGTCGATCCACAGGAAGACGAGGACGCCGAAGGCGACCGTGGCGAGGGAGAGGACGAGCGGCACGCTGAAATGCGGCACCGCCGAAATGGTGACCGTCTCCGGCTTGCCGGCGATGGCCGAGGCGAGCGGCGAGGTCAGCATCGCATGGGCAATGGCGGAGAAGAGGCCGATCGTCAGCCCCTTGGCGGCGAGCAGCATCGGGCCGATCCACAGCAGCGCGGGGCCTTCATGGGCGTGTTTCGGCGTTTCGACGGCGGGTCCGAGGAAGGGTTTCAGCGCCACCGCGAAGGCGACGGCGAACATCAGGCCGTTGCCGACGATGGCGGCCAGCGTGAAGGCGATGGCGCGCGGGCTGCCGCCGGCAAGCGCCGCATAGACCTCCTCTTTGGCGAGAAAGCCGAAGAAGGGCGGCAGGCCGCCCATGGAGAGCGCGGCAAGAAGCGCGGCCAGGAAGGTGACGGGCATGGCGCGCCGGAGACCGCCGAGCTTCGTGATATCGCGTGTGCCGGCCTCGTGGTCGATGAGACCGGCCACCATGAAGAGCGCGCCCTTGAACAGAGAATGGGCGACGAGATAGAGCGCCGCCGCCGCGACGGCATGTTCGGAACCGTAGCCGGTCAGCATGACGAGCAGGCCGAGCGAGGCCACCGTCGTATAGGCGAGCATCAGCTTCAGGTCGCTCTGGCGGATGGCGAGCACGCTGCCGACCAGCAGCGTCAGGCCGCCGAAGGCCGGCAGGATGATCTCCCAGGCGGGCGTGTCGCCCATGACGGGGTTGAGCCGCATCAGCAGGTAGACGCCGGCCTTCACCATGGTCGCCGAATGCAGATAGGCCGAGACGGGGGTCGGCGCCTCCATGGCGTTCGGCAGCCAGAAATGGAACGGAAACTGCGCCGACTTGGTGAAGGCCCCGCCGAGAATGAGGAAGAGCAGCGGCAGGTAATAGGGGCTCGCCCGCACCTCCGCGCCGAAGGACATCAGAAGCGAGAGCTGCGTGACGTCGGTGACGTTCCACAGAAGCAGCAGGCCGGCGAGCAGGAAGAGCCCACCCCCGCCCGTCACGACCAGCGCCTGCAGCGCCGCCCGGCGCGAGGCCTCGCGCGCATGGTCGAAGCCGATCAGCAGGAAGGAGGTGATGGAGGTCAGCTCCCAGAAGACGAAGAGCATCAAGAAACTGTCGGAGGCGACGAGGCCGAGCATCGCGCCCATGAACATCAGAATGAAGGAGAAGAACCGCCCCTGATGCGGGTGCCCCTTCAGGTAGCCGCCGGCATAGAGCACGATCAGGGCGCCGATGCCGGAGATCAGCAGCAGGAAGGCGAGCGACAGGCCGTCGATCAGCCAGGAGAAGCTGACATTGTAGGACGGCACCCAGGCATAGCCGCCGGTGACGATCTCGCCGCGCGCGATCTCCGCGTTGAAACCGAGGAAATGCAGGAAGACGGCGAGCGGCACGAGCGCCAGCGGCCAGGCGGCGTTGTGGCCGAGGAGCCGCGTGAGGGCGGGCGCGACCAGCGCGCCGAGAAACGGCAGACAGAAGGCAAGAAAGGTCAGGCCCATCGTGTCTGGTGTCATTCCTGTCGCCGCCCCTCTCCCCGCATGCGGGCTTTGCCCGTCGTTGTCCTTGAAATCCGTCAGAGCGCTGTTTCTATGTCGGTTTGCCCGAAATCGCCACCCTTGAACAGCAAGGGCGCGGCGTTTTCACCCACCTTGATCGGTTTCGCCCTCCGGCATGCGAAGGTCGAGCCTGGGGAAATAGGTGCGGTAGCGCCCGGCATCGCGGGTGATCAGCGTATGGCCGCCAACGGCGGCATGCGCGCCGATAAAAAAATCGGGCAGGACGCCGGTGCGGCTGCCGCCGGCCCTGCGATAGGCTTGAAAGGCCTTGCCGGCGAGAAAGAGCGCTTCGCGCGGCAACGGCAGGTGCTCCAGCCCGGAGGCGGTGACCATCGCATCGAGATCGGCGATGTCGCGATAGCGCACCGAAAGCTCGGCATAGATCACGTCATTGATCGCGAGAGGGCCGGCAAGCGCCGCAGCCTCAAGCGCGGCGATCGACCAGTCGGCCCAGCCAGGGTCGCCGGTCACGAGGTCGAGCAGCACATTGGTGTCGACCAGAAACGTCGTCATTCGTCGCCGCGCGTCAGCGCCATGATTTCATCCGTCGTCATGCCCATCCCTGCCTGCCCGCGCAACTGCGCGAACCGGCTCTCGGGACGGCGCTTTTCCAGCGGCACGACGACGACGCTGCCGTCCTCGACGCGGCGGAACTCGACCTTGCTGCCGGGACCGATACCGAGAAAATCGCGCACGGCCTTCGGGATCGTCACCTGCCCCTTGCTCGTAACCGTGGCGCCCATGAGTAATACCTCTCTTTCAACAGGTATTACTCTAGCGCAAATGCCCTCGGATGGCCACACCGGGCATTGCGGCGTCCTCGCCGATTGTCTTGCCACAATCGAGGCCCTATCTATGGAGCCGACAGGAGGACGCCATGAGCGACACGACGACGTTGAAGGTCAACAAGACGAAGGAAGAGTGGCGGCAGATCCTGACGCCGGAGCAGTTCCGCATCACGCGCGAACACGGCACGGAACGCGCCTTTTCCAGCCCGGATTTCGATCTGTCCAAGAAGGGCACCTATCGCTGCATCTGCTGCGAGCGGCCGCTCTACCGGTCGGAGGCGAAGTACAATTCCGGCACCGGCTGGCCGAGCTTCTATCAGCCGATCGAGCCCGGCGCGGTGACCGACCATTCCGACCGGTCCTATGGCATGACGCGCACGGAAATCCGCTGCGCGGATTGCGACGCCCATCTCGGCCACGTCTTCCCCGACGGCCCGCCGCCAACGGGCCTGCGCTACTGCATGAACGGGGTGGCGCTCAGCTTCGACGAGGATTGACGGGGTGAGCCTGGAGACGTTCCGGCGAATTCCGGTTCGCCGGAATTGCCGCAGGCTCGTGTTTTTGCCGCTGGACGTGTTCTAGCGCTTGGGAACCTTCAGTTCCATGCAGGTCAGGTCCAGCCAGCGGCCGAACTTGATGCCGACCTCGTTGAACCGGCCGACGACGCGGAAGCCCAGCCTTTCGTGCAGCTTGACCGAGGCGGTGTTCTCCGCCTCGATGCCGGCGATCATGACGTGGATGCCGTTGAAGCTCGCGCGGTCGATCAGCGCCTTCAGCAGCTTCTTGCCGGTGCCGGTGCCGCGTCCGTCCTTGTGCACGTAGACGGAGTGCTCGACCGTGTGACGGTAGCCGTCGAAGGCGCGCCAGTCGCCATAGGAGGCATAGCCGACGATCTGCTTGCCGCGCGCGGCGACGAGAACGGGAAAGCCGCGTTCGCGGCGGGCGGCGAACCAGGCCTTGCGGTTGTCGAGATCGACGACGGAATCGTTCCAGATCGCCGTCGTGTTGTTTACGGCATCGTTGTAGATGTCCATGATACCGGGGAGATCCGCCTCCACGGCATCGCGTATCGTTATGTCCATGGTTCCCCCCGGTTTTGCCTCATGCCATACAGGAGGAGCGGGAAAGCTGTCCAGCCTGCTTGCGCCGCCGGGCGATGAAACGCCTGCCTTTGTCCGTTTCCATCAAGACGCAACAACGAGTAGCCGCCCGTGCAACGCTTTTTCCTTCTCTTCCTGCTGCTTTTCCCCGCCGCCGCCCTCGCCGAGGATTGGCAATCCTATGCCAATGCCCGCTTCGGTTTCGCCGTGGACATTCCGCCCGGCTTCACCCTCGTGCAGGAGGCCGACAACGGCGACGGGCGCACCTATGCCAAGGGCGAGGCGAAGCTTTCCGTCTTTGCGAACTATCTTGCGACCGGGCCGTTCGAGGACGAGGTCGCCGCGCGGCGCAAGACCTATCTCGATGAAGGCTGGGATCTCAGCTACGACCGGCAGACGGCCGGCTGGGCGAGCCTTTCCGGCACGCTCGTCGATTCCATCCTCTATCACCGGATGATCGCGCTGTGCGACGACGCCGCCGCGTCCTTCGTGCTGGATTATCCGCAGTCGATGAAGGCGGAAATGTCGCCCTTCGTCGGCAGGCTGGTAAAGTCGCTCCGCCCGGCGGAGGGCTGCACGAGCGCCCAGGGCGCGGCGCCCGCCGCGCAATAAAAATCAGGCGCCGGAAACGACGCTGGTGACGACCGCCGAGTAGTGCACCGCAGCGGCCGCCACAACGAAACCGTGCCAGATGGCGTTCTGGAAGCGCAGCTTCTCCCAGACATGGAACACGACGCCGACCGAATAGAGCACGCCGCCGACGACGATCAGCGTCAACGTGGCGACGGAAAGGTGCGTCAGCAGCGGACCGGCAGCGAAGACGCCGCTCCAGCCCATGCCGAGATAGATGAGGATCGCCAGCCGGTCGTAGCGGCCGGGGAAGAGGAACTTCAGCGCCACGCCCGCCGCCGCCATCACCCAGATGAAGACGAGCATGCCGGCAAGGAAGGGATCCTCGATGCCGCGCTGCAGGAAGGGCGTGTAGGTGGCGGCGATCAGCACGAAGATCGCCGAATGGTCGAAGCGGCGCAGATGCCACTTCACCTTCGAGACGGGCCAGAGATTGTAGGCGAAGGACGTGGAAAGGGCGAGCACGAGGCCGACACCATAGACCCAGGCGGCGGCCAGCTGCCCGCTGGAGGCCCAGACCGTGGCGTAGAAGATCAGCGCGGTGACGCCGACCAGCGCGAAGACCACGCCGACGCCATGCACGACGCCATCGGCGATCACCTCGTACCGGTCATAGTTCCACTTCACGCCCTTGATTTCCACGACGGCCTGTCCTGCATTTCACGTTGGGCCATCGTGACTTTTTTGCTTCGCGCGGGCAAGGGCTTAGGCGGCATCAGGGGATCACGAATCTTTGCCCCGTGACACGGTTGGCTCATTGCCGCGCGATGCATTCCTCGCAGAGCGCGGCATGCGGAACGGCGGCAAGGCGGGCCGGCGAGATCGCCTCGCCGCACTTGGCGCAGCGGCCGAAGGTGCCGGCGGCGATGCGGTCGAGCGCGGCGTCGATGGCCTGGAGTTCCTTAAGGCCGGTGGTTCCGAACTCCTCCAGCACCTCGTCGTTCTCCCGCTCGACGGCGCGTTCGGCGCTGTCGCCGCTCTTCAGCGTGTCGAGGTCCTTTTCGATCCTGTGCAGCCGGCCGTAGAGCTCGCGCTTGCGGGTCAGAAGAATGTCCTTGTAGTGCACGAGGTCCGTCACGGTCGCATCTCCTTGGGTTCGACTGGCCCGAAACTGGCATTGCCGCCGCTGGCGGGCATTGATCGGGATCAAGCCGGAGGCCGCCATCGTCAACGCTGCGTTGACGGTAAATCGCCGAAACGTCGTCTTTCGTGAACGCGCCCGTTCCGCCATATTCCGTTCAACACAACGGTTTCCATCCGGAAACCGAAACAGGGATCATAGCATGACGGACCTCGACAGACGGACATTCCTCGGCGCCGCCGCCGCGGGCATCGCCGCCGGCAAGGCCGGCCCCATTCGCGCGGAGACCGCCACCATGACAACCACCACCACCACTGCTACCCACGCCGTCGACATGCCGGCCTTCGTCGATCATTCGCACCTGACGGTGGTCGACCTGCCGATGGTTTCGGCCTTCTACCAGCAGGTGATGGGCCTTTCGGTGCTGGACACATCGGCGTCCGGCGAAACGCTCGGCGTTGCCGGCCGGCCGCTGCTGACGCTGACGACGGGGGCGAACGCCGCCCGCGCGCCGCGCAATGCACCGGGCCTGTTCCACACCGCCTTCCTCGTGCCGAACCGTCGGGAACTTGGCCGCTGGCTCGCCCATGCCGCGCACAACAACGTGCAGCTCACCGGCGCCTCGGATCACCTCGTCAGCGAGGCGATCTATCTCGACGACCCCGAAGGCAACGGCATCGAGATCTATCGCGACCGCGACCGTTCGGAATGGACCTATGTGCCCGACGGCACCGTGAAGATGGCGACGCACCGGCTGGACCTGCAGGCGCTCTACGACGAGGCCCCGAAGGACGGCTGGACCGGCCAGGAAAACGGCACGGTCATCGGCCATATCCACCTGCAGGTCTCCGACATTCCGCAGGCCAACGCCTTCTTCCAGGGCGTGCTCGGCCTCGACATCATGTCGAGCTATCCGGGCGCGAGTTTCTTCGCCAGCGGCAAGTACCACCACCATGTGGCGGCCAATGTGTGGAATTCGCGTGGCCAGCCGAAGCGCGAGGGCGCCATGACCGGTCTTGCCGACTATACGATCCGCTTCAACGAACCGGCAAAGCTCGCGGCGGCCGTCAGGAAGCTCGACGAACTGGCGATCCCGACCACGCGGGCTGGCGACACGATTTCGCTGGTCGACCCCTGGGGCATCGGGCTGAAGCTTTCGGCCTGAGGCCTTTCCACCGCCATGCAACGGCATCCTCGGGCTCGCCCCGAGGATGCCGCCCGTCGCCGGCCCATGGATGGGTCAGGCTCTTTCGGCCATCCTCAATCGTAGAGGTAATGCGCCGCCCATTCGTCATGGGGCACGATGTCGCCGACCTTGTACTTGAAGGCGTTCACCTCCAGCCGGTCGTCGCTCGCCTCGCATTTGTAGGACAGGCGGAACCATTCGCCCTTGCTGCGGAAGACCGCGCCCCTCGTCTTGAAGGTGGTGCCTTCCAGCTTGGGATCGCCGAAGGCATAGGCGATCACCTTGTCCGGGCGGAAGCCGCCCTTGCCGTCGCTGATGCGGTCCATCGCCTCCATGTCGCAGCGCTGTTCCAGCCGCTCCTCCGGCGTCAGCTTTTCAAGCTGGCTGCGGATGCGCGCGTCGATGGCGAGTGCGGGAGCCGCGCAAAGCGGGGAAAGCGCAAGGGCGCAAAGGGCGATGCGGAACCCGCTAGCCTGTCGTTTCAAGGATGTGCCTCCTCTTCTTGCCGTCCTGCCGACGTCTTAATTCGGGGTTAACGCGCAATATGTCGATTTGACGACAGGCCGCAACCCACCTTGGGTTTCATGCGCGATTGCTGGAACTTCCCGCCCCCTGATGCGTTTCCGGCGCGAATTGGGGAAGCGCCATGCACGATGTCTCGGGAAAACCGGCCGAACGCCGCCTCTTGCAGGGCAGTCTCGACCTTGAAAAGGACCTTTCGGAAGGCCGGCCACGCCGCTACGGCCTCGACATTGCCAGCGCCTGGGCGGTGATCGGCATTTTCGCGATCATGGCCATGGGTGTCGTCTACCTGATGGCGCCGATCCTCATTCCGCTCTGTCTTGCCGTCGTCACCGGCCTCATCTTCGGCGTGGCGGCGGAAAAGCTTACCGAATTCGGCATTCCGCCGCTGCCGACCGCGCTGCTGCTCGCCGGCCTCTTCGGCACCGGCCTCTTCCTCGTCGCGGGCCTTCTGGCCGATCCCATCGCACAGCTCGCGTCCAATGCGCCGGATCTGGTGCGCGGCGCCTATGACCGCATCACGCCGCTGTTTTCCCGCCTCGGCTGGCTCAACATTCGTCCCGAGACCTTCCAGGGCGGGCAGATGTCGATGGACAAGGTGCTGGAAAACACCGGCAGCATCCTCGGCATCCTCTCGGCGAGCCTGACGCCCGCTCTGCTGCAGGGCATGATCTTCTTCGCCGCGCTCGTGCTCTTTCTCTCCGCGCGCCTGAAGCTGCGCCAGATGATCATCCTGTCCTTTCCGCGCCGCGGCCAGCGGCTGACGACCATCCGCATCATGAACGCCATCGACAGTGCGCTCGGCTATTATTTCGCCACCGCGTCCCTGGTCTATGCCGCGCTCGGCGTCGTCACGGCGCTGATCACCTGGGGCGGCGGGCTCGCCATGCCGGCGCTCTGGGGTCTCTTCGCCTTCCTTTCCAGCTTCGTGCCCTTCCTCGGCGTGACGCTGATGACCATCGCGCTCGCCACCGCCGGCCTCTTGACGCATGACACGGTGATGATCGGCCTGTTGCCCGCCATCGGCTTTTTCCTCGTTCACCTCACCATGGAAAACCTCGTCATGCCCGCCGTCATGGGCAAACGGCTGGAGGTGAACGCCTTCATCATCTTCACCGCCATCATCTTCTGGACCTGGATGTGGGGCGCGGCCGGCGCCATGCTGGCTTTGCCGCTCTCCATCATCGGCATGACCATTGCCGACGAACTGCGTCCCGCCAAGCGCAAGGCGCGCCGGAGCCTGCCGGGCTGATCGGGCTTGCGCAAGAACATTATACATTCTATGAAAGTGTATAATGTTCTTGCGCGGAGACCGCCTTGCCCATCCCTCTTTCCGCCGACACCGCCCCGCCTCATGCCGCCGACGCCCTGGCTGCGCGGGCGGCGGAGGTCGCCGGCCTCCTCAAAACGCTTGCTCATCCCGGCCGGCTGATGCTGGTCTGCACGCTCGTCGAGGGTGAGTTCTCCGTCGGCGCGCTCGAAGACAGGCTCGGCCTGCACCAGCCGAGCCTGTCGCAGCAGCTGACCCTGCTGCGTGAGGCCGGCATCGTCGAGACGCGGCGGGAAGGCAAGCAGATCTTCTACCGCCTGACGGCGGAAAAGGCGGCCCGCCTGGTCGCCGCGCTCCATGCCATCTTCTGCGCGGAGGACAGCCCGCAATGACCGCCTATCTCCCTTCCCTGCTCGGCGGCATGCTGATCGGCCTCTCCGCCACATTGCTCCTGGCGCTCAACGGCCGCGTCGCCGGCATCAGCGGCATTGTCGGACGGCTGGCGCAGGGCGTAAACGTCGCCGCCAATGCCGGCTTCGTTGCCGGCCTGCTGCTCGGCCCCCTCCTCTACCGCGGTTTTACCGGCGGCTTTCCGACCATGAGCGTCACCACGCCCCTGCCGCTCATCGCCGTCGCCGGCCTGCTGGTGGGCGTGGGCACGCGCTATGGCGCGGGCTGCACCAGCGGCCATGGGGTCTGCGGGCTCTCACGCCTTTCGCCACGCGCCTTCGCCGCCGTCGCCAGCTTCCTTGCCGCCGGCGTGCTGGCCGTCACCACGCTCAGGGGGTTCGGCCTGTGACCCGTCCGCTCTTCAGTATCCTGGCGGCGCTCACCTGCGGCGCCCTCTTCGGCCTTGGCCTTGCCCTGTCGGGCATGCTGGATCCCGCCCGTGTGCAGGGTTTCCTCGATGTGACGGGCGCCTGGGACCCGAGCCTTGCCTTCGTGCTCGGCGGTGCGGTCGCCACCATGGTTGTGGGCCTGCGGCTGATCCGCCGCCTGCCGCGTCCGGCTTTCGACATGCGCTTCCACCTGCCGGACAACCGCGCCGTCGACCGCCGGCTCGTGCTCGGTTCGGCGATCTTCGGCGCTGGCTGGGGCCTTGGCGGCTTCTGCCCCGGCCCCGCCATCGCCGCCCTGTCGCTCGGCCGGCTCGAACCGCTGCTCTTCGTCGCCTTCATGCTGGCCGGCATGGTGCTGCACGACCGGGTCGTCGCCCCGCCAGGCACGCTTGCCGCTTGATGCGGGCGGCACGGCTCTCTATCTGTCTTCTCCCGCCTACCGATTTGCCGGAGTGATCTCTTGTCCGTCTTCAAAAACCTTCCCGCCGCTCCCGTCGCCGCCAAGAAGCCTGTTTCCGATACCCGCCACGGCATTACCCGCACCGACGACTACGCCTGGTTCCGGGACGAGAACTGGCAGGCGATGTTCAAGGATCCCTCGATCCTGCAGCCGGAGATCCGCGCGCATCTGGAGGCCGAGAACGCCTATATGACGGCGGCGATGGCCGATACGGAGGCGCTGCAGAAGGTGCTGTTTTCCGAGATGCGCGGGCGCATCAAGGAGGACGACAGCTCCGTGCCCGTCAAGGACGGCCCCTTCGCCTATGGCACGTCCTACGTCACCGGCGGCGAGCAGCCGCGCTACTTCCGCGAGCCGCGCGGCGGCGG